>NZ_BAAGYY010000001.1:0-108045 GCF_054779015.1 Flindersiella endophytica
GCACCGCACCGCAGCACCGCACCGCAGCACCGCACCGCAGCACCGCACCGCAGCACCGCACCGCAGCACCGCACCGCAGCACCGCACCGCAGCACCGCACCGCACCGCAGCACCGCACCGCAGCACCGCACCGCAGCACCGCACCGCAGCACCGCACCGCAGCACCGCACCGCACCGCACCGCAGCACCGCACCGCAGCACCGCACCGCAGCACCGCACCGCAGCACCGCACCGGCACGTCGCAGGCTCGTCGCCCACCCCGTCACCGCTTCGCCCGCTACCTCGGTGCCGCACCGTCGCAATCAGCGCGTCATTTCGCCTCACCGCATCGCCACCGGCCGACGGGGGCGCGTACTGCGAAGGAAAGCCGCGACAACACGAGAGGACTGAGCAGCCCGCCGGCGTCGTCAACCCAGGTGCGCGCAGTGCCGGGAGTAGCGGAGCCAAACACGAAAGGAGTCGCCATCGAAGAAGTCGTGATGCGCCGACATGGTGAGCGGGAGAGCCACCCGCTCCAGCAGCGTGCGGTGCGGGCTCGAACCGTGCAGCCACCCGCGCCAGGCACGAGCCGCACGGACAACGAGCGGAACCGGTCCAGCTGACCCGAGGCCGCACCGACGGGCGCCATCACACCGACGCGCCGTGACGGGACGAGTCGAGTCGCTATGCACTGGACGCCGCACACTCCGACCGAGCAAGTCAACGCCCGCATCAACGCCGAGCGCTGCGCGGCGGACTCGGACTGCGCCAGGTGGTCGGAGGCTGTGGGAGGAGGTGGCGTTCAGTCGGCGGCGGCGGGGTCGGCGGCTGGTTCTTCGCTAGGAAAGAGGATCGGGCTGAGTAGGTATCGGGTGCGGTCTGGTGTGGATGGGTTGGCCAGCCTGGGCACGATCGCCGCGCGCAGTTCGCTGATCATGGCGGTGAGTTCGTCGCCGTTGAGCCAGATGGCGTGTTGCCGGTAGCCGACGGGGTCCTTGGCCGGGTCGGTGTCTTCTCGGTCGAGGTAGGCGGTGAACTCCGCGACCAGGGCGGCCATCGCTGCGGCGAATCCGCGCCGATGGTCGTCGGGCGACAAGGAGGCGGCCGTGTCGGGGTCGATGCTCGCGCGGTCGGGGCGCAGCCGGTAGTGGCGCTCGACCGCACCGCGCACTCGCCGTTCCTCGGCCACTTCCAGGATTCCGCCGGCGCTGAGCAGGTCGACGTGCCGGTAGACCATGGCCTTCGAGACGTCCGGCAGACGCACGCACAGCTGAGCGGTCGTAAGCGTCCGCCCACCGCGCATCGCGTGCACGATCCGCAGCCGGACCGGGTGTCCCAGGAGCTCCAAGGTGTCCACTGCCCCAACGATCTCACATCATGCTACCGTTCGCAAAAGACGAGAATGGTTGTGCGATCGAAGGGGCTCGAATGATGGCGGAAACAGGTCCGGCGGCGGTCGCTGCGGCGGTCGCCGGAATGTTGCTGGAGGGGCGCTTCGCGGAGATCGAGCAGTTGTTCGCTCCGCGGCTGCGGGCGGTGGCGTCCGCCGAGACACTTCGGATCGGCTGGACGGGCGAGCTCTCCGGTGTCGGCCCCGCCACGGGCATCGGGGAGCCGGTGAGCGAGCCGTTCCAGGAGGAGGACGGGCTGACCCTGGTGAGCGTGCCGGTCAGCTGCGAGCGTGGCGAACTCACAGTACGCATGACGGTCGACGGCACCGGCATGATGCACGGCCTGCGGCTCGCGCCACCGGCTTCCACGTCCTGGCAGCCACCTGGCTACGCCGCGCCGAGAAAGTTCGTCGAGCACGAGGTCACCGTCGGCTCCGGTCCGCTCGCCGTACCCGGCACGCTGAGCCTGCCCCGCGGGCGCGGCCCCTGGCCAGGTTTGGTGTTGCTCAGCGGCGGCGGGAGCTTCGACCGGGACGAGACCAGCGGCGCGAACAAGCCGCTCAAGGACCTGGCGTGGGGGCTGGCCAGCCGCGGTGTAGCGGTGGCCCGCTTCGACAAGGTGACCTTCGCCCACAGCCAGGCGGCCGCCGAGCCCGGCTTCACGGTGGCCGACGAGTACGTACCGCACGCGGTGGCTGCCGTCCGCCTGCTCCAAACCCAGCCGGGCGTGGACGCGGCGCGGGTGTTCGTCCTCGGCCACAGTCTGGGCGGCCGGGTCGCTCCCCGGGTCGCGGCCGCCGAGGCGTCGGTGGCCGGCATGGTGCTCCTGGCCGCTGACACGCAGCCGATGTACCACGCTGTCGTCCGGGTCGCCCGCTACCTTGCCTCGCTGGGCCCGGACTCGATCCCCCCAACCGCCCTCGAAGCCATCGAACGGCAGGCCGCGCTGGCCGGCAGCCCCGACCTGGCCCCGACGACCCCGGCCGCGGACCTGCCGTTCAACTGGCCGGCGTCGTACTGGCTGGACCTGCGCGGGTACGACCCGGTCGCGACCGCGGTGGAAGTGGACAGACCGATGCTCATCCTGCAGGGCGCCCGCGACTACCAGGTGACCGTCGCCGACGACCTCGCCGGCTGGCAGTCCGCCCTCGCTCACCGCTCAGACGTCGTGATCCGTGTCTACGACGCCGACGACCACATGTTCTTCCCCGGCTCCGGCCCATCCGCACCGGCCGACTACGGGCCGCCGCAGCACGTCGACCCAGCCGTGGTCACCGACATCGCCGAATGGCTGGCACCCGGCCAGAACAAGATCGGCCGGTTCTTCTCCAGCCTCAAACGCTGAGTACCAGCTCGCCGTCACTCGGTCCACCCACGACCGCTACCGCGCGCCGGAGCGAACCCGCACAACGAGGTCGAGGCGGGCGACCACTTGATGTCCCCAGCGGCAAGCCAGGATCCATGGCCTAGAAGATCAACGGGTGTCCCCGGCGCCTCCGACCAGGGCACCAGACACGCCGTGACTGTCCAACGGCTGAGACCACGCCGGGGCTCGACTCATAGGCCGGTGAGCGTGAGGCGGGCGAGGTGGCGCGTCGATCCGTTTAGCCGGGAACAGGTGGGTCCTGGCTGTGAGATGGCGGCGGCCCTCCGCCGACGGGCGGGACCACGGCGGCGCGAGAGGACAGCGCGGACAGTGCCCTGCTTGCCGTTGGTGGGCGGGACCCGGGCCTCAGCGGCGAATAGCGCCGCTGAGCAGCGTGGATTTCGATCCGCATCCGCCCTCGCCAGAGGCCGGGGCGCCAGCGAGTGCGGGCGCCCCCAGATGCCATCAGGAGCCAGGCCGGCGGCCCGGCCGAAGACCTAAGCCGCGGTGTTGGAGGCGCTACTGGACGTCGTAGCCGCCGACTTGGAGCTGTCCCCGCTGCTCGCCGAGCTCGACGACGAGTCGCTCGAGGAGGACTCCTTCGCCTTGCCGCCGCCGCCGTTGCTCGACGACGAGCCGTTGCCGTTCCCGTTGCTCGACGACGACCCGGAGCCGCTCGCCGCCCCAGCGCCGGACTTCTTCGCGTCGCGGCTGTCGGTGCGGTAGAAGCCGGATCCCTTGAAGACGACGCCGACCGGGCTGTAGACCTTGCGCAGCTTCCCGCCGCAGGCGGGGCACTCGGTCAGAGCATCGTCAGTGAACTTCTGAACGACCTCGAGATCCTCGCCACAACTGGTGCAGGCGTACTGGTAGGTCGGCACAGAGCCCTCCACGGATAAAGATCAGGACAACAGAGCATAGGTTAGCACTCGCCCGCAAAGACTGCTAAGACGAAGAGGGCACCGCTCCGAGGTCCCGGTCGGTCGCGAACCACAGCTCCTGCGGCAGCTCGAACGTGGCGAACGCGTAGTTGCCCATCGAGATCCAGTAGTCGTACTCCTCCGGCGACGAGCCCTGGTAGACGAGCACGATCTGCCAGGTGTCGACGTACAGCATCCACACCCGGCGCTTGCGCACCACACCGTCCTCGACGAAGGTGTAGATCCGCTCGAACTTCACCAGGTTGCTCAGCACGTCGTCCTTGGACTCGAGCACCGTGCAGGAGTCCAGCTCCGCCAGGCCCTCGGCGACCCCGGACGCCAGCACCGAGGCGTCCTCCGCCACGACGTGCTCCGGCAGCTCCGAAACCCACGCCGCGAAGTACGTCGCGGGCTCCGACGACTCCGGCGAGAACAGCACACCCTCGCGGTCCTCGGTCAGGTCGAACTCGTTCCACGTCGACGGGTACCGGAACGAGAACCGTCCCAGCGGGTCGCGGTGGGTGGTCACCCCCCGGAACCGTGGTGGGTTCTCGCGCTCCTGCTCGCTCACTTTGCCTCCTGCACACCGGCCGAGCCGCCGCCTCCGGCAGCACCAGCCGACCCTGCTCCCGCCCCGGCTTTGGGCCGGGAGCTCTTGCTGACCGCCGCCCGCACGGCGTCCTCAGCCGACGTCACCGGAACGTCGGGCAGCTTCACAGCACCCGAGAGCTCCAGCGTGTCGGAGAAGTGGCACGCCGCCAGGTGACCATCACCGAGGTCACGCAGCGGCGGTGCGTCCGTCTTGCAGATGTCCTGCGCGTACGGGCAACGCGGGTGAAAGTAGCACCCGCTCGGCGGGTTCGCCGGCGAGGGTACGTCACCGGTGAGCAGCGTCGGCTTGGTGCGGTTACGCGGGTCGGGCTTCGGCAGCGCCGACAGCAGGGCCTCGGTGTACGGCATCTTCGGGTTGTAGAACAGCTGGTCCGTGGTGCCGATCTCGACGATCTTGCCGACGTACATCACGGCCACCCGGTCGGCGATGTGCTCGACGACCGACAGGTCGTGGGAGATGAACATGTACGTCAGGTCGAAGTCGCCCTGCAGGTTCTCCAGCAGGTTCAGCACCTGCGCCTGCACCGACACGTCCAGCGCCGACACCGGCTCGTCACAGATGATCAGCTTCGGGTTCAGCGCCAGCGCCCGCGCGATGCCGATCCGCTGCCGCTGACCACCGGAGAACGCGTGGGGGTACCGCGAAGCGTGCTCCGGCCGCAGGCCCACGACGGTGAGCAGCTCGGCAACGCGGTCCCGAAGCTTCCGTCCCTCCAGCGTCCGGTTGATCACCATCGGCTCGGCGATGATCCGGCCGACCGTCATCCGGGAGTCGAGCGACGAGAAGGGGTCCTGGAAGATGATCTGCATCTCCGGGCGCAGCTTCTTCAGCTGCTTGCGGTCGGCCGACTCGATGTTGACCGCGCCGAGCTCCTCGTGGTGGTAGACCGCCCTGCCTTCGGTCGGCTCCTCCAGGCGCAGGATGGTCCGGCCGGTGGTGCTCTTGCCGCACCCGCTCTCGCCGACCAGTCCGAACGTCTCACCCCGGTTGATCGTGAAGTCGACTCCGTCGACAGCCTTGACCTGACCGACGACCCGGCGTAGCAGGCCGTGCCTGATCGGGAAGTGCTTCTTCAGGCCAGTGACCTCGAGCAGGGGTTCGGGCATGGTCACTTCTCCTCTTCACGAGAGTCGACCTCGACGGTGGTCGGCTTGCTCGGCGCCGCCGCCGCGTCCTTGGAGGCCGTCGTCGCCGACTTCGGTGGTTCGTACGTCTCAGGCGTCGCGGTGGATCCGGCCGGGTTGGCCGCGTGCGCGTCGCCCGCCACGTCGTCGGGCGTGCTTCCGGGGTAGAGGTGGCAGCGCACCGTGTGCCCGTCGGCGCCACCTTCCACCGGCGCCTCGATCGGCACGATCGTGTCGCAGACGCCCTCGATCGCGCTCGGACAACGCGGGTGGAACGGACAGCCCGGCACCGTGGAGTAGGGGTCGGGCACGCCGCCCTTGATCACCTCGAGCGGCTGGCCGCGCCCCACGCCGATCCGCGGGATCGAGCGCAGCAGCGAGATGGTGTACGGGTGCTTCGGGTTGTAGAACAGGTCGTCGACCGGCGCCCGCTCGACCACTCGCCCGAGGTACATCACGACCACCTCGTCGCACATCTGGGCCACGACGCCCATCGAGTGCGTGATGAACATGATCGACATGCCGGTGTCGTTCTGCAGCTCGCGCATCAGCTCGAGGATCTGAGCCTCGGTCGTCACGTCGAGCGCCGTCGTCGGCTCGTCGGCGATCAGCAGCGTCGGCCGGCACGACAGCGCCATCGCGATCATCGCGCGCTGGCGCATACCGCCGGACAGCTGGTGCGGGTAGGTCCTGGTGACCAGCTCGGGGTTCGGCATGCCGACCCGTCGCAGCACCTCGACGGCCTGCTTGTGCGCCTCCTCGCGGTCCGGTGTCTGGTGCAGCCGGATCGCTTCCTCGATCTGGTCGCCGACGGTGTAGACCGGGTTCAGCGACGTCATCGGCTCCTGGAAGATCATCGAGATCTCCTCGCCGCGGATCGAACGGATCTCCGCGCCGCCCGGGTCCATCGCGGTGATGTCGACGACCGAGCCCTCGGGCAGGTGCGCCAGCACACCCTTCTTGCTCTTGCCGTTCGTGCGCTTGGCATCGCTGGTGTCACGGCCCTTGCGCGCGGCGCGTCCCGGCCGGAAGAAGATCTCGCCGTCGGTGATCCTCCCGGCCTTCTCGATGATCTGCAGGACGGCCCGCGCGGTCACGCTCTTGCCGCAGCCGCTCTCGCCGACGATGCCGAGCACCTTGCCGCGCGGCACGTCGAAGCTCACGCCGTTGAGCGCGTTCACCTTGCCCAGCGGCGTCTTGAACTCGACGTGGAGGTTCTGCACGCTGACCACGGTGTCGGCCGGCATCCGGTCGCTGCGGTCAGCAGCGGCTGATGTGGAGGTCTGCGTCGTCATCTGGAATTCCCCTGCCTTGGTCGCTGCCTACGTCGTACGGAGACGGCCGTCAACCGGAACAGCTCAGCCATAGGGGTCCACCGCGTCTCGTACGCCATCGCCGAGCAGCTGGTAGCAGGTGACCACGATGATCACCGCGAACGCCGGGACCATCATCCACGGGTAGGTCGTGACGACGTTGACGTCCTGCGCGTCCTCCAGCAGCACGCCCCAGCTGATCGCCGGGTCCTGCATGCCGATGCCGAGGAACGACAGCGACGTCTCGGCGATGATGCCCGCCGGGATCGCGAGCATCGTGACCGCGACGATGTGGCTCACGGAGTTCGGGATCATGTGCGTGAGGATGATCCGCGAGTGACCGCTGCCCGCGGCCCGCGCCGCCTTGACGTAGTCGGATCCGGCGTAGGACATGACCTTCGCGCGGAGCGCCCGGGCCAGGCCGGCCCAGCCGACCAGCGACAGGATCACCGACATGAAGAAGTAGCGCTCGGACACCGACATGTCTCTTGGCAGGATCGCCGCCATCGTCGCCCACAGGGGAAGCGTCGGCACCGATGAAACGATCTCGATTATTCGCTGGATGATCGTGTCGGTGACGCCCGCGAAGTAGCCCGACATCGTGCCGATGATCGCGGCCAGGATGGTCGCGATGGCCGTACCGACCAGGCCGATCGTCATCGAGACCTGAGCGCCTTCGACCGTACGCGCGAACACGTCGCGCCCGGACTTGTCGGCGCCCCACAGCAACAGCTTCGTCTTGCTGCCCTGCTCGGCCGTGAGCAGGTGCCGGTCGGCCGGGATGAAGCCGAACAGCTTGTACTCCCAGCCCTTGCCGAAGAACTGCAGCTTGACCGGCTTGTCGCAGTCGGTCGTGTAGATGTACTCGAAGTCCTTGATCTCCTGCCGCAGCGCACACATCCCCAGCCCGCCGTTGAACACGAGCTGGGACGGAGCGGCGAACTTGGCGTCTGTGTCGACCGACGCGGGGTCGTTCGGCGCCAGGAACGGCGCGAACAACGCGATGAGGTACATCAACAGCAGGATGATGCCGCCGGCGACCGCGAGCTTGCTCTGCTTGAAGCGGCGCACCATCAGGCGGGACTGGGAGACGTCGCCTACATCGCTGCCCTTCTCCGTGGGCGCGGCCTCGACATCCGGACTGGTCGGGGGTTCCCGGAAGACTGCCATCTGGTCCTCCCTCTCATTCCACCGTGCGAACGCGCGGGTCGAGCCAGGCCAGCAAGATGTCGGCCAGCAGGTTTCCGATGATCAGCAGCGCGGACAGAACCAGCAGCAGCGTCGCTGAGAGGTAGAGGTCCTGCTCTGTTAGCGAGGTGATGAACAGTGGTCCGAGAGTCGGCAGGTTCAGCACGATGCTGACGATCGCCTCGCCACCGATCAGGGCCGGGAGCACGCCGCCCAGCGCCATCACCAGGGGGTGAAAGGCGTTGCGGACCGCGTGCTTCCAGATCACGCCACGTTCGATCACACCCTTGGCGCGGGCCGTCTGGACGTACTGCTGGTTGAGCACGTCGAGCAGGTTGGCGCGCATCACCCGGGTGAGCCAGGCGGTGCCACCCGCCGAGATGACGAGTAGCGGGATCCAGAGGTGGGACAGCAGGTCCAGCAACTTGCCGAAGCTCCACGGAGCGGTTTGGTATTCACGTGAGAACAACCCGCCTACGTCGATGCCGAAATATCGCGAGGCGATCACCAGCACGATCAGCGCCAGCAGGAACTCTGGAATCGCGATGCCGATGAACTGGACTGTGGTGATGATGTAGTCGGGCAAGCTATATCGATGGGTAGCTGAATAGACACCCACGGGTATCGCGATCAGCCAGGCGACCAGCAACGCTCCCAGGCTCAACATCACCGAATAACCGATCCGGCCGGCGATCAGCTCGGACACCGGCTTCTTGGCGTCGAACGAATAGCCGAAGTCACCCTTGGCGAAGCCGCTGGCCCACTGCCAGTACTTCTCGTAGATCGGGTCGTTGACGCCGTACCGCACCTCGAGTGCCTTGATCTGGTCCTGCGACACCTCGCCGCCCTGGGAACGCAGCCGCTGGATCTCGGCCGTCAGCGCGTTGCCTGGAGGTGCTTCGACCATCACGAAGCTGGCAATCGAAATGATGACGAGGGTGAGCAGCCCGTAGATGAGTCTGCGGAGTACGAACGCGAACATGGTGCGGGTCTCCCGTACGGCTGGGCCGGTTGGCAGCGGGCGGGTTGAGCTTGACTCCTGGAAGTGTGCTGGCTCCGGGGGGCTGTGAGACCCTCGATGCCGGTATTGGCCGATCCATCGACAGGGTCCTGTCACCCTCCGGCCAGCGGGCCGGAGGCCCGCCCATGGCGCCTCCCACGCCGAGCGTGGTGGCGCCATGGGCGGTCACTGGCCTAGGCGTGCTTGGTCGGGTCCTCCCAGAAGAACGCCTCGGGGTCGTAGACCGCGGGGGTCGGGTGGATCCACGGGTTCGCGAACCCGCCGAGCTGGAGGTTCGGCTTGTCCGGAACGTTCTTCAGGTCGGTCTTCTTCACGATGACCCGCGGCGTGTTGGCCACGGAGCCCATGAAGAACGGACCGCTGTCGATGTGGATCTTGATCATGTCCCAGACCAGCTTGTGCCGCTTCATCTCGTCCGGCTCGATCTTGCTCTGGTCGTACAGCTTCCAGAGCGCCTCGACCGGGCCACCCGCCTCCGGTTCCATGTTCGGCGGAGTGCGCTTCCACGGGTCGGAGATCTTCTTCATCTCCGCGACCTTCTTGGGATCGCTGCGGATGACGTCGTAGTACTTGCCCTCGAGCGGGCAGTAGCGAGACGCCTCGATCGGGACCAGCCACTGCGGGTAGACCAGGTGGTTCGGTCCGTCGCCGACCTCCCACGCGTTGTGCGAGGTGAGCCGGCCCTGCTCCCACTGCTCACCCCAGGTGTCGGGCGAGAAGGGGTTCTGGACGGTCTTCAGGCCGACGGCATCGAGGTCCCGCTTGAGGTAGGCCATCTTTTCTTTGTGCTCGTCGGTCGTGTCGGCAGGGAAGTCCAGCGTGAAGCTGAGCTTGCTGCCGTCGGGGTACTCCCGGAAACCGTCGCCGTTGGTGTCCTTCAGGCCGAGCCCGTCGAGCAGCTGCTTGGCCTTGGCCGGGTCGTACTTGATGTACGCGTCCCGCCAGTCCTTGTAGACCTGCTTGCCCTCGTCGTTGACGAGGTACTCCTTCGCCTTCGGGCTCAGGGTGCCGGTCGTCGGCTCGCCGGTGTTGTAGTAGAGCGCCTTGCGGACCTGTTCCCGGTTGAACGCGTACGAGATCGCCTGCCGGAACTCCGGCTTGCGGATCAGCTCGCGAAGCTTCGGGTCCTTGTGGTCGTAGTTGAAGAAGAACAGCGAGCCGGTACCGGACCCGCCGTCCCACGTGTAGAGGTCGATGCCCGCGGAGTCGGCGACCTTGCGCAGCGGCGAGATGTCGGGCAGGTCGATGTTGTAGAACGGCCCGTGGACGTAGTCGATCTCGCCCTTCTGGACCTGGAGCTTGCCGACCTGGAAGTCCTTCACGATGCTGTAGTTGATCGTGTCGAGGTACGGCAGCTGCTTGCCCTCTGGGCTCACCGCGTAGTAGTACGGGTTGCGCTCGTAGACGACGCTCCGGCCCTCTTGGTACGACTTGAGCATCCAGCCGTTCATCGTCGGGCACTTGGGGTTCTGCGAGAAGTCGACGTTCTTCTCGAAGACGCCGCCCTCCTTGGCCCAGTCCTTGCCGGCCTTGGGGTTGTACTTCACGTGGTACTGCTTGGCGAAGTGCGCCGGAGCCATCCACTTCGGCCCGTTGCCGATCGTGCCGTTGGTCCACATGGCCAGCCGGTCGGCGGTCAGCGGGGCGGGCGCGTCGAAGGTGATGGAGAGCGTGGTCTCGTCGACGGCCTTGAACGTGGCGGTCGTGCCCTTACCGGACTTCGCCTCGTCCGGCGGAACGTCGGTGTGGTCCTCGTTGAGGACGATGTCGTTCCACCAGAACATGATGTCGTCGGTGCTCCACGGCTCGCCGTCGGACCAGCGCAGGCCCTTGCGGAAGTGGAACGTCCACTCCGTGGCGTCGGCGTTCGACTCCCACGACTCGGCCAGTCCCGGCCCGATGCTGAGGCCGTCGTTGAGCCAACGCAGCGGCGAGTGGCCGTACATCAGCTCCTTGACGTTGCCGTTGTCGGAGGTGTCGACGATCATCTGCAGCGTGCCGCCGTACTTGCCCTCTTCGAGCCACTTGTGCGGCACGACGTAGGGGTTGCCGGGGATGCGCTTCTCCAGTGCGTCCAGCTTGCCGGCCTTGACCTGCTCGGCGAGCAACGGCGACTCGGTGAGCTTCGCGGGCTTGGGCAGCGGCTTGGTGGCCGAGCCTTTCTTGCTCGCGTCGGCCTTCGAGTCTCCCTTGGACCCCTTCTTGTCGCCGGACGAGTTGGTTGTGCCCGGGGAGCACGCCCCGAGCATCACCGCGCCGGCGGTGATCGCAGACCCCTGTAGCAAGGTACGCCTGCTCAGCGTTGCCTTGTCCGTCATTTGGTCCCTGCCCTTCCCTTAAGCGGGCCCGGAGCCGCCGCCAGCGGGAGAGTTCCCGCGTCTCGTGGCGTCAGCTCGCGTGTGTTTCCTGGTGGGTACTCCGTCTGCGGAGTGCTGCCGCGTGGCCCAACGAAACGGTGGTGTGGGTCAGCGTTCTGGATCTGCCCGATGGTGGTCGGTCTCCAGGGACACCGCTCCGGCCGCGTAGCTGGGTGTCTCGTAGCCCATGTCGGGATCGAACGGTGCTGGGCCGTGCCGCGGGCTGCGTCCACCGTGGTTGCCGCGGTCAGGCCGGATACGCGCGTCCGACCGGTTTGTACTTGGTCGCCTTCGTTGCTCTCGAGCCGGTGGGGTTCTCCGGTCCTGGCCCACCCGGCGCGCGCGCAAACCTGAACGGCGCCGAATTCGTGGCCCTGTGGGGTGGAGGGCCAAAGGTGAACCGTCATCGTAGAGCTACCGTCTCGTTATCTAATTGACATGCCGTTACGCAGCTCCGTCACTCGGGCGGATCCGCGTAATTTCGGGCATGTTAATGCCCGAAACCCACTTCTACCAAGACTGTCGGCGCAAGAAGTCGGTTGAATTTGCGTAGGGCTACCACGGGCACACCTCGCGCTCCGGAGGGTGGCCGATTCTGTGGAGATTCGCAGCCCGAACGTCCGGATTAGGACCTTTGGACCGGGCCATCAGTCCCGTCCGGTGCTCTAGCAGTCACGGGGGGTAGGCGCACGGCGTGGCCGCTTTAGGACGGGCGTATGTCGGACATAGGCTGGGCATCGGCTCTGGCCCGAAAGCCGACAGGACGCCCTCGGAGTTGATCATCGGGTGGGCTCAGCCGTCATCGCAGGGCGGGTGCATCGCGGGCGCACGGTGCCCGCGTGGCCTGCACCGAGGGTCCGGCCTAGACGGCGGAACGCGCTGGGCGACGGCATGGACCACTAGAGTGCTTGGCGTGAGACGCCTGGTTCGGATCTCCCTGGCCCTTGTCGTGCTGCTCGTTC
The DNA here is from genome assembly GCF_054779015.1 of Flindersiella endophytica. Taxonomy (NCBI): domain Bacteria; kingdom Bacillati; phylum Actinomycetota; class Actinomycetes; order Propionibacteriales; family Nocardioidaceae; genus Flindersiella; species Flindersiella endophytica. Next base: position 12,235 of record NZ_BAAGYY010000001.1, read on the forward strand.
TCGCGCTGGTCGCGGCGACCATCACGGTCGTGACCAGTGTGCGGAAGTCGTTTCCGGACGAGGAGGGCGCACTCGCGCTGCCCGGCCTGTCCGCACCGGTCGAGGTCCGCCGGGATCAGTGGGGGGTGCCGCAGATCTATGCCGACACCTCCGCGGATCTGTTTTTCGCCCAGGGATTCGTACACGCCCAGGATCGTTTCTTCGAAATGGATTTCCGCCGGCATCTCACAGCGGGGCGGTTGTCGGAATGGTTCGGCGAAGATCAATTGGCCACCGACAAATTCCTCCGAACGCTGGGGTGGCGAGAAACCGCGGAGCGCGAATATCAGAAACTCGCACCCCAGACAAAGCGATTTCTGCAGTCTTACGCCGACGGGGTTAACGCTTACCTGAATGGTCGTAAAGGCTCGGACATCTCGGTCGAGTACACCATGGGACTCCTCGGTCCGGACGACGAGGTGAAGCCGTGGGAACCGGCCGACTCGGTGGCCTGGCTGAAGGCGATGGCGTGGGACCTGCGCGGCAACCTGGACGATGAGATCGCGCGGACTCTGGCGTCGACCAAGGTGTCCGAGGATCGCGTGGCCGAGCTCTATCCCGACTATCCGTACGACCGCAACCCGTCGATCGTCGGCGACCAGAAGGCCGCCGGCGAAGGCGGTTCGGCCGCTCGTACCGGCCCAGCTCCGTCCGGCGACCGGGGTATTCCCGCCGACGACCTGTACCGGTCGAAGGAGTACTCCCAGCAGCTGGCCAAGGTGCGCGAGCTGATCGACAATGTGCCGTCGCCGCTGGGCGGCACCGGCGGCGACCGGTCCGGGCTCGGCTCGAATTCCTGGGTGGTCGCCGGGTCGCGCACGACCACGGGAAAGCCGTTGCTCGCCAACGACCCGCATCTGGCAGGCCAGATTCCGTCCATTTGGTACCAAGCCGGTCTGCATTGCCGGCACAAAAGCGAAGTTTGTCCGTACGACGTCGCCGGATTCACGTTCTCCGGATTTCCGGGCGTCATAATCGGGCACAACGACCGGATCGCCTGGGGATTCACCAATCTCGGCCCGGATGTCACCGACCTGTATCTCGAGCTGGTCGACGACGACAGTTATCTCTACGACGGGCAGCGCTATCCACTGGAGACCCGGCGCGAGGTGATCCTCGTCAAGGGCTCCGACCCGGTGGAGTTCACCGTGCGCTCGACCCGGCACGGGCCGCTCGTGTCCGATGCCGACTCCGATCTCGCCAAGATCGGCGACCGGGCGCCCGCCGGCAAGGAGGCGCCCTCGGGCGGCCTCGCGACCGGAGTGGCGCTGCGCTGGACGGCGCTCGACGCCGGCCACACGGCCGACTCTGTCTTCCGGCTCAACGCCGCGCAGAACTGGAAGGAGTTCAGGGAGGCCGCCAAGTCGTTCGAGGTGCCGGCGCAGAACCTGATCTACGCCGACGTCGACGGGCACATCGGCTACCAGGCGCCGGGCAAGATCCCCGTACGAAAGGGTGGGACGGGCGAGTGGCCGATGCCGGGCTGGTCGAGCTCGTACGGCTGGGTGGCGTGGGTGCCGTTCGACAAGCTGCCGTCGGCGTACGACCCGCCCGAGGGCTTCATCGCGACCGCCAACAACGCGGTCGCGGGCAAGTCGTATCCATATCGGCTCGCCGACCACTACGCCTACGGCTATCGCGCGCGAGAGATCACCGACCGGCTGCGCGGAAGTGAGAAGCAGAACGTCGAGTCGATGGCCGGCATCCAGCTCGACACGCGGAACGGCTTCGCGCCGACGCTCGTGCCGTACCTCCAGCGGGTCAAGGGCGTCGACGCGTTCACGCGGCAAGGTCTGGCGACCCTGAAGAACTGGGACTTCTCGCAGGGCGTCGACTCGGCTCCCGCGGCGTACTTCAACGCCGTCTGGGACAACCTGCTCGAGATGACGTTCGACGACGAGCTCCCGCCGGACGCGCGACCGTCTGGCGGTGACCGGTGGTTCGAGGTCGTCCGGCGGCTGCTCGCCGACCCGGAGAACAAGTGGTGGGACGACGTGCGGACCAAGGACGTCCGCGAGACCCGCGACGCGATCCTGAAGTCGGCGCTGCGGGAAGCGCGGGTCGACGTGACGCACGAGCTGGCCAAGGACCCGTCGCGGTGGCAATGGGGCCGGCTGCACCAGCTGTCGCTTTCGAACCAGACGTTCGGGAAGAGTGGGATCGGGCCGCTGGAGTCGTTGTTCAACCGCGGCCCGTACGAGGTCGGTGGCGCCTCCGACGCCGTGCTGGCGACGGGGTGGAACGCCTCGGCCGACACCACGCCCGACACGGGGTCGCAGTTCGCGGTGACGGCCCTCCCGTCGATGCGGATGGTGGTGGACCTCGGGAACTTCGACCGGTCGCGGTGGGTCAACCTGACCGGCGCGTCAGGGCATCCGTGGTCGGATCACTACGACGACCAGATCCCGCTGTGGCTTGCCGGTGAGACGACTGCGTGGCCGTTCTCGGCTGGTGCGGTCGAGAAGGCGGCCCCGCAGCGTCTCGTGCTCAGACCGTGACTCAGACCGTGACCACGACCTTGCCGCTCGCGTGGCCCTGGTGGAGGTAGCGGATCGCCTCGGGTGTGTCGTCGAGGGAGAACGTGCGGTCGATGACCGGCTTCAGCTTGCCGTTCTCGACCGCTTCCCGGAGGTACTCGAGGTCTTCCGCGCGCTCGTGGATGAACGGTGCGCGCAGCCGCTGACCGGAGAACCTCGAGAGGAACTTCGCGGCGAACGAGCGGAGCAAGCCGCCGAGCAACCAGTCACCGCCCTCACCGCCGACGATGACCAGCGTCCCCCTTGGCGTCAGGGCCTTGCGGATCCGCGCCAGTGAGCGCAGGCCGGCGGTGTCGATGATCAGGTCCCACGTACGGCCGGAGTCGGTGAAGTCCTCGCGGGTGTAGTCGATGACGTCGTCGGCACCGATACCGCGTACGAGGTCGGCCTTGCCGCCGCTGCAGACGGCCGTGACCGTCTGTGCGCCGAGAGCCTTCGCCAGCTGGACTGAGTACGAACCGATGCCGCCGGCGGCGCCGATGACGAGGACGCTCTGGCCCTGCTCGATCTCGCCGTAGTCGCGGACGGCCTGCAGGGCGGCGGTGCCCGACGTCGTGACGACCGCGGCTTCGTCGAACGTGAGGCTCGCGGGCTTCGACGTGAGGCGGCTCGCGTTGCCACAGGCGTACTCCGCGAAGCCGCCGTCGAGCGTCCCGAACACCTCGTCGCCGGGCTTGAAGCGCGTCACGTTCGTGCCGACGGCCTCGACCTCGCCGGCGAGGTCGGCTCGGACGCGGACTTTTGGAGCGCGGAAGCCGAACCCCATCAGGCGGATGAGATAGGGCATGCCGGCCGTGACGTGCCAGACGCCGGGATCGACGCCGGCGGCGCGAACCTTGACGAGTACGTCGTCGTTACCGGGTTCGGGCTTGGCGATGTCGCTGAACCGGAGGACGTCGGGTGGGCCGTAGCGGTCCTGGACGAGTGCTTTCACAAGTGCCTCCCCTGCACTGGATGGATTCTGAGCTCTAGTCGGGATACTGGAAGACGTCGTCGAGTCCGACGCCGAACACCCGGGCGATCTGGAACGCCATCTCCAGCGTGGGCGAGTAGCGGCCCTGTTCGATGGCGATGACGGTCTGGCGGGTCACCCCGATCTTGTCCGCGAGCTCGGCCTGGGTCATCTCCCCGTGCGCGAACCGCAGCGACCGGATCGAGTTCGTGACTCGCGTGGGCTTCACCACGCCTGGAACGCCCGGCGGTAGGCGAAGATCTTGGCGATCGAGCCGAGCACGGCCGACAGGGCGAAGCCGAGGTAGAGCGCGTTGGCGATCCAGAAGTAGTCGAGCTCTGCCATCGCCATGACGAGGCCGGCGAGACCGCCGATGACGAGGAACGACTGGCCGACGTGATCGCCAAACCGGTTGATCTCGCGGTCGCGCTGATCCTTCTTGCCGGCGTCCTTCGGCGACACGATCCCGGCCACGATGGTCAACACGATCGCCGCGACGATCGAGCTGCCGGTGGTCCACAGCAACGGCGTCACGTAGTCGACCGTGCTGACGGGCTCGCCGTTGATCCGGCCGAGCATGATCACGACGTAGATCGCGTAGGTGACGACCGAGACCAGGGCCATGATCCAGTTGCGTTTCTCTTCTGACGCCATCTCTCTCTTCCTCCCCTTGGACGGCCCCGGGTGGTGGGACCGACCTGATGATCAATGTAAAGCAGAGACGACACGATGTCAAAAATACTTTACTTCGCCGCGCAAGTGGAGGTCGCGCAGGGGATTGTCGGTGGGTTTGTCCTACCGGCCGGGCTCGTCGAACCGCAGGAGTCCCGACGGCGTGGCCGCCGCTCGTACGCGCAGGTCGTGGATCTCGGCGGGCAGCTTCAGATCGCTGATCTCGCCGTCGTGCAGGAGTACGCAGCTGAACGCCTCGGGAGCGACCCGCGTCAGCGCCCGGTCGTAGCTGCCGCCACCTCGCCCCAGTCGCATGCCCGACCGGTCGACAGCGAGTCCCGGCAGCAGCACGGTGTCGGCGCGGGCGACCGCCGTCACCCCGAGCCGCGGCCCGGCTGGCTCGAGCAGCCCCATCGGCCCGGACATGAGCGACCCGGTCCCGTCGTACTCCGCCCAGTCGAGGTCGAGATCCTTCGACAACACGGGCAGCAGCACCCGAACGCCTCGCCGCCCGAGCGCGTCGAGCAGGGGGCCGGTGCCAGGCTCGGTGCCGACGCCGATGTACGCCGCCACTACCGCTGCTCTGCTTACCTCAGGTACGGAGAGCAACACGTCACGGAGAGCGACTGAGGCAGTCCTCAACTCGCCCATTCGGAGCTTGCCTCGGCGCGCAAGGCTGCGTCGCCGAAGCCTCTCCTTCTGTTCGCGCACGTCACGGCCGCCCCGCATACTTCGTTATCATTCCTCAATCTGGCGCCGAATGGGAGACCTTCCGCCGATCGGGACGGTTGGAACTACTCTCGGTAGCTGACCGTAAAGAGTGGTGCTTACGGATGGTCGCGAGCCGGAGATGATCCGGTTGCGCAGGGTGAGAATTGTCCGCCGCAGGACAGAATGCTCGTCCATGGCCCGAAGCGCGTCTCGCATCATGATGGTGACATACCGCATCAGCCGTCTGACTATCCGTGTGAATCGGCCACGGCGATCGTGTTCGCTCCGCACCTCGTCGTAACCTGATCATGGCCTGGCTCGACAGCACATTGCTGTGCCTCTCCACAGGCGCCGCACACCGTCCACACAAAGCTCACGGTTAGGGTCGAGATCATGGTTTCGCAAGGCGTACGCAAGGCGGTGATTCCGGCTGCCGGTCTCGGCACCCGGTTCCTACCGGCCACCAAGGCGACACCCAAGGAGATGCTCCCGGTCGTCGACAAGCCGGCCATCCAGTACGTCGTCGAGGAGGCCGTCGAGGCCGGACTCACCGACGTCCTGATGGTCACCGGGCGCGGCAAGCGCCCACTGGAGGACCACTTCGACCGGGCGTACGAGCTCGAGGAGGCTCTCCGCGAGAAGGGCGACAAGGAGCGGCTCAACGCCGTCCAGCTCTCCAGTCAGCTCGCCGACATCCACTACGTCCGGCAGGGCGATCCCCGCGGTCTCGGCCACGCCGTGCTGTGCGCCGCCGACCACGTGGGCAACGCACCGTTCGCCGTCCTGCTCGGCGACGACCTGATCGACGCCCGCGACCCGCTGCTGGCGCAGATGATCGACGTCCAGAACCGCCTCGGCGGCAGCGTCGTCGCGCTGATCGAGGTCGACCCCTCGCAGATCAACCTCTACGGCTGCGCCGCGGTCGAGCCCACCGGCGAGGACTGTGTCGTACGCATCACCGACCTGGTCGAGAAGCCCGACCCCTCCGAGGCGCCCAGCAACTACGCCATCATCGGCCGCTACGTCCTCGCGCCGGAGATCTTCGACGTGCTGCGCAAGACCCCGCCCGGGCGCGGTGGCGAGATCCAGCTGACCGACGCGCTGCTCGAGCTGGCCGGGCGCGACCAGAGCGACGGCGGTCCCGTGCACGGCGTGCTCTTCCGTGGCCGCCGCTACGACACGGGCGACAAAGCGGACTACCTCCGGGCGATCGTGCGGCTGGCGTGCGACCGTGAGGACCTGGGCCCGGACTTCCTGGCCTGGTTGAAGGACTTCGTAGCCGAACGAACGGGCTGAACACAACGTGCGATCCGTCGATGAGCAGGTCAGCCGGATACTCGACAGCATCCAGGAGCTGCCCCCGTTCGATCAGCGGCTGCTCGACGCCCATGGCTGCGCGCTCTGCGAGGACGTGACGGCCGGCTTCGACCTGCCGCACTTCGACAACTCCGCGATGGACGGGTACGCCGTGCGTGCCGCCGACGTCGCGGGCGCGAGTGCCGCGAACCCTGTGACGCTGCCGGTCGCGGGCGACCTCGCCGCCGGCTCGACCGAGGTCTACGGCCTGGCCCCGGACCAGACCGTGCGCATCATGACCGGTGCTGTCGTTCCGCATGGCGCGGACGCGATCGTGCCGGTCGAGTGGACCGACGGCGGCGTGGCGACCGTCGAGATCCGGCAGGCGCCCGAGGTCGGCGCGTTCATCCGCCGGCGTGGCGAGGACGTCCGCGAGGGCGAGCACCTGCTGCCGGCAGGCACAGTGCTGGATGCGCGCCGGATCGGGCTGCTCGCCGCGGTCGGGCGCGACACCGTGATGGTGCGGCCGCGGCCGCGGGTCGTGGTGCTGTCGACCGGCTCCGAGCTGCGCGAGCCCGGCCAGCCGCTGGTCGGCGAAGGGCTGATCTACGAGTCCAACAGCTACGCCTTGGCGGCGGCCGCGCGTGAGGCAGGCGCGATCGCGTACCGCGCGGGCATCGCCGTCGACGACGACCGGGCGTTCACCGACCTGCTGGAGGACCAGCTGGTCCGCGCCGACATCGTGGTGACCAGCGGCGGGGTGAGCGTCGGTGCGTACGACATCGTGAAGCAGGTGCTGTCGCGGCTCGGCACGGTCGAGTTCACGCAGGTCGCGATGCAGCCGGGAAAGCCGCAGGGCTTCGGTGTGGTCGGCGAGGACGCGACGCCGATCTTCACGCTGCCGGGCAACCCGGTCAGCGCGTACGTCTCGTTCCATGTCTTCGTGAAGCCCGCGCTGCGCAAGCTGGTGGGCGCGACGCCCTACGTCGAGCCGCCGGTGCCGGCGGTGACGACGAAGGGGTGGCGGTCGTCGGTGGGGAAGCGGCAGTACGTCCGGGTGGACTACTCCATCGACGAGGACGGGCGGGCGCGGATCACGCCGGTGAGCGGGTCGGGCTCGCACCTGATGGGCGGGCTGGCCAGGGCGAACGCGCTGGCGATCGTGCCGGAGGAGCTGACCGACGTGCCGGAGGGAACGACGCTCGACGTGATGCCGCTGTGAGGACCGGGGACGCCAAGCCAGGGATGATGTGCGCGATGATGTGCGCATGGCGGAGTTCACGCACGTCGACGAGCGCGGATCGGCGCGGATGGTCGATGTGTCGGCCAAAGCCGTCACCGCGCGTACGGCCCGGGCGAGCGGGCGGGTGCAGGTCTCGCCGGAAGTAGTCCAGCTGCTGCGGACGTCGGGCGTACCCAAGGGTGACGCACTGGCGGTGGCGCGGATCGCCGGGCTGATGGGGGCCAAGCGCACGCCGGACCTCGTTCCGTTGTGCCATCCGATCGGCATCAGCGGCGCTTCGGTCGATCTGTCGGTGGACGACGATAGCGTCCTCATCGTCGCGACAGTCCGGACAAATGACCGCACCGGAGTGGAGATGGAGGCGTTGACAGCGGTCAGCGTCGCGGCGCTCGCGCTGGTCGACATGGTGAAGGCCGTCGACCCGGCGGCAGTGATCAGCGACGTGCGCGTCGAGGAGAAGACCGGCGGCAAGACGGGCGAGTGGCGCCGGCCAGGGAGTACGACGTGAAGGCGCTGGCCGTGACAGTGTCCAACCGCGCGGCGGCCGGGGTCTACGAGGACACGACCGGGCCGCTGCTGGTGGCGGACCTGACCGAGTTGGGGTTCGCTGTGGACGGGCCGTGGGTCGTGCCGGACGGCACGCCTGTCGGCGACGCGTTGCGTACGGCCGTCTCGTCCGGGTACGACGTGGTGCTGACCACGGGCGGCACCGGACTGACGCCGACCGATCGCACGCCTGAGCAGACCCGTGCCGTGGTCGACTTCGAGGTGCCAGGACTCGCCGAGGCGATCCGGGCGTACGGGATCGGGCAGGGTGTACCGTCAGCGGCACTGTCGCGCGGTCTAGCCGGTGTGGCCGGTTCCACCCTTATCGTCAATCTGCCTGGTTCAAGGGGCGGGGTACGTGATGGGATGGCCGTACTCCGGTCGGTGCTCGTGCACGCCGTGGAGCAGATCCGCGGCGGCGATCACCCCCGGACCGGATAGCCGGCGGCGACAGGCTGGTTGGCTGCCGGTTGTCGCTGGTAGACGTCTGGTAGACGCTGAAAGAGGCGCACGCTGAGCAGAGGATGGCCGGTACGACTGTCAGAGGGGCCGGTCGGGCTCCGGCCGATCCGTGCCCGCGACGCGTCGGCGTGGCGTGAGGTGCGCTCGCGCAACCTCGGCTGGCTCGCGCCCTGGGAGGCCACGCCGCCGGGTGGCCCCGACCAGCGACCGGGTTCGTTCCGCGGCATGGTGCGCGCGCTGCGCGGACAGGCGCGGGCCGGGAGTTGCTTACCGTTCGTAGTCACCTACGAAGATCGTTTCGTGGGACAACTCACTGTCAGTGGAATCGCGTACGGCTCGGCGCGGTGGGGGCAGATCGGCTACTGGGTCGACCAGGCCTACGCCGGCCGCGGCGTGATCCCGACCGCTGTCGCGCTGGCGACCGACCACTGTTTCTTCGTACTCGGGTTGCACCGGATCGAGGTCAACATCCGCCCGGAGAACGCCGCGAGCCTGCGTGTGGCCGAGAAGCTGGGGTTTCGGCCCGAAGGATTGCGCAAGGCGTACTTGCACATCGACGGCGCCTGGCGTGATCATCTGAGCTTTGCGCTGTGCGCCGAGGACGTTCCGGGCGGCCTGCTCGAGCGCTGGCGCCGCGCCCGCTCGGCGCCCCAAAGCAGCGACGGCGAGTCGCGGGGCGCGCGATCCTAGAGAGTTTTTGTGCTGGGTTCCGGCGACACACCGAGTAATGTCCCAGAGTTGCGGATGCCGTTTGCGTACCTTTTCGTAGTGTGGGTACCGGCCTGATCTACGCGGCGATCGTCGCGGCGTGGGCTGCCTACCTCGTCCCCCTGTGGTTACGCCGGCACGACGAGGCAGCGGCCTCGCGTTCCGTCGATCGCTTCTCCCAGGCGATGCGCGTTCTCGAACGCCGTCGCCCTACTGCTGGTGTCGTCTCCGACGACACCGATGGCACGTCGGCCTCGGCCTCCTCCGACGAGGACGACGCCGAGCCGTTGACCTCGCCCGCCACCCGCCGCCGCCGTACCCTCGTCGTCCTGCTGGCGGCGTCCACCGTGCTCACCGTGCTCGTGGTTCTCGGGCTGCTGTCCCGCTGGACCCTGGCCGCGCCGTGCGGTGTGATCGCCCTCTTCCTGGTGGCGAGCGCGCGGGCGGCTCGCGTGGAGCAGGAGCGCGCGCGGCTGGCCTGGCAGCGCCTCCGCGAACGCGCGGCGGCCCTTGCGGAACTCGAGGCCGCCGAGGCAGCCGCGGCGGCCGCCGCCAACCCCGAGCCGGTGTTCGCCGTCCTCCCGGAAGAGGACTACCCCCGCCACCGCGAAGACGAGTCCGACAAATGGGTCCCGCGCGACGTCCCGCTGCCGACCTACCTCGAGAAGGCCCGCGCGCCCCGTACCGTCCGTACGGTCGAGCTCGGCCGCACCGGGGAAGACCGCCCCGTCGAATCCACCGAGACCGTCCTCGACGAGTCTGGCCGCGCCGCACCCTCCGCCGAGCCCTCGACCGCCGACGACCCCGCCGCCGAAGCCCAACAACGCGCCGTCGGCGACTGACCGGCCGGGGTTGAGCAGCCCCACACCCCGCCCCGTGCTATCGTTCATGCCGGTCACCACCCACGGCGACCACCCATTTGGGGCTGTAGCGCAGTCTGGAAGCGCACCTCGTTCGCATCGAGGGGGTCAGGGGTTCAAATCCCCTCAGCTCCACTTTCATTGCTCTAGGCAACTGTCTCCCATTTTGTCGTAGTCGTGTCTACCTGGGCGCTTGCCGACTGCGAGGCCGTTGTGACCCAAGGGTAAGCGGGGTTCCTGGCCTGTCAGTTATGCCGCTCGCGTATACCCCGGCCTCGGTACCCCATGGTTCACAGCAGTTTGTCGAGGGTGATGGGCAGGTCGAGTACGCGTTTGCCGGTGGCGTGTCGTATTGCGTTGGCCACGGCAGCGGCGGCTCCGGTGATGCCGACCTCGCCGATGCCGAGCAGGCCGAGGGGTGTGGTGGGGTCGGGTTCGTCGAGGTAGTGCACGTCGATGTGGGGGATGTCGGCGTGCACGGGGACGTGGTATTCGGACAGGCTCGGGTTCATGATGCGGCCGTCGCGGCCGTCGATGAGGGTTTGTTCGGACAGGGCCATGCCGATGCCCATGATGATGCCGCCGCGTAGCTGGCTGGTCGCGGTCTTGGCGTTGATTACGGTGCCGACGTCGAAGACGCCGAGCCAGCGTGAGATGCGTACTTCCATGGTGTCGGGGTCTACCCGGACTTCGCAGAACTGTGCTCCGGTGGCTGCCCTCACCGTTCGCCGGCGTTCCAGTACGGTGCGGGCGACGAAGCCGAGCATGCCGGTTTTGGATTCGGCCTCGAGGTGGTCGCGGCCGGCCGTGGTCAGGATTTCTGTGTAGGTCTGGCCGCTACCGCTGTGGTGGAGGCCGCCGTCGCGGGGCTGCAGTTCGTCCAGCTTGTGGCCGCGCAGGGGTGAGCCGGGTGCGCGGCGGGCCAGGGTGAGTACGGATTTCTTCAGCTTGGTGCAGGCGTCGATGACGCCCGCTGCGGCGCTGGCGGTCTGCACCGAGCCGATTGCGCCGGGGCCGGGTGGCAGGTCGGAGTCGCCGTAGTCGACGTGGACCGACTCCAGTGGGATGCCCATCTCGTCGGCGGCGATCTGGGCCTGCACAGTCGCGGTGCCCATGCCCATTTCGTGCATGCCGCTGCGCACCAGGAGCGTGCCGTCGGCGTTGAGCCGGACGGTGACGTGCGCGGGCATGCGCATCGATGGGTGGAAGGCGGTGGCCACGCCCATGCCGACCAGCCAGCGGCCGTCGCGCATGACGCCGGGCCTGGGGTCGCGTTCGCGCCAGCCGAACCGCTCGGCGCCCAGCGCGTAGGCCTGTTTGAGCATGCGGTGGGTGAATCGCTGGCCGCCTACCGGGCCGCGGTCGGGTTCGTTGCGCAGGCGCAGTTCGATCGGGTCCATGCCGAGCTGCCAGGCCAGTTCGTCCATGGCTGATTCCACGGCGAAGGTTCCGATGGACTCGCCAGGGGCGCGCATGAAGGTGTTGGGCAGGAGGTCGAGCTGGACGACTTTTTGGGCCAGGTGGATGTTCGGGGCGGCGTAGAGGTGGTGGGAGGCCGCGGTGATCGGCTCGGGCATGCCGCCTACGTGGGCTGTCCTGGAGACGCTGGTGTGGATCAGTGCGGTCAGCTGTCCCTGGGCGTCGGCGCCGAGCGCGACCCGCTGCTTGCTGGGGGTTCGGCCGCCGACGGTGTGGTAGACCCCGGCGCGGGTGAGCGCCAGCCGTACCGGGCGGCCGGTCGCCCGGGCGGCCAGCGCGGCCAGCAGGGTGCCGGCCCAGGCGCGTGATTTGCCGCCGAAGGCGCCGCCGACGTACGGCGACAGGATCCGGACCGAGGTTTCCGGCACGCCGAACCGCTGGGCCAGGTGCTTGCGTAGCCAGGGGATGTTCTGCGCGCCCTCGTGCAGGGTCAGGTGGTCGCCGTCCCATACGGCGGTGGTGGCGTGCGGCTCGATCGCGTTGTGGTTGTAGGGCGGCGTGGTGAAGCGCAGGTCCACCGAGTGCTGCGCGGCGGCCAGCGCGGCGTGCGCGTCTCCCTTGTCGGCGCCGCTCTCGATGATCGGAATGCCCTTCTCGCGGACGGCGTTCGGCTCTTCGGCCGCGAAGTCCACGGTGGCAGGCAGCTCTTGGTAGGCGTGCCGTACGAGCGAGGCCGCGTACCGGGCGGTTTCCGGCGTCTCGGCGACCACGACGGCGATCGGCTGGCCGTTCCAGTGCACTTCGTCGGTGGCCAGGTAGTTGACCGAGGTGCCCGAGGCGATCGAGGTGAGGTCGAGGAAGCTCATCTTGGGCGGGGCCTTCATGGCCGGGGCGTTGTGGTGGGTGAGCACGTCGATCACCCCCGGCACAGCCATGGCCTCGGCCGTGTCGAGGACGGTGATCCGGCCGCGCGCGATCGTGGCGTGTACGAGCGCGGCGTAGGCCAGGTCCGGGTAGGGGAACTCGGCGGCGAAGCGGGCCTGCCCGGTCGTCTTGGCTAGCCCGTCGCGCCGGTCGATGCCCTGGCCGACGTACTTGGCGGCTCCCCTGGCCGTTCCGGTCGTGGGCTCGGTCTCGGCGTACTTGATGCTCATCGGGCCCCTCCCTGGTTCAGTTCGCGCAGCGTGGCGGTGATCGTCGCGACGGCGAGTCCGGTCTTGAACGCGTTGCCCGGCCGGACGGTCGCCGACGCCAGCTCGGCCTCGGCCGCCCGGCGGAAGGCCGCCTCGTCGGCGGGGCCGCCGAGCAGGACGCGCTCCGCCTCGCGGGCCCGCCACGGCTTGGGCGCGAGGCCGCCCAGCGCCAGCCGGACGCCGGTCACCGTGCCGTCGTGCACTTCCAGTACCGCGGCCACCGAGACCAGAGCGAACGCGTAGGAGGCCCGGTCGCGGACCTTGCGGTAGCGGGAGTTCGCCGCGATCGGCGTGGGCGGCAGCTCGACCGCCGTGACCAGATCGCCGTCTTCCAGCGTGGTTTCGGCCTGCGGGGTGTCGCCGGGCAGCCGGTGCAGGTCGGCCAGCGGAACGCGACGGGCACCGTCCACGCCGTGTACTTCGACGACGGCGTCCAGGGCGGCCAGCGCCACGCACAGGTCGGAGGGATGAGCGGCGATACAGCTGCGGCTCACGCCCAGGATCGCGCAGCCGCGGTTGAACCCCTCCAGTGCGTCGCAGCCACTGCCGGGCTCGCGCTTGTTGCAGGCCGAGGCTTCGTCGTAGAAGTACGGGCAACGAGTGCGCTGCAACAGGTTGCCGCCCACCGTGGCCATGTTGCGCAGCTGCGCGGAGGCACCCGACAGCAGCGCCTGCGACAACACCGGATAGCGGGTGCGCATCCGGCGGTCGGCGGCCAGGGCACTGTTACGCACCAGCGCACCGATCCGCAACCCGCCATCGGGCAGTTCCTCCACCGTGTCCAGCGGCAGGCCGGTCACATCCACTACAGTGTCCGGCCGCTCGATGCCCTCGCGCATCAGGTCGACCAGGTTGGTGCCGCCGCCAAGATACTTCGCTCCCGGCTCGGTGACGGCGGCGTGCACGGCGGCCTCGACGTCGGCGGGCTTGACGTACGCGAACGGCCTCATGGCCCGTCCGCCCCAGCCACCCCAGTCACGTCGGCGCCGGCCACATCCATGATCGCGTCCACGATCCCGTTGTAGGCGCCGCAGCGGCACAGGTTGCCGCTCATCCGCTCCCTGACCTCGGCCGCACTCAATGTGCCGAAGTCGGCTACGGCGCTGGGCATGCCGGCGGCGTGCTCGGCCAGCATGCCGATCGCCGAGCAGATCTGGCCGGAGGTGCAGTAGCCGCACTGGAACCCGTCGTGGCGCACGAACGCCTCCTGCAACGGGTGGTTCACCCCATCGATCGTGGTGATCTCGCAGCCGTCGTACTGGATGGCCAACGCCAGACAGGAGTTGATCCGCACGCCGTCGGCCAGCACCGTGCACGCGCCACACGCGCCCTGGTCGCAGCCCTTCTTCGGGCCGGTCACCCCGAGCCGCTCGCGGAGCGCGTCGAGCAGGCTCACCCACGGCTCGACCTCGAGCGGGGCGAGGGAGCCGTTCACCTTCATCTGTATCTCGGTCACGCGATTCTCCTGACGGTCCTGCTGGATGCGACCGGCACGACGTCCTCGTGGTGGCACCGACCTCAAGCTCGCTAAGATGTGAGACTTCATTTGATGTTACGATTATCAGAGTGTCAAGTCGAGATGTGAGGGGGCACGAATGCGGGACGCCACCGGCCGCATTCCCGTCGAGGTGGTGGATGCCGCTCTGCGTGCCGCCGAACGGCTCGACAAGGACGTGGCCGACGTGCCCGTGCTGGCGATCGCCCGGGAGGCGGGCGTCTCCCGCAGCACCCTGTTGCGCCGTATCGGCGGCTCCCGGCAGGCCCTGGACGCGGCCGTACGCGCGGCCGGCGTGGATCCCGGCGGGCGGCGCCCGGTGCGCGAACGCGCGATCGAGGCAGGCGCGCGCCTGATCGGTGAGCACGGCCTGGCCGCGCTCACCCTGGACGCGGTCGCCGTCGCCGCCGGCTGCTCGGTGCCCAGCCTCTATGTCACCTTCGGCGGCCGGGACGAGCTGCTGCGCGCCATCTTCGAACGCCACCTGCCGCTGCTGAACGTGGAGGTGGTGATCACCGACCCGAACGCCGACCTGGGCGAGATCGTGAACAGGATCTACCGGCTGCTGGCCCAAGCCCTCACCCGCGAGCCGCGGGTGCTACCGGCCATGCTCGCCGAAGCGCTGGCCCGGCCAAACGGGCCCGACCTGCAACGCCTGATGCAGCACTTCACCCCCCGCAAACTCGCCGGCCTTGGTCAATGGCTGGCCGACGAAATGGCCGGCGGGCGCATCCGCACCCAGCCGCTGCCCCTGCTGATCCAGCAGCTCATCGCCCCGGCGGTGATGCACTTCGTGCTGCGCCCGGCCATCGAACAAGTCCCCGGGTTCGACCTGCCGACAGTGGAGGACACCTGCGCGATCTTCGCCGAAACGTTCCTGCGCGGCGCCGCCATAACCGTGGCGCCCGCAACGGGTAGGCAGCTGCGACAAAGCCCTCGAACAACGTGACCGGCAACGACCTCACGTAAGGAGCAGATCATTACACAAACGCCAGCACTGCCAATCCAGATGCAACGCGACGGGTTCGCTCCTGCCAAGCAGCTCAGCCAGGCACGAGACAACGAAGGCGTCATCCAGGCGATGACCCCGTTCGGCGCGCCGGCCTACGTGCTCTGCCGCTACGAGGACGTCCGCCAGATGCTGTCAGACCCGGCCCGCTTCAGCAGCGCCCGGCCCACCCCGTTCGGCCTGCCCGCCGAAAACGGCATCAGCCGGGACGAGCAGGCCCGGATGCGGGCCGGCAACCTGATCGGGTTCGACCCGCCCGAGCACACCCGGCTGCGCCGGATGCTCACCGCGGAGTTCACCATGCGCAGGATGCAGCGGCTCGAACCACGCATCACCGAGATCGTCGAGGCGGCCCTGGGCGACCTGGAGCGGGCCGGCAAGCCGGCCGACCTGATCGCACACTTCGCGCTGCCAGTGCCGTCCCTGGTGATCTGCGAACTGCTGGGCGTCCCGTACTCCGACCGCGCCGAGTTCCAGGAGCGCTCTGCCCGCCTGCTGAACGTGTCGTTGCCGATGGAGCAGCGGCTCGCGGCCTCACGGGAGAACCGCACGTACATGGCCGGCCTGGTCGCCCATGCGCAGGCCGAACCGGGCGAGGACATGCTGGGCATGCTGGTCCGCGAGCACGCCGACGATCTCAGCACCGACGAGCTCGTCGGCATCTCCGGCCTACTACTGATCGCCGGACATGAGACCACCGCCAACATGCTCGGCCTGGGCACCCTCGCCCTGCTGCGCCACCCCGACCAACTCGCCATGATCCGCGACGATCCCGCACGGATCGAGTCGGCTATCGAGGAACTGCTGCGCTGGCTGTCCATCCTGCACACGATGCCGCCACGCATCACCACCACCGACGTCGAGATCGCAGGACACACCGTCCCCGCCGGCTCACTCGTAACCGCCTCACTTCCCGCCGCCAACCGCGACCACACCTTCATCGACGATCCCGACAGCCTCGACATCACCCGCGGAGCCGCCGGACACCTCGCCTTCGGCCACGGCGTGCACCACTGCCTCGGAGCACCACTCGCCCGCGCGGAGATGCGCATCGCCTTCCCCGCCCTACTCCGACGCTTCCCCGACCTCGCCCTGGCCGACCCGTTCGAACAAACCGAGTTCGCCGCCTTCAAAGCCATCTACGGACTTAAGATCCTCAACCTCACCTGGTAACCGCACAGGACCAGCCCAACCGCCAACATCAGCGCGAGCGGTCAGAACGCCCCGCCGACCCAAGGCATGGGAGGGGCATGCGGGTCTGGATGTCGCGCCGCGCGCGGCTGCCTGCTCGCGGGCGTGGCCGCCTCATGGCGGCCGCGTGATCAACAGAGCGGCCTGCCGGTTGCCACACCCCGGCTGCGCAGGCGACCACGCACGGTGTCGATGCAGACCTCGAGCAGATCGCTGATCGTCTTGAGCGTCAAGCCCTACGTGCGGAGCCGGATTGCCTCGAGCACTTGATCGTCGGTGAGGCCTTGGCGGCGCATGGACACGCCGTGGTGGTGGAGGTGTTCGCGGACGGTTTGGCGGGCGATCTTGAACTGGTCGGCGAGTTCCTAGATGGTGCGGCCGGACTGGTAGCCCGCCACAAGCTTGGCCACCTCATCCGGCGCCAACCGAGGCTGCGACTGCCGTCCACCGGGTGCAGGTGAAGATTCACAGTCAGTGACAGCTTGCCGCTCGTCGGCGGAGTTTTCGATACTGGAGCGGAGCTCGGATAGCCTCCTGACCAGCGTCTTTACGGCTTGGGACAGGGTTTTGACTTCTTCCCGTAGCCTCCACAAATCCGTGCCGTTGGCAGCAAGCCGCTCACTGCCCGAAACCCCAGGTGAGCGGCTGTTTTTGTTGCCTGCCGACCGTCCGGCTATGTACGGCCGTTGCCGGCCCGTCCGGCTGGCTGTTCCCAATACGTTCCCACGTCCTTCCCGTCATTCCCGAAGCGCGGCGACTTGGGAGACCTAACGGCTACTGTCATGCCTCGTGAACATCGATTGGGCGCGCGAGAAAATCACGTCCTATCTGGGCGCCGTGCGCAGGTATGACGCTGAGTTGGAACGATCGCATAGAGCGGATGGCTACAGCTTTCCTCGACCGGAGTACGAGAAGGCGCTCTCGCTGGAGATCGCAGCCAAGGCTGTGATGGAGAGGATCCGTCCGGGCCTGGAAGAGTTCGTGCTGGTCAATATGGGTGGGGCGAGCGATGCTATCGACAGTTGTATCCGCGCTCTGGCCATACTCGACCAACGGGCCGAGATTGAGGAGAACGTTGGCGATGCTGGCCCCCAGCTTTCCGCTGGAACCCTCCACCCATGGGTTTGGGAGGTCGCGCGCAGCCTGTGGGAAACCCGCCACTACAGGGAAGCAGTACAGGTCGCCGCAACCAGCATCAACGCACATCTACAAGACCGGTCCGGGCGTCGCGAGCTGTCCGACTACAAACTCACGACTGAGCTGTTCTCGGCCAAGGATCCGGAGCCTGGAAAGCCTCGCCTCCGCTGGCCAGGTGACCCGGCCGAGGAGAATGCCAAGAGCATGCAGAGTGGGCTTCTTGGCTACGGTGCTGGCATCTTCCAGTGCATCCGAAATCCGGCGACTCACGGGCTCGACGAGTTGTCAGAGTCGGAAGCGCTTGAGCGGCTTGCGGCCATGAGCCTGCTGTGCCACTGGATCGAACAGTGCAAGTTGGTGACCGCCGAGAAGACCTAGGGGCGTGGGTCAGGAGAACAGCGTTGCTGCGCGGGTGCCCGTCGACCCTGCCCTGGGCGGAGCGGATACAGATCAGCCGCCCACTCGCAGGAACGCAGGTGGGCGGCTGATCTTGTTATGGGCCGGTGGCTACGGACGGTCGGCACCTGGAGCGGCTGCGATGCGGCGTTTGGCGGCTTCGTATTGGCCGACCAGGCGCTTGGCGTAGATCTTGAACAGGACGGCGACGCTGTGGCCGGCCCATTCGGCGACCTGGGTTGGGTCGACGCCGCCGTTGAGCCAGGTTGACACGCAGGCGTGCCGGAGTCGTACGGTCGTTTGGCGAGTTGCACTCGTCGTCGGTGAGCGCTGCTCGGCGGCCTTGTCCCAAGCACGGTGGGCAGGTGCAGGTGGGCAGGTCGTCGCCGCGTATGCCCCAGAACAGGCGTCTGTCGGCGCCAGTTCCGATGTCGGCGAGGTGGGTCCGGAGCAGCCGGGTCAGCTCGGGCGGTACAGGGACGGTTCGCGTTGCGCCCTCGGCGCGGTGCTTCAGACCGCGGTCTTCCCGTTGGTTCCCGCTGTCGGTCCAGGCACCGCCGACGTCGGGGCCGGCCGAACCAAAGTGCAGCTCTCCCCAGTCGTCGTCATAGTCGGGCTCCGCGCACTTCTGAGCCTCCTCGTCCCACACGAGCGGGGGAAGCGCAACGTTGTCTTCGCGGAGCCGAACAGCCTCCTCCGGGCGCAAGCCGGAGTAGTACATGACACCGAAGAACGCCACCAGCCTCGGGCCGCTTGGCCGCTGCTCCCGCACAGCGTCAAGCAGGGCCTGGGCTTGTTCGGGGTTGACCACGCATCGGCGGTCAACTTCGCGCGCTGCTCGCGGTGCCTTCCACTTCAGGTCCTTGAGCGGGTTCTTGGCCAGGACCTTGGATTCAACGGCGTACTCGAACGCGTTGTAGAGGACCGCTCGGTTTCGGGAAACTGTGCTTGCTGCGTTGCGCGTGCCGTCGAGCTTGGTTGTGGCGGCGTCCAGCAACGCACGTGCGGCAGCAGCGTCGCCGAGCGATGACATCGGCTTGGTGTTTCTCTCCAGCCGGCGCAGCACGTCGGCCGTGTTGTCCGGGCACTCGGCCCGGCACTTGGTGTTGAATCCCCAGCCTGTGAGGGCTCTACGGATCTTCGCTGGTTCGGGCGCGCCGCGCGTACCAGAGATCATGGCCGGTGTGGCGGCCACCAGGGCGCGGGCGATGTCGCGGCGGTATCCGCCGGAAGCGTCCTTCCACTTCATGTCGACGAACGCGTACCAGCTCAAGTCGTTCCCGGCACGGGACCAGGAGACCGGTCGGCCGGTGAGCAGGCTGAACGCCTCGCCGTTCCTGGCAGCGATGAGCGGAAGCTGTCAGCCTGAGCATCGAGCTTGAACGTGTCACGGAAACGCTTGCCGTCGACGTTCCATAGGACGCGGTGGGACGTGACCTTGCCCTTACTGCTACGGCGTTTCTCGACGGCGCAAACGCGTACGTCGAAGCTAACGGCCGCGTCCCGTTCGCTGAGGTACCCGGGCTTCGTTCGCCGTCGGCCCGGCCGTTGTCCTGGTGGGTCTGTTTCGCGCCCGGATCGCGGTTCGGCCGCCCGGATCGCGGTTTGGCGTGTCAGGCTGGAGGTATGAGCCCGTACGACAGGTTCCTGGCCGCCCGCGACTTCCTGCTCACGCATCGGGAGGATCCGGACGGTGCCGTGAGGGACTTCCGCTGGCCTGAGTTTGACACGTTCAACTGGGCGCTGGACTGGTTCGACACCACGGCTCGAAGACCACAGAACGCCGACCGCGCGGCGCTGTGGATCGTGGAGGAGGATGGTTCGGAGCAGCGGTGGACGTACCCGGAGATGTCCGAGCGTTCGGACCGGCTGGCGAACTGGCTGCGATCGTCCGGGGTCGAGCGCGGCGACCGGCTGATCCTGATGCTGGGCAATCAGGTCGAGCTGTGGGAGACCATTCTGGCGGCCGGCAAGCTGGGCGCGGTGATCATCCCGGCCTCGACGCTGCTGCGCCCGGACGACCTGCGGGACCGGCTGGACCGCGGCAACGCCCGGCATGTGATCGCCCGGTCGGTGGACACCGATCGCTTCGCAGGCCTGTCAGGTGACTACACCCGGATCGCGGTGGGTGAGCCGGTGGAGGGCTGGCTGGACTACGAGAACTGCCGCACGGTCGCCCCGGCGTTCGTACCGGACCGCGACACCGGCCCCGATGAGCCCTTGCTGCTGTACTTCACGTCGGGGACCACGGCGCGGCCGAAGCTGGTGGAGCACACCCAGACCTCCTATCCCGTGGGGCATCTGTCCACGATGTACTGGATCGGGCTGCGGCCGGGAGACGTCCATTTGAATGTCTCGTCCCCGGGTTGGGCGAAACACGCCTGGAGCAACGTGTTCGCGCCGTGGAACGCCGAGGCCACGGTCTTCATGTACAACTCCACGCGGTTCGACGCGGTGGCTCTGATGCGCGAGATGGACCGCTGTGGTGTGACCAGTTTCTGCGCACCACCGACGGTGTGGCGGATGCTGATCCAGTCCGATCTGAGGCTGCTCGCCAGGCCGCCGGAGCAGGCCGTGGGCGCGGGGGAACCGCTGAACCCCGAAGTCATCGACCAGGTGCGGAACGCCTGGGGCGTGACGATCCGGGATGGGTTCGGTCAGACCGAGACGAGCGTGCAGGTGGCCAACCCGCCGGGTCGACCGGTGAAACCCGGCTCGATGGGCAGGCCGGCGCCGGGTTTCACGGTCGCGCTGCTCGACCCGGCCACGGGTGAACCTGCGAACGAGGGCGAGATCTGCCTGGACCTGTCCGATCGCCCGACCGGGCTGATGTCCGGGTACGCCGACGACCACGAGCAGACCGCGGCGGCATTCGCCGATGGCTTCTATCACACCGGGGACGTTGCCTCGGTCGACGATGACGGCTACCTCACCTACGTCGGCAGGATGGACGACGTCTTCAAGTCCTCCGACTACCGGATCTCTCCGTTCGAGTTGGAAAGCGTGCTGCTGGAGCACGAAGCGGTCGCGGAGGCAGCCGTGGTGCCGGCCCCGGACCCGATCCGGCTCGCCGTGCCGAAGGCGTACGTGACGCTTGCGGCCGGATACCAGCCGACCGAGCAGACCGCCGCCGCGATCCTGGCGTACTGCCGGGAGCGGGTCGCGCCGTTCAAACGGATCCGGAGACTGGAATTCGCCGAGCTGCCGAAAACCATCTCCGGGAAGATCCGCCGAGTCGAACTGCGCGAGATCGAGCGCCTGGCCGCTGAGGCAGGGCCCACGGAACGGCCCGGCGAGTTCCTCGAGTAGCCGCTCCCGCGTGAGACGAAACCTCCTCGCCGCAGCACGGCAGCCGCGTGATCTGCAATGCGGTCTGTCGGTTGCGACACCTCGCCGTCGTAGGCGGTCGCGTACGGTGTCGATGCAGACGTCGAAGCGGTCGCTGACCGTTTGCCTCGTTGGCTAGGTGAGGGTCGCCAAGCGTAAAGATCGCGTAGAGCGCCGATTTGAGTACCGTGATGGTCTAGCTCGGCGAGCGTCCGAACGCCCAGGCCACCATCAGCGGGAACTCCGCTCGCCAGAACGGGTCGCCGTGGTCCCCAGCCCGCTCGGTCATCACCACGTCCGCTCCCGCAGCGCGCAGCGCGTCCGCCCACCGGGTGGCGTTCTCGAGGAAGAACGGCTCCTGCGTGCCGGCGACGAGGTAGGTGCGCGGAAACGGGCTCGGCAGCACGGCAGGCGGGCGGAAACCGCCGCCCGGCGAGGCGGAGAACACCGCGCCGTAGATGTCGGGATGCCGAAGCCCCATGGCGAGCGCGAGCTCAGCACTCGCCGACACACCGCACACCGCGGTGCGTTCGGGCGGCAGCGCGACGCCGAAGCGCGACCGCACCCAGCCGCGGACGTCCTCGACGAAGAAGGCCTCGTGGGCCGCGAACCGCTCCTCGTCGAACGACGGTGAGTATTCACGGATGCGCACCATCTCATCGTCATCGGAGGTCCGATAGGCAGCGACGATCATCGTGGGAGGTACGCCGGCCGCCTCGAGGTCCTCGCCCCACTGCGAGATCAGCTGACCGTCGCCAGCGAAAACGACTGCCTCCGGCGGGTCCGGCGGCACGTAGACCGTGACCTGCCGACCGCCGTCGTACTCGAACGTCTCGGTGAAGAGCTTTCCGTCCATACGTTCTCCAGCGGTTGGTAGTGGGGGGCGGGCCACGTTTGTCGAGCGTGCAGCCAGCCGGTCCTGCGGATGCTGGCCCAGGCCAACCTATCCGCCGGAGCGTTCGCGGTCGGGCCGCGATCACGCCGTTGGCTGGTCGGTGCCGGGTGGTGGGCCGACGATTTGGTAGTCGTATCGGCGGGAGACGTCGATGAGGTGTGGTACGTCTGGTTCGGATGGGGTGGGGAGGCCGCTGTGTTCGGCGGGTCGGCCGAGTTCGGCGGCGAAGTGTTCGAAGCCGCTCGGGGTGGTGAGTTGGAGCCCGCGCACGACGCCTTCGGTGACGAGGAAGGAGTGCGGGATGCCGTGGGGGAGGAACACGAAGTCGCCGGGGCCCGCGGTCCAGCGGCGGTCGCCGCAGTTGATGGCGATCTGGCCGTCGAGGAGGTAGAACGCCTCGTCTTCCTTGTTGTGGACGTGGAGTGGCGGGCCGAAGCCTTCGGGCGCAGACCATTCGATGAGGGTGTAGGCCCCGCCGGTCTGGTCGCCGCCTGCTTTGACGGTCATCCGGGTGTCGAGGAACCAGATGGGGGTTCCGTCGGCCGGGGTGAGGAGGTAACCCGCTGGATCGAACGTCATGACGAGCTCCCGCGTGCTGGATCGGTGGGTTGATCGGCGGGCTGGTACAGCCGGATTTCGATGCCGTCGGGATCGTGCAGCCCCACGATGACGCGGCCGACGTGGCCGGTGACGATGCCGCCGTGGGACTCGCCCAGGTCGTCGAAGCGTTGCAGCCAGGCCTTCAGCGCTTCCTCGGTGGGAACGCACAGGGCCACCGGGTCGAAGCCGGCGAGCGCGGCGGCGCGTTCCGGATCGCGGCGAACTGCCAGGGAGAGCGTGTTGTCAGGGTCGAGCATGGCCACACCCATGAGCTCTCCGTCTTCGACGAACTCGATGTCGGTGCGCAGGCCCAGGACTTGCGTGTACCAGGCTCGGCTGCGCTCGACGTCGGAAACAGGGAGCTTGACGTGATGGAAGCCGTTCAGCGCCGTGTTCATGGTCACCTCCAGAACCATTCGCTAGAGCTAACTCTAGCCAATCTCTAGAGTATGCTCTAGCGAATGGGACGCGATGTCAAGGGCAGGAGTGGCGCGAAGCAGAAGCCGGCACGCGGCAGTCGCCGGGACCAGGCCCGCGCCACGCGGCGCGCGATCACCGACGCCGCGTTCGACCTGTTCCTGCGACACGGCTACGCCGCGACCACGCTCAACCAGATCGCCGCCGAAGCCGGGGTTGCCGTTCAGACGGTCTACTTTCACTTCGGCAACAAGGCCACCGTGCTGAAGGAGGTCGTCGACTTCCAGTCGGTCGGCGACGACGAGCCGGTCCCCGTGCTCGAACGGCCCTGGATGCGCCGGTTCCGCGACGAGCCCGACGGAGACCGGGCGTTGGCGATCTGGCTCCGCAACAGCCGGCACATCTTCGCCCGGGTTTCCCCGCTGATGAAGATCATCCGGGACGCCGCCGGAACCGACAGCGAACTGGCCACTCAGTGGCAGGTCAACCAGGAACAGCGGTTCCTCGCCCACCGCACACTCGCCGAGCTCCTCGACGCCAAGCAGGCCTTACGATCGGACCTGTCGGTCAAGGAAGCGGCCGACATCTTGTTCACCGTCGTCAGCCTCGAGGTCTACCAACTCCTCACCGTCGAGCGCGGCTGGTCACCGACCCGTTGGGAACGCTGGACCCACCACACCCTCGCCACCACCGTCCTCCGCTGAGACCTGAGCCTCAGGACGAGCGATACGAACGGATGCGCGGCATCGGCTTGTGGAACAGCCCTGGACCCGGGATCAGTCGCTGACGTGCGCGGTGTTGTCGAGCCAGTGCCGAGCGAGCTCGGTGTCGCCGTCGAGAGTGATGCCGGTGGCTTCGCGGTCGGTGAGGGGGAGTCGCCGGGTCAAGGCGAGCAGCAGCGATTGGGCAGGCCCGGTCACCGTCACGTCGGCCGGCTGGGTTGCGAGTCGCCACGTCGCCCCGGAGGGCCGCCGCTCGATGAACCAGGCGCTCGCGTGGTCGGTGGCTGTCAACTGCAGGGTCTGCCCGGTGCCCCGGATGGCGTGGGCGGACTCCGGCCGCTGCATCTCCCACGTCGGGGAGGTGAGCATCGCGAGGTGGTTGCTGATGAGCGCGGCTGCGATGTCGGCGTCGATGTCAGCCGGCCAGCCCGCCGTGTTGGTTGCGTCGACGCCGTGGACGACCGCCTCGTTGACCATGCTGCTCATCCAGAATCGCGTCCCGGACCGTCCGTCCCCCGCGGCGTTGAACACCGGCGCGTCGAGCGCGTCGTCGGAGCAGGCGCTCGCCACCCGCTGCGCGGATTCCGCCAGCCATGCCTGCCACTCGCCGGGGTCGGCGGGGAGCACGGCCATCTCCATGGGCAGCTGGGTGGGGTCGGTGATGCGCCGCTCGATGATCTCCGCGACCCAGTGCTGGGTCTGGCCCAGGTGCTCCACCAGGTCGGCGATGGTCCACTTCGGGGCTGTCGGCACAGCGGCGTCAGGTCCGGCCGCGGCGGCGGCTTCCGCCAGCCGCCGGGTGTGTTCGACGATCGCTCGCCGGGCCTGTTCCGCGTTCAACTCGGTCATCGGATTGTCCTGTCCGTAGGTTCGTTGTGCTGTGGTTGATGGACAGACCCGAAATGCCGGTCGAACTCATCGGTGATCTCGGCGAGTCGCGGTGGCGAGATGCGACCGCCGTAATCCAGAGCAAGAATCAGCGCCTGCGGTACGACAGCTCGGGCTCGGCGCCGGCGATCGTGTCGAGGATGAGCGAGCGCGTGTCGAGTACCAGCGGAGCGTCGGGCTCGTTGCCGCGGCGGGTGCTGGGGATCTCCTGGTGCCATGCACCTGACGGCGCCAGCCCGGCACCACCGAAGCGGGCCATCACCCGAAGTTGCGCCACCACGTCCTCGCCGGCGTGCTCGACCGGCAGGTCGCGCCAGAAGTCGAATCCGCCGACCACGTTGAGCTTTCCGACATCGACGAGGAAGCAGCCGCCCAGCCAGGCGACGCGGTAGAGAACGGCGTTCTGCCTGGTGATCCCGAGCCGGTCGCACAGCCGGTGCAGGTACGCCGCGAAGTGCAGGCGGTAACGCTGCCAGCTCAGGCTGTCCGGCAGAACCACCTCCGGGCGGACATAGCCGTCCCAGGGTTCGAAGAGAATGTCGTCTGGAAGCTGGTCGATCGGCTCGGCCGACGTCACACCGCTCGGCGAGTTGACGAAGCTGCCGACGAACCCGCATCCCTGCCCTGCGAGCGCCGCCACCAGCCGGGCCACCAGGTCGGGCTCGGTGAGGATGTCGTCGTCGAGGTACAGCGCGTACGGCGCGATCGTCCGGTCCAGCAGGGCTTGGCGTTGGTGCGCCATGCCGCGACGCGGCAGGTTGCGGAACACCTCGACGGGCACGCCACGCACCTGGAGCGTACGAACGACGGCCCGGACCTCGGCGCTGTCGAGGCAGGACGTGTCACCCTGGTCGGCGACGACGACCCGGATCGGTCGATGCGTCTGGCCGAGCAGGCAGGCAAGCGTGACGGCCAGTGCGGTCGGCCGGTCCCTGGTCGGAACGAGTACGTCGACCGCGACGTTTCCGTTGTGCCGCAAGGGATCTCACCCCGGCTCTTGTTCGTGGGGCGACCGGTCGGGCGGGTCGCGTCGGTACGGCATGGGTCTCGCCTCCCATTTACCCGGATTCTGTCGATCTTCCGTCGATTTCGTGCGTGACCGGCATGCGTACCGGTAGTACCCCGGATCCCCTGCCATAGTCAGTGCGCTGACCTCGACGGTTAGCCATAACCGGTGTACTTGGGGGTATCGCGCCCGCATGATCGCCGACTCGTACTGGATGGACTCCACGCCGACGACCTCGTTCCCCTCCCTGGCTGCGTCCGCCGCGTCGCCGGAGGCTGACGTGGTCGTGATCGGCGCCGGCATCGCCGGGCTCGCGACGGCCTGGGAGCTGTCCCGCGCGGGACGTTCGGTCGTGGTCGTCGAGGCCGACAGGGTGGCCGCCGGAGTCACCGGCTACACCACCGCCAAGCTCACCGCGCTGCACGGCCTGATCTACGCGAAACTCCGTAAGTCGTTCGGAGCCGAGGCGGCGCGGCACTACGCGCGGTCACAGCAGCACGCCGTCGACCACGTGGCGCGAACCGCACAGGAGCTCGGCATCGCCTGCGACCTCGAACGCCTGCCGGCCGTCACCTACGCCGAGTCGCCCGAGCAGGTCGACGATCTCCGGGCCGAGGCGGAGGCGGCGAGCGAAGCGGGGTTGCCCGCCTCGTACCTGACGAGGACCGGCCTGCCGTACGACGTCGCGGGTGCGGTCCAGGTCGAGAACCAGGCACAGTTCCATCCACGGCGTTACCTGCTGGGTCTGGTGGAACACCTGGTGGCACAGGGCGTTCGGGTGTACGAACGCACGCGCGTCGTGCAGCTCGACGAGGGTGAGCCGTGCCGCGTCCACACCGAGCACGGCGACACCATCACCGCCGGCGACGTCGTGGTCGCCACGCAGTACCCCGTGTTCGACCGCGCGTTGCTGTTCGCCCGGCTCAAGCCTCAACGCGAGTTGGTCGTCGCGGCTCCCATCCCGGCCGAGGCGGATCCGGGCGGCATGTACATCACGCCCGAGGAGTCGACCCGCTCCGTGCGTACCGCGCCGTTCGGCAACGGTGACAGCGATCGGCTGCTGATCGTGACCGGTGAGAAGTTCACGCCGGGAACCGCGGGGGTGTCCGAACGGTTCGACCGGCTCGCCGAGTGGACCAGAGAACGGTTCGGCGTCGGCGAGATCGCCTACCGCTGGGCGGCCCAGGACAACTCCACGACCGACGGCGTGCCGCACATCGGGCCGTTCCATCCGGGCGCCCGGCACGCCTGGGTGGCGACCGGCTTCGGCGGGTGGGGCATGAGCAACGGTGTTCTGGCGGGCCTGCTGCTGGCGGAGCTGATCGCCGGCCGTACGCCGGAATGGGCGAGCCTCTACGACCCGCGCCGGCTGCATCCCCTGCGGGAGGCGCCGGCTCTGCTGTCGGCCCAGGCCGAGGTCGCCAGGCACTTCATCGGTGACCGGTTGCGCTCCACCCACGTCGACACCCCGAGCGACATTCCTCCCGGCACCGGCGCCATCGTCCGGGTCGGCGGCCAGCAGTTCGCCGTCCATCGCAAGCCCACCGGCGAGGCGACCGCGCTGTCAGCCCGCTGCACCCACCTGGGCTGTATCGTCGCGTTCAACGACGCCGAACAAACCTGGGACTGCCCCTGCCACGGCTCCCGCTTCGCCGTCGACGGCAGCGTGCTCCAAAGCCCCGCAACGGCGCCCCTCCAGGCCGGCGAGGCCTGAGACCTGGTGACAGGAAACGCCAGGCCGAACCCACACAGTCCCCGGATCAGCCGGTGTCGAGTCAGGTGAGGAACTGCCGCAGTTGGACCGCGACGAGGGCGGGCTTGCCGCCGGTGCGGGCGTTGCCGGTCGCGTTGTGGCCGAGGCCTGGCAGCTCGACCCGTTCGGCGTTGGGCAGGACTGCCTCCAGCGTGGTGGTCTCGGCCAGCACGGCGGCCACGTCGTCCACCGCGTTGCCGATGTCGTAGTCCGCACCGTGCGGGCCGCTCATCCCGCAGCCCCGGCGGTCGGGCAGGTAGCAGGTGAAGTCGCCGGCCAGCTCGTGGGCGAGCTCGACATGGCTCTACGACGACTCCATCGCGCCGTGCACCAGGACAAGGCCCGGTCCACTCCCGATCCGGCGGTAGCCGATCGTCGTGCCGTCCCTGGACGTCACCTGGGCCAGGGTCGTCGAAGCTGCAGCCGCCGCAGGCTGTGCACGGTCCATCCGGGACGAAACACGCTCGCCGGACGCCGCACGGGACCGATTCGCACGTAGGCAGTCATCTCAGGGCCCGGGCGAGGAGTTCGCGTCTGCTTCGGCTGCCGGTCTTGTCGTAGATGGACTTGAGGTGGTCCTGGATCGTGTGTTCGGACAGGTACATCCGGGCGGCCGCGTGACGGGTGTCGGCTCCGTCGGCGAGTACGGCGAGGAGCTCGCGTTCACGTGCGCTGAGAGCGAAGGCGCGGCCGAAGATATCCAGGCGTTCTGCCGGCGATGCCTGTTCGATGGTGACAGCGATGTCACCGGGGTCACCGGCGTGGTCTGGCCGGCCGCCTCCGATGCGGGCCGCGCGCAGGGTCACCCATGCTCCATGGCCGAGGTGGACGCTTGCCGCGGGCGCATGGTTATCAACGCCGGTCTCGTTCGCGACCAGTTGCGCCGCGACGTTGTAGGCCGCGGCTGGGATCGGGGACCGTTCGGCAGGCGTCGGCAGGAGTTGACGCAAATAGTCAGCCGTACGGCGAGTCTGCGCTCGAATCGTCAAGTCCGGGGAAAGCAACAGCACCAGCGCGTCACGGTAGTCGTCGCCGCCGGCACCAACAGGAAGAGCGGTGAACGCGGCACCCTGACAACGGCGCAGGGCTTCGGTCACCGCGGGGGCAAGCGAGGCGAGGAAGTCGGCGTCAGCCGGAGTGAATGGTTGCGGCGGGTTGGCCCGCCAGAGGTCGAGGAATCCCCAACAGCCGAACCGGTCCCGGAACACCATGGAGGCGACGTCCACCACGCCGGCAGCCCTCAGCAGGTCGCGCCACAGCAGACTCTGCTCCCGTTGCCCAGCAGTGGCCTCGTACAGCAGGGCAACCGGAGGATCGCCCAGGGCCGTCCAACGATTGACGGTCGTGGAGTACTTGAGCTGGATGATCCGCGGCAGCTCATCCAGCAGTGGGACATCGGCCAACGGGGCGCAACCCACGCACGTCCGTGGGTCGGTCAGCACGAATGCGTACGAGTCGAAGCCGACCGCCAGGCGGAGCTGATCGATGATCGCCGCCCGCAACTGCCGGCTCGATCCTCCGGCACGGCACAGCCGCACGACGCGTTCCCTGACCTGGGCCCGGACGCGTAGCGGGTCAGCCGGCCTGGCCATGACCAAAGAGTACGCAGACCCCCATTGATCTGGGATACCGCCGGCCCTGGTCACCGGCCCATCCTTGGACGATCAACGCACCTTCGCTCGACAAGGAGAACCTCATGATCACCCTGCACATCGAACACGAGATCACCGACTACGCCACCTGGAAACAGGCATTCGACAGCTTCGCCGACGTGCGCCGCCACAGCGGCGTGCTGGCCCATCGCATCCGACGCCCACAAGGCAACGAGCAGTACGTCCTCATCGACCTGGACTTCGGCACCGGCGAAGAAGCGTCGAAGTTCCTGGACTTCCTCGTCAACAACGTGTGGTCCACGCCAGCAAATGCGCCGGCGCTGGTCGGGGCACCACAGACCAGCATGCTCGAGCTGATCGAACAACAACCGTGACCAGCCGTTCACCCGGATGACGTCCTGGCGCGGCAGAGTTCGCTCAGGTGTGGCCGGCGGCTCAGGTCAGGCGTTCATGGGCTCGGGTGGCGGGCGCATCGCCCACTCGTGCGGCAGTGCGGCGAACCACATCACGTCGCGGCGCTCGCCCTGCCAGACGCTGTGTGCACGCATCGTTCCCTCGTGCACGAACCCGGCTCGGCGAGCCACGGCGACCGAACCCTCGTTCCCCGCGACGATCGTCAGGAAGACGCGGGCTGCTCCCAGGTCGAACAGCCAGCGCGTAAGGAGGATCACCGCTCGAGTCGCACAGCCGCGCCCTCTGGCGTTTGGTGCGATCCAGTAGCCGAACTGCGCTACGTCCTCGCCGGTCCAGTCGTCGACGCCACAGCAGCCGACCAGCTCGCCGGAGCTCGTGTCCAGGATCGCGAACGCGACACCAGCGGGCGTCCCAGTCGCAGCGAACGCACGCCAGTTCGACGCGAACTCCTCGATGGCGGCCTCAGCGTCCGTGATCGAGGGCGGCGGACCCGGGTTTCCCAGCCGGTCGTGGCTCCCGTTGTAGCGCCGGATCGCTGGGTCGGCGCCTGCTTCCACCATGAACCAGGCGTCATCTCGCGACCAAGGCCGCAGCGTGACCACGCCGTCGGAGAGCGTCACGACTGGACTTTCACCAGTCATGTGCCCATCTTGCCAACCGCGCCGCCCCCGGCGTCCCTCGGGCACGCCCGTGATCGGCAGCGCCCTACTGGTCGCCGGGCGCGTGCCTGTAGCGCCCGGCCATCATGAGGCACTCGTGGGCGATGTCGAGTGCGGCGTCGGGCTGGGCGAGGGCGATGGCCCGCTGTTTCATCGTCTCGAGCTGTTCGAGGTCGCCGAGAACTGATTCGACGGTGGCGCGGAGGTTCGACGGGCGTGGTACGTAGGCACCGATGCCGTGGTTTTCGACGAGTCGCAGGTTGGCGGTTTCCTGTCCTTTCAGGTGTCCGGTGAGGATGAGTGGGAGGCCGGTGGCCAGTGTTTCGGCGATGGTGACTGATCCGGCTTTGGTGACAACGATGTCGGAGGCGCGCATGCGGTCGGCGATGTCGTCGACGAAGCCGAGCACCAGCAGGGGTGTATGGAAGGTGCCAAGTGGTTGGGCCAGTAGGTCGCGGCGGAGCTTGTCGTTGTGTCCGCAGACGACGATGACCTGCCAGGGGTGGGATCCGCTGGCCAGCGCCCGCACTTGTTGCCGGATGCGCCCGTTGCCGTAGCCGCCGCCCATTACCAGGGCGGTTGGCCGGTTGGGGTCCAGTCCGTATCGCTTGCGCAATGCCTGTTGTTCGCCGGCTGCCGGCGGGTGGAAGCCGGGGCGGATGGGCAGGCCGAGGTGGCGGATGTGTTCTGGGGGCACTGCTTCGCCTTGTACGGCTTCGGCGGCTTGCGGTGTTCCCACGATGATGAGGTCGGTGAGCGGGTTCGACCAGGCGCGGTGGATTCCGGCCAGGTCGGTGAGCACTGTGACGTAGCCGCGCTTTCGCTTCGGCTCCTGTCTGCCCGGCGTGGTCAGGTGGTTGAGCAACGGGTGTACGGATACGACGACATCGGGGTCGTGTGCCTGGAGCAGCCGATCGGCGATCTGTCTTCCCTGTTTCTGCATGATCGTGCGAAGGAACGGGAACACCGGACGCGAGTTGGTGGTGCGGAAGGTCACGCCCCAGGCGATCGCGGTGCCCTTCACCAGTGACGGGTAGGAGGAGCAGATTCGCCGTGCCAGCCAACGGCTCTGCGGCCCGATCAGCGGATCGGCCAGCACCACGCGGACCGATGGGTCCAGCTGGAGCAGCGCCGTCTCGAGGGCACGTGCCGCGGCCAGGTGCCCGGCTCCGGTGTCGGAGTACAGGATCAGGATCGAGGGCCCGTCGCCCTGCTTCGATACCGAGGCCAGGTGGGGATCCGAGGACGCCGAACGGGAGCTCTGCTCGTCCGCCAAGGACTTCTCGGACGCGGCGCGGCCGTTCACAGCTGCCTCCACGGTTGCCAGTCGACGGCATAGGGCAGAGAGCCGGCCGGGCCGGTGTATGCCACGTACGGCTTGTTGCCGGCGTCCAGGCGTACCTCGAAGCGCTCTTCGACGGGATCGGCGTAGCCGTCGCCGGGATCGGAGATCAGGCTGCCGCCGGGATCGGAGATCAGGCTGCCGCCGGGCTGGGGCGGGAAGTCGTCGAGGTCTGGTTGGGGGTAGGCCTGCAGCGTGATCGTTTCGTCGCGTTCGACGGGGATCACCGAGCCGGCGCGGGCATACACCGGTATGGAACCCATCTGGGTTTCGACTGTGATCGTGGCCGGCCCGTGGTGCACCGCTCCGGTTCGCCGGTCGTACCAGGTGCCTCGGGGCAACCGGACCGAGCGCCTGCGGATGCCCGCTTGCAGGATGGGCGCGATCAGCAGTGCGTCGCCGAGCATGAACTGGTCCTCGATACGGCGAAGCTGGTGGTCGTCGGGGTCGGCCCAGAACATCGGCCGCACGTACGGGGCGCCGCTGCGGTGAGCTTGCCAGGCCAGGGTGTACCAGTAGGGCAGCAGCTCATACCGTTCCCGCATCGCTGTCCTGGCCAGGTCGAGGGTGCCGGTTCCCCAGGTCCAGGGTTCGCGGGGCGGCAGCAGGGAGGCGCAGTGGACGCGGAAGAACGGCAGCCACGCGGCGAGCTGGAACCAGCGGATGAACATCTCCGGTGTGGGATGTCGGTCGAAGCCGCCGATGTCCGGCCCGGAGTAGGCAATCCCGCTGCAACCGAGTCCCAGCGTGAACGTCAGGCTGATGCGCAGCCCGTCCCAGGAGGTGCCGATATCGCCGGTCCACGTACCGGCATAGCGTTGCAGGCCGGCGAAGCCGGACCTGGAGAGCAGGAACGGCCGCGCCTGCGGACGCCGCGAGCGCAACCCCTCGTAGGCGGCACGATTCATCAACAGGCCATAGACGTTGTGCGCCTCGCGGTGGTCACCGCCCCGGCCGTCCAGGTCATGACGGGTGGACAACGGCAGGGTTCCATCACCCCACGAGGAGAACGACGACGGCTCGTTCATGTCCTGCCAGAACCCGCCGACGCCCAACTGGACGTAGGTCTCGAACAGCGTGCCCCACCAGTCCCTGGCCGTAGCAGAAGTGAAGTCGGGGAACGCGACGATGCCGGGCCAGACCACACCACGAACGATCTCACCGTCGCCGGTCCGGCAGAAGACACCTGACTCCACACCACCGGCAAAGGTGGGGTCGTGAACGGTGAGCCCGATGCCGGGATCAACGATGCACACCACTCGGATATCACGTTGGGTGAGCTGGGTGACCAGTCCACCCAGATCGGGAAAGCGCTGTTCGTCGATGGCAAAGGGCCGGTTGCCGTCCAGGTGGTCGATGTCCAACCAGATCGCCGACAGCGGCAGCCCGTGCTCGCCGAACTCGCCTGCGATCCGATGCACCTCGGCCTGGCTCTGGTAGCCCCAGCGCGACTGGTGATAGCCCAGCGCCCAACGGGGCGGCAGCGCCGGCCGTCCGGTCAGCGCCGTATAACGCTCGACTGCCTGAGCAGGTGTTCCAGGAAAGACGTAGTAACGCAGCGGCCCACCGGAAAGCCGAGCGACGACTTGGCTTCCCACCTCGATCACACCGTCGAAACTGTTGTCGTAGAAGGCCAGATGGCTCCGGCCGCCCGCCACAACGGTGTAGACCGGGACCGACAACGACAACGGGTCCTCATCCCGTGCATAGGTACTCATCTGAGGGTCGGTGTTCCACAGACGATACGACCGACCGGACAAATCAAGCCGGCCGCTCCGGCCACCAAGGCCGGTCACCATGAAGTCATCGGTGAGGCTGGGTGGTGTGAGTCCAGGACTCCCCTTCCCAGCGGGGTGGGGCGTCCTGACGAAATGTCGTCCCTGACCGATCGTGAAACGCAAGGCCCCCCTCGGAGTCCACGACCACCGTGACGTCCGCACCAGTCACGCTCCAGCAGCCGACGCCGCGGGTGAGAACGCTCTCGCGATCGAACTCTGGCGCACCACCTGCGGGCTCGAGCGCGTAAGAAGGCAAGGGCTCGGCATCGTCCCATCCGACGAACACTCCGCCGCCGTCCGCAAGTATCCGCACGCTCAACACCGCGTCGGCATACCTGAACCGCGCACCGCCGCGGATCTCCTCGGCGTCCTGGAGCAGGCCAGGCGTGCGCCGCGTTCGCGTCGCCGGCAAGGAACGCTGACGGTCGGCGGCGTCGAGACGAGCACGATAGGCGGAGTACCACAACGCCCGAACGCCGTTCGCCAGACCCACCTGCCGAGCCGATCGCAGCAGGCCGCGGAACCGATCGGCGTACGTTTCACCTGGACGGCGGCGAAAGTGGCGGGTCCAACCCGGAGTTGAGTGTGGTGCTATTCCGGGTTGCGCCGTCTTGTCGGTACGAGCGGTGACAGCCACAGAGTCGGGCATGGTTTCCATCCGGCGGGACGGCTCCTTTCGGGGCCTCTGATCGACGTACGACGTACGACGGTCGATACGGCGGACAAGTTGCGGAAAAAGGCGGCAGTCTCGCGGATATTCGGCGATAGTCACGCGGCAGGATCTCGATGTCACTTGATAGTGGATCGACTGAGTGAGAGCATCTTCTGATGCCGCGCTCGTTTCCAGATCGCTTCCTGTGGGGAACATCCACCGCCGCTCATCAGGTAGAAGGCGGAAACGTCAACAACGACTGGTGGACGTGGGAGCAGCAGGGGCGTATCAAGACCGGCGACACCGCGGCCGTCGCATGCGACCACTGGAACCGCTTCAGAGAAGACTTCGATCTGCTCTCGGGCCTCAGCACCAACGCGCACCGGCTTTCAATCGAGTGGTCACGGGTCGAGCCGGAGCCCGGAAGGTTCGACCAGGAAGCGATCGAGCACTACCGCGCCGTACTCACCGACCTTCGAGAGCGCGGCATCGCGACCATGGTCACGTTGCACCACTTCACCTCGCCCACCTGGTTCATCGCACAAGGTGGCTGGCTGGATCGGACAGCCGTCCAACGCTGGTTGCCGTTCGTCCGCCGCGTGGCCGTCGAGCTGGGCACGTTGGTGTCGCTCTGGTGCACGATCAACGAGCCCAACGTCTACGCCTATCAAGGGTGGCTGACGGGCGAGTTCCCGCCAGGCAAGAAGGGCGACGTGGTGGGGATGTTCAGAGTGCTGGCGAATCTTCGCCGGGCACACGAGGCCGCCTACGCGGAGTTGAAGCGCCGCACCCCTGACGTGCCGATCGGACTGGCGCAGCACAAGTGGCTGATGCTGCCGAAGACCAGGACCTGGCTGGATCGCCTGGCTGCCTGGGTGGCGGACGCGTCCATGAGTCGATGGCCGGACGGCCTACGGTTGCGCCGCGTCGCCGACGCGGCCGGCGACTATGTGGGCCTCAACCACTACAGCGGATCCTTGGTGTCGTTCTCACTCCGGCATCCCGGAGAAGTGTTCATCCATCGCACCAATCCACCGGGCGTCCCGGTCAGCGACTTCGACTGGGCGATCCACCCACCATGGCTGGGAATCGCGCTGGAGGACTTGCGTTCGACCGGAAAGCCGATCTACGTCACCGAGAACGGTGTCGCCACGGCCGACGACGCTGTCCGCCAAGGCTTCCTGCCGGCGATGCTGGGCGAGGTGTGGAAAGCGATCGATCAGGGACTTGACGTACGCGGATACTTCCACTGGAGCTCGATGGACAACTTCGAATGGGCCTACGGATACTCCATGCGCTTCGGACTGATCGACGTCGATCGCGAGTCGATGCGGCGAACGGTCAAGCCCAGTGGCCGAATCTACGCCGAGATCGCCCGAGTCAACCAGCTGCCAGAGCCCGGAGACGAGACCGTCAAGCCGACCTGAAGGCCGTCCCGGATGGGTTCGGCGCTGTCGCTCTCAATCCCCTAGTGGCCGAGGTTGACCTGTGCCCTGTGGTGGTCACCCTTCTCGATCAGGTCGACGAACCCGAGGGCGTAGTCCGCGGCGGAGATTGCACCGCCGTCCTCGGGCTGCACGGCGACCTCGTCGCCGAGCCGATAACGACCGAGTCGTTCGGCGGGCATATGTGCGCCGAACCTGAGCGCGGGGCTCACGTAGACCCAGTCGAGTGTCGCGGGCGTGGCCGGGAGGTCCTCGATGATGAACGCCGCTCCGTCGCGGATCTCGTCGTGGAGCTCCGCGGGGATGAGGCCGAGGTGGCTGGGGTCGTTGACGAAGCGATCCGCTGCGGGCGCAGGGCGCAGCGACGAGGCGCCGCCGACGATGAACAGGCGTACGCGTGCGGCATCGGCCAGCCGCGCGATGGTGCGGTGGACGTCGCGGGCGTGGCCGACCAGCGGGCCGCGTGGGGCGATTGCGTCCACGACGATGTCGGAACCCTCGATGGCCGAAGACAGCGCTGCTTCGTCGGTGGCGTCGCCCTGGACATAGGTCACGCTCGGGATGGGCGCGTGGGGGAGCGAGCGGCTCAGCGCGGTGACCTGGTGACCGCGAGCAGCGGCCTCCGTGGTGATGGCCGAACCGGCATAGCCGGTGCCGCCGATGACGGTAATGCGAGACATGAGGTGCCTTTCTACGGAAGGGGTGGCATCGGACGATGCGCTGCGATTACCGTATGAGGGCAACTCTCTAATGGGAAGAAGGCACTTTGTGGTAACCACCCCGGCCGAGTCGGTACTCAGCGGCAGCCCTTACCGCGCGGACTGCCCGACTCGCCCCATCCTGGATCGCATCGGCGACCGTTGGACGGTGCTCATCGTGGGCGCCCTCTGGGACGGCAGCGTCCGCTTCGGAGAGTTGCGCCGACGCATCGCAGGCATCTCGCAGAAGATGCTCACCCAGACTCTCCGCGGGCTCGAACGGGACGGGCTCGTGCGCCGCACCGTCTTCCCCGACGTTCCGGTCCGCGTCGAGTACACGCTCACCGAGGCGGGCCGCACCCTGCGCGAGCCGCTGCGCGCGCTGGAGGAATGGTCGATCGCGCACCTCGGCGACGTGTCCGCGGCACAGGAAGCCTACGACCGCGCGGATCGACCTCCTCCTGACTCCACGGATCGCGATAAGTAACACTGCGATATCCGGGCAGACTCGAAGCATTCTGTAACAGTGCGCATTCGGCTCGTCACATTCGCGTACTCCCCGGTACGTCACGTTTGCCGTCCGCGTTCGGGGTATGCCAGCCTCACGGAATCGCACGTATGGTGGGTGTCTTGAGCTGGCAGAACGCAGATCTGGAGCAGGCGGCATGAGCATGATCAGAGCCGCCGGCGTGGATCCGTTCGCGCATCCTGCTCTGTTCTACCGCTCGGACGAGGAGTATCTCGCCGGCCTGGTGCCGTTCGTCGTCGAGGGGCTGGCTCGCGAGCACCCGGTCGCGGTCGCCGTGCCCGGGGAGCGGCTGCGGATTCTGCGCGACGCGCTGGCAGCCGGAGCCGTCGACAGCGAGGTCACGCTGATCGACATGACCGAAGCCGGGCGCAATCCCGGCCGCATCATCGCGGGCGTGCTGCGCAAGTTCGCCGACGCCCATGGTCGTTCCGGCCGGCACGTTCGCATCATCGGTGAGCCGATCTGGCCCGGCCGCCACCAGCGGGAGTACCCCGCCTGCGTCCAGCACGAGGCGCTGATCAACGCGGCGTTCGCCGGGCGCGATGTCACGATCCTGTGCCCGTACGACGTCACCGGGCTCGACTCGCGTGCGATCGCCGACGCCCAGCAGACGCACCCGGTCGTCTGGGAGGACGGCCGGCGGTACGGCAGCGACAGCTACAGTCCGGACACCGCGATCGCGCGGTACAACCAGCCGTTGCGCGAACCCGCGCCCGAGTCGGCACGGGAGTCCGAGCTGGTGATCGGCTCGGTCGACCAGATCCTGCCGGCCCGGAGCCACGCGCTCGAACAGGCCGGCCGCCTCGGCCTACCGGCCGCACGACTGCCCGATCTGCAGCTGATCGTGTCCGAGCTCGTCACCAACAGCCTCGTACATGCCAACGGTGGTTGCCGGCTGCGCATCTGGCGCGATCACGACCACCTGGTCTGCGAGGTCGTCGACGACGGCCGGCTGACCGACTCGCTGGCCGGCCGCAGACCGGCGCCACCCGATCAGATGGGCGGGCGTGGCTTGCTGATGGTCAACGACCTGGCCGATCTGGTGCGTACGCACACCACGCCACACGGCACCACCCAACGCGCCTACGTAGGCTTCCACCCCGCCTGAGTCGCCGCTTTCTCCAGAGCGACTTCGTAGGATGGACGGGTCACGGATTCCAGTCGGGGACGAGGTGGAGCGTGCGCGCGTTCGGCGAGCTCGAGGCCGCGATCATGCGGTGCTTGTGGTCGTCGGACGAGGTCATGACGGTCCGCGAGGTCAGGGACGCCCTGAGTGAGGAACGCGACTGCGCCTACACCACGGTGATGACGGTGATGGACAACCTTCACACCAAGGGCTGGGTCGAACGTGAGAAGTCGGGAAAGGCGTTCTGGTACTGGCCGGCAGCGACCCAGGAGGAATACACCGCGGGGCTGATGACCGAGGCACTCGGCACCAGTGTCGACCGGCAGGCGGCGTTCCTGCACTTCGTCAGCGAGATCTCGGCCGAGGACGCCGACGCTCTGCGCAGGGCGTTGCGCACGCTGAGCCGGCGGAAGTCCGCGCGGAAGCCGAGGCCCAAACGTACGTGACTGCTGAGCTCGCGGTCGTTGTCTACGTCGCTCTGATCGGGTTCGGAGCGCCGGCGGTCGTGGCCCGCTGGCGGTGGCTGGAACGGACGCCGAGGCTCGGCGTCGCCCTCTGGCTGGCGATGGCGTGGTCGATGGTCGCCGTGATCGTGCTGGCGGGCGTGACCGTCGCACTCGCCAGCGAAGCGGTCCGCGACTTCGTCGCCGAGTTGCTCAGGATCTGCACGCAGGTCCTCCACGAGCACAACGTGCACGTGCCGCTGAGCGCCATCGGTGGCGGCGTCTCCGCACTGCTCGTCGTTTCCTGGCTCGCGTTCCAGATCGGGCGCGACCTGCTGCGCGACCACAGCCTCCGCAACCGCCACAGCACCGCCGTGGCCATCCTCGGCCGCCGCGACGACGAACTCGATGCCACCGTCGTCGACCACCCGGACGTGACGTCGTACTGCATCCCCGGACGCAGGGGCCGGATCGTCGTGTCCTCGGGCGCGATCGAGGCGCTCGGGCCGGGCGAACTGGCCGCGATGATCGCCCACGAACGAGCGCACCTGGACGGCAGGCACCATCTCCTGATCGGTGCCGCCCGGATCGTACGCGCGGCGTTCCCGTTCCTCCCCGCGGCCCGGCGCGCGCCGGGTGCGGTCGCGTTCTTCGTGGAGCGCCTCGCCGACGAGCGGGCCAGCCGCCGGCACGACCGGGGCGACGTGGCCTCGGCGCTGCTCACGGCTGTCAGGGCCAAGGTGCCGGGCGGCACGCTGGGCATCGGCGGTGAGACCGTGTCGAGGCGTCTCCTCGGACTGCTGGAGCCTGTCACGCCGGTTTCCTGGAAAGCCAAGCTGGCCGGCCTGGCCACGCTGGCGCTGTTCGCCGCGGTGCCGCTGGCGCTCGTCGCGGCGTCCGCGATCGAAGTCGTTCTCGAACACTGCCCGCTGCCGTTCGGCTGACGGGCGACCACCATCGACTATCGGACTTAGTAGGTCGGATTGGTTCCGGCGGCGTTACGGCCACGACCTCTAAGCCGACAAGGGGTTTCGCCACAATCTACGAACGCCCTTAGTAGACAACTGGCAGCTTGTGTCCACCCGCGGCCAATGTCGGATCCGTTGTCTTGACGCGACGTCCACACAGTCTCACGCTGTGGTGATCAATCCGTCTTGGCCCGGGAGGGGTCCGACAATGCGTATGAAGGCACTTCCGCTGATCGCGGCTGCCGTTCTGGCCGTACTGGCGATCCCAGGCACGGCATCGGCCAACCACTCATGGGGAAACTACCACTGGGCGAGGTCCCAGAATCCGTTCACCGTGTCCCTCGGCGACAACGTGAGCAGCGCCTGGGACTCCTACCTCTCGGTCGCGAGTGGCGACTGGACCCGGTCGACAGTACTCGACACGAGGGTCGTCTCCGGCGGGTCGAACAGCAGCTGCCGGCCGACGAGCGGCCGCGTCGAGGTCTGCAACCGGACGTACGGAAGCACCGGATGGCTCGGCGTCGCGCAGATCTGGGCCAACGGCTCACACATCACGCAGGGCACCGTGCGACTCAACGACACGTACTTCAACACCGCGACCTACAACACGCCTGCCTGGCGCCAGCTCGTGACCTGCCAGGAGGTCGGCCACACGTTCGGGCTCGCCCACCAGGACGAGAACTTCAACAACCCGAACCTCGGCACCTGCATGGACTACACCAACAGCCCGGGTACCAACCAGCACCCGAACGCCCACGACTACGCGCAACTGGAGACGATCTACTCGCACCTCGACGCCGGGGCCACCAGCACCACGCGTCCCGGAAACGGCCGGCAGTCGCTGGACCGGCCCGCCGACTGGGGCCGGGCCGTCAGCCGGGCGAGCGACGGCACGTCGTCCTCCTACGTACGTGACCTCGGCAACGACCACAAGGTCTTCACGTTCGTGCTCTGGGTGCGCTGACCACAGAGGCGAACGCCTACCGAAGCAGGACGAGGCTGCCGGCCGTCCGGGGACGGATCGGCAGCCTCGAGGCGTTCGGCGTCGACCTGCGACGGCAACCGTTTCGGGTGGCACGGCAAGCGCCGGTCAGCCTTCGAGCCTGGGCAGTCCGCGAAACGTACGCCGCTCAGCGCTCGAGGCGCTGTTCGCCGGCGCGCTTTCGCAGGGCGGCCGCCAGCCAGATCAGGCTCGCGCCGACGAGCACGTGCAACGCGCTGGTCAGCGGGGTGTCCGGCAGCCGGGCCGCCACGGCGAAGACGGGGAAGCCGATGCCGTACGCCAGTACCGGCACCCGCGGGTAGACGCCGGCGCGCAGCATCGCGATCGCGAACAGGACGACGCCGGCCGCGAACACCGCGGCGCTGGCCAGCAATGCCGCTCTGGTCGCGCCGGCCAGGCTCACCTCGTCGA
Source organism: Flindersiella endophytica (assembly GCF_054779015.1). Classification (NCBI taxonomy): domain Bacteria; kingdom Bacillati; phylum Actinomycetota; class Actinomycetes; order Propionibacteriales; family Nocardioidaceae; genus Flindersiella; species Flindersiella endophytica. Next base: position 52,790 of record NZ_BAAGYY010000001.1, read on the forward strand.
GGAAGAACACCGCCAGGTTCAGCGTGAACGCCGTGCCGCCGAACAGTCCGAGGCCGATCTGGTTCACCGCGTACCCGACCGCACCCAGCCTGCCGGACCCGCGGAGCTGGCCGAGCTGCAAGGCGGTGAGCAGCGGCATCGCCAACGCCGGCGAGACTCCGAGCACGACGCTGGTGGCCGCGGTTTCGCCGGTGAACGCCTCGATCGCGCCCGGGACCGCGATGAACAGGCCGCACAGTGCGCCGCAGACGGCGCCGAACCGCATCAGGAAGGTCATGGCCGGGACGCTAGGTCCGGCGATGGTCGCGGGATAAGTGCCGAACCGGCGAGACCCGCGGCCGGTCGTCACCGGCGGATGGTGCCGCCCGGCAGGTGCCGAACGGCATCTCGGCCAACCGCCCGCACCGGCCGTACTGTGCAAGCTATGACCTCCTCCCGACCGGTGCCGTGGGTCGCGCCGGTGCTGTACGGCGCGGTGCTCGTCGCCGGGCTGTACGCCGGGCTGGCCGGGCTCGGCGACACCCGTCCGGCCCTGTTCGCCGGTGGCCTGGCAGCGCTGCTCGGGCTCGAGCTGATCGAACGGCGACGGTGGCCGGCACACACACCGCCCTGGCCCGCGGCCGGGCTGCTGGCCCTGCGGCTCGCGTTGTTCGTCCTGGTGGCCTGGGCCGACGGGTCCGGGTTGTCGAAGGTGCTGTTCGTGCTGCTGCCGTTCCTGGCGTACTTCGCGTTCGGCCGCGTCGTCAGCATCGTGCTCGGCATCGCCTGCGTCGCAAGCGTCGCGAGCGGGTTCCAGCTGACCGTGCCGCAGTGGTACGGGCAGGCCGAGCCGGTCTCCGACCTGCTGATGTTCGGCATCGGCGTGGTTCTCGCGATCGCGATGGCGTCGGTGGCGGCCGAGGAACAGCGTGGCCGGGCCAGGCTGCAGGCGTACGCGTCCCAGGTCGCCGAGCTGTCCGCGACCGCCGAACGCAACCGCGTAGCCCGCGACATCCACGACGGGCTCGGACACCACCTCACGGCGATCGCGGTGCTGCTGGAGAAGTCCGCGACGTTCCGGACCAGCGATCCAGCCGGGTCCGACCAGGCACTCGACGACGCGCGGCGTTCGGCGCGGCGGGCGCTGGAGGACGTACGGCGATCGGTACGGACGATGCGCGAGGAGCCGACGCCGTTCCTGCTCGCGGAAGCGCTGGATCAACTGGTCCGCGAAGCCAATCCCGGACCGCCCGCGGTCACCCTCGAGTTCGCCGGCGACGAGCGCGCCCACGACCCGGCGACGCTGGTCGCGTTGCATCGCGCCGCGCAGGAAGGGCTGACGAACGCGCGCCGGCACGCATCGGCGACCAAGGTCACCGTCACCGTACGACTCGAACCGTCGTACGCGCGGCTGGTCGTGGTGGATGACGGCCACGGGATCGCACCTGGCCGGAACGGCTTCGGCCTGCTCGGCATGCGCGAACGCGTGCAACTGGCCGGCGGGCGCGTCGAGATCGACGGCGGGCCAGGCGGCGGCACGCGGCTCACGGTCAGCATCCCCGGCGGACGACGCCATGACTGACGACACCGTCCGCGTCCTCGTCGTCGACGACCAGCGGCTGATCCGCGAGAGCATCGCGTCCCTGCTGGACATCCAGCCCGGCATCGAGGTGGCCGCCACGGCCGCCGACGGACGCGAGGCGATCGAACGGGCGCTGGAGTCTCGGCCGGACGTGATCCTGATGGACGTACGGATGCCGACCATGGACGGGATCGACGCCGTAGCCGTGCTGCGTACCCGCCTGCCGGAGTGCCGCGTGGTCATGCTCACCACGTTCGACGACGAGACGTACGTGGTGGACGCGCTGCGGGCAGGCGCCGCCGGCTATCTGCTGAAGGACCTGCCGGCGCGTGAACTGGCCCAGGCGGTGCGGCTCACGCACGCGGGGGTGGCACCGTTCGACCCGGCGGCGGCGGCCAGGCTGAGCGCCGCGCTGGCCGGTGGCACACGTACGGCCGTCGACTCGGATTCCGTTCCCGCGTTGACGGATCGCGAGCTCGACGTCCTACGACTGGTCGCGAGCGGCTCGACGAACCGCGAAATCGCGGCCCGGCTGTATCTGAGTGAGGGAACGGTCAAGAACCACATCTCTCGCATCCTCGGCCGCCTGGGCCTACGCGACCGAACCCAGGCGGCGATCTACGCCCGCGACCACGGCCTGCTCTAGCCCTCGTTCACTCTCTGCGGCCGGGTTTGGCGGCCCACGCGAACGCGGCGGCCAGGAAGGCGCAGCCGGCCAGGACGGCGAACACGAACGGGTAGCCGCCAAGCGTGTTGGCGATCGCGGTGCCGGCCCATGGCGCCGAGGCGGTCGCGAGGAGGACAGGGGCCGACAGGATTCCGTTGAGGGTGCCGTAGTGGGCTTCGCCCCAGCGATCGCTGATGGCGGTGGCCTGCAGGAGGGTGAACAGACCACGCGTGGCGCCCACCAGGATGGCGACCGTGACCAGCAGCCAGGCCGGTCCGGGCAGGAGCCCGAGGAGGGCGGTCATCGTGGCGCCGGAGCACAGGATGAGGGCGGTGCGCCCGCGGATGCTGGTGTAGCGGGCGATCGGTGCGTAGAAGAGGCGCCCACAGACCTGCCCGGCACCGCTGAGCCCGAGCGCGAGTGCTGCGGTCTCGAGGCTCAGGCCGCGTCCGGTGAGGAGGGGGATCTGGTTGACGATGACGGCGTACACGGCGAACGAGGCCAGGCTCATCGCGATCGCCAGCATGACGAACGGGCGGCTGCGGGCCACCTGATCGGGTGCGTGCTGCGGCTCGTTCGTCCGCCTCTCCAGGCGCGGCCACGGCCCGCGCAACCCGATGGCGTGGGCGGGAATGGTGACCAGCGCGAGGACGACGGCCAGCAGGAGGTACGTGGGCCGCCACCCGAGCCGCGTGACGAGTGCCGCGGTGAGCGGGGCGAAGACAGTGCTCGACAGCCCAGCGATCAGGGTGACCCCGGTCAGCGCGGTGACCCGGCGCGGCCCCCACCATCTGGTGAGTGCGGCGAACGCCGGCTGGTACAGCACCGCCGCCATCGCCGCACCGGCAGCGATCCAGCCGGCGAAGAACCACCCGAGGTTGCCGGCGTTCGCGATCACCACGGTGGCCGGAACCGCGAGCACCGACCCCGCGGTCATGACCATGCGCGGCCCGTGCCGGTCCAGCAACCGGCCGACGGGAACCCCGACCACGGCGGCGGTGATCTGACTGACCGAGAACGCCGCGGTGACGGCACTGGTGGACCAGCCGGTGTCGCGGCCGATCGTGGGCGCGAGCACGGTGAACGCGTAGTAGAGCACGCCCCAGCTGGTGATCTCGGTCAGGCACAGCACGACCAGGACGCGGCGCAGCCCGGCTTGCGTCAGCTGGGCCCTTGCCGCGTCCCGGGTGGTTGCCGCCTCCGTCACGAGCAGCTCAGAACCGGGCCGGCGAGCATGCTGCGGGCCCGCTCGTACCGGTCACGTCTAGGAGAGTGGGTGCACGGCCGTAACTCGTCATCCTCTACCAGGTACACCCCTGGCTGGGGCTGCGCCAACTCACGACGAGCAGCGGCTGGTCGCCCGCGACCAGGTAGCCGGCGTCGGGAGTCACGGAACTAGAGTCCGATCGACCAGGAGCGACGCCGTCGAGCAACGATGCGGATCTCGTGGTCGGGGACTTCGGACTGGATGCGGAGGTGGCATGGCCGAGGGATGGCATCGCCTGGTCGGGACGTTCACGGGCGTGGTGTTCATCACGGTGGCCGTACTGCCGTTGGCCGCGCTGGTGGTGTGGTTGCTGGCCCGCCGCCGGAGCGCCCTGGGCAGCCCTGCGCCATGGCGGAAATCGCTGGCCGAGGTCGGCATCGTCTACGGAACGGTGCCGTGGGTCTGGATGATCATGTTGCCGGGCGAGCATGCCGGCGCCGTCCCCGGCCGGCTGAGCCTGCTACCGCTGCGGGACCTGCTCACGATCCTCGCTGACGAGCCGGCCACGGCGACGCGCCAGGTCGTCGGCAACCTGCTGGTGTTCGCGGCGCTGGGGTTCTTCGCTCCACTGCGGTTCGCGGCGCTGGCGTCCATGCCGCGGATCTTGGCGCTTGCGGTGGGCTGCTCGGTCCTGGTCGAGATCGCGCAGTACGTGCTGCGGCTGGACCGGGTGTCGTCTGTGGATGACGTCCTGCTCAACGCCGCCGGTGCCGGGCTGGCCGCGCTGGCGTCACGCCACTGGTGGCGCGCGACGCCCAACGCGTCGACTGACCGACCTCACTCGGACCAGGTGCCGCGCCCCTGAGCCCCTACCCGACGCCGCCGGCACCCGATCGACGCGACCAGCTCGCCTGCACGGGGACGAGCGGTTACGGGGGTGGAGGTTGTCCGGTGTACGCGGACCCCGCCGGGCACCCGTTCTGCCTGTATCCGGCCAGCTGAGGCGCAGCGCGCGGCTCAGCCCGCTCCAGCGGCACTCACCTCCAGGTAGTCGACGTTGGGGAGGCCGGCTGTGGTGGTCGGGTCGAGGCGGATGGTGTTGGGGCCGGCGGTGAGTTGGGCGGTCAGTGTCTTGGTGGCCCACGTGGTCCAGGCGCCGGTGGACTCGAACGAAACCGACCCCACCATGGAGCCGTTGACGATCAGGTTCGCGGGTCGTGCGAGGCCGCCGCTTGCGCCGTTGGCGAAGCGGACGCCCAGCGTCCCCTGGCCGGCCGTGGCCGACGAGACCGTGAACTGGGCGTAGGCACCCACCGCTGCGGTGCCGTCGCAGAAGCCGGTGCCGGAGAAGCCGGTGTGGTTGGAGGCAATCGCACCCTGACACACCGCCGGCGCAGCCTCCACCTCGTAACGACCCGCGACCGGGGGCGGAGGCGCGTCGGTGGAGGTTTTGACGAGCGAAAGGTCGTCCGCGAAGAGGAAGCCGTTGCTGCTCGCCGCGCGGATGGTGACGGTGGCCGGTCCGGCCGGCAGCGGGATGTCCGCGAGTTCGCGCCGCGTCCAGCCGCTGGAGGCCGGGATGGTGAGCGTGCGCGAGCCACCGCTGCCGTCGGTGACCGTCAGCTGCGCGGCGCTCAGCGAGCCGGTGGTCCTGGCGAAGAGCGACATCCGGTACGTGCCCGCCGGCACGGTGATCTGCTGCCGCACGCCACCCGCGTATGACTGGGTGGCGCCGATCTGCAGCGCGAAGCGCGACCCGTTCGCACCGCCGCTGACGTTGGTCACGGCGTTCGGCCCGGACTCGGCGAAGCTGGTCCATCCGGTCACGGGGGAGGTGATGATGCGGTCGGCCTGGAACCCGGGGTTGAGGACGTAGTTGTTCGCCGGCCCGACGCGCCACTCGCCGGTCGTGGCGTTCAACTGCCACTGGCTCACCGAGTGGAACTGCGGCCGCGCGCCGGTCTTGGTCACCGGCATCCACTGGTTGTATCCGATGCCGTTCCAGGCGAAGTCGGCCCAGCGGTCGCCGGCGAAGATGACCGTTGTCTGCTTGGTGCCCTTGACCGTGACGAAGAACCCGGTCTGGGTCACGTGGCTGTAGTCCAGCTCGGTGCCGGCAAGCGTGTACTCGCTGGTGTACGTGCCCTGGATGTTGCCGCCGGTCGACTCGATGACGTGCGAAACGGACGAATTCCAGCCGTGCAGGTCCGACGAGGCGTGGTAGTACCTGCCGTCGAGCTTGAACATGGCGTTGCCCTCGCGGCCGCAGCCGGAGCAGTACCCGATCTGCACCGCCGGTTCCGCGTACAGCGAGTCCGACTCCCGCAGCTTGGAGACGAAGGCGCGGGCGCGCCCGGAGGAGTTGGAGAAGATCAGGTAGTCCTTGCCGTCGTCGTCGGTGAAGACGGTCTGGTCTCCGGTGCCCGGTGTTGGTGAGTTGACGATCTGGGCCTGGGTGGCGGCGTGCACGAAGGTGCCGGTGGGTGAGTCACCCTGCAGGAAGACGATCCCGCCAGGCCCTTGCACGACAAGGACGTACTTGCGGGTGTTCTCGTTGTAGGAGACGCCGAGGCGTCCTACCCAACCGCCGTTGGTGAAGGGAGCCGTGGAACGGGTGGCGACGTTGTTCTCGAACGTCCAGTTCACCAGGTCCTTCGACGAGTAGACCGGGATCGAGACGAACGTGACGTCGTTGTCGTACTGCCTCGTCGGATTCGCCTGGTAGAGCTCGGCGCCGACGTAGTGCACGCCGTACCAGTAGTAGGTGTCCCCGAACTTGAAGATGCCGCCACCCTGCGAATAGATGGGATTGCCACTCGTGTCATACCTGAAGGAGTCGTTCGTGATGGTCTGGAACGTCCCTTCGTCAGCCGCTTCCCGGCTCTCCAGGCCGCCGCTGGTCGTGCTGCCGGACTGCTCGAAGGCGCCGAGGTCGGGCGCGGATCCGTGGTACGGCAGGCCGACATCGGTGCCCTTGTCGATCAGCGTGCTGTTGGCTGCGAGCCGGAGGTTGGGCAGCACAGGCAGGCTGCCGTCGGCTTGGCGGCGGGCGTCCCAGCCGGAGGTCGACACGCTCTGGAACTGCGCGTCCGACAGTGCGATGCCGAGGTCCCAGGTGTTGTACGCGGAGCTCGTGCCGGTCAGGTTCGACGTCAGGGTCCCGGTGTAGGCGATGTTGTTGCGCAGGTTGCCCCGGCCGACGGCACCGCCGCTGGAGTCGACGCCGAGCATGTTGTAGTCGGGGTGGTTTCCGTAGCTCGTGTTGTTGAAGTAGTCGTTGGCCACGGGATGGTGGTTTGCGTAGAAACCCGCGGCCCGGTTGGCGAAGGCCACCGAGAGGCGGACGGTGTGCTTGACGGCGTTGGCGTCGTAGTCGCCGCCGTAGCCGCCGGCCTTGAAGCCGTTTCCGTTGCCCGCCGCCGTCGTGGTTCCGGGAACGTAGCCGTTGCGCCACGCCCACGAACGCTCGATGAGCACGGAGGAGTAGGTGGAGATGAGGTCGAACCCGTCGTCGGCGTTCCACCACGCGCGGCAACCCCGGAACACGTTCCCGGCGCTGCCGGCCGGCGAGTAGTGCGAGCCGAACCCGTCCGCGTTCTCGCCGGGACCGTCGGAGCTGCGCAGGTCGTAGTTGTCGTGCGAGTCCGAGTTGACGACGAGGTTGCCGCCTCCGCCGTTGATGAACAGGCCGGTTCCCATGATGTGGTGGATGTCGAGCTGTTCGAACGTGTTGCCGCTGCCCGAGATCCAGACTCCCCAGGACTCGGCGTTCAGATCGTTGTTCTGCGGAACGCCTTTGATTTCCAGCCCTTTGAGATGGATCCGGCTGCCGGTGACGTCGAAGCCCTTGATCCGGCAGTTGTCGGTCATCCGCGAGAAGTCGAAGACCGGACGTTCTCCCGGGTAGGCCCAGTAGCGGATCGGGCTTCCCGCACTGCCGCTCTTGTTCAGCGTGATCGCGTCGACTCGGGCGGTCTGGCTCGAGCAGGAGCTGTTCGCGCGGGTGTAGGCGTAGGTGCCGCCGCGAAGGTAGACGGTGTCGCCCGGCTGGGCCGCCGACTGTGCGCGGGCGATCGACGCCCAGGGCGCGGCCTGGGTGCCGGCAGCGCTGTCGTTGCCGTTCGGCGCCACGTAATAGGCGTTCGCAGCTTCGGCGGGGCTCGTCGTGAGGGCCGTGAGCAGGAGGGCTCCGGCCAGTATCGTGGAGGTTTTCATACGTTGAGGAATCCGTCCATGGCCGCGGTGGGCCGCCGGGTGCTGGGGTCCCAGGCGGAGCTTCCGTAACTGGTGAACGGCGAGTAGCCCTCGGGTTCCCAGTAGAACGTGCCGAGGCCGCCGAAGCCCTTGATGCCGGTGATGAACTGGCGCAGCGAGTCGCGTACCTGGGTGGGTTTGCCGAGCGGGCCGCCGTACTCCACCTGCATGACCGGCTTGCCGTAGTTCGACTGGATGGTACGCATGTTGGCCAGCACGGGCGCGACGTTGCCGCCCTGAGCGTAGGACGACAGGCCGGTGATGTCCCAGCGGCCGCCGTTCGACCTGTAGGCGTTGAGGAAGTTCTGGATGCTGTCGAGGTTCTGCGGCTGCGCGAGATGCACGAGCACGGGCGTGTTGGGGAAGACCTGCTTGGACATGTCGTACGCGGCGTTCAGCAGGCCGGTCATCTGGGCGGGCCGGCTGATGCTGCCGGTCGGCTTGCAGATGCCCGAGTTGGTCTCGTTGCCGATCTTCACCCACGCCGGGGTGACGCCGTAGTACTTGACGACGTTCAGCGAGTGGTAGACGTAGTCGTACATCGCCTGGAGCATCTGGCTGTACGACATGCTCGCCCAGGCCGCGGGCGGGTTCTGGACGCCGACGGAGTTCCAGGTGTCGCCGAAGTGGAAGCCGATCAGCACCTGCAGGCCGGCGTTCTTGCACCGCACGGCCATGGCCGCGGTCTCCTCGATACCGCAGTGCCCGTTGGCCGGGTCACTGGACGGATTGACCCACGTACGCAGGCTGACCGCCGTGATGCCGTACCCCTTGAGGATGGTGAACAGGTCCTGGCGCTGTCCGGAGCTGTTGTTCCAGTAGTAGCCGCCGGCCTCCATCTGTGGCATCCAGCTGATGTCGGCGCCTTTCACGAACGTCGCGGCCTGCGCCGGCTGGGCCAGGCCACCTGCCGCGCCGAGCGCGAGCGTGCCCGTGCCGGCGGCCGCGCCGAGCAGGACGGCACGCCGGGACACCTGGGCAGGCACGGACGAATCCCTTCCAGTCATCGCGAAATCCCTTCGCTGATGGATCGCCCGGCCAGGGTTGAAACGCTTACTACCCATGCAGGAAACTCGGCGATGTCTGCCTTGTCAATGCCGATGAAAGCGTTTCAACTATTTCGACGCTGAAGTCTCGCTAGGGTGTGGTTGTGACGGCTGGGCGACGGTCCACGATCCGCGAGGTGGCTGAGCGGGCCGGTGTGTCCATCGCGACCGTCTCCCGCATCCTCGGCGGCGACTATCCCGCCGCGCCCGCCACGCGAGCCCGGGTGATGCGGGCGGTCGCGGAGCTCGACTACGTTGCCAACGCCCACGCCCGCGCATTGGCGGGCACACCCAGCAAGAGCGTGGCGATCGTGCTCAACTCCGTGATCTCGCCGCACTACGCGCATGTCGCGCAGGGCGTGGAGACGATGGCCGCCGCCGAGGGCCGGCTGTGCCTGATCGGCACCACCGGCGGCGATCCGGAACGCGAGCTGGCCATGGTCAAGTTCATGCGCGAGCAGAACACCGACGCGGTGATCCTGGTCGGCAACGTCCGCGCCGACGCCGGCTACCTGGAGCGGATGAGCCAGTACGCGCACGCCCTGGCCGCCGTCGGCTCCCGGCTCGTGCTGTGCGGCCGCCCGAGTCTCGGCCCGGATGTGCCCGCCCTGGTCGTGGAGTACGACAACACCGGCGGTGCCTACGCGGGCACCAGCCACCTGCTGTCGGCCGGGCACGAGCGGATCCTGTGCCTGGGGGCGCGACCGGGCTACACCACCGCGGACAGTCGGGTCACGGGCTACCGGGAGGCGCTGGCCGCGCACCACGTTCCGCATGATCCGGCGCTGGAGGTCGAGGGCATCGTGATGGAGTGGCACGAGGGCCACCGGATGATGAGCCGGCGGCTGGCCGCCGGGCCGCCCGACTTCACCGCGGTCTTCTGCCTCAACGACCTCATCGCCGGCGGCGCGCACCGAGCCCTGACCGAGCACGGCCTGCGGGTACCCGACGACATCTCGATGGTCGGCTTCGACGACCTCCCGCCCTCGTCCGACCTCGGCCTGACCACGGTGCACCTGCCCCACGAGGAGATCGGCCGCACCGCCGTACGCCTGGCGCTGGAACACGAGGCACGCGGAGGGACGCCACCACGGGTCAGCATCGGCACCCACCTCGTCGTCCGCGACTCCGTACGCCCGCGGGTACGGTGATACTGCGCCGAACCGGCCCGTCGCGTGGGCCTGGCCTGGCAGGCTGTTCCGCATGCTCTCAGGGGTCGATGACGGATGGTCCGGGTTCGGCTGGCGTAGCTGGACGGATCTGGCAGCGGTGCGGGACCGACTGGACCAGGGGGCGGACCCGAACGTCGCCGTGTCGTACCTGGGGCCACCGCTCCACATAGCGGCCGAGACCGGCTCGCCGGAGGTGGTGGCGGAGCTGGCCAGACGGGTCGACGACGCCGACGCGATGTGGGAGGGACGTACCGCGCTGTGGCGTGCGGTGGCGGTGAACCGGCCGGACAACGCCCGCGTACTCGCGGCCGCGGGTGCGGATCCGCGGCGGAACCTGATGGCGGGCTGGTCGCCGGAGCGGCTGGGCCTCGCGGGCTCCACACCTGACCTGTTCGGCTCGCCGCAGGCTTCGCTCACGCCCGAGGAGACCGCGATGGTGGAGGAGAGCCGCCGGTTGGTCGCCGTGCTCAGCCGCCGGCGCGAGGGTCTGGGTGTCGCATGCGCCGCGGGCATCGACGTCGCGGAAGCGGTACGCCGACTCGACGCCGAAGTCGTGCAAGGCGACTACGAGGCGACGATGGCCGCCTGGGAGTCCGATCCGGTGAGCGACGACGTCATCCGCACGATGTGGGCCACCGAGGTTCCAGGCGGGTGCGTGCTGGCCCAGCCGTGGGGGTTCGGGCCGAGCATGCCCAGGGTGAACGAGGCGTTGTCGGTGGGCACGACCTGCTACGGCATGTACGCCAATCCCAAGAGCGGGAACCAGGGCAGCATCTCTCGCGATGGCGAGATCCTCGGCTGGGACCTGCACCCCGGCGGCGGCGTGGCCGACGAGCACGACGACAGCGCCGAGGTGCTGCTGACGTACCTCTACCAAGGCCAGGCGCTCGCCTACTGTTTCGCCTACGCGGGCCTGCGGCCCGTGGACGAACGCTCGGTCAGCGGCCCTCCGGACCAGTGGCTCCGCCTGCCCGACCGGGACTACTGGGCCTCCGCGAGGTGATCGACGTGACGACGACGCCGGTGTCGTTTCCGTCCAAGACGACCGCCGTGGCCGCGTTCTAGCGTGAGGCCGGCAGCTCGCCCACATCATGAGGAGACAGCTCGATGCGTAACCTGGTCTACACCGGCTTCATGTCGCTCGATGGCGTCGTGGACTCGCCTGGCGGCGGGCCGGGCGAGGAGCACCGCAGCGGTGGCTGGGTGTTCAAGGATCTCGAGTTCGTCCCGGAGGCCTGGTCGCTGAAGGGTGAGGAGCTCGCCGACACGACCGCGCTGATGTTCGGACGTCGCAGCTACGAGTCGTTCTCGGCGACGTGGCCCGGGTCGGCGGACCACATCGACTACAAGGAGCTGCCGAAGTACGTCGTGTCGGCCACGCTGTCCGACGACGCGCTCGTCGACGGGTGGGGGCCGACGACGATCCTGCGTTCGACCGAGGACGTCGCCGCGCTCAAGGAGGGCGGGGGTGGCGCGATCTTCATCCACGGAAGCCCGGAGCTGGCCCGGCGGCTGTCGGAAGCGGGGCTGATCGACCAGTACAACCTGCTCGTCTTCCCCGTACTGCTCGGCGCCGGGAAGAGCCTGTTCGACCGCGCCGACCGCGACAAGCTGATGTTGACGCTGCGGGAGTCGGACAGCTACTCCAACGGGATCCTGAAGCTGGTCTATGACGTGAGGCGCTGATCCAGGTCGAGGCCGATCGCACCGCCGGCGCCCTCGCGTAGCTGCCCGGCGGTGCGACCGACGTAGGAACGCAGTGCCCGGGCCAGATGCGGCTCGTCGAAGTAGTCGAGCTTGGCTACGACGTCGGCAGCCGGATCGCCGGCGGCAAGCAGCTCGGCGGCCGTACGGGCGCGCTCGATCTGCCGGACGGCGCCCCGCGTCAGGCCGGTCGCGGCGCGGAACCGGCGTTCGACCGTACGCCCCGAAACAGCCGGGCGGTGCCCGCGCAGCACGTCGGCGACGAGCGGATCGCGGAGCACGATCCCCGCCCGGACCAGGCGCTCGACCAGCGCCTCGGCGTCATCGGGGCCGGGCGTCTCCCAGCGCGCACCGTCCAGCCGGAACGTCCGGCGGGTGGTGTCGGGAAGCACGATGCCGCCGTCGACCAGTGCCGGCGTGGGCAGGGCCCGCAACGAGGTGCCGACGGCGAAGTCGATGCCGGTGAACGTCGCACCCACCGGCACCGGCGCGGTGCTGGTGCGGGTCTCGGGGCCGGTGATGGTGGTGTACGCCCGGCCGTCCTGCACCCAGAACACCAGGCCCCAGCGCACGCCTGCCACCGACGTCATCGTCGTGACCTGCTCGCTTCTGCAGGTCCACACGGCATCGACCCAGGGCGAGTCGGACCGGCGCGTCTCGAACCGCAGTCTCACGAGCGCGAGGATACGCCGCTTCGTCAGGTCCGCGGCGTCCTGAGCTGAAGGAAGTCGCGGAGGAGGCGGGCGAGTGCCTCCGGTTGTGTCAGCCACAGGAAGTGGTCGGCGCCGGGCACGACGTGGTAGCTCGCGGCTGGGAGCAGTTCGGCCAGTTGGGCCACCGGCCAGTTGGGTCTGATGTCGGCCTCGCCTTGCACGAGGAGGGCCGGCACCCGTAGGTCGGCGACCGAACGAAACAGCGACGGGGCCTTGAGGAACTCCTTGGCCGACTGGTTGCCTTCGCGGTTGACCGCGGGATTGAACGGATACGCGAACTCCAGTTCCCGCTCGCGTCCGGCGGCCAGACCCGCGTCGTAGGCGGCATGCCAATCCCGGTCGTTCTGCAGGCCGGCGCCGGCCAGGCAGACCAGTGCGCTGGTTCGGTCCGGATGGCTTAGGGCGTAGGCGAGGGCCGCGAGCGAACCCCACGAATGGCCGGCGACGACCCATTGCTCGTGGCCAAGGCTCGCGCGTACGGACTCGAGGTCGGCCACCATGGTGTCGAGCGCGAAGGGGCCCTCAGGTGACGAGCGACCGCAGCCACGTGGCTCGAGCCGGTACGTGGTCATCAGGTCGGCGACCAAGGAGGAAACCGGTGCGAGGTAGTCACAGCACCCGGGCCCGCCGCTCAGGAAGAGCATCGGCGGGCCCGTGCCCTCGGTGGCCAGCCACAGCCGCGCGCCGTTCACCTCGAGCAGCCGCTCTACGTCCGTCACCTACGTCACCCCGTCGTCGTCGCCGGGGCCAGGTGGGCAACGGCGTCTGCCGGTCAGCCTAGATGGAGCGCTTCGGCTATCACGGTGTGTATGTGGGTGTTCGGGTGGACGCCGCTGAGCTTGCTCGCTGTAGGGCCGATCGCGGTGAGGGGGACGGTGGTGCCGGAGTGGCCGGTGGTGGTCCAGTCGATGGCGAAGGTCAGGTCGCTGCCGCGGATGGTGAACGGGCCGTCCTCGGCGGAGACGCCGTCGCCCGACTCGTCGGTGCCGCCCGGGCTCTCGACGGTCATCCCGCCGGTCTCGTGGTCGCCGGTCACGATCAGCAGTGTGTCGGGGTGGCGGGCGACGTACTGGCGCGCCAGCGCGACCGACTTGTCGAGCTCACCCATGGCCTGCAGGGTGCGGGTGCCGTTGTTGTTGTGGGCGAACTCGTCGATCGCCTCCTCCTCGATCAGCAGGAAGAAGCCGTCGCGGTCGCGGTCCAGGACCTGCAGTGCCTTGCCGGTCATGTCGGCCAGCGGGACGACGGGGGCGTAGATGTCGCCGTTGCCCTCGGCGCGTTGCTGGAACATCTCCTCGTTGGCGAACAGGCCGAGCAGCTTGCGCGCGTTGGTCGCCTGCAGCTGCTCGGGCGTGTGCACGTAGGTGTAGCCGAGCTGCTGCGCTCGTTCGACGAGGTTGCCCTTGGTGCTGCTGCTCTGCTCGGAGGGGTCCTCCGGCGGGTTGTCTGGGTACGCGCCGGGAGTGCCGGGCGGGAGCCAGCGGTCCTCGCCGCCGCCCAGGATGACGTCAGGCTTGGTCACTTCGAGGAACTGCCTGGCGATGTCGTCCTGTGCGGCCCGGTTGACGGAGTTGGAGTAGAACGCCGCCGGGGTGGCGTCGGTGACCTGGGCAGTCGTGACCAGCCCGGTTGCCTTGCCGGCCCGCTTGGCCTGGCCGCCGATCACCGGCAGAGGGTTGCCGTTGACGTCGACGCTGATCGCGCCGTTGTAGGTCTTCTGGCCGGTGGCCCAGGCGCTGGCGCCGGCCGCGGAGTCGGTGACGATGTTCCCGGGATCGCGTGGTTCGGTGGACAGCAGGCCGCCGACCGGCAGCTGGTCCATCACCAGCCTTCCGTCCAGGCCTGTGTAGTGCAGCCGGGCAGCCTCGCGATGCGGCGCGGCCATCCCGTCGCCGTTGACGAAGATCACGGACTTGACCTTCGCCTTGGATGCCTCGGCGCCCTTGGTGGCGCGATCAACCCCGTCGGCGGACCCCAGATGGGGTGGCGCGATGGCGGCGCCGGCGAGCGCCGCGACCACTCCGACCGTCAGCAGCATCAGTGTTGTTCTGACCCGGTTCGACCTGGAACTGCTCACCGCACGCTCCTTCCAGACGCTCGGATGAACTCCAGGTAACCAAAAGGTGGCCAGAATGTGAACAGGTCCGATGCCCTGTATCGAGCAGGACCCGGCCGCCCCGGAACCGTGGACGGCCGGGCAGCGCCGTCAGAGCAGGGAGATCGCCTTCGCGAGGGCGGGGTCGCGGCCGGCGGAGAGATCCTCGGCGGTGGTGGGGGCGTAATGGTCGGGCGGGACGCCGATGGTGTTGACGATCTCCCGGTTCGCGCCGATCTCGTGGTATTTCGGCAGCATGAGGAGGGTGTTGTTGTTCAGCAGGAAATGGTTCGCCGCACCGGACACGACGCCGGCCGTACGGGTGCCGACGAGCTGGCCGAGCTCGAGATCCTTGACCGCGCTGGCGAAGGCGTCGCAGGCGGAGGCGCAGCGATGGTCGACGAGAACGACCACGGGCAGGTGCAGCAGCTCGACAGAGTCGTCGGTGCGGTTGGGAGTGCACTTCTCCCTGACGTCACACCAGTAGCTGACGATCTCGTTGTGGGCAAGGGCACCGAGCAGCTTGCTTCTCGCCTCCGGGCTGCCGCCGAGGTTGCCGCGCAGGTCGAGGATCACGCCCCGCAGCACGGTCTGGTCGCGCAGCTTCTGGATGGCCTCGAGCACGTCGTCGACCAGGTCGGGGGAGAAGCCTGGCAGCGAAACCTCGGCGAGGTTGCCGTCCACCAGCTTCGAGGTGACCGCCGGACGCGGCGGCTCGTAAGTCCGCGAGGTGACCGTGACCGTGAACGTCCTGCCCGTGGCGGGCCGGTGCACGGTGAGCTTCGCGGTGGCTCCTGCCCGGTATACCAGCAGCGTCGACAGGACGCCCTCGTTGAGGGTTCCGTTGACGTACAGCGGCACGCCGTCGACCGCGAGGACCTCGTCGCCGAGCCGGAGGCCGGCCTGCTCGGCCGGGCTGCCCGGGGCGATGCCGTTGATGTACGTCGGTGCCTTGGCCAGCGGGTCGAGCTCGCCCGGGCCGTAGGCCGCCGAGACGGTCCAGCCGAAGTCCGCGGTCTCTTCCAGGAGCTCGTTGAACCAGCGTGCGTGGTTGTCGCCCAGCGCGTCGACCATGGCCTGGACGGCGGCATCGGCGATCGCCGCGCGCGCCTCGTCGCCGGGCAGTGACCTGGCGATCCGCTGGTAGACCTTGCTGAACACGGCCCAGTCGGTGTCCTTGCGGCCGGTGAGGGCGGGCAGGGCGGCGTCGGGCTGGTCGATGCCGCGGCGCTGCAGCTCGCGGGTGATCTCGGAGAACGCGGGCACCAGCAGCGTACGGCTGTCCAGCACGGGACCGCTGTAGTAGTTGGAGAAGATGCAGTAGTACGCCTGCGCGACCGTGCTGTCCGTCGCCGGCGTGGGTTTCTCCGGTGGCTTCTGCGGATCCGGCGCGACGCAGGCAGGCGGCCGGGCAGCCTGGGCGGGCCGGCCGGGGCGGTCGGGCCGGGCGCTGCCCGCGGTCGCGGTACCCGCACCAGCGCCGCCGAGCATGGTCACGATCCCCAGTACTGCCGCTGCGACGGTGAGCGGACGCCGGCTGTGTTTCACGAGTTCTCCTTGCTGGGTTGGGATTTCGAACGGGCAGCCGCCGCCGGGCACCGCAGCGCCTCCGGCAGTTCCCGCGGAGTGAAGCGCACCGGCTGTTCCCGGCGGTAGGCCTCCAGGTCGGCGATGCCGCCCTGCACGCCGTTGCGGCGTCGCAGCTCTGTCCAGTACGCCGGATCGAGATAGCCGGCAGGGTTCTCGCGCGACACGGTGAGCTCGGCGGACGGGCCGAGATAGAGGCCCGCGTCGATGAGCGACCCGACCGGCACGCCGCACCGGAAGTTGGACGGCTCGCCGCCGGGCCCTCGCCGGGCGGCCGGAAACAACAGCCCCGCGTCGAAGGACCCGAGCCAGGCAACGGAGGTGGGAATCACCGCGCGCCGCGGAAGTCGCGCCAGCCGGGCACCCAGGCCGCCAGGATCGCCGGCGAGGGGTACGAGGCTCGCGATCACGTACGGCCGCTCGCCGAGCTGCGACTCGATGAGCGATCCGTGCAGTACATGGTCTGCTCCGTAACAGATCAGCGCGCGGCGGCCGCGATCGAGCACCTCACGCTGGATCACCGACGCGGCGTGGGAGTCGCGCTGGAGGAGGTACGCCCCGAGCTCGGCGCGCGTCGTCGTCCGGGACCAGTCGATGGGTGGGTCGCCGAGCAGGACGCGGATCCGTCGTCGTTCCGGCAAGTCGGCATTGACGGCGCGAACCGTACGGAAGACCTGCTCGAACACGGGAGCGTCCCAGGTGGCCAGCGGTGACTGCGTGGTGTCCCGCCAGGCCGGCCGAAGGTCGGCGTTGTCGACCGCACGCCCTGCGGTGAACCGGTCGACCGTCGCCTGATGGCGCGCGTTGCCGAACTCGACGACCATGTCGTCGACCACGTCCGGCGTCCGGGGGTCGGCCAGCAGGATCGTCAACGCGTCGAAATGCTCCTGCAGGCCATGGGTTCCGCCCTCGCCCAACGCGACCAGCCGATGCCGGTCGAAGGCCGAGAGCACAGCGTCGGCAAAGGATCGCCTGGTCGAAGCCTCGGCCGATCGCTTGCCCGGGCCGAGCATCGAGGCCGCGACCACGGCGGTGGAAGCCACGGCGAACCCGCGGCGGGTCGTCTTGTCCATGGCAGCCACTCTCGCCGCCGCGCCCCTGGCCACGGGACCGGCTTGTGGCTGAAATGTCCTGGCCCGTTCGGGGGACAGGCCTGGTCCGCCGTTCGGTGGACGCGCGAGAGTCTTGAGGTTGCCGCCGTATCGTGCGTGCCGTGACAACGGCGGACGGCGATCGATGGGTGCAGGCCTTGCACAACCTGTACCTCGTCACGTTGCTCGTCGCGCTCGTCACGATGATTCCGTCCGTGGTGATGTCGTCGCCCAGGCCCGGCGCGCTGCCCTGGGTGGTGGCCGAGCTGTCCGGGCTGCTGCTGGCCGCCGCCGACACGCTCGTACGCCGGTGGTCGGCTCACACGACCCGGACGGCCGCGCTGACCGCGTACTTCCTGACGATCGCTGTCGTCCTCGCCGGCTTGACGGCGGTGTACCCGACGTTCGCGTCGGTGGCGTTCGGCGCGCTGCCGTTGGCGTTCGCGCTGCTGCGCTGGCCGGCGGCGACCGCGGTCGGCGTGCTGCTGACCGGGATGCCGTACCTCATCCGCGCCCAGATCCTGCGCTGGCTGTTCGGTGCGGACGCGCCGGCCGGCGTCGACCTTCAGTTCGGACCCGTCTATCTCGCTGTCGTGGGCGTGGCGTTGCCGGTCCTGACCGGCCTGTTCACGGCGTGGGCGATTCACGCGGTGCAGAGCCAGAGCAGGGCGCGGCAGGCGCTCGTGGAGCAGCTGTCGGCGACGCGTACGGAACTGGCGGCGGCCTCGCGGCTGGCCGGGCAGGCGGAGGAGCGCAGGAGGCTCGCGCACGAGCTGCACGACACGGTCGCACAGGGACTGTCCGGTGTGATGCTGCAGCTGGAAGCGGCCGAACAGCAGCTGTCCGGCCCCGGCGAACCGCAGGAGGCGCGCCGGCTGCTGGCCAGGGCGCGCGAGGCGGCCCGGGGATGCCTGAGCGACACCCGCAACGCCGTGGCGGCGTTACGGCCGGAAGCACTGGACGGCGCGAAGCTGGTCGAGGCGTTGACGGCGATCTGCGCGCGGTCGGCCGATCCGCCCGTGGAACTGGTGGTGTCGGGCGATCCGGGTGGTTGCCGTCCCGAGGTGCAGGTGGTCGCGTTGCGGCTGGTCCAGGAGGCTCTGGCGAACGCAGGAAAGCACGCATCGGCAGGCCGTGCGACGGTGCACGTCGACTATCGCGGGAACGAGCTGTGCCTGTCGGTACGCGACGACGGGCGTGGGTTCGATCCCGCCGAGCTGCCGCGACCGGACGGTCTGACCTCCGGAGGGTTCGGGCTGGCCATCATGCGCGAACGCGTGGAGACCGTGGGCGGATCGCTCTCGGTCGTGAGCTCGCCGGGATCCGGTACGTGCGTCGTGGCGACCCTGCCGGCCAAGGAGCACTCGTGATCCGGATCCTCATCGCCGACGACCACGCGGTCATCCGGGACGGGCTGACCGCGATGCTCGAACCTCACCAGGAGTTCCGCGTGGTCGGCGAGGCGGCGGACGGCGCGACCGCCGTTCAGCTGGCAACGCGGCTGCGCCCGGACGTCGTACTGATGGATCTGCGGATGCCTCACCTGGACGGTGCGACCGCGACGGCGCAGATCACGACAGCGACCCCGGAAACACACGTGCTCGTGCTCACCACGTACGACACCGACGCCGACATCCTGCGGGCGATGGCGGCCGGCGCGATCGGCTATCTGCTGAAGGACACGCCGCGAGAGGAGCTGTTCGAGGCGATCCGCAGCGCGGCCCAGGGTCGCGCCGCGCTGACGCCTTCGGTGGCGACGAGGCTGGTACGCCAGCAGCACACCAGTCGTACCGAGGCGTTGTCGGCCAGGGAGCGGCAGGTGGTGCAGCTGGTGGCGGACGGCCTGACGAACAAGGAGGTCGCGGCCCGGATTCAGGTTGGCGAAGCCACTGTCAAGACGTACTTGGCGCGAGTCTTCGCCAAGCTCGGCGTCAACGACCGGACCGCCGCGGTCACCGCGGCCCTGGCCCAGCAGCTGATCACCCTGCCCGGCCGGACCGGTACACGAGGTTCAGTACCCGGGGAACCCTCTCACCCGCGGGCGGAGTGAGAGGGCCCCTGCCGGCCTTCGTGGTCAGGCGAACATCTCGCCGAGCAGCTCGGGATCGATGGGGATGGGAGCGGGGCGGTACGCCGGCGGCTCGGTGCCCATCAGCTCGCGCACCATGAAGTCCCAGCACGCCTTGCGGACGTATGCCAGGCAGTCGAGGAAGGCGTGCTCGGCCCCCGGAACGATGAGCAGCTCGAAGCCCTTGTTTGCGGCGATCAGCCGGTCGGCCAGGCGCAGCGTCTGCGACGGGTGGACCTGGTCGTCCATCTCACCGTGGACGAGGAGGAGTGCCCCTGCCAGCCGGTCCGCGATGTCCACGTTGGACGTGCGGGCCCAGGCCTCGGGATTGTCCGCACCGTCGTAGGTCTCGGCGAAGCCCGCGTTGAAGTAGCGGACGTCGTGCGAGCCGGACAGCGCGGCGCCCACCTGGTAGACCTCGGGATGGTCGAGCATCGCCCGTACGGTGGCGAATCCACCGCCGGAGTGGCCGAACATGCCCACGCGGTCGAGGTCCATCCACGGTCGGGTCTCGGCCAGCTGCCGCAGGGCGGCCACGTGGTCGTCCAGGCCGCCGGCCGAGGCCAGGTTGCCGTACGAGAAGTCGTGGAACGCCTTGCTGCGTCCCGGCGTGCCCCGGCCGTCCAGGGCGATCACGACGAATCCCAACGCCGCAAGGGGTTCCGCGTCGAGGCCCATGCCGCCGGGGTCGAAGCTCGGCGCCACTCGGTTGACCTGCGGGCCGGGATAGATTGTGTCCACCACGGCGTAGCGCTGCTCGGGATCGAAGCCACGCGGCCGGTACAGCACGCCGTAGATGTCGGTCACGCCGTCGGCCGCCTTGACGCGGAACCGCTCCGGCGGCGTCCAGCCGACGTCGGTGAGCTTGCCGATGTCGGCCCGCTCCAGCTCCGCCAGCACCCGTCCGGTCCAGTCGCGGACCGTCGTCGCCGGCGGGGTGTCGACGGTTGACGCGGAGTCGACGAAGTAGTCATTGCCGGGCGACAACGTGACGACGTGGTCCAGGGAATCCTCGGTGATCACGGCGAAACCGGTGCCGTCCAGGCCCACCCGGCATACCGTGCGACGGTAGGGGTCGTCGGGCACCAGGCCGGCCGCGGTGAAGTAGACCACGCGGTCGGCGGAGTCGACGTGCAGGATCTGGCGCACGCCCCACTCCCCGGACGTCACCTGCCCGAGCAGGTCACCCGTACGCAGGTCGTAGCGGTACAGGTGGCCCCAGCCGTCGCGCTGGGAGTACCACAGCACCTCCGACTCCAGCACCCGGACGAGCGGCGGCTCGAACGCCCACTGGTTGGGTTCCACCCGGGTGGCTCCGCTCTCGCTGACCACAGTGGTCACCGAACCCGTCGCAGGGTCCATCCGGTGCAGCGTGAGCGTACGCAGGTCGCGCGGTCGACTGAGGTAGTAGACGGCGGAGCTGTCGTCCGCCCACCAGGCCCAGTTGACCGACACAGGTGAGACCGTCGGCGCGGAAAGCGGCTCTGCCTGCGCGCGGACCACGGTGCCGGACGCGACGTCCAGCACGACCAGCTCGGCCTGCGGCAGCGCCTCGTCGCCCGGATAGGCGAACCGCTGGGAGTGCAACTCCGGGGCGCCGCCGGTCGCCGGCCCGGCCTCCACCAGGTAGGTCTGGCGAACCTCGCGCTCGTCGATCCGATGCGCCAGCACCTTCGCCGAGTCGGGCGACCAGGCCACTGCGGGCGGCAGGTGCGGCAGGCCGAACTTACGCAGCAGCGTCGGGTTGCTCGTGGAGTCGGGCCCCTTGCCGTACTGGTAGTCAGGCGCGCCATCGGCCGTAAGCGCCCATTCCTTGCCGTCGGACAGCGAGACGGCCCACAGGTTGGCACCGCGCTGGGACACCGCGAGCTTCCCGTCCGGCGACCTGACGTCCAGCGGTCCTCCCTCCGGAGGCGTGAACTCGGCGCGCTCGCAGGTGTAGGTGTCCAGCGCGCAGCGCCAGTACTCGCCGAACGCGGCGAACGAAACGGCGTCGGAAGCCGGCTCGATCGCGCCGAACGGCAACGCCTCCGGATCGACCGGCTGCCCGGACGCCGCGGCCAGGGCGGTGGCGAGCCGGGTGTGGTCGAAGGCCGGCTCGCGGGTGCCCACGGCCGGGTCGACCAGGACGAACCGCTTGCCGCCGCCGGTGTGCACGCCGTACCAGAAGCGGGCTCCGCCGTCGATCCACTGCGGCCTGACCTTGTCGCCGACCACGAGCTCGCCTGGGCTGGCGACCCGGCGCAGCAGCTTCTCGGCGGCCTGGTAGTCCTCGGTGGTACTCATGCGTTGTTGGCCTTCCTCGGTTGGTAGGTGAGGGATGGTGATGTGTGATCAGGCGGGGCGGACGATGATGTCGCCACCGTGGCTGCGGGCCCGGACCTTGATGCTCTGCCCGGACCGATCGGAGGCATCGGACGCCCGGCCGGCCTCCACCTGGTTGCGCACCCGGCCGGCCGAGGTGTTGGCGTCCAGCAGGACGGCCGTGCCTCGAGGAACGCCGAGCTCGACCTCGCCGTTGGGCGTGTACAGCTCGACCTGACCGCTGCCGACCTCGCCCACGCGGATGTCGCCGCTCGCGGTCTTGGCGTGAACGGCGGCGTGCGCGACGTCGACCGAGATGCCACCGTTCGCGGAGTTCACCCGCAGGTCGCCGCCGACCTCGCCGAGCCGGCTGTCGCCGCTGATGTTCTTGACCACCGCGTCGCCGCCGACCCGGCGGACCCGGATCTCGCCGTTTCCGTTCACGTCGGCCCGGCCGGTCACGTGGTCGACGGTCACCCTGCCGCCGGAGGTCTTCAGCCGCACACCGGAGGCCTGCTCGACCCGGATGTCTCCGGTGGCGGTCTTCAGGTGGCAGGACCCGACCACGCCCGAGACGAGGTAGTCGCCCTTGGCGGTGGCTCCCTGCACGTTCGATCCGGCCGGAAGCTCCACCAGCACCTCGACCCTGCCGTACCTCTTGGCGAACGCCGTGCGCAGCTTCGGGTGTCTGACCTGCAGCTTCCCGTCGGTGAAGGTGATCTTGGCCTGCTCGGCGGCCTTGACGTCCAGCTCCCAGGAGGGGTCGACCGGCCGGACCTCGACCACCGTGTCGGCACGGTCGCCGGCGACGAAGCGGATGTTTCCGAGAATGATGTCGACCGTCGCGGAGATCGGCTGCGGGGTGTCGAAGGTTGCCATGGCGGGACTCTCCTGAATCGTTGCGCTGATCACGGCAACCACATTCGCCCGCCGTCCTGACACGGGGCAGTCACCGCGCTGACGCGGCAGGGCGCCGTGGCAGGAGCGTGTCAGCGCGATGGCGGCCCAGTGTCAGGGCTGCCGCCGACAGTGATCGCATGACCAACCAGACCAACGCGGCGATTACGGCCACCGGCCTGCGGAAGGCCTTCAAGGACAAGGTCGTGCTCGACGGCATCGACCTGGAGGTCCGGGCAGGGACGGTCTTCTCCCTGCTCGGCCCGAACGGAGCCGGCAAGACCACGACGGTGAACGTCCTCACCACGCTGCTGAAAGCAGACGCTGGGACCGTACGCGTCGCCGGGCACGACGTCGCGACCGAGGCGAAGGCCGTACGTTCGGCGATCGGCGTCACCGGCCAGTTCGCGGCTGTGGACGAACTGCTGACCGGCCAGGAGAACCTCCAGCTGATGGTCGACCTCTCCGGCAGCGCCGGCAAGGACGGCAAGCAGCTCATCGCCGGCCTGCTGGAGCGCTTCGAGTTGACGGAGGCGGCGCAGAAGCCCGTTTCGACGTACTCCGGCGGTATGCGCCGCAAGCTCGACCTGGCGATGACGCTCGTCGGCAGCCCGCGGATCATCTTCCTGGACGAGCCGACGACGGGCCTGGACCCGCGCAGCCGGCGCACGATGTGGTCGATCATCCGCGGCCTGGTGGCCGACGGCGTGACCATCTTCCTCACCACGCAGTACCTCGACGAGGCCGACCAGCTCGCCGACCGCCTCGCCGTCCTCGATCAGGGCCGGCTGGTCGCCGAAGGCACTCCCGACGAGCTCAAGCGCCAGATGCCGGGTACGCACGTGCGGCTCCGGTTCAGCACGTTCGCCGAGCTCGACGCGGCCGCGCCGCTCTTCGCCGGCTCCACCCGGGACGACGACGCGCTGACGCTGCGGGTTCCGAGCGACGGCGGCACCAAGTCGCTGCGAGCGCTGCTGGACAAGCTCGACGAGCACTCGCTCAGCGCCGAGGAGTTCTCCGTCCACACCCCTGACCTCGATGACGTTTTCCTCGCCCTCACGGGCCACACCACGGAGGTAGCCGCGAAATGAGCAAGTCTCACGCGCTGGTGATGTTGCGCCGCAACTTCAAGCACATCGCCCGGAACCCGATGACGGTGTTCAACGCGGTCCTGATGCCCGTCGTGGTCATGTTGATGTTCGTGTACATGCTCGGGGACGCGTTCAGCGTCGGTGTCGACTACGTTGACTACGCGACGCCCGGCCTGATGCTGCTGGCCGTCTGCTACGGCCTGGGAGCGGTGGCGACGTCGGTCAACTCCGACATGACCAAGGGCATCATCAACCGGTTCAAGGTCATGGACGTCTCCCGCAGCGCGGTGCTGACCGGTCACGTGATCGCCAGCCTGCTGACCAACCTCGTCGCCATCGCGGCGATCGTCGGTGTCGCGTTCCTGCTGGGGTTCAGCCCGAAGGCGAGTCTCCTCGACTGGCTCGGTGTGGCGGGCCTCGTGGTGTTGCTCGCGCTGGCGGCCGGCTGGTTCACGATCGCCCTGGGCCTGGTTGCGAAGACACCGGAGTCGGCCGGCCTGGCGTCGGTTCCCCTGGTCATGTTGCCGTTCTTCAGCAGCGCGATCGTGCCCGCGGACAAGATGGGTCCGGGGCTCCGGCAGTTCGCGGAGTACCAGCCGTTCACGCCGATCATCGAGACCCTGCGCGGGCTGCTGGGCGGAGCGCCCGACACGAGCACCGCGATCATCGCGCTGGCCTGGTGCGTCGGGATCGCGGTCGTGGGCTACGTGTGGGCGACCTCGACGTTCAAGAAGCGAGCGTGACGGCGACCAACTCGCTCCAGTCGGCCCGTGCACCCTCCTCAGTCGCCTCGGTGAACCCCGTGTCACCGAGGCGGCTGCGCGTTTCACGTTCGATCCTGGCCGCGTCCGGGTGGGAGAGATCCGGCAGGCCACGGGCCCTGGTGCTCGCCGCGAGCAGGCGGGCGGCCTGGTCGTAGTGCTCCTGGCGCAGCGCCAGGTCCGCGACTCCGATCAGTACGTTCGCCAGGCCGGTCGCGTGCCCTGCCTCGGTCGCGGCCTCGAAGGCGGCCGCCCGGTGCTCGCGGGCCTCGCCGAGATCGGCGGCGAGGTAGCCGAGCAGGTCGTGGGTGGTCGCGCGGATGTGGGCGTGTCCCGCCTCGTCGCCCATCTCGCTGGTATACACAGCGAGTTGCCTGCGGGCCTCCTCGGCGTCTCCGTTCCAGCGGGCGAGCTCCCCCTTCGAGAGGGCGAGGTAGGCCACCGTGCCCGGCCATGTGATGCCCACGGCGTGGCGTTCGGCCTCGCCGATGGCGGCCGCGCAGGAGTCCTTGTCGCCCAGCAGCCAGTAGAGCCGGGCCTGGCGGGCCCGCATGTGGATGACATCGTCGACGGCGCCGATCTCAGTGACAGCCGCGACGGCTTCCTCGTAGTGCTCGCACGCGCGGGCGATCTCGCCGCGCATGGCGATCAGGTCGGCCAGTTCGGTGAGCGCGAACGCGATCCCGAAGCGTTCGCCGATCGCCTGGAACTCGGCGAGCGCGGTCTCGAAGTAGATGTCGGCGTCCTGCCGGCCATGGCCGAGGATGACCCGCTGCTTGCCGATCTGCAGCCGGGCCAGCGCGCGTACCCAGGGATCCGGGTCGGAAAGGGCCGGCTCGAACGCGGTCAGGGCCGCCTCCGGGCCCTGCAACATGCGTTCCATCCCGACGATGAGCCCCAACCCCGGGTGGCCCTGCTCGACGTGCCGGCTGCTGACCTCGTACGCCTGGTGGATCCACTCTGCCGCCTGCTGCTCGTCGCCTGGCCCGGAGACCGCGAACATCACGATGATGGCGTAGATCGTGGCCTTGACGAGGCCGGTCACCTCGCCGGGCAGGTCAGCGGCCGCGGTGATCAGCTCCATGCCCTCGGTTTTGTGGCCGGCCAGCCACCAGTACCAGCCGGCGCCGGCCGCTAGCCGCATCGCCGCCTGCGCGTCGCCGGACGCGAGCGCGCCGCGCATCGCCGCACCGATGTTGTCGTGCTCGGTGCCGAGCGTGGCGAGCCATTCGACCTGGTCGGCGCCGCGAAGCTGGGGCTCCGCGGTCTCGGCGAGATCGGTGAAGTACGCCAGATGCGCCCGGCGCGTGAGGTCGGTCTCGCCCGCCTCGGCGAGGCGCTGCTGGGCGTACTCCTTGATCGTGCCGAGCATGCGGTAGCGCGGCACCTGACCTCCGTCGGTGACCACCAGCGACTTCTCGGTCAGTGCGGTGAGCAGGTCGAGGACGTCGCCGGCCTCCACCGCGTCGCCGGCGCAGACCCACTCGGCCGCCTCCAGGCTCGCACCACCGGAGAACACCGAGAGCCTGCACAGCACGGCTCGTTCGGCGTCGGTGAGGAGCTCCCAGCTCCAGTCGACCAGCGCACGAAGGGTCCGGTGCCGCGGCAGCGCGGTGCGGCTGCCGCCGGTCAGCAGGCGGAACCGGTCGTCGAGCCGGCTCGCGAGCTGGTCGAGCGTCATCGTGCGCAACCTGGCCGCGGCGAGCTCGATCGCCAGGGGCATGCCGTCGAGCGCCCGGCAGATGTGGGCCATCGTCGCCAGGGCTCCGGCGTCGTGGGCGAAGTCGCTGCGTACGGCGGACGCGCGCTCCCGCAGCAGCCGGACGGCCGGGGACAGCTCGATCTCGTCGGCGCCGGCGTTCACAGCCGGGGTCGACAGCGGCGCGACCGGCCACAGCGCCTCGCCGGTGATGCCGAGAGGCTCCCTGCTCGTCGCGAGGATCCGCAGCCGCCGGCACTCTCCGAGCACGCGGTAGGCGAACGCCGCAGCGGCCTCGATCACGTGCTCGCAGTTGTCGAGAACGAGCACCATCGCCCGGTCGCGTACGGCCGCGATGATGCGTTCGGTCGGATCCGCCTCCGACACGTCGCCGAGCAGCGCATCGCGCAGCTTGAGTGCGCCGAGCGTCGCCTGGGCCACGTCGCCGTCGGTGCCGATGGCCGCGAGCTCGACCATCCAGACCCCGTCGGGCAGGTCGCCGACCAGCGTGCGCGCGGTCTCGGTGGCCAGCCTGGTCTTGCCCGTACCGCCGGGACCGATCAGCGTGGTGAGACGGTGCTCAGACATCAGGGAACGAACCGCGGCGACGTCGGCGTCCTTGCCGACGAAGCTGGTCAGCTCGGCGCGCAGGTTGGTCTTGCGGGTGCCATCATCGCGCCGGCCCAGCTCGCCGCGCAGCAGGGCGACGTGGAGCGCCGACAACTCCGGAGAGGGGTCGGCGCCGAACTCGTCGGCCAGGGTCTCCCTCGTACGCTCGAACAGGCGAAGCGCCTCGGTGTCGCGGCCGGTCGCGACGAGCGCTCGCATCAGGGCGGCAACCAGCCGCTCGCGTACCGGATGCGTGGCCACCAGGTCGGTGAGCTCGGTGACCAGCTCCGCGCCGTGGCCGAGGCTGATCTCCGCGTCGAAGCGGTCCTCCATGGCGGTGAGGCGGAGCCCGTCGAGCCGGGTGGCGGCCGCGTCGAACGCGTCACTGTCGAGCAGGCCGACCTCCTGCATGGCGGCACCGCGCCAGAGGGCGAGGGCCTCGCGCAGGTGGCGTACGCCCTGGGGGTCGTCGGCATGACGGGCCTGGGCGACGAGGCGTTCGAAGCGTACGGCGTCCACGGCGTCGGGATCGATCCTCAGGCGGTAGCCGTCGGTCTGGCCCTCGACCACGCCGTCCGGCAGCACCTTACGCAGCCGCGAAACCAAACGCTGCAAGGCGTTCGCCGCGTCGGCAGGCGGGCTCTCGCCCCAGATCCAGTCGACGAGCGTCGCCTTGGAGACCGTGTGACCTGCCTCGAGGGCCAGGGCGATCACCAGTGCGCGCAGCCGGGCGCCGGGGACGTCGGCCGGCTCGCCGTCGTCCGTCCGAATCTCGAATGGTCCAAGCACCCCGATCTGCACGCGGTTGATTGTGCCACGGCGTTCGGGCGGGTCCCGGCTGCTGACCCGGCGCAGCTGGTCGCCCGGACCGGCCGCCGGGCGCACCCAGATCGGTGTCAGAGCCGTGTCAGCCGGGTGTCAGGCCGGCCGGTGAGAGTGGCCGCAACAACAGCCACGAGAGGAAAACGATGAGTCAGACGGTTCCCGTCCCGCACGGCCTCCCGATGGAGCGCGACGCGGGTCCGTTCGACCCGCCCAGCCAGATCACCCGGCTACGCGACGCCCGACCGGTCAGCCCGCTGCACTTCCCCGATGGTCACGAGGGCTGGCTCGTCACGGGGTACGAAGCGGTCCGCCAGCTGATGGCCGACACCCGGTTCAGCTCGCGCGGCGACCTCGGCATCATGCACGTGCCGTACGAAAGTCCCGGCATGCCCGTCGCCACCGAGCCGTCGCCGCAGATGCCAGGCCTGTTCATCAGCATGGACCCGCCGGACCACACGCGACTGCGGCGCAGGCTCACCGGCGCGTTCACCGTCCGGCGGATGAAGCTGCTCGAGGAGCAGATCGTCGAGATCGCCGAGCGGCAGCTGGACCACCTGGCAGGGCTCACCCCGCCGGTCGACCTGGTGAAGGAGTTCGCGCTGCCCGTGCCGTCGCTGGTGATCTGCGAACTGCTCGGTGTGCCGTACGAGGACCGGGAGACCTTCCAGACCAACTCCGCGCAGTTCCTGGTCAAGGACCAGACGCTGGAGGAGAAGATGGGTGCGCTGGTCGCGCTGAACACCTACCTCGCGGAACTGGTCACGCGGAAGCGGTCGTCACCCGGCGAGGACATCCTGTCCGACCTCGCCCGGCACGAGGACCTCACGATCGAGGAGCTGACCGGTGCCGCGTTCCTGCTGCTGCTCGCCGGCCACGAGACGACGGCCAACCTGCTGGGGCTGGGCACGTTCGCGCTGCTGGAGAACCCCGAGCAGATGGCCGAGCTGCGCGCCAACCCGGACCTGATGCCCGACGCCGTGGAGGAGCTGTTGCGCTACCTGTCGATCGCGGACATCTTCTACCGCTATGCCACCGAGGACCTCGAGCTCGGCGGTGAGCTGATCCCCAAGGGCTCGACCGTCGTCATCTCGTTCCTGGCCGCCAACCACGACCCGCTGCGTTACCCGAACCCCGACGCGCTCGACGTCCACCGCAACGCGCGAGGGCACCTGTCGTTCGGGCACGGCGTGCACCAGTGCCTCGGGCAGCAGCTGGCCCGGATCGAGATGCGCGCGGGTCTCGGCGGACTGCTGCGGCGCTTCCCGAGTCTCCAGCTCGCCGTTCCGGCCGGCGAGGTGAGGCTGCGGACCGACATGAACATCTACGGCGTGCACGAGTTGCCGGTCACCTGGACGGAGACTGCTCCATAGGCTTCGGCTTCTTTCTTGAGGAGGCGCAGGTGTTTGGGGAGGAGGCGGGCGGTGGCCATCAGGCCGGTGATCAGGTTGTGGTTGAGGGTGTTGCCCACCGGTCCTGGGATCTCGCTCGCCCGCACCCTGGGCATCCCCTCCTTTTCGGAGAGCTCGTCACGCAGGCGTTTGACGATCCAGGCGGCCTTCTTCCACGTCCAGCGCTCCGCCGGCCGCAACGCCTGTAGCTCGCATTCGACCAGGGACCATGGCACCGGCTGGGCGTCCGGCTCGTGGCGGAGGTAGTGCTGGCCGAGACAGGCGAGGACGAGGAGCTGGCCGGGCTCGAGCTTCACCTTCACCGGCTGAAAGGTCGTCGCTTCGTAGATGGAGGAGTCCAGGCTGGACGGTGGCCTGGTGCCGGAGACGCGTACCTGCAACAGATGCTCGCGACGTGCGCCGATGACGAAGAGCGGCGTGTAGCCGGGCGGGATCTCCTGGCTGTGCCCGCTGTAGACGATCTGCTGGCGCGGAAAGCGGATCGGCCGCTGACCGGTGTTCCGCAGGATCCACCGGGAGCGCTCGTACCTGATGCATCCCTGCTGGCGGCTGACCTGCTGGTCGTCGCCGCCCACGCAGACGTGGACCTCCTCGTAGTTGCGCCCGAACAGCAGCTCGAAGTCGGCGTCCGGCTCGACGCTCATGCCGCCGTACGTGCCCAGTGTGAACAGCGTGCGCGGCGGAGCGTTGTGCGGCAGCGGGCCGTCGAGGCTGCCGACGTCCGCGGGCAGGAAGCGCACTCTGGTGGGTGGATCCCGGCGTACGAGCAGCACGTTCACTCCTTCGTTCCCAGACGGGCATAACGGCCTTCGGCAGCGTATCCGCGGCGGCCGGGGACCCCTCCCCAACGCGTACGGCAGGATGAGCGTAAAGGTCGCTCGGGTCATCGGGAGGGGCATGCCGGCGCCGCTACGGGCGAACGATCCGGTCAGGGTCGGTACGTACACCCTGCTCGGCCGGCTGGGTGAGGGCGGCCAGGGCGTGGTCTATCTGGGCCGGTCGGCCGCCGGCGCCGAGGTGGCCGTCAAGCTGTTGCGATCCGACGTCGCCGACGACCGGACGGCGCGCGCCCGATTGGTGAAGGAACTCGCGGCGGCCAGGCGCGTGTCGGCTGCGTACACCGCGCAGGTGCTCGACGCCGATGTGGACAGCGACCGGCCGTATGTCGTGAGCGAGTACGTCGACGGGCCGTCGTTGCAGGCGCTGGTGGCCGAGCACGGTCCGCGTACCGGCGGCGAGCTGGCCCAGCTGGCGATCGGCACGCTCACCGCGCTGGCCGGCGTCCACGAAGCCGGCGTCGTGCACCGCGACTTCAAGCCGGCCAACGTCCTGCTCGGCAGGACCGGACCGCGGGTCATCGACTTCGGTATCGCCCGCGCGCTGGGTGCGACGGCCACGCTGACCAGTTCGGTGGTGGGCACGCCGTCGTACATGGCGCCCG
This sequence comes from Flindersiella endophytica, assembly GCF_054779015.1. Lineage (NCBI taxonomy): Bacteria > Bacillati > Actinomycetota > Actinomycetes > Propionibacteriales > Nocardioidaceae > Flindersiella > Flindersiella endophytica. The sequence goes on from NZ_BAAGYY010000001.1 coordinate 82,991, forward strand.
AGCAGATCTCGCCACCCGACAGCCGTCCGGTCGGTCCGGCCGTCGACGTGTGGGCCTGGGCCGCGACGATGGTGTACGCCGCCACCGGCAACCTGCCGTTCGGCGCGGAATCGGTGCCGGCCGTGATGCACCGGATCCTGTACGCCGAGCCTGACCTGACCGCCTTCCCCGACACCCCGCTGCGACGTGTGGTGTCGGCCTGCCTGGTCAAGGACCCGGAGCGACGTCCCACCGCCAGAGCGGCACTCGGCGAGCTGACCGGCGGCGGGCCGATGCCGGCACCGATTCACTCCGACTCCCGGCCGGCGGGCCGAGGGCTTGGTCGTCGTACGGTCGTCGTCGCCTCCACGCTGGGGGTCGCGGCCGCGGGCGCGGCCGTCTGGTTCGGCCTCGACGCGTTCGGCGGGCGCTCCGCCGCCAGGGAGAAGCCGAAGTCGACCGGCCCGCCGGCCCCGAAGCCTGCGATCGCCCGGCCGGCCAAGGGCCTGCGGCTTCCCGGTACCAAGGCCACGGTGGAGGCGGAGTTCAGCGGAAACGTCACGCTCACCGCCTACCACGTGCCGGGCCCGACGAGCTCCGTGCCGTACCTCTGGATGCCGTCGAACGGCCAGGGTGGAGGGGCGTTCCGGCGCCAGCCCGGTGAGAACCCGCATCTGGGACTGGCGATCTCACCGGACGGTCGATGGGCCGCGGGGTACTACCGCGGGTGGAACGCGACCGAGCCGCCCGACGTCACGATCTACGACCGAACCGGCATCCCCTGGAATGCGACTCGGACCATCAAGCCGCCGGAGCAGGGAACCCGCCTGGAGATCGCGCGGTGGTCGCCGGACGGGCGCCGGCTGCTGATCCAGGTGCTGCGGCACGGCTTCGAGGCGATCCTGCCGTTGGGCTTCCTGCTCGTCACACCGTCAGAGAGCGTGGACGGCCGGTACATCGAAGTGGCGGATCGCCGGCCGTGGGCCTGGCTGCCGGACGGCAGCGGCATCGCCGTCAACCCGAGCACGGCCAGCTACGACATCGCGCCGGACCTGGAGATCTTCGATCTGAACGGGCGGCTGCTCTACTCGCGGCCGGAAGGCGGCACCGTGCCCGGCTGGGGATACGGCGCGTTCGATCCGACCGGCTCCCTGCTGCTGACAGTTCTGGCCAACGACCGGGTGGCGGTGTACGGCTACCGTCCCACCGACCAGAGCAGCAAGCTTCGCCCCCTCTATGAGCGCGCGCTGCCGCCGCCTCCGGACGAGCCACTCTTCAGCCCGACCGTCGGCTGGTACGACCTAGATCATCTGGTCACACAGCAGGAGACCGCCCACGGCACCCGCGTGATCGTGTTCTCCGCCTCGTCGGTCACCGGCGAGAAGTGGTCGGAGGACGACGTCACCCAGACGCTCATCCAGGATCCCAGCAAGGACCTCACGTTCGACTTGTCGGTGAGCAAGTACTGAGGCAGTGTGGGATCAGCTGTCGACGGACGTGCGGCGGCAGTCAGTGCCGCCGGGCTGCCAACACGTCATCGGCTGCTGGTCTGGCGTTCGCCGATGCGGCCTGGTGGGCTGCGGGCCATCGAGCACGTGATCGTGTTGATGCAGGAGAACCGCTCGTTCGATCACTATTTCGGCACATTGCGCGGTGTACGCGGCTTCGGTGACCGTGTGCCGCTGACGCTGCCGAACGGCCGGCCGATCTTCGCCCAGCCCGGCGGAGCACAGGGCGAGGTGCTGCCGTTCTCGCTGCGGGAGGCCGCCGAGCGGGAGGAGCGGCAGCCGTCCGACATCCAGTATCTCGGCGCGCTCGACCACAGCTTCCCCGGAAGCACGCAGGCGTGGCGCCAGGGCTGGAACGACGGCTGGATCGGGGCCAAGACCGAGGCCACCATGACGTTCTACGAGCGGCAGGACATTCCGTTGCAGTACGAGCTCGCCGACACGTTCACGATCTGCGACGCCTACCACTGCTCGGTGTTCGGCTCGACGAACCCCAACCGCAACTACCTCTGGACCGGCACCGTCGGCTACGAGCCGGGGACGACACAGCGGGCGGTCACCAACGCCGCCTACGACTACGACCACCCCGGCTACGACTGGACGACGTACCCGGAACGCTTGCAGGCCAAGGGCATCTCCTGGCAGATCTACCAGGAATGGGACAACTTCACCGACAACGCGGTGGAGTACTTCCTGCCGTTCAAGCGGATCGGCGACAAGCTGCTCGCGGGCGTCGACGGTGAGTTCCGTACGACGGAGGAGTTCTACTTCGCGCTGTTCGACCGGCCGGAGTCGCTGGTCTCCCGGCTGCGCGCGGACATCGGGGCCGGCACGCTGCCGAAGGTCAGCTGGCTCGTGCCGTCCGCGGTCGACTCGGAGCACCCGGGCAGCTCGACGCCGGTGGGCAGCGCGAACCTGATCTACGACGTGCTCGACGCGATCGCGTCCGATCGGGACACCTGGTCGAAGACTGTGCTGTTCGTCAACTTCGACGAGAACGACGGCTACTTCGACCACGTGGCGCCTCCGGTCGCGCCGCGACCGGCGTCCGGCAACGGCGACGACTGGTACGACGGCCGGCCGATCGGGCTCGGCCCGCGCGTGCCGATGACGGTCGTTTCGCCTTGGACCGTTGGAGGTTACGTCAACTCCGAAGTCTTCGACCACACGTCTATCCTGCGTTTCCTGGAGCGCTGGACCGGCGTCGACGAGCCGAACATCAGCGCCTGGCGGCGCGCTGCCTGCGGCGACCTGACGTCGGCGTTCGACTTCGCCAACCAGGGCAGGGCGCCCAGGCTGCGGCACCCTGCGCCGGTACCGGCGCCGATCGGCCGCTGGCATCCGGGCGCTCCGGCGGAGCAGGCGATGCCGCGGCAGGAAACCGGCCGCCGCCCCGCGCGGGCGCTGCCATACCGTCCGGCCGTTTCCGCGCGACTGGACGACTCGGGCCGGCTGCGGCTGCGGATCGCCAACCCCGGTTCGGCTTCGGCGCACTTCGCGGTCTATTCGTACGGCGGGGAGTTCGAGCTCCCGAGGCATCTGGACGTGCGGGGCGAGCACGTCGAGCCGATCCAGACCCGCGCGGAGGGGTATCGGCTGGCGGTGCAGGGGCCGAACCGTTTCTGGTACGAGCTGTCCGGATCGGCGTCCGGCGCCGCAGCAGGCGTCGACGTGCGGGCCGGCGGCGAGCCACGGCGGGACGGCCGGATCGAGCTGACGCTGACGAACGCCGGAGACGAGCCGGTCACGCTGCGGCTACGCGCGCTGGCGTACGGCACCCGGACCGAGACCGTCGAGCTGGGCGCGTCCCGCAGCCGCACGATCAGCTGGCCGGCCAGCCACGGCTGGTACGACCTGGAGGTGCTGGCGCCACAGGACCCCTCGTTCCGGCGCCGCCTCACCGCCCGGGCCGAGAACGGCGCGCCGGGCGTCACCGCCTGACGCGGACACCGATCGCGTCGTAAGCGCTCCCATCCGCCACCGAGGCTGTTCACAGAGTGTCGGTCAATGCTTGTTAATGCTTGATTCCAGCCATTGACACACTTTTTCAATCAGGCTAGCGTCACGATCATGAGCAGACCTGCTCGTACCGTCTGCGTGTCCTCAGTGGCAGGTGAGTCGTGACCACAATCGCGTTCCTCGGGGCCGGAAGCGTCGTGTTCACCCGCGAACTGCTGGCCGACCTCCTGGGTTTCGGCGACCTGCCCGATCCGCACATCTCGCTCCACGACATCGACGCCGAGCGGCTGGCCACCGCGGAAGCCATCGCGCACAGCACGATCGACCAGCTCGGAAAACAACAGCACTGCACCGTCCGCGCGAGTGCCGACCGCCGCGAGGCCCTCGCCGGCGCCGACTTCGTCATCAACACCATCCAGGTCGGCATGATCGCCGCCACCAGGCGCGACATCGAGATCCCCGCGACGTACGGCCTCAACCAGACGATCGCCGACACGGTGGGCATCGGCGGCATCTTCCGCGGCCTGCGGACGTTCCCCGTTCTCGACGCGATCGCCCGCGACATCCAGGAGATCTGCCCGGACGCCTGGCTGCTCAACTACACCAACCCGATGGCGATGAACATCGCCTACCTCACCGCCCGGGCCCCGCAGCTCAAGGTCCTCGGGCTCTGCCACTCGGTCTACTGGACGGTCCACGACCTCTGCGAGCTCGTCCAGGCACCGTTCGATGAGGTGACGTACGAAAGCGCCGGCGTCAACCACCAGGCCTGGGTGCTGCGCTGGCAGCACAATGGCGAAGACCTCTACCCGAGGCTGGACGAGGCGATCGCCCGGGACGAGCAGCTACGCAGGAGGGTCCGCGTCGACATGTACCGGCGCCTCGGCTACTACCCCACCGAGACCAGCGAGCACTCCTCGGAGTACGTCCCGTGGTACCTCCGCCACGACCAGGAAATCGACCGCCTCCGCATCCCCGTCGGCGACTACGTGCGGATCAGCCAGAAGAACCTCGAGGAGTACGCCCGGACGCGGGATGCCCTGAAGGCCGGCGAGCTGCTGGACATCAGCCGCGATGCTACTGAGTATGCGCCTCAAGTCATCCACAGCTTGACGACGGGACAGCACCGCCAGCTCGTCGTCAACGTCCCCAACCAAGGGCTGATCGACAACCTGCCACCCGACTTCACCGTCGAGGTTCCGGCCGACGCCGACGCCGATGGAGTACGCCCGCGACCCATGGGCGCGCTGCCGATCCAGTGCGCGGCCGTCAACCAGGCCTACGTCAGCACCGGAAAGCTCACCGTGCAAGCCGCCCTGCGCGGCGACCCGCGGCTCGTCCGCCAGGCCGCCATGGTCGACGCGAACACCTCGGCGTCGCTGACCGTCGACCAGATCTGGCAGCTCTGCGACGAGCTGACCGAAGCCCATGGCGACCTCATTCCCGAAGCGCTGCGCCTGTCCAGCCCCCGCGGCCCGCGGTCGCACGGGCCTACCCCGCTTCTTCGCGAACCCGGACGGATCTGAGGTTCGCGCACGACCGTTAAGCAACTCACAGATCACAGGAGATCTCGATGGATGGCAGCCACACCACGCGGCGTGCGTTCTTACGCACAGGGCTCGCACTCGGCGGTCTTGCCGGCGCCGCGCCTCTATTCTCAGCCTGCGGTGACGATGACTCCTCGTCCAACGGCGTCACGTCGATCACCATGTGGCACGGCCAGTCCGACTCCAGCAAGGCGACGCTCGACAAGCTGGTGAGCGCGTTCAACCGTACGCACAAGAACATCAAGGTGACCGCGAGCAGTGGCGGTGTGCTCGCCGACGCGATGCTGCAGAAGATCACGACGGCACTCGCGGCAGAGGACTACCCCGATGTCGCGTACATCTTCGGGTCCGACATCGCGAGCGTCGCCCGCAGCCCGCTGGTCGTCGACCTGTCCGAGTCGCTGAAGGCGCCCGCGGTCAAGTGGGACGACTTCTGGCCGGCGGCCAAGGCCGCCGTCACGGTCGACGGCAAGCTACGCGGCATTCCCGCGCTCGTCGACAACCTCTGCGTCGCATACAACAAGAAGGTCTTCGCCGACGCCGGCGTCGAGCCCCCGAAGGCCGGCTGGACCTGGGACGACTACGTGTCCATCGCCAAGCAGCTGACCAACCCGGGCAAGGGAACGTTCGGCACCGGCTGGCCCGGCGTAGGCGACGAGAACACCGTCTGGCGGCTCTGGCCGATGATCTGGGACGCGGGCGGCGATGTCGTCAACAAGGACGGCAAGTCTGTCGCGTTCGACGGCAAGTCGGGATTGACGGCGCTGTCGACCGTCTACCAGCTGGGCAAGGACAAGTCCGTCTACGTCGACACCAAGCCCGGTGGCGAGGTCACGTACCAGATCTTCATGAACAACAAGATGGGCATGATCCCGACCGGTCCGTGGGAGCTGCCGGAGTTCCTGCAGAGCAAGACCGACTACGGCGTCGTGCCGATGCCGTCGTACAGCGGCAAGCCGATGACGATCGCCGGCCCCGACACCTGGACCGTCTTCGACAACGGCGAGGACCGGGTGAAGGCGACCGTGACGTTCCTTACCTGGTTGACGTCCGGCAACCAGGACGTCCAGTGGGCACAGCAGGCGGGCAGCCTCCCGCTGCGCACGACGACGACCAAGAACCCGCAGTGGACGCAGCACATCGACAAGACCAACGGGCTGAACGTCTTCACCGAAGCGCTCGCCTACGCCCGTACCCGGCCGACGATCGAGGCCTACCCGAAGGTGTCACGCGCGCTGGGCCAGGCCATCAGCAAGATGCTGTTGACGAAAAGCACGCCTGACGCCGCGCTGCGGGAGGCGGTGCAGCAAGCCAACTCCGCCCTCGAGATGAGCCGTTAGTGGCGCGCCGCAGCCTCGGCCAGACGCCCACCGCCTGGGGTTTCATCCTGCCCGCGGTGGTGGTGATCCTCGGGCTCAGCATCCTCCCGGTGGCGTGGTCGCTGCTGCTGTCGATGCAGGCCTCCGACCTGGTGACACCGGCGGAGTGGGTGGGCCTGGCCAACTACCGCAACCTGACGAAGGATCCGAACTTCCACGGTGCGGTCGTCCACACGCTCGTCTACACAGCGCTGTTCGTCCCGTTGAGCATCGGCGGCGGGCTGGCGCTCGCGCTGCTGTTCAACCGGAAGCTCCGCTTCATCAACGTCTACCGAACGCTGGTGTACGCGCCGTTCGTCATCTCCGCGGCGGCGCAGGGCGTGCTGTTCTCGTTCATCTTCGACTCGGAGTTCGGCCTGGCCAACGCGTTGCTGCACAAGCTCGGCATCTCCGCTCAGGGCTTCTTCACCGATCCCGGCCAGGCGCTCTATCTGCTCGTCGTCATCGGCCTGTGGGCCGGGCTCGGCTTCTGTGTGATCGTCTACCTCGCGGCGCTGCAGGACATTCCGTCGGAGGTGCTCGAGGCAGCGTGGATCGACGGCGCGGGCCGCTGGCAGACGTTCTTCCACGTCGTCTTCCCGTTGCTGCGGCCCGTGACGATCTTCCTGCTGGTGTGGGAGACGCTGCAGTCGTTGCAGGTGTTCGACATCGTTTTCGTCACCACGCAAGGTGGTCCGCTGCAGTCGACGACCGTCATCGTCTATTACGTGTGGTACCAGGCGTTCCAGCTGTTCGAGGCCGGCTACGGCGCGGCGGCGGCGTACGTCGTGGCGTTCAGCCTGCTCGTGCTGAGCATCGGTTTCCGGCTGCTGCGCAGGCGATCCGCGGAGAAGGAGAGCACCGCATGACGCTGGGTCCACCCACCAGCCACCGGCGCAGGCTGCTGCCGTTCGACCCGTGGCATCTGGTGCTCGCGCCCGTCGCCGCGGCGTTCGCGATCCCGCTGGTCTGGTTGCTGGTCAGCTCGTTCATGTCCAACGCCCAGATCAACCGCTTCCCGCCGATGATCGTGCCGGACTCGCTGCACCTGGACGGCTATCAGTACGTCCTGACCAACGCGCTGTTCCCGCGCTGGTTCCTGAACTCCGTCATCGTGGCGTCGGTGGTGGTCATCGGCAACCTCATCTTCGGCTCGCTCGCCGGCTACGCCTTCGCCCGCATGCGTTTCGGCGGCTCGCGGGTGTTGCTGGCGCTGATGCTCGGCACCCTGGTGATCCCGTTCCAGATCACGATGATCCCGACGTTCTTGTTGTTGAAGAAGCTCGAGATCATCGACACGCTGGCGGCGCTGATGGTGCCGTCGCTGGTCACGCCGTTCGCCGTCTTCCTGCTCCGCCAGTTCTTCCTCTCCCTGCCGCGCGAGCTGGAGGAAGCGGCCTGGATCGACGGCTGCTCACGCCTGCGTACGCTCTGGCTGGTCGTGATCCCGCTGTCCCGCCCGGCGATCGCGACTGTGGCGGTGCTGACGTTCCTCACCTCGTGGAACGACCTGGCCTGGCCGCTGATCGCCATCAACGACGACCACAACTACACGTTGCAGCTCGGGTTGGCGACGTTCCACGGCCAGCACCGCACGCAGTGGTCGGCCATCATGGCCGGCAACGTCATCACCGTCGTACCCGTGCTGCTGGCGTTCCTCCTGGCCCAGAAGACGTTCATCCAGTCGCTCACGTCGTCGGCGCTGAAGGGCTGAGAGCTCTTGCTCAGACGCCGTTCAGCAGGACGCTGATCGCGGCGAGTACGGGAGCGGCTGCCAGCACGAGGTCGACCGGGAAGACCAGGGCCTGCCACTTGCCGAGCCGGTGCTCGCCCCGGCCGAGCCAGATCGACAGCGCCGCGACCGCGAGGATCACGATCAGGCCGCCCGCGCCGCCGCCGTCGAAGACGCCGAGACCGAGCCCGAAGTACTGCGGCAACGGGAAGCCGGTCAGCTGGGGATAGGGATAGTCACCGCCGATGACGTACGCGTCGGCGAAGACGACCAGGCCCCAGCCGCGTAGCGCCCAGATGGCGACGTAGGCGGCCCGAGCCGGCGCCGGCCAGCCGCGCCGATCGAACCCGGCGGGTGCCGTCCAGCCCCTGCGCCAGGAAACGGCCAGCAGGACTCCGGTCAGCACCAGCGCGGCGCCGGGTAGCTGGTAGCCCTCGTTGCCGGTGTTGACCAGCGCGACCGTGAACACCCCGATGCCCGCGACGTAACAGAGGAGACCGAACGGGAACAGCCAACGGCGCCATCCGGTGACGTGGCGAGCGCCGGCCGGCGGCGGCTGCCGCACGTCGCCGGCATTCGAGGCCGCGCGATACTCCTCGGCAAACGCGGACGGCGACCCGAGCGCCTCCGACAACGTCACGTCCGGCTCGTCAGCGGCGAGCTCGGTGGCGTGCGCGCGCAGATCCTCGATCATCGACTCCCCGACATTCGCGGGCAGGTCGGTCGTCGCAGCCCGGACGGCGGCCTCGTAGTAGGCCAGTTCAGCCGTGAGCGTGTCCTGCTCAGCCATCGGTCGTCTCCCTCCTGATGCGAGAGACGGTACTATTCAATGTGCAGTAGTGCAAGATCTGGAGGAGCTGTCCATCGTTCACAGCCAGGGACAGAGGCCGGCTAGGGCGCGTGCCGCCAGGTCAGGGCCGGTGGGCGGACGCTGGCGTAGACCGGGCCGCCCTTGGGGCCGGTGAGGTCGAGATCGGCTACGAGCCTGCCGCCTTCGAGGGCGGCCTCGACCAGCGTGGCATCGACGGGGACGAGCTGGAGCTTGATCCGGCCGCTGCCGGAGCCGCCCGTCCAGTTGAGGTAGAGGAAGCGTTCGCCCGGCTTGCCGAAGACGCAGGGGCCGCGGAAGTCGAGGGCGTCCGGCTTGCGTACGACGTCGACGGTGAGGTCGAACTCGGCCTCCGGCTCGTCGGTCGAGACGGCGCCGACGACCTCCTTGGCGCGGCTGAGCCCGAGACTGGTCACGCCGTGGTCGCGACACCACGCGCTGGGCAGGTTGCGGGCGTTGATGTGAACGGCGATCTCGGTCATGCCGGCTGGTTTCCTCTTCCGTCGCGTACGTCGCGCGTAACGACCCTCGGGGATCGTCAGTGTCGCACGCGGTAGCGGAGGTGGGTGGCGTCCCGCCCTTCGAGCCGGCGAACGAGCTCGAGCTCGACGGCGTTCGGCTCGGTGTTGGCGAACAGCCGGCGGCCCGCGCCCAGCAGCACCGGGACGAGATGGATCTCGAGCTCGTCGAGCTCTCCGGCGCGCAACAGCGACTGGGCGGCGCTCGCGCCGTGCACCATGACAGCCCTCTCGCCGGCGGCGGCGCGCGCATCGGCGGCGCAAGCCTTGACGTCGTTGTAGAACGTCGTGTTGCCGGACGGCACATCGTCGTCGACCCGATGGGTGAGGACGTGGATCGACACGCCGTCGTGGTGGTCACCGTTCCACCGCCCCGCGAGCTCGAACGTCCGCCGCCCGGAGATCAGGGCGCCGGTGGCCATGGCCTCCTGATACACCTGTCCGTTCACCCCCGGCCCGAGCCGATCGTCCAGCCAGTTGAACAGCCGCCCACCCCCACGCCCGAGCTCCTGCCCAGGCTCGTCATCAGGCCCGGCGATGAACCCATCAAGCGACATGGCCATGTAGAGCCGGATCTGCGCGGTCATCCGTCTTCCTCCTGCGTTCGCGAACCAAGAACTGGCGCCAGGGTGGTCACCGCTCAGATAGACCACCGAGGCCACCCGAACTCATCGATCTCGGACCCTGACAATGAGAGGGTGCCCGAGAAGACGCGCTTGTCTCGTCTCCTACGCGAGTCCGTCGCGTTGCTCCTGGACTTCGACGGCCCGATCTGCAGCGTCTTCGCCGGACGCCCGGCGTCGATGGTCGCGTTCCGCCTTCGTGCGTTCCTCGAGCAGGAGAACGTCAGGGTTCCGCCACGGCTCGCCGGAGGCAGTGATCCGCTCGAGGTCCTGCGTTGGGTGAGCGCAGCCCATCCGGGCCTTACCCCGCGGGTGGAGGATCGGCTGCGGGCTGAGGAGGCAGCGGCGGTCCAGACAGCTGCTCCGACCTCCGGCGCCACCCGTGTGATCGCGGCTGCCAGGCGGGCGGGCATGGCCGTGGCCGTCGTCAGCAACAACGCCGAGCCGGCGATCTCGAGCTATCTGTCGCGGCAAGGCCTCGCCCGCGACGTGGACGTTGTGGTCGGGCGCGCGTACTCCGATCCTGACCTGATGAAACCGAACCCCGCACCTGTGCGGAAAGCCGTCGCCGCTCTCGACGTCTCGCCGGCTGCGTGCGTGCTGGTGGGCGACTCGCGGAGTGACATCGAGGCGGCGAGGGCGGCGCAGGTCACTGGAGTCGGCTTCGCCAAGTCGCCCGACCGCCGCCGGCGGCTGGTCGAGGCTGGGGCGGCGGTCGTGGTCGGCGCTATGCGTGAGCTCGCCGATGTCTTCCAGGAGTAGCGGTCGGTTCGGCCGCGGCGGAGACCTCGATGCCGCGCAGGCCCACACCGAGGTCGACGTCGACGTGCGTGCGCGTCGCCGTGGTGCCGTGCCGCAGGAACTCCTTCAGCACCTCGGTCGTGCTCGACACGCTCGGGATGCCGTACTTGCCGCGCTCCGCCCGCTCGTGCGCGATCCGCCCGACCGTCGTGGGCTCGCCGCCGTAGGAAACCCAGGGCTGCCCCCACCAGCTCTTGTCCACATGCGCGTGCGCGTTGACGAATCCCGGCAACGCCAGCCGGCCACCGCCGTCGGCACGTTCGGAAGCGGCGGCGACGGCCGCGGACGTGCCGGAGCCGCCGGCCGGGCCGACCACGTCGATCGTCTCGCCGGAAACCACGAGGTCGACTGCCTCGCCGCCCCACGGGCGTACGTTCGTCAGAGCCAGGGAACGCATGTGCACGATGGTATACCAAATAGTTGACAGTCCAAGCCTGCCATCAAGCCGGCCCAAGAAAGCTGCAGCCCAATGGGCGCAAGATCGGTATACCAAACAAGTCAAGCTAGAGTGGCCGCGTGAACGCGTCGATCGATCCGCCCGCCCTCACGGCCCGAGACCGCGGCTACCTCCGCCGCTGCGTCGAGCTCGCCAAGGAGGCGCTCGACGACGGCGACGAGCCGTTCGGCTCCGTCCTCGTCGACGTCCACGGCGTCGTCCGCTTCGAGGATCGCAACCGCGTCAAGGACGGCGACGACACCCGCCACCCGGAGTTCGAGATCGCCCGCTGGGCGGCCGGAAACCTCTCGCCGGACGAGCGCCGCGAGAGCGTGGTCTACACCTCCGGCGAGCACTGCCCCATGTGCAGCGCCGCTCACGCGTGGGTGGGCCTCGGCCGCATCGTCTACGCGTCGAGCACCGAGCAGTTGACGAAGTGGCGCGCCGAGTGGGGAATCGCACCCGGAGCCGTCGCGCCCCTGCCGATCAACGCGATCGCACCCGGCATCGAGGTCGCCGGGCCGGATCCGGAGCTCGCCGAGGAGGTCCGGGCGCTCCAGGCGCGCCGGTTCGGCATCGACTGAAGGACACCTCTAGAGCTCTGCTGCGGACCGCGGCAGGCTCGCCGCCATCCGGCGCCCGGTTTCGAGGTGCTCGGTGACGAGCTTCTCGATGCGCAGGACATCGCGATCGGCGATCGCGCCGTAAAGTCCCTCGTGCTGCACCGCGACCTTCATCAGGTCGTCGTGCTGGCCGAGCAGCCAGCGCATCCGGCTGCGCAACGTGCGTTCGAGCTCGGTCAACAGGTCGTTGGCTGCCAGCGACGTGACACCCTCGTGGAAGTCGGCCGCGGCTCGCCGGGCGCGTACGGCGTCTCCGGCGCGCGCCGCGGCCAGCTCCTCGTCAAGGACGGCCCGCAGCCGGTCGAGCCCTTCGCGGGTGCGCCGCTCGGCGGCCAGCCGGAACGTCAACGGCTCGAACGCCGACCGGACTTCGTTCAGGTCGGCGACGTCGGACGCGGTGAACTCGCGAACCACAGCCCACGTGCGCGGCCTGGGCGTGACCAGGCCTTCGGCCACCAGCCTCCGCAACGCATCGCGGACAGGCACGCGGCTCACGCCGAGCTCTGCCGCCAGGTCGCGTTCGACCAACTTGCTTCCAGGCTGCCGAGCGCCGTCGAGGATCTCGTCGCGCAGGTGCCGCGTCACGCGCTCGGACTCGGGCTCGAAGCCACCAACGTCGCTCATCTGAGTGCAGGCCTCATGGATCGCGGTTCGGGCAATGTGGTCAGGGCCGGTCAGTATGCCGTGAACAGCACGCTGAATACGAATTGCCGAGCCTAGCCGCCTCCCCTGGGTCCTGGGGGCGGTGGCGAGTGACGATCCCTGCGCGGCAATGGCGAGCCGGCCGCAGATAACCCCATTCCACGGACAACGGTACACGGAACGCGCAAGAAACATCCGCCGGTCAGCCGGAATCGATCTTCTGGTTGACGTTTCGGCGAAGCTCCGAGCGCTTGGCCTCGAGCCACAGTCGTACGACAGCGATCCCCATCGCGGCGATCGCCGTCGCGCCGGTGCCGATGCCCAACGGCAGCAGCCACCGCTCGGTGAGTACGGCGACGGTGACCATCGCCGCCGTCAGCAGCAGGCAGATCAGCACGAGCCACCACGACAGCGGGAACGGTGGCTTGGCCTTGACGCGGGACCGCGAGCCCTCGATCAGGTCCCAGACGGCGATCCACGCGCGGTCGGTATACCACCGGACGAACCTCCGCAGCAGGCTCGACTGCTTCCCCGCGTGTACGCCGGCCTCCCCGGCCAGCACGGTCTGGAGCCAGTCGCCGGACGGTGTGACCATCGGTGCGATGCCGAGTACGCGATCGATCAACCCTGGAAGGGCTTGCGCGCCGTCGCCGGTCTTCCGGAGCTCGGCCGCGACGATCCGCAGCGCGTTCCACTGGTCGTCGGTCGCGTGGTGGAGCCGGCCGAGCTGCTCGATCCTCGTCCGGACGGATCCCGCGTCGTAGCCCTCGGCGCTCAGCACGGCCTGCTGCGTCTGGCTGATCCACTCGCCGTCCGCGCCGAGCAGCCGGCCCAGGTGCGCGACACCGTGCATGCGTCCGATCAGCCAGTCCCAGGCCCGCCACTCGGTCGCGCCGAATGCGCCGAGGCGTTGCAGCTGCGTACCGAACAGGATGCTGCTCGCCGGCAGGTCTCGCTGCCGGTCCTCCAGGAACGGCAGGGCGATGTCGGGTCCGAGCCGCAGGAACTCGAACGGAGCGCTGCGCTGCAACGGCATCCTGGCCGCGGTCATCCGCGAGACCACCTCGATGGCCATCGCCGTTGCCAGCTCGCGCTCGGGCCGCTGCTCCGCGACCCGCCGCAGCGCGGCGCCGATCGTCGCGGGTGCGCCCAGGTCCGACAGCACGCTGTCGATGTCGTGGACGTAGCCCTTGAGCTGCGCCTGCCGGGCCCACTTGCCGGTCTCCGGGGGTTGTTCCGAGCCGATGGACAGGTCCGCGAGCCGTTCGGTGGCGAGGTCGCGGATCGTACGGATCCGCCGCAGCGCGTCGATGGCGTTCAGCAGCTCGCGCCGTCGCGCCAGGTCGGGCCGCTCCCGAAACGAACGGACCACCAGCTGCGCCACGCGTTCGCCGGCAGCGACTCCCCAGGGCCAGCCGGAGTTGCCGCCACCCTGGTCGGGCATCAGAGCCAGGTCGGTGGCCGGATCGCCAACCCACAAAGGATGCTCGCCGAGAATGGTGGTGATGTCGTCCTCGGTCAGCGCCTGCGCGGGCTCCAGGCTCGTCGTGCGGCCCTTCCGCGCCGAGGTCAAGGCGTCCCAGACACCGCCGGCCGCGCGGGCGCGGGCCTACGCGGGTATGAGCAGCGTCGCGGCCTGCTGGACGCGCATCGCCTCGTCGCGGTCGCGGGCGCATCGGTTGAACAGCACCTGGGCGTCGGACCACGCGGAGTCGGCCTCGCCCAGCAGGCGTTCGAGATCCTCGATGTCGCCGCGGAAGTCGGCCTCCTGCGGATAGCGAACGTCGCCAGCACGGCATCGGTCAGCCCTGGCTGAGGTTCCGGCTCGGCCGGCTTGCCCGGTTCGTGCGGAGCCGATCCGCCGGGCGAGGGCACCAGGTAGAGCACATAGCGCTCGAACGGGCCGTCGACCGGACGCCGGACGGTCTCGTCCAGTACAGGCCCGAACGGCGCGTTGTCGATCACGCCGCCGTCGATCAGCGCGGTCCGGCCGGCGTCCCACGCGGGCCGCACCCGGCTCTTGGCCAGCGCCGAACTCTCGTCGACAGGCGTGAACCCGCCGGGAAGCGACGCGCTCGCACGGCACGCCTCGGCGAGGCAGGTGACGTCGCCGAAGTCGTTGCCGGCCGACGACCGGGGACCCGTCAGCCTCCTTGTCGTCGCTGGACGCGGACAGGACCCCGAGCACGTCGCGCAGCCGGCTGCTGAAGTAGTCGCCGTCCAGCAACGACCCAACCTGCGTCTCCGGCCGCGGCAGCAGCCGTCCGGACGCCAGCGAGCCGAGCTCCTCCCACTGCCTGCGAAGCCACGGCCGTCCGCCGGCGCCGCCCGGATCGAGCGTCCCGCCACCGGCGATCGCGGTCGCCAGCATCGCGCCGTTCAGGCCACCGGCGCGGCTGCCCGCGATGACGTCGACGGTGATCTGCCGGTTGCCGGAAGGTCCCGCCAGCTGTCGAACACCTGCTGGTCGTACGAGGGAGCCTGGCCCGGCGGATCGGCGGAGGCCCGCCGCAAAAGGTCCAGTTCGTGCAGAACCCCGCCCATCCAGACAGCGAGGCTCGCTCCGCCGTTGAGTACCGTGCAAGACGTAGTTCGTGGTCTTTCATCGCAGCCCACCCCTTGCGGCCGTCCTCTCACAAGCGATGGCATGCGGGTGAAGAACGCGGGACTCGCCCAACGCCGGCGCGAGCGGCGGCTGGACGACGGAGGCTCGAAGGCGGGGGAACGGGCCGCACGGCAAGCGGGGACTCGGCTTGCCGTGCAGCCCCAACCCCCCGTGCCTTGGAGTGCCTCGCGTGCGGTCAACCGAGCCGGACGGTGACCTCCTGCGGAGCGCCGGCGAGAGCGGTGAGGTCGCCGAAGGTGAGGGTGAGCTGGTCGCCGGTGCCGGCCGTTACGACGCTGGGTGGTGCGGACAGCACTTCGGCGACCTCCCGGTCCCAACGCAGCTGCAGCGAGGTGGCCTCGCGGGCCGGATCGGAGACGACGATCGTGGCCGTGCCGTCACGGTTCTCCCGTACCAGGACGGATGCGGGCGCGCTCGCGGTGAGCTGGTGCACGCGTCCGGCTGCCCAGAAGTTGACCGCGGTGAGCCCGAGCCGTTGGACCCGGACGCCCTGCTGGGCGGCTGTGTTGGCGAGAATCCTTAACCAGCCTTCGTCCTCGGCGACGCGGGCCGTGTTCCGCGCGTCCGCGCCGGGCAGCAGGACGTACGCGTAGCCGGCGTTCACGGGATCGGTGCCGTGGTCGGTGTAGAGCGTGAGGTAGCGGCGGGTGATCGGGTCGGCCGGGCCGCCGGCGTTGATCGTCCGCCACGCACCCGTCCGTTCCTCGCGGACGGCCCGCAGGTCGGCGCCGTTCGGAAAGACGTAGCCCGCGACGCCCGCGATGTGGGCCCAGTGGGCCCGGCCGAAGTGGCCGCTCCATCCCTGCGTGGCCGGCTGACGCCGGCCGTCGACAGTCAACGCGGGAGCGCCGCCGGTGCCGAGGTTGCGGTTGTCGATCGTGGTGTCGACGGGAAAGCCGTCGGTGGAGGAGATGCCGGAGCCCAGGCAGACGATGGAGTCGTCCAGGCAGAACCACGACTTCCGCGCGGTCATCGTGCTGTCGATGCCGTGCAGGTGCTGGCCGATCGCCGCGTACTCTCCGTCGGTCGTGCCGCCCACCCACGCCGTCGGGGGCACGGTGCCGCCGGCCTGGCCCCACTCGCCGCCGAAGCCGTCAGGAACCGGTTTCTTCGAAGCGGTGATGCCAGGCAGCCGATACGGGTCGACGGTCGGCCAGAACGCGTCGGAGTAGTGCTCGAGCCCGAAGTCGTCTCCCCACCACGACAGCCAGCCCGCTCCGGTGTGGTAGCCGCGGGCGTGCTCGCCGTTGCCGTACTCGTAGTGCGCCGTGCGCTTGGACGCCATCGAGATCGACGCGGCCCAGCCAGGCCGGCGGTGCGTGGCGCGGTCCATGTTGTGGAACAGGCGATGCTCGACCGGCTCGGGCGCGGCCGCGACCGTCTCGTCGTCCCGCAAGGCCGAAAGCAGCGCCGCGCTGGTCAGGCCGAGGCCGGGATTGCTCAACGGTGGCAGGTAATAGTCGCGCTCCATCCAGCCCTTGACCATCGCGCGCCAGCGGGCGTTCTGCGCCGGGTCGGCACCCTGGCCGATCAGCACGATCGTCGCCAGCAGGCCGTGGGCGCGGGTGTGCTCCGACGTGCCGGCCCGGCTGATCCCGCGCGACGACACGTTGTCCATCATCAGCCCGTTGTAGACGAACGGTGCGATCGCGTCGTCCACGGTGTCGAGGAACAGCCGCAGGTTGGGGTCGGTCAGCTCCCAGCGCGATCCCCGCAGCAGCGCGAGAATCCGTCCGACGCCGCTGTGCAGGACAGCGCCATAGCCACCGATGTACGGGATTCGCGTGTGCTGGATGAACGAGCCGTCGGCGTAGAAGCCGTCGCCGGTGGTGACGTACGGGAAGACCGGTGCCAGCGCGGCGGTGGCGAGCTCGATCTTCGCGGGGTTCTGCTCGACGATGCCGCGCAGCAGCACGCCCCGGCACAGGTCGACGCGGTTCGCGCCGGTGCTGGTCCCGGTGTAGCTGTCGAACACCGACTCCGGTACGAAGTGGTCGATCGCCCTGCTGTAGTTGGCGATCTGGGCCGCGGTCAGGTGGTCGTACAGCAGCACGCAGACGTCGGTGATGGCCTGCGGTGAGCCGATCTGCCAGTTCCACCAGTTGCCGTAGCGCGTCGTCTGCTCGTTGTAGCGGTCGGCGTAGAGGTGGTCGAGACCGGCGATGACGGCGTCGCGTAGACCCGCGTCGCCAGTGAGGCCGGTGCCGGGCTGCGAGTAGGCCTGCGCCATCAGGTTCAGCCGGTTGTAGCTGTCGTTGAGCCTCGCGCTGTACCCGTACGACTCCTGGTCGGTGTCGGGCTCGGGATCGGCATACACCGCGTCGGGCCACAGCGATCCGGCCGCGGGCGCCATCCGTGACAGGTGGTTGCGCGCGTTGGTGCCGAGGCTCGCGAGCAAGGTGGCGAACGGCTCGGCGGCGGGGTCGAAGTCCGTGCCCAGGATGAGGTCGCGCCAGGTCGTGCGCAGCGTCGCGTACTCGTCGTCGGTGGCTGTGGCGGCCGCGGTGGCCGCGGTGGCCGCGGCGGCGGGCCGGGCGAGGAGTCCTGCCAGGGGTGCGGCGAGTGAGAAGCCGGCGGCCGCGGACTGGACGAACCGGCGGCGAGACCAGGGGGCAGGAGGCATACCCGTGAGGCTGATCTCCCGAAATGGACCGATCAAGGCCTTGGCCTGGTTCGGACACAAATCAGTCAGTTAACGGGCAACTCGACCTGACGAGTAGACGCGCGGTGCTTCAGCTCGGGAACCAGGTCGAT
This sequence comes from Flindersiella endophytica, assembly GCF_054779015.1. NCBI lineage: Bacteria > Bacillati > Actinomycetota > Actinomycetes > Propionibacteriales > Nocardioidaceae > Flindersiella > Flindersiella endophytica. The sequence continues at coordinate 100,926 of NZ_BAAGYY010000001.1, forward strand.
GTGCGAGTGCTGGGCGCCCGGATCGGCGAGCCGGCGCAGCAGCAGGTGTACGGCGGTCTCGCCGACCGATCGTTTGGCCGGGGCGATCGCGGTCAGCGGCACGTCCGCCAGTTCGGCGATCTCGTCGTCGTAGCTGATCAGAGCGAAGTCGTCCGGCACGCGCAGGCCGCGGGCGGTCAGCCGCTGTAGCAGGTTGATCGCGTCGACGTCGGTGTGCACGATCGCCGCGCGCACGTCGCCGGCGGAGGCCAGCTCGAGCAGGCGGCCGACCTGGGTGTCGTCCGGCGGCGACAGGTCGTCGTCGGGGAGCGCGAGCGCGTGGGTGGCCGCGTGGTAGCCCCGGCGGATGTGTGGCTGGGTGTGCGTCGGCTTTGCCAGTAAGGCGATCCGCTCGTGCCCGAGCCCGGCCAGGTGGCGTACGGCGAGCGCGGTGCCTTCGGCGTGGTCGGACGCGACCCGGTCGAGCTCGGCGGCGCGGGCGCCCACCGGGATGTGCCGTTCGACCAGGACGACCGGGCGGCGCAGGCCCGCGAGCTCCACGAGATCGGTGTCGTCCGGACCGGCCAGGTCCCAGCTGGGTGTCAGCAGCAAGCCGTCGGCACCGGCCTCGATCATGGTCTGGATCTGCGTGGTGTCGCGGGCCCGGCTGTAGTCGGTGATGCCGACCAGCAGCCGCACGCCCGCGGCGTTCGCGGCCGCCCGGGCGCCCTGGATGAGCTGCTGGAAGAAGTAGCCGGACACGGGCACCACCAGGCCGAGCACGAGACTGCTCGGCGCGGGCCGTGGTGCCTGCCGGGCCAGCCGGGCGTCGCGCGCGTTGAGCGGCAGCGTCGGCCAGGCCACCGAGCCGTGCTGCCGCCGGAGCCGCCCGACGTCGGCGAGCGCGGTGACATCGCGGCGCGCGGTCTCGACCGAGATGCCGAGCTCCGCCGCCAGTTCGACGACGCGCACGGACTCCCGTTCGCGGACCAGGCGCAGGATCCGCTCGTGCCGCTGCTCGACGCTCTCCCGCATGAAGCCATGGTGCCGCACAACTGACCGATTTTCGACCGGCTGCGATGGAAGATCAGGACGCGCACGCCGCCATGTCGGCAGCGCCACGGAACTTGGCGGCACTAGCCTGTTCGCCATGTCGGAACGTCGCATCGCGATCTTTGGTGCCGGTTACGTCGGCCTGGTAACGGCGGCTTGCTTCGCAAAGCTCGGCCACCGCGTTGCCGTGCGCGAGATCGATCCGGTCAAGGTCGACCTGTTGCGATCGGGCGGTGTCCCGATTCACGAGCCTGGCCTCGACACCTTGCTGGCCGACCACCGCGAGCGCCTGACGTTCACGCTCGACGTCGCGGAGGCCTTGGAGGACGCGGAGGTCGTCTACATCTGCGTCGACACGCCTCCGTCCGCCTCCGGTGACGCCGACCTGTCGCGCGTCTGGTCCGTGCTGGAGGTGCTCGACGGCGCATCGCACGTACGAGCGGTGGTGACCAAGAGCACCGTCCCGGTCGGCACCGGCGTACGGATCCGGGCTTACCTCGACGAAGCCGGCCTGGCGCACGTGGGTTACGCCGCCAACCCGGAGTTCACCGCCGAAGGCAAGGCGATCCGCGACTTCCTGGAGCCCGACCGGGTCGTCGTCGGCGCTTCGGACCAGGCGACCGCCGACCTGATCGCGGAGCTGCACGCCGGCATCGACGGGCCGATCGTACGCATGGACGTCGCGTCCGCCGAGATGGTGAAGCTCGCCTCGAACGCCTTCCTGGCAACGCGAATCAGCTTCATCAACGAGATCGCCAACGTCTGCGACCTGGTGGGCGCCGATGTGGAGAAGGTCGCCGAAGCGGTCGGCCTGGACCAGCGGCTCGGGTCGCGCTACCTCAAGCCCGGCCTGGGTTACGGCGGCAGCTGCTTCCCGAAGGACTCGCTGGCGCTGAAGACGATCGCGAGCAACTCCGGCTACAACTTCCAGCTGCTCAACGCCGTGATCGAGGTCAACGAGCTGCAGAAGCGGAGGGCGGTGCAGCGGCTGAAGGACGTCCTCGGATCGCTGCGTGGTGCCCAGATCGCCCTGCTGGGCTTGACGTTCAAGCCCAACACCGACGACATGCGCGAGGCGCCGAGCACGGTGCTCGCGGGACGGTTGCTGGCCGAGGGTGCGCGGGTACGCACCTGGGATCCGCTCGCGGTGCTGCCCGACGCCGAGCCGTGGAACGTGACGACCCGGCACGCGACCCCGCTTTCGGCGATGACCGGCGCGGACGCCGCCATCGTCGTGACCGACTGGCCCGAGCTGACCAACGTGCCGTGGGCCGAAGCGCGCGAGCGGATGGCCCGTCCGGTGCTGTTCGACGGCAGGAACCAGCTCGACGCCGAGGCGATGATCGGGCTCGGGTTCACCTACCTCGCCGTCGGCCGTGGCGACCTCGGTGGCTTCGGACAAGCGAACCCGTCCGAATCCGCGTAGAGTTCTCCCTCCTGGCACTCGCGGGAGGGGATGAGATGCTGGTTCGGCGTCTGCTGTTGTGTCTGGCCACCTTGTCGGCCGCCGCTGTCGTAGCTGTTCCGGTGGCGTCACCCAGTGACGCGGCGGACAACGTAGTCCTGGACGGCAACGCCCGGTTCACGTTGCTGTCACCGACGCTTGTCCGGCTCGAATACGCCGAGGACGGCGCGTTCGAGGACCGGACCACGTTCAACGCGGTCAACCGGTCGATGCCGCCGCCCTCGTTCACGACGAGCGTCGAGAACGGGCAGCGCGTGATCCGGACCGACGAGCTGACGCTGCGCTACAGGCAGGGTTCGGGCCCGTTCACCCGCGCGAACCTCTCGATCGACCTGACGGCCGGCTCGCGAGCCGTCACCGCACGGCCCGACTTCGGTGGCGTGTGCGCCTACAACACCGGATGCGAGGCGGAAGCCCAAGCCCTGAACGGCAACGCGGGCCACGCGATCGACCACACCGGCTACACCGGGAGCGGCTTCGTCGACGGCCTGACAGCGCCGGGCGCCGGCGTCTCCTGGACCGCCGGCGGTCTGGCCGCCGCGGGCGACTATGTCGTCAACGTCAGATACGCCAACGGGCTGTCCGACGACCTGCAGCACACGACGCGCACGCTCACGTTGACCGCGGGCGGCACCAGCAAGCAGATCCAGCTGCCGAAGACCACCGACTGGAACACCTGGTCGGTCGTCTCGGTGCCGGTCACGTTGCCGGCCGGCGCGGCGCCCGTCTCGCTTGCCTGCAAGGCCGGAGACAGCTGCCGGGTCAACCTCGACAGCATCTCGGTGACGGCGGTGGGAGGCACTCACCCGGCACCGCCGGCGGCGCCGGAGAACCTCGGCGGCTGGCGGCGCTCGCTCGACAACAAGACCGGCGCGGCCCGTACGTTCGACGGCCTGCTGACCAAGGACGGCTGGTACGTCCTCGACGACACGCGCACCGCGATCCTGCGCGCCGACGGCACGATCGCGCAGCGCCCGGACCACGGCGGAAAGCCCTACCAGGACGGCTATTTCTTCGGCTACGGCCACGACTACCGCCAGGGCCTGAAAGACCTCCGCGACCTGACCGGGCCGGCGCCGTTGCTGCCGCGCTGGGCGTTCGGTATCTGGTACTCCCAGTACACCCCTTACTCCGATCTCTACTACCGCACGGTTCTGCTGCCCGCGTTCCGCGCCCACCAGGTGCCGCTCGACGTGCTGGTCGTCGACACCGACTTCAAGGGCCCGCATCCGTGGAACGGCTGGGGCTGGGATCCGTTGCTGTTCCCCAACCCGCAGGGCTTCGTCGACTGGACCAAGCAGCAGGGCCTGCAGGTCGTGCTGAACGCGCACCCGAGCATCGTTCCGTACGACCCGAAGTACACACAGGCGCAGGAGACCGCGGGTGGCAAGCTGGCGCAGGGCGAGTGCACGTACGCGCCGTTGACCTGCCGGGTGTTCGACTGGAGCGATCCGCAGCAGTTGCAGGCGTACTTCGGCCTGCACGACTCGTTCGAGCAACAAGGCGTTCGCGGCTGGTGGCTCGACTGGTGCTGCGACAGCAGTTCGGCGAGTGCTCCCGGCATCACACCCGACACCTGGATCAACGCGCAGTACGCCAACCGCGCGGACGCGAAGGGCCAGCGAGGCTTCGCGTTCTCGCGGCTCGGCAGTGCACTGTCGAAGCGCAACGACGCGTCGCCGCTGTATGCCTCCGGCCCGTGGGCCGACCACCGTTACACCGCCCACTTCACCGGCGACACCACGACCGCGTGGGAGACGCTGCGAGCGCAGCCGGCGTTCACCGTCGGCGAGGGCAACATCGGCGTGCCGTACGTCACGCACGACCTCGGCGGGTTCAACGGCCTGCCGCTCGGCGACCTGTACGCCCGCTGGGTGCAGTTCGGCGCGTTCCAGCCGATCACCCGCCTGCACGGCAACCACTCGCCGCGGCTGCCGTGGGAGTTCCCGGGCGCGCCGGAGGAGTCGGCGGAGAAGTTCCTGCGGCTGCGCGAGGCGCTGATTCCCTACACCTACAGCCTCGCGCGCGAGGCCGCCGACACCGGTGTGCCGATCACGCGCGGGCTCTACCTCGACTATCCGGAGCACCCGGAGGCGTACTCCTTCAAGGGGGAGTACCTCTACGGCGACGACGTGCTGGTCGCACCGGTCACGACGCCTGGTTTCGGCAACGTGGACACGAAGGTGTGGTTCCCGCCGGGTGAGTGGACCGACTACTTCAGCGGCCGCACCTACACCGGACCGAGCACCGCGACCGTCACCAACGACCTGTCGACGATGCCGGTGTTCCTCCGCTCGGGTGGCGTGCTGCCGACCCGGACCAACGCGGTCTCCAACGACGCGCAGGCGCCGCTGGACCAGGTCACGCTCGACGTGGCGACCGGGGGAGACGGCTCGTTCACGTTGTACGAGGATGCCGGTGAGGGCCACGGCTACCGCTCTGGCGCATCCGCGCGGACGACGATCGGGTTCGCGGAGTCCGCGCGTGCGTTGACGATCGGGGGCCGGGAGGGCAGCTATCCCGGCGCGGTGGTGAGCCGGACCTGGACGCTCCGCTTCCGCGCGGTCGACGGGCCGGTCCCGGTACGCGTGAACGGCACCCTCGCCGCGTCGACGTACGACGCCGCGACCCGTACGCTCACCGCGCGAACGGGAGCGCTCGCGGTGGGAACGCCGACCGTGGTGAGCCTGGGCTAGGAGGTGTTTCATAAGTATCGCCTGACGCGCGACGCCTGGCATCCACGCTGCCGGTCCCGCGGCGCCTCGCGAGTATGCCGGACACGGTGCTCATTGACATCCCGCGGCACCGGCAGCGCGACACTCCTGCCACGCCGCCAGGCCACGGCAGCGCGGCGCGGCGCGGCGCGCAGTACTCATGTGGCGGCTACGCCGCCGGGGCCGCGCGCTTGAACGGCCCAGACGCCCACGCCGCCGGTCGGCCAGGCCGTTGGGCTGCGCCGCGGATGCCAGCCTCCCTCTGGCATGGTGCACAAAGATCCGGCCGCCGCTCGATCCGCTGGACGATCTCCCTGTGGCCGCCGGGCGTGTCTAGGCTGGCGTGTAGACCCTTCACCTGATGGTGCGGAGGTGGTTTGCGATGCGGAAGAGCCGCTGGCCCGCGGCGACGTCCGACGCCGACTTCGAGCCTTACCTCGCCGACCTGCCGCCGGATGTCCGCCGGATGTTCGGCCGGTTCGTCGAGCTGGCCAGGTCCTGTGGTCCGACGACGTTCGAGCTGCAGAACGGGCCGATCGTCCTGTGCGGCAGCCGCCGTATCTTCGCCTCGGTCACGCCGCGGGCAGACTGGCTGGCCGGCCATCTCGTCCTGGCGCGCGAGGTCGAGGACGCGCGCTTCACCAAGGTCGAGCCGCTCACCAAACGCCTCTACTTCCACGCCTGGCGGATCGGATCGGCGGGCCAACTCGACGACTCGTTCGCCGCACTGCTCGACGAGGCGCACGCCGTCGGCGACGGAGATCACCTGCGTACCCCTAGGGGGTAGGGGTTGCACGAGCCATCCTTGCCAGATACCCTTCGGGGGTATTCAGTCTCGGTGTGAGGAGTGCGTGTCGTGAACGCTGTGGTCAAGCTCGGCCTGTACGTCGCGGCCCTGGCGGTCCTGCTCGTCGCGGGGATCGGGGTCGGCAAGCTGATCGGTCCGGGCGCCGGCAGTGCCACGGAGAGGCCGCGCGCCGGCCACGAGATGTCCACGACGAAGCCGGGCGATTCGGGCGAGTCGAACGACATGGATGAGATGGCGGACGACGAAGGCGGGCACGGCACCGAACACGAGGCCGCCACCGAACTCGAGGTACCCGGTGGCCTGCAGGTCGCCCAGGGCGGCTATCGCCTCGAGCCCCGTACGACGACGGTCCAGCCCGGCCGGCAGGTGCCGTTCCGGTTCACGATCACCGGGACCGACGGCAAGCCGTTGACCCGGTTCGCCCTGGCACATGAGAAACGGCTGCACCTCATCGTGGTGCGCCGCGACCTGTCCGGCTTCCAGCACCTGCACCCCACGATGGCCGCGAACGGTGAGTGGAGCGTGCCGCTCACGCTCGCCGAGCCCGGCGCCTATCGCGTGTACGCCGACTTCCAGCCGGCCGGCGCCGAGGACGGGCTGACGCTCGGCACCGACGTCTTCGCGCCCGGCAGCTTCCAGCCGAAGCCGCTGCCCGCCGAGCAGCACACGACCACGGTCGACGGCTACGTCGTGACGATCCAGGGCCACCTCGAGCCCGGCAAGTCCAGCAAGCTCACGTTGTCGGTCAGCAAGGACGGCAAGCCGGTGACGAACCTGCAGCCGTACCTCGGTGCGTACGGTCACCTGGTCGCGCTGCGCGACGGCGACCTGGCGTACCTCCATGTCCACCCCGACGGCGAGCCCGGCGACGGGAAGACCAAGGCCGGGCCGGGTGTCACGTTCTTCGCCGAGGTGCCGAGCAGCGGCGCGTACCGTCTCTACCTGGACTTTCAGCACGAGGACACGGTCCGAACGGCCGAGTTCACCGGCATCGCGGGCTAGGCCGTGTTTCGAAGTCGGGCGTGTCGTGATCGTCGACAAGTGAGGTCTCCGGTAGAGGGGTTCATCGACCAAGACGAACCTCATACGCGGAGACCTCGT
>NZ_BAAGYY010000002.1:0-165150 GCF_054779015.1 Flindersiella endophytica
AAACGGCTGAGGCTCTGCGTGGCCTTGGCCGTCATCGTGACCCTGCCCTCCACCAAGGCGTCAACCGGCTGACCGGCCGCGGTGTAGGTCAGGTCCAGGGCATAGGCCTCGGCGGTGTAGCCACCGTTACCCGGGCCGGGATAGACCTCATCACCAACACCGGGCGCGCCTGGCGTACCCGATCCCCACGCCTGCCGGGCCGAGAAGCCATGCCCATCAGACACGTTGGCCGCCTGCGCCGCACGGGCAGTACCCACAGCACCCACCACCACCGGTACCGCCAAGCCACCCGTCGCAGCCAGAAACCCTCGCCGGGTCGAACCCACAGTCCATCCTCTCGCCTGCTCGGCGTACCAGCAGGATGCAGTACAGAGATAACCGCGCAGACCCATAACTGCCGGCACAGTCTTCCAACCGTTCGCACATTTTTCGCTTACGAGGCCTTGCGTGATCGGTGCACGGGATCGTGGAGTCCTTCCCGGAAACCTTGACGCCAGCTCGGCCACGCGGGCTCCCAACCGAGATCACGCTTGGATTTGGAGTTGGAGGCACCTCGACCTTCGGTCATCCAGCGCACGGCGACCGACCCGGCCAGGAGGCGGCCAAGCCACGTCGGGACTTGCATGGGCGGCTTCGCGCCGACGATGTCCGCCAGGTAGGGAAGCCATTCCGAGACTGGGGCCGGTTCGTCATCCACGATGTTGTAGACACCTCGGCTGCCGCGCTCGAGGGCCGCCACTGTGGCGGTCGCAACGTCGTCGAGATGGACCCAGGACCAGATGCCGGCACCGTCGCCGATGATGGGGAACTGGCGCTTGCGGATCATCGAGACCAGCGCCTCTGTCGCGCCCGGACCGTAGAAGTTGCCGTAGCGCAGCACGATCCCCTTGGCCGATGTCATTGGAACTGTGTCCTCGATGTGACGGATCGCGGCCAGACTTTCGCTTTGCCACTTCAACGGATGTGGATCCAATCCGTCAGCCTCGGTCTTCACCGGCCCACCCGTGCGTGGGTTCGACCAACCTGTGTAGCTCTGTACGACGACCCGCTCTACACCGGCCTCGCGAGCCGCGGCCAGCAGAATATCGGTGCCTCTTGTCCTCAGGCGGTTGGTAACGGCGAACCATCGGTCGAAGCGCCGAAGGTCCGCCCTGCCGGAGAGGGCGGTCATCTGATGGACAATCGCGTTGGGTTCGGCTGCGACGACAGCCCGTGTGAGCGCGGTCGCGTCCAACCCGTCGACGACAACCGTGTCGGCACCCAACTCGCGTAGTCGGGTGGTCTTGTCAGCGGTACGGGTGGTCGCGGTTACCTGGTGGCCCGCCCCGACGAGCGCGGGTATGAGCCGGCTCCCAACCGCTCCGGTTGCTCCGGCTACGAACACATGCATCGTCAATCTCCTTCCAAGCCAAGGCGGCACGCGCCGATCAGGTGCTACTTGGCATCAGCACCAGCCTCAGCCTGAAGCTGACCTCGATCAAGGTCCGATCAATCAAGGCAACGTGCAGCAAGACTTCACGATGCCGGGTGCTGATTCGCCCAGGGCTCGACCGCCACTCGCATACCGGGGGTTGGTGCGGAGCTGCTCCCATTCACTTCAGGTTGTTCATTGTCCGCCCACCAACCAGTGCGGATTGGGTAGTGGGCGGACCTGTACTCGTAGCTACGTCGACCTGGTGACAGGCTTCTGTAGCCGGTGTCTCGTCAGGCAGGCCCGCTTCGATTCTCGATTCGGCCGCGGCTCGGCGAGCTCGACGGTTCGAGCTGGTCATCAGTCACGGCCGGCCTGGATGAGTGTGAAAGCGAGTTCGCTGGGGTGGGTGGTCTTGGCCTCGTGGCCGCCTTGAAGCTGCAGGATCCGGCACAGGGGCCCGAGCCGCTGGGCGAATCGCGGAAACCAATCCGTGTTCACACCCAGGGCGATGTCATTGACAGGGTTCACGTAACTGGTTTTGATCCTTCTCGTGTGCACCAGTTCGTAGAAGACCCCGAGGTCGAGTTTGTCCGTGAGGTAGGCGATAGGGATGGGCGTCATCGCCGCATACATCGCGTTGACAGTGGCCAGGTCGATGTCGTTGCAAGCGAGCTCCCGCCACACGTCGAACGGGAGAAGAATTCCCTGGGCGGGATCCATCTCGCTGAAGAGAGCAGCCAGCTCGGGTGAGAACTCGTCGACCAGTGCACCCCCATCCGCGGTCACGAAGGCGCTGTAGAACACCAGTCTCTTGATCAGCTCTGGGACCTGTTCTGCGGCCTTGGCGATGAAAGTCCCGGCAATCGAGTGCGCGACAAGGACGATATCTGACAGGTCGTGCTGGCGTAGGTAGGCAACAAGTGAGGCCGTCCCGTCGGCATGGGTGAGGTCTCTCGGCGCGTCTGGGCCGTGCCCGGCGATCGTTGGCGCGTACACCGTGTGGCCGCGGCGGCGTAGCTCGGCCGCCACGTATTCCCAGGTGGCTCCGGTCTGGGAGGCACCGTGTACCAGGACAAACGTCAACCCGTGACGAGGCTGCTGCTCTGGCGAGTTCGGCCCGTCCTGTGGCATGACGGTCATGCGAGGTCCTCGCTGATGATGACTGGTTTCCATGTCGGTGCTCCTTTGTCGGCCTGGCCTGTTGGCGTTGCTTGTTGCCAATGAGCTAGACGCCGCGACGTCTGGAAACGGGGCGCTTGTCGGCTGCCCAGTTCGGATCTTGGTTCGCCGACAGTGGGGCGGAGGTGCGACGAGTGCGGGCGAGGCGACGGGCGTGGTGTTGGGATGACGACCTGATCAGGCGGGTGCAGCAGTCGATGGCTCTGTGCTAGTGGCGTTTCTTGGCACGGTGCGCCATTTGACCAACGTGTGTGGCGGATCAGGTCCCCTACGAGTTCTGGGAGACGCGAACTCTGGGGTCGATCCAGCCGTAGGCGAGGTCTGTCAGGAGGTTCGCCACGACGATGAGCATCGTCGTGTACAGCACAGTGCCCATGATGACTGGTAGATCGAAGGTGCGCTCGGCATCGAGGGCGACGGCTCCGAGGCCCTTGAGGTCGAAGATCCGCTCGGTGAAGACCGAGCCGGAGAAGTAGCCGGCCAGGTCCAGGCCGAAGATGGTCGCTATCGGTGCGAGCCCAGCGCGTAGCCCGTGCCGGATGTTCACCTTCCACGGCGGCAGTCCCTTGGCCCGCGCTGTGCGTATGAAGTCCTCCTCCAGTGCTTCAACCATTGCGGACCGGACGTACCGCGAGTAGTCGATCGAGCGGGTGAGCCCGAGCACGATCCAAGCCAGTAGGAGTCCACTCGCCCATGCGATCGGCCCTTTCTCCAGGAGGGGCTGGTACCCCGTCCGTGGGAAGATCGGATGTTGCACGGCCAGGAAGAGGAACGCGGTGACCGCGAACACGTAGTAGGGGATCGAGCCGAACAGGAGCGACAGAGCCACCACACCTTTGTCTATGAAGGTTCCGCGGTAGATTGCCGCACAGGTTCCGATCAGCACACCGGCGACCACGCAGATCAACGCACCGCCGAGCGCGATCGATACGGTGACGGGCAGGTGCTCGAGCATGATCTCGGTTACCGGACGGTCCCGCCGGAAGGAGTAGCCGAAGCACGGCGCCGGACAGGGCTTCACCCAGGCGCCGGCCCTGAGTTCGCGGCCGGTGACGATGCCGCCCATGTACTCAGCGAACTGTTCTACTATCGGCCGATCCAGATTGAGGCTGTGCCGGATCCGCGTGTAACGCTCGGGTGGGCAGTTCGCATCCCCGCACATCGCCGCCGCAGGATCCGCCGGACCCAGGATGAACAACGCGAACGTCGACACGGCGATCATCAACAACACAACTGTGCCTGAGGCAACCCTGCCCGCAATGTATCCGAACACCTGTCCAGCCCAGTCCCTATGGCCTCACCGCGGCAGATCACAAGCGCGGTGGCATCGTTACAGTCGGGCGTGCGAGACGCCAGCTGTATGACAGCATGCGGGGCGGAGTGCACACGAAACGCACATGGACCTTCTCCCAGCCTTCGGAAGGACGAGCAGGTGGACGAGGAGGTCCTGCGAGTCCGGCGGGAAGTCCGGGAAGTGCAGGCAGGGGCCATCATGAAGTGTCCCTGCATGAAGCGTTAAGAGATCGATCCTTGTTCCACTGCTCTGAGCAGGTGCAGCCTGTTGTGTTGTCGCATCCGGCGTGCAGAGAGGACAACGGCATGGCGATCGCATCGTCATCGGCTGTATCACAGCTACGCGCCCGTCTCGGGCTGATGGCTCTGGGAGTGTCCGCCTTCGTACTTGGAACATCGGAGCTTGTCGTTGTCGGTGTGCTCGAGCCGGTTGCACGCGACGTTGACGTATCGATCAGTCGTGCAGGAGGACTGGTTACCGCCTATGCTCTGGGAATCGCGGTCGGTGGACCGCTCTTGACAGCTCTTACCGGTCGGTGGGCTCGTCTGTTCACGCTCAAGCTCGCCCTGGCGGCTTATGTCGTCGCTACTGTTCTGACTGCCGTCTCCCCGACCTTCGGATTGCTCGCTGCGAGCAGAGTGGTGACGGGTTCGTTACACGGGCTCTTCATTGGCATAGCATCAGTGGCGGCAGCCGGAATTGTTGCTCCGGGCCATGAGGGCCGTGGAATCGCGGTGGTGTTCGGTGGGATAGCGATCTCCACGGTGCTAGGTGTGCCTGTTGGCACGCTTGTCGGCCAGTCGTTTGGTTGGCGGGATGGATTTGCCGCAATCGTTGCATTAGGAGTGGTCGCCTTCGTCCTGGTCACGGCCTTTGTTCCATCCGTGCGAGCTCGAGGCAATGGCGAGATGGCTGACGTCAGATCCGCTTTCGCGCCCCGGGTGCTGGCTGCGCTTGGTGTCGGCTTCCTGCTCATCGGGGCACAATTTACAGCTCTGACATACTTGGCACCATTCCTCGGCAGCGTCACAGGGATCACGGGTAGTGCGATCAGCGTATTTCTCCTGATCTACGGCATGGCCATCGCTATTGGCGTGTTCGTTGGCGGCTGGGCTGCGGACCACGGCGCGGCACTGACGCTGCTCCTCGCCAACGTATGTCATGTCGTCGTCCTTGCCGCCCTTTACCTGGTAGGACCGCAGGCGATACCGACCGCGATCACGCTCGCGGTCTGGGGTGTCGTCGGCTTCGGCCTCCTCTCCGCCGCCGTTCAGGTTCGAGTCATCAGCCTCGCCGGTCCAGGAGGCGACCTCGCTGCGACGCTGGGCGCATCCGCTGCCAACGCCGGCATCGCCGTCGGCGCGTTGACAGGTGGACAGGTACTTGCCCACCAGGGCGTTCGCTCCGTCGCCCTCGCGGCTGCGCTGATCAGCCTGATCGCGTTGCCGGCGACGATTGCTACCCGTTTCCTCCGACCGCCCACTCATCTCAAGGAGCGAGAGTTGGCAGAGGTTGAGCCTGAAGTCCAGCCACCGAGAGCATCCTCGTGTGATTGGTCTGGAATCGTCGACGCGGATCGGTCTGGGACGGGGACGTGATCGACGGCTAGTTTTCAGGCCACGCCGCGCGACCCACGACTGTCTTGCAGCCGGCACCGCAGATCGCCCGCGACCCGAAACCAGCCGACCCCATCGACGCTGTGGGCGGTCTCGGCTGCTCGGATCTGTTTGGAACGATCGACGCTGGGTGGAATTGGTACGGGATCACCAGGCCCGGTTGGCATGGAGATCGATGGAACCAGTCTGTAGCGTCTGAGCCATGGAGTACCGATTTCTGGGCAAGGCAAGTATCGAAGTCAGCGAGTTGTGTCTTGGCGCGATGAGCTTCGGTTTGCGGACAAGCGAAGAGGAAAGCCATCGGATCCTCGACACGTTCGTCGAGGTAGGTGGGACATTCGTCGATACCGCAGGTGTGTACGGTCACGGTGCGTCGGAGGAGATTCTTGGCCGTTGGTTGAAGGCCAAGGATCGCGAGAGTTTGGTGATCGCGACCAAGATCTGGGATCCCCGAGCAGTTCGCAACGGCCGGAAGGTCCTCATCACTGCTGTCGAGAACAGTCTCCGACGATTGAATACCGACTACATCGACCTGTTCCAAATCCACGTCTTCGACCCGTACACGCCGGAGGAGGAGATTCTCTCGACGCTTTCCGCCCTGGTCCAGAGCGGAAAGATCCGGTTCATCGGAGCGAGCAACTATCCCGCATGAGCATTGCAGAAGTCGATCGAGCTGGCGCGGGCAAACCGTTGGGAGGCGTACGCAAGTCTGCAGCCGCAGTACAACCTCATGATTCGCGATGTCGAGTGGGAGCTGGCTCCCATCTGCGAGAACGAAGGCCTCGGACTACTCCCGTACAGCCCGCTCAATGCTGGTTGGCTCTCGGGACGATTCCGACGGGGAATGACCGGCCCGCCAGACGGAACCCGTATCGCGGAGCACACCAGGGACAGCCACATGCTCGGATGGGGGAGCCAGGCGACCGAGGCCAACTGGGCGACCATCGACGCGCTCGTTGCTGTTGCCGAACAGGTCGGTAGAAGCCCGGCGCAGGTTGCGTTGCGCTGGCTGTCCCAACAGCCAGTGGTCACCGCGCCGATCATCGGACCCCGGACGCACCGCCACCTGGTGGACAACCTCGGTGCGGTCGGTTGGACCCTCGACGAGGAGTCCATGCGTACGCTGACCGATGCCAGCGACCGTCCTTTGCCCTATCCACAACGAGTGTTGCGCTCCAACGCCAGAGTTCCCAAGCCGCCCTACCACCCAGGCGACAACGTCGGCAAGGATGCGAGTTTCTAGCTGCGTCAGGTAACGATATGGGGCGGAGTCCGTTATAGGTGATGTCCGCTGATGGGAATGGTTGTCGGCTGCCAACGCTGACGACCGTGTAGGATCGCTACATGGTTTCACCGGTCTTCGAGTTGCGGGAGATCGAACTCTTCCTCACCATTGCTGAAGAACTACACTTCGGACGTTCCGCTGAGCGCCTTGGCGTCACGCCGTCCCGGGTGAGCCAGATGTTGCGTGACCTGGAACGGAAGCTTGGTGGAGAGCTGGTCAACCGCACCAGCCGTAGTGTCTCGCTGAACCAGTTCGGCGAGCGATTCCTCGCTGAGATTCGATCCCCATACGGTGAGCTGCTTGCCGCACTCGAACGTGCGAGCGCGGCCAACCGGAGTCTGCTGGGTACATTGCGCCTCGGACTGCTGGCGGCCAACTCGGGCGGTCCCTATCTCACGGAGATCATCGAAGAGTTCGAGCGCCTCCATCCGGAGTGCGAGGTCGTTGTGAGTGAGATCTTCTTCGCAGATGCGTTGGGACCACTGCGCCGCGGTGAGATCGACGCGATGGCCACACCGCTTCCCATCGAGCAATCAGACCTCACCACGGGCCCGACGTTGTGTCGTGAGCCGATGGTGCTCGCGGTCGCCCTGGACCATCCTCTCGCCGACCGTGACCACGTCTCGACCGAGGACATCGCGAGCTTCCACGTCGCCCCCATCACAGATGCCCCCAAGGAGTTGATCGATGCCGCCATGCCGCGTCGAACGGCAAGTGGACGCCCGATCCGTCGATTGACCCGTCGGCCGAAGACTCCTCATGAGGTAACGACTTTGATCGCCCGCGGGCGTATCGTTCATCCAACGGTGCCATCGTTTGCCCGGTACTTCGGACAGCCTGGCATTACGTACATACCCATCGACGACATGCCGCACCGCAAGTCCGGGCTCGTCTGGCGCCGCCGAGACACGGCACCTCGACTCCGCGAATTCGTTCGTGTGACGCGTCAGACACTGTCAGAGCACCGAAAACGACGGCAGCGAGGTGTCGACACCGACTGACGCGACGTTGGCCGGCCGGGCACAGCTACGCGAGATCGATGGCTGCCGCATGCGGATGGATCCGTACGTGAGTGCCCTGTCCTCGATGGGTTTTCTTCGAGGAAGATTGGATCCCATGTCGTGCTCGAGCGTTCGCCAATCGTCTGTGAAGTATGGATAGTTTCGATGCGATGAGCATGAGCGTGCTGGAGTCTTACGGACGTTCGCAGGACGTCCTCGACAGGGTCCTGGCCACCGTACCTTCGGATGGATGGGAGAAGGCATCGGAGTGTCCCGGGTGGACGGTCCGGGATGTCGCAGGTCATGTCATCTGGGGTCAGCACGCGCTGGGACACTGGGCAACGGAGCGGGTGTACCAAAACACGGTAGGAGCCCCCGGATCCATCCACCCAGCCGAGATGGCAGGCGATGATCCTCTGGACAACTGGCGAGCGGCGCGAGCCGCGACAGCCGGGACACTCACGGGCGCGGCTCTTCGGACCGTGGTCGTGCCGGCACAGGTCGAGATTCCGTTGGTTGGCGTGGTCACCGCATACGTGACCGACACTCTTGTTCACGCCTGGGACATTGGGCACTCCTTCGTACCCACCCTGCGACTTGATGACGAGCTGGTCGCAGAATCGTTCGACTGGGCACGCAGGTATGCCCCGCGAACGCCGGGGTTCTTCGGACCAGAACTCCAACCCCAACAGGGCGCTGACCTGCAGACGCGATGGCTGGCGTTCCTCGGGCGTGCGGCCTGAGTGAAACCAGCGAAGGCAACCTGCGCGTTACGGTCAACGACGCCGTACCACAGGATGCGGTCTCGGCGGAAGCTGGGCTACCGGCTCGGGAGTGATCGTGGCAGACCGAACGATGCGAGCAGACTGTTCTCGAAGCGGCTCATCGCGCAGACTCGATCCCCGGCGAGGGTGATGACGTACACACCTGTCCCGTGCCTGACGCCCGCAGGTGTGCGCAAATATGCGCCGAACGCCGGCTGACCGTTGGCTCGAGTCGGCACGAGGTCGAACCTCCGACCAGCGCCGAAGATCATCGCAAAGAAGTTTTCCACGACGTCTCGGCCTTCGTACTCGAGAGGTAGCGGCGGCATGGACACGAAGACGTCATCGGTGAGGACGGCCAGCAGCGCATCGAGGTCAGCGGCTTCGTATGCACTGACGAACTTCGCGACGATCGCGTCCTCGGCGGCCGAGCCGGCGGCGGGAGGAGGGTCATGCCGAGCACCCTCCAGACGTCGGCGCTCCAAGGTGGAGCGCGCCCGCTTGAGCGCACTCTTGGCCGACTCGACGGTCGTGTCCAGCATGTTCGCCACTTCGGCTGTATGGAATCCGAGAACGTCGCGCAGAATCAGAACGGCGAGCTGGCGGGGCGGCAGGCTTTGGAGGGCGGTCACGAAGGCCAGAGAGATCGATTCGGTCTGCTCGTAGCGAGCCTCCGGCCCTAGTGGCACGTCGATCGCGCCATCGAGGAGAGCATCGGGATAGGGCTCGAGCCAGACGACTTCGCCGAGGCGGCTCGGCGTGGGCGGCTCGACTCCGGGGATGTCCCAGGCCTTGGCCGGGCGTCGGCTCGCCGAGCGAAGCACGCTGAGGCACCTGTTGGTGGCGATCCGGTAGAGCCAGGTACGGATCGAGGCTCGACCGTCGAATCCCCTGAGCCCTTGCCAGGCGGACAGCAGGGTGTCCTGGAGGGCGTCCTCGGCGTCCTGGAGCGATCCGAGCATGCGATAGCAGTGCACCTGAAGCTCACGGCGGTGCGGCTCGGTCAGTGCACGGAACGCCTCGCCGTCCCCAGCCCGCGCCCGGCTGATCAAGTCAGCGCCCATCAACTCCACTCCCGCCACCTTTCGTGCGGCCGTCCAGTCTTCCATCTTCGTACAGACGCCGTCCGACGGAGAAAAGGGGCGGTCGACGAGCGCCTCGTTTCCCAGCGTCAGGGCGTCAAAATCAGCGATGGTCACAACGACAACGAAGGAGCGCCCCACATGGGAAAGATCGTGGTCAGCGAGAACACGTCACTCGACGGAGTGATCCAGGACCCGACCGGTGACGACAAGCGCGGGCGCGGAGGATGGTTCAACCAGATGGGGGACACCGACCGTGACGCGTGGGCGAAGGTCGAGGTAGAGGAAGCGGTAGTCGCCGAGGCGCTACTCATGGGCCGACACACCTACGAGTGGTTCCTCCGGCGGGGCTGGCACACCCGTGACGGCCAGTGGGCGGACAGGTTGCGAAGCCTGCCCAAGTACGTGGTCTCTTCCGCCACCTTGGAGGGCCCTGAGTGGATCAACTCGACTGTGCTGCATGGCGACGTACTGACGGAAGTCGCGAAGCTGAAGCAACAGGTGAACGGGGAGATCGTCGTCTACGGAAGCGGCAGGCTCGTGCACGCACTGATCGAGCATGACCTTGTCGACGAGCTGCGGTTGATGGTCTACCCCTTCGTGGTCGGCGAAGGCGGACGGCTCTTCGGTGAGACCAGCGGTGTGAAGCCCTTGCGTCTGGTCGAAACCAGCACGGTCGGCGACAGCCTGGCCCTTCTGACCTACAGGCCCGTCCACGAGGTCTAGCGATCCCCGTCGAGACTGGGCGGTGAGGTTGTGCATCGGAGTAGCTCAGCGCCCAGGATCGGCAGGCTTGAGCCGGCACTACGGCCGGAGTCACGAATGGCTCGAAAGGATAACCAATGACCATGTCGAAGGGCCAACGCTGGGTGCTTGTGCTGACATCAGTGGCCTCGCTCATGATAATGCTCGACGCACTGGTCGTGACGACCGCACTGCACGCGATTGCGCGCGATCTGCATGCCTCCATTGCCGATCTGGAATGGATCGTGAACGCCTACGCGTTGCCGTTCGCCGTACTTCTCATGGCAGGTGCGGCGCTCGGCGAGCAATATGGTCGCAGGCGGATTCTTGTGGGCGGACTGGTCACGTTCGTGGTCGCCTCCGCAGGTTGTGCTCTTGCGCCTGGCCTCGGCTGGCTTGTCGCGGCACGGGCAATGCAGGGCGTCGGAGCGGCCGCGGTCGCTCCAGTGGCGCTGTCGATTCTGTCGGCGGCGTTCGGAGCTGCTGAACGGCCACGTGCACTGGGCTTGTTCGCATCGATCACAGGACTGGCCACCGCCGCAGGACCGGTCGTCGGCGGGGCCATCGTGCAGAACTTGACTTGGCAGTGGATCTTCTGGATCAACGTGCCTATCGCCGCCGTCCTGATCCCCCTGATTCTGGTGCGGCTCGAAAGGAACGAGGGCCTCCCGCGTCGCATCGATATCGTTGGGATCGGCTTGGCAAGTGCCGCGTCCTTTGGGTTTATCTGGGGATTGATTCGGGGCAACGAGTCGGGCTGGGGCAGCGCGGAGGTTCTCGGGACGTTCGCCGGCGGCCTGGTCGCCCTGGCCGTATTCGTCGGTTGGGAGCTGCGGACCGACTCTCCGCTGATGCCGATGCACTTCTTCGCCAGGCGTGCCTTCTCCGTCGGCAATACGGCCGGCTTCCTCTTGTTCGCATCCATCTACAGTGGCGCGTTCTTCTTCGCGCAGTTTCTGCAAGTCGTACTGCGGCATGGCCCGATGGCGACCGGACTGCTGCTACTGCCGTGGACAGTCGTACTCTTCGTGATCGCACCGTTCGCGGGGAAGCAGGTAGGTAAGCTCGGTGCACGGCCGCTCGTGGTGACCGGTTTGCTACTGCAGGCTGTCGGATTCTCGTGGATTGCGATGATCGCCAGGCCCGGCTTGCCCTACGTCGCTCTCATCCTCCCGTTCGTCATATCCGGGGCCGGTCTCTCGATGGCGATTCCGTCCGCACAGAGCGCTGTTATCGCCGCCGTGCCCGTGGCGTCGATCGGCGCAGCCTCGGGTACGTTCAGCACCGTCCGACAGCTGGGCGGCGCCTTCGGGATTGCGATCACTACGGCCGTTTTCGCGGCCCGAGGTGGTCTTGACTCGGCAATAACGTTCAGCAACGGCTTCGCGGCCGCGATCGGCACTGCTGCGGGGTTGGCGTTCGTCGGAGCGCTCCTTGGGCTCCTTCTGTCCCGACCGAATGCCACCGAACCTCGGAACGCGGTCGTCCATCACGATCGGATCCGCGAGCCCGACGTCACGTAGAACGGGCTCCTCGGTGCCCGGAGCCCGACCCGCGTCGTCGGCCAGCTGCGACCGGCCTGGTGGGAGATCACGGCCCGGACAGTCCCGTTGGCCTCAGATCTCGAAGGGCTGAGCCGCTCAACCGCTGGCGGCGCGTGGTTGTCCGGGCTGGTCAGCCGTAGGTCCATGGCTCGGGACTTCGATCGAGTCCTCGATCCTGAGTGCCGCCGCAGCTGTCGCTACTTCAAAGGGCTGCAGTGTGCGGAGCCGGGACCGTATCTGCGCCGCACCGGACCGGCTCGCGTGTGCCGCAGCCTGGTCACCCAACGCTTCCTCCGCGTCGGCGACGATGTCGAGCGCAGTCGCCAGCCAGTATGGAGAACCAAGGCGAGTCCAGATCTGCGCCGCGGCTTGCGCGCGCCGCAATGCCAACGCTGGTCGACTGGCGGCAAGTTGGGCGTGCGCCAGCCCGAGCATCGCCGCGGCTTCGCCCCAGGCGTTGCCGTATTTGCGCTCCGCCCATAGCGACTCCGCGAGCAGCCGGCGCCCTTCGAATGGTCGCCCCTCACGAACACGGATCTCGCCCAGCCAACAGGCGGCATGTGCCGACTCCAGTCGGTCACCAGTCCTCTCGCTGATCTCTTTGGCTGCCAAGAAATATCGTCCAGACTGTGCCAAGTTGCCACGCCGTCGGGCGACGTAGCCGAGGCAACGTAGTCCCTGCGCCTCACCCGGCAGGTAGCCCACTTGCCTACTGAGCCGTAGGCACTCGTCGAATCGACTGGCTGCTGCAGGAAGCTCGTCGCACTCGAGGAGTACGACCCCCATGCCGTTGATTGCGTAGATGACACCGTTCACATTCCCGGTGTCCAGCGCAAGTTGGCCAGCGACGTGGTAGTACTTGAGTGCCAGGTCATAGGAGCCCAGGAGTCGGTGTAGGTAGCCGAGCCCTGCGCTGCAAGCCGCTTCGTACCATCGATCGCGGCCCTCACAGACAGCGTACGCCGCCTCGAAGTGACGGATGGCGTCTGGATATCTGTCGCAGAGGGTGTCCAGCTCGGCGAGCTCGCGATGCAACTTGGCCGCGGTGAACATGTCGTTGGCGTCGATCGCCGTTTGTAGCGCCCGGGTCTGCAGCCGGCGCCAGTCGAGAAGATGGCCGCCGGTCCTCAGGTGTGCCGACAATGACGCAGCGAGGCATCCGGCCAAGCGGCCAGCGCCGGTATCGAGCCCATCTTCTACAGCGGCTAGGAGGAGGGCATGCTCTTGGTCAAGCCATGCCTGCGGACGTGCGGTGAGCCTCTCGAGTTCTTCCCGCGGTGGGCTCCAGCGCGCAACGCGGTACTTGGAGATGCCGAGGAAGTCGGCCGACAGGCGTAGGTTCGCCCGTTCGGTCAGGCTCAGGCAGGCGCCCACCAGGCGCCGGACTGCGGCTGTGCGCGTGTGTTCGGGCTCGGTCAGGGCCTGCTCCTGTGCGTAGAGCCGGACGAGATCATGCATATGGAAGCGGCGTTCGGCCGATCCAGACGACTCGAGGAAATGAACGCGCAAGAGCTCCTCGAGCAACTGCTCGGCCTGCGCAATGGAGGTATCGACAAGGGCGGCAACTGTCCACGACGAGAAATCACGTGTGCGGAGCAGGCCGAGCCTGCGAAAGGCTTGCCGTGCCGGCTCGGCCAGGCTGTTGTACGTCAACTCGAGGCTGGGGCGAATGGCCAAGTCGGCGGATGCCAGTTCGTCCAGGAGTGACTGCGCGGCCTCCAGGCGGTCTGCGAATGCGCCCAGCGACCAACCGGGCGTCGATGCGAGTCTTGCACCTACGATACGCAACGCGAGGGGAAGCTGTCCGCAAAGGACCGCAAGCCGGGTCGCTGCGATGGGATCCGCCAAGACGCGGCTCACGCCGCAGAGCGAGCCAAGCAAAGCCACAGCGTCGGTCGTCGGAAGCAGACCGAGCGGGAACCGCGCCGCCTCCTCCAAGCCCATGAGGTGCTGGCGGCTGATGACAAGCGCCGCGGAGCCAGAGCTGCCTGGGATCAGAGGCCGGACCTGTTCCAGCGATCCAGCGTTGTCGAGTACAAAGAGGAAACTACCCTGTGCGGTCAGCGAACGAAACAAGGCGGCGGCCTCGGCGACATCGTGGGGGACGTCTGCCGGGTGGACTCCGAGTCCACGAAGGAACTGGCCGAGGACATCGGCTGCATTTCGTGGAGCCAGGCCGCCCGACGTGCCTTGGAGATCGACATAGAACTGGCCGTCGGGGAACATGCTGGAGGCCGCGTGCGCAACCCGCACTGCGAACGCCGATTTGCCAACTCCCGCGCCTCCATCGATCTTCACGACTTTGGATCCGGTTCGATCACCAGAGCCCCGAAGTAGCGAGAGCACTTCAGCCAGTTCGACCTGCCGGCCGGTGAAGCCGCTTGCACCGGCGGGCAATTGCTGCGGCTTCGTGACCTGAGCGGTTGTGGGAATCGCTACAGGAGGTCCGCCCGGCAAGCCAGCCTGGTTCTGGTCGGAAGGCGCATCGACGAAGGTGAGGTGAGCTGTCAGGTCGTCATCGCGCAGTATCGCCTCGTGTAGGCGCTGGAGTTCTTCACTGGGATCCGCGCCCAACTCGTGGGCCAGGAGTGCGCGGAGCTCCACGTAGGCTGAGAGTGCCTCGCTGGGACGGCCAGACTCACAAAGAGCGAGCATCAACAGTCCCCACAACGGCTCCCGGAGCGGATGCTCCTTCACCAACGCACGAAGCTCTGGAAGCACCGGCTCTGGCTGCCGCAGATGCAACTTGAGCCGTGACCACCGCTCAACGGTGGCAAGGCGCTGCTCCTCCAGCACTATCGCTTTGGTCTGCAGCACAGGCCCGTAGCGCAGGAGACCTTCGAGCGCTGGCCCACGCCACAGTTGCAGCGCGCTGGTGAGCTTGCCGGCAGCCGGCTCGAGGAGTCCTTGGCGGGTATCCCGATCAGCCTGCAGGGCCAGGTCCTCGAACTGGTCCAAGTCGAGCTCGTGTGGAAACACGCTGAGCCGATAGCCGCCCGCGCGCGCGGTATGCAAACGCGAACGCCGTTCGGAGGGAACTCGCAGCCCGCGCCGCAGACCCGTAACGTACGCGCGAAGGTTGGAACGTGCCGCCTCCGGCGGCTCTGTCCACACGGAACGTATCAGCCGGTCACTGGGGACGATCTCGTTGGCGTCAAACAGCAACGCGGTGAGAACCGCCCGCTGCTTCGGCGTTCCGAGATCCAAGCTGTAACCCTGGTGATAGACCGCAAGTCTTCCCAGGATATGGAACTCCATCTAGCCACCCTGCAACTATTTGTTTAGGCCGGCCGTCCCGGCTGAATCGCCGCGATACTAGCTCGGGTTCGAGCCGGTGACCTTGCCGAAATCTTGTCTGTGGCGTTCGCCGCCAACGGCGATGTGGATGGTCGATGCGCCGGGCTACGCTTGCCGAAGTCGGGTGGGTAAATGAGTTGGCGACCAACGCACCAAGGAGCGGAGCCCACCCCGTCCAGACATGGACGAAACTTTGCCTTGGGCCACTGAACCAACTCGGGTGGCCGTCCGTCTAGCCGTATGTGAACTACGGCCCACGGCCGCCGGTGCCAACGTCGCGCAGGGCCGCGAACCTCCTTGTAAGATGCTCATATGCGCATCAGGATGTGAGCTACGTTCGGAGTAAGATGACGGAGCTACGCCTGCTCGGCACTGTCGAAATCCGGGGTGCTGACAGGGCATACATGGTTGGGCCTGCCCAGCGTCGTGCTGTGTTCGCGGCTTTGGCCGTCGACGCTAATCAGCCAGTGCCGATGGACACCATCATCGGCCGAGTGTGGAAGGATGCCCCTCCGAGTGCCCGCGATGCGATCTATGCTCACCTGAGTCGAATTCGGCTCCTCCTATCCAAGGTGGCCGGCCGAAACGATGCGCTTCCACGACTGGAGCGTCACAGCAGCGGGTATCTGCTCCGCGTTGCGCCCGATGATGTCGATCACATCAGGTTCCGCGGTCTCATCGACAAGGCGAGCCAGGCTGGGGTGCGCGATGTGGAACGAGCTGGCTTGCTGCGAGAAGCTCTGGAGCTTTGGCGTGGTGAGCCGTTGGCAGGTGTCGACGGACCGTGGGCAGGGCGAGTCCGTCAAGGCTGGCGACAAGCTCGGTTGGAGGCAGTGATCGCGTGGGCACATGCGGAGCTGTACCTCGGTAACCACGAGTTGGTTCTCGTCCGATTGTCCGACTATCTGACCGAGTATCCTTTGGCTGAGCCCCTCAGTACAGTCTTCATCAGGGCCCTCTGCTCGGTCGGTCGGCCGGCGCAGGCGTTGGATCACTATGCAGAGTTGAGCAGGCATCTCGCCGAGGACCTCGGCACCGATCCTGGACCGGAGCTGCGGGAGATTCATCGCGCCATCCTGTCCGGCGACCTCAACTTGGTGGTACGCCCTCCGACCAGACATCCTCGCCCGGTGCTGGCGACCGGTGGAGCCGCGTCGACGGCGCCGGCTCAGCTGCCGAATCCGGT
Organism: Flindersiella endophytica; assembly: GCF_054779015.1. NCBI lineage: Bacteria > Bacillati > Actinomycetota > Actinomycetes > Propionibacteriales > Nocardioidaceae > Flindersiella > Flindersiella endophytica. The sequence continues at coordinate 16,407 of NZ_BAAGYY010000002.1, forward strand.
TTCGGCGCTTGCGGGTCGCGTCGACGAACTTGCCCAACTCGACCATGTCCTTGATTCGGCGAGACACAACGACCATGCGATCGGCGTCGCCGTCTTGTCAGGAATGGCGGGCGTCGGTAAGACCACACTCGCGCTGCACTGGGCGCACCACGCTGCGGAGAGGTTTCCCGATGGCCAGCTGTATGTGAATCTCCGCGGCTATGAGCCTTCGCAGAGTCCGATGAGCCGATCCGATGCCATAGGTCTCCTTCTGGAGGCCTTCGGCTTCTCCCAACAGCACTTGCCTGCGGACTTGGACGCCCAGGTTGGACTTTACAGAAGCCAGCTCGCTTCGAAACGCCTGCTACTCGTGCTGGACAACGCCCGTACAGCCGAGCAGGTGCGTCCTCTCATCGCTGGTGGCAACGGAAGCGTCGTCGTGGTCACGAGCCGCAACAGGCTGACAGGTCTGGTCGCTGCCGAAGAGGCCAAGTCCATCCCGATCAGCCCGTTGTCGACAGACGAGGCTCGCGCACTCCTTCGGTACAGGATCGGCGCGCGTCGAGTCCAGGCCGAGCCGGCCGCCGTCGAGGAAATCATCTCGCGATGCGGGCGACTGCCACTCGCCTTGGTGTTGGCGGCAGCCCGCGCGAGTACCGATCAACAACTAACGCTGGCGATGCTCTCGAAGGAGTTGGAGGACGCCGCAGGTCCGTTGGACGCATTGAGCGATGAGCACATCTCAGTCAATCTCCGAGCGGCCTTTGCAACATCGTACGATGCACTGGAGAGCGAAGCCGCGAAAGACTTTCGGATCCTTGGCCTGGTCCCGGGATTCGATATCAGCCTCACAGCCGCGTCCCAGCTGCTCGGGTACTCCCTTGCCGAAACGAGGGAGAGACTGCGGCGACTCGCCAACGCCAACCTCATGCCGCAGCATGGCTCCGATCGTTATCGGATGCACGACCTCGTGCGACAGTTTGCCGGTGAACTCTCGGTCGACAAGTTGACGCAGGCTGAGCGAGACGCTGCTGTCAGGCGACTGGTCGAATTCTACGTGGAAGCGGCCCAGACCGCTGACAGCGTCATCGCTGCTCTCGGTGAATCGAAGACGTCAGACTCGAGCAAGCACGCAGGCGGGCCGTCCTCGGAGATGGGCCGGGTCGCAGCTCGAGCGTGGTTCAGCGCAGAGCATTCGAACTTGCTGGCCATTCAGGAGGCGGCCGCTGAGCGTGGGTGGGACCAGCACGTCTGGCGGCTGGCACAGGCTCTAAGCCACTTCCATCGGTGGCGCGGACGGTTCGACGACGCCGTAGTTGTCTGGTCCGCCGGTCTTACGGCGGCGGAAAGACTGCAGGACAAGGCTGGTCAGGCCGAGGCCCACCTTCGACTCGGACCCGCATGTGCACGAACCGGCAATCAGGAAGCGGCATTGGTCCATGCGTGGCGGGCAGCGGCTCTGTACGAGGAGATCGGAGATACGTATCGAAATGCCGACGCCCACCAGACAATCGCGGCAATCGTTCTGATCGAGGACGACTACCAAGCGGCGCTGGCGCAAGCGACCGAAGCCCTCCGGCTGTTTCGGACACTCGACGATATGGAGGGCGAGGCTTCCGGTTATAACGCCGTGGGTTGGTGCCAGGCACTCCTCGGCAGATACGACGAAGCTCGACCGGCCTGCGAGCGGGCACTCGCGCTCTATCGCAGGCAAGGCAATCATCATGGCGAAGCCGTGACCCTCGATAGCCTTGGCTACATCGCCCTTCATACGGGTCGCCACGAGCAGGCACTGTCGTACTACAGCGAGTGTCTCGCGCGATTGCATGAGATTGGAAACGTCTACAACGAAGCCGAAACACTGTCTCAGCTCGCGGAAGTCCACCTGGCCATGGATCAGCGAGTCGAAGCGGCCCGCCGACTGCGGGAGGCGCGCGAGCTGTACCGATCGCAGCACAGAATCAGCGAAGCCGACGATGTTCAACGGCGAATCGACGCGCTCGGTGATACGGCCGCTGGACGGGACCACCCGCCGGGGGACGACCTGTATGCGTAGACCTATCTGAGGAGTGAGGTATGCGGCTCCGGAAGCTTGGGCACAGCTGCTTGCTTGTCGAGGAGTCAGATTCAAGGATTCTCTTCGATCCCGGATGCTTTTCCGAAGGCCTGGAGGGCCTCGAGGGACTATCAGGCATTCTCGTCACGCACAATCATGAGGATCACCTTGACCCTGCTCGGCTGCGCATGGTCCTCGATGCCAATCCGGACGCGCGGGTAATTTGTGACAAGGCAAGCGCCGACGTACTACACGAGTGTGGAGTGACCGCAACGACAGCGCACTCGGGCGATTCGTTCGACGTGGGCATGGCCGTTGGCGTCTACGGTCGAGAGCATGCGGTCATCCATCCTGACCTGCCCAACCTGCCAAACGTCGGGTATCTGCTGGCAGATCGCTTCTTCTTCGCCGGAGATGCGCTCACCGTGCCAGACAGTCCTGTCGAGATCCTTGCTGTTCCGGTGTCGGCCGCGTGGATGAAGGTGTCAGAGGTCGTCGACTGGTTGCGCACGGTCCATCCGCGAACTGCGATCCCCGTCCATGACTACGGCAACCCCTTCGCGGAGTGGATCTATGACCTTTATGAGCAACTCACCCCGAGCGACACGGCAATAACCGTCGTAACGGACGAGGATTTCACCCGCCTCTGATGCTTCGCGCGTGACATGTGGCTGTGTCGAACCGGCAGGCATCGCCGCTCTTCACTTTCGGGTGAGGAGCTGGCTGGCGAAACGCGCGTAGACTGCAGCAGTCCGATGCAGGGCATCTTCGTCAACGTATTCGTGCGGTCCGTGTGAGACTTCGAAGCGTCCTGGGCCGTAACCGAAGGCAGGGATACCCAGTTGTGTGTACCACCGAGTATCCAGGCAGCCTGGGCAGAGCTGGTAGCGGGCAGGTGCCGCGTTGATCTCGGTTACACATTCGCCCAGCAGTGAAGCGGTTGGGTGTGTTCTGGGCGTGCTCGCCTGTTGGGCGACCTGCATAGTGTCGATCGTGACGTCGGCGCCGACAGCGCTTGCCGCGTCCTCGACAAGGTTTGTGATCCTCGTTAGCTCAGTGTTGACGTCTTCCTCGGGATTGTAGCGAGCGTCGACGGTGAAGTAGCTTGCGCCTGGAACGACATTGAAGTTCGAGCCGCCGGCGGATCTGCCGCCGACCACGACCATCGATCCGTGAGCATCAGCCGGGCCGACGGGGTAGCTCGTGTACCTTTCGCTCATTTCGTGCGCGTAGGCTTCGAGCGGTGCAGCTACTTTGAGCATGTGGAGGAATGAGTTGATCCCTTTGAAGGCCTCACCAACATGACTGGGTCGGCCGTGCACGGTCACTTTCAGGGTGAGTGCGCTCTTGGCAGCGAGCCAGATGACTTCACCGCTCTGTTCGGCTGTGAGCATCGCCAGGGCTGAAGAATCGATCAGATTCTGGGTGTGCAGGTGGCCGGAGCCGACTGTGCTCCCAGTCTCCTCATCACAGACGAGATGGATGACGATACGCCCGGAGCGCAGCGAGCCCGAGGCTTGGGCGGCCGCGGCGCCGTAGAGCATGCTGACAATCCCTCCCTTCATATCAGCAGTGCCGCGACCGCTAATACGACCATTGCCGCGTGTTGCTACGAACTGGGCCTGGTTCTGGGCAGGGACGACATCGAAGTGCCCATGAAAGTAGACCAGGGCCGGCCCTTCACCTACCGTCCCGCGGACGATCCGAGGCGCTTCGAGCGTGCCTGCCGGATCGAGCTCCAGGACTTCTGGACTGAGGCCAAGCCTCTCCATTGCCTCGCTCAGCAGACTTCCGCACTCGGCCAGCTGATTTCCAGGTGGGTTCTCCGTTCGGCAGGCGACCAACCGAATCAGGAGATCGGCCATCTCGTCCGCGTGGTCCTGGATCCATTCCTTCGTCATGCGGACAAGGTTATTGCGAACTCTGCGGAAGATGTTTTCAACTTTGACCCGAAGCGAAGCTTTCGTGGAAGAATTGCTTACATGGACCAGGTGGACAGAAAAATCCTTGCGGAGCTACAACGGGATGGACGCCTCACGATTACCGAGCTCGCGAGTAAGGTCGGATTGAGTCTGTCGCCGTGCCACCGACGGCTACGCGAGCTCGAGCGAGCCGGAGTGATCGCGGGCTACCACGCGGTCGTCGATCCCGAATCCGTAGGCCTTGCCTTCGAGGCAATCGTGTTCGTCACCATGCATCAAGAGGACCGTGACACGTTGCTGAGCTTCGAGCGACAGGTAGCGCTCGTCCCGAACGTCGTGCAGGCGCAGCGCCTCTTCGGCGATCCGGACTACCTGCTACGAATCGTCACGACGGATCTCAAGGCATATGCCGCCTTGGAGGATGATGTGCTTGCAGCCTTGCCTGGCGTTCAGCGACTCACCTCTACGCTCGTAATGAAGCAAGTGGTGAACGAACGACCTTTGCCCGTGACGGTTGGAGCCCTGCAGTAGCCGGACAAGGCACGTTTCTGGGCGCTACTGACACGAGTCCTGGCCGAGCAGATGGTCCAGCCGCGGATCTGACGGGAGAACGTACCGAAGCGATGACGCTCCGATCCGCACCGTGGCGAAGCGCCGCGCTCACGGTGCTTGCCGGGACTGTCCTCGCTGTCAGGCTACGAAGACAGTACCTCGCGGTCTGTTTGGGGAGTGGTTGGGTGCGCAGGGGGTGCTGTGGCGGGGTGTTCTTCGGTGTTGGCTGTTCTGGTTGGCGGCTGGTTGTTGGTGTGTTCGGGTTGAGGTGACAACCGTGGGCGGTGGGGGTGGCGTCTGAGGAGGAACAAGGCCGAGACCTGGAGGGTGTCGTGAGCGATGCGTTGGAGGAGTTCACGGCGTTTGCCGCTGCCCGGCAGCAGGCGTTGGGACGGATGGCGTTCCTGCTCACCGGTGAGCATCACGCCGCTGAGGATCTCGTACAGATCGCACTGGCCAAGGCATATCTCGCCTGGGACCGCATCCGGGCGAAGGATGCCACCGAGGCGTACGTGCGCCGCATCATCGTCAACGAGTACACGTCCTGGTGGCGGCGTACCTGGCGACGACGCGAGCAGGTGACCGACGAGCTGCCCGAGCGGCCGGCGTGCGACGACGACTACGGCGAACGCGATGAGATCTGGCAGGCGATCCGCAGGCTGTCGCCGAAACAGCGCGCGGTGATCGTGCTGCGCTACTACGAGGACCTCACCGAGGTCGAGACCGCCAACGTTCTCGACGTGACGGTCGGAACGGTGAAGAGCCAGACGAGTCGCGCGTTCACCAGACTGCGCGCCGATCTCTCCGCGAATCGGACGGAAACCCCTGTCACAAAGGAGGAGTTCACCCCATGAATGACCTCGAAGACCGGATCACGGCGTCCCTGCGGGCCAACGCAGAGCGTTCCGGGCCGTTCGATGGCCTGGAGGGGCGGGCAGTCCCCTTGGCCACGCGGATCCGGCGGCACCGCCGGGTCGCGGGCCTGGCCATGGCGGCTGCGCTGGTCGCGGTGGTCTCGCTTGGCGTCAGAGCCGTTCCGGAGCTGCCGTTGGACGACATCCAGCCCGCGGCGCCCACCGCGCCCGTTGCTGACAAGGCCGTGAAGCTTCCCGGGGATCCGAGGATGCTGCGCCTTGGTGAGGCTCCGAAGATCCCGTGGTACGACGGCGAGTACATCCACGACGGCTCGAAGCGGGTGCGGGTCGGGAAAGGCCACCAGTTCGGTCGGATCGACGGCGGCTACTGGATTCAGCGTGTCTGGGATCCCAGCCCCAACCCCGACCTTGCGATCACGTTGATCGATGCTGAAGGTCGGAGGATCGACGTCCTGACGGAGAATCCGACAACGGCGCCGGTGGTTTCTCCTGATGGGAAACGCCTGGCATGGATAGAGGGCGACGGGAAAACCGCTGTTTTGTCCGACGCGAGGGGTCAGGTGCTGGAGCGGAAACGGATGCCGGTGCAGGTCGAGCCCGCCGGCTTCGTCGGAGACAAGGTTCTCCTGGGAGGGCAGTCGACGTCGGTGCTGTGGGATCCTTCGTCCGCGTCGACCAAGAGCCTGCACATCAGGCCTCAGATGGACACCATGGCCACCGATGGCCGGGACCTGGTGCCGGTCCGGACCGGCAAAGGCTGCACAGGTGTGTACTCGTTCACCAAGCAGAAGGCCCTTTGGGAACGCTGCGGCTCCGGGGCCACCGACGGTCTCTCGGCCGACGGACGCTACACGATGATCGATGGCCTCTTCCAGCCGTCCACGTCCATGGGTGTGGTCGTGGAAGCGAAGACCGGACACCTCCTGCTGCGTATCGAGAGGGTGGGGTTGCCGATGGTGTGGAGCAGTGAACCCGGTGGGGCGGTGCTCATCGAGTCCCGGTTCAGCGGTGGTCGTTCAGCAATCGTCCGCTGCGTCGTCGAGAGCGGCCGCTGCGAGCTGGCCACCGAACCAGTCCCGGAGAACCGCGCGCCCAGCCTGGCGATCAACTAGGAGACGGGGGCTTCGCCGGCCGGCGAAGCCCCCCGGCAGCCAAGATCGCGTCAGCGTTCGCGTAGCTGCTCTGGTGCGATGACGAGCAAGCTGAGCGCTGTGAGAATCAGCACGACCGTGGGGCAACGTGGCTGATATCAGAGCCGACGCCGGCCTGCTGAGCGGGTCGTACGAGCGGCGCTCGACTTGCTGGGCGCGCCGACGTCCGCATCATGTGGCTGACGACCACTGCCATGCCGCCCATAGCCGGCGGACGGTCTTGGGAGCTTATGGGGGAGCGGACGTCCGGGTACGGCCGGATCGGGCCGGGAACAACCGGGTACGAGGCAGGCTCGGAGATGACCCGGCCCTCGACCTGAACGCGCAGGTCAAGGGCCGTTTACGCTGGTGGTGGCAGGTACTGGGTTCGAACCAGCGTAGGCGAAGCCGACGGTTTTACAGACCACCGCAGCGTCCGTCCTGACGTGCAGTTATGCCAATCGGCGATGTTCGCGGGGAGTGCGTTGGGAGCATGAATTTATTCGGCTCGGATCTACGACTCTGGTGCGCATGTGTGCGGCCACCAATGCCGCTACTTTTTCGAGACCATCGTAATTCCTCCCGTCGCAAGGGAGAACATCCGAACGACCGCGCTCCGAACATCCGGGTCTCGATCGAGTCGCTCGAGCGATTCGTACCTCGCCGGATCAATATCGATCGTGGCAAGTCCGCCAGCATCTTTGCCGTCCACGGTCGAGAACAGTACGAGGCATCGATATGCCTGCACAGCCTCCCCTCTCTCCTCTCGCATCAGCGACTGGAGGGACAACGACTTCCTCCTTGACCTGGCTGCGAAGTGCGTCCACCGAGGTCCACCGGGTCGCCCAGCCTCGGCTCTCGGCCTCCAGTTGAATCTCGAGCAGAGTGGCGAAGCTGATCTGAGACACGCGGAAGTCGGGGTCGGAGGACCGAATCATGGACATCTGGTCGCTACTCCTCGTCGTTTGCCCTAGGGGTCTGTGGCCCCGTGCGCTTGCCGTTCATGGCGCTTTCACGACTACAACGGCGGCAGTCATACGTCATCTGGCGTGGCCCATCGCCCTGGCTGCTCGAATACGTCACAGCCGTCGTGTTCGAATCGGATGGTTCCGTCGAAGGGGGAAGCTGAATTCGCGCATGCGCCGTAATCTGACCCCATCGAACCGGCCAGTGGAATCCAGAACCGACAGCCTCCGCACTGTTCGTCGTACCAGGACTCCCGATATTCGGGTCGTCTGTGCGACGGTTCCGGGTCTGGATCCATCGGGCGTGGATCGCGTCGAGCTCGCTGGAGCTCTCTGTCACGTGTCTCTTGCCTACCACTACCTACCACCCAATATGCGCAACATTTCATCGACTGAATTGACGCGTTGATCAACCTGTATTGCCCGGGAACCGAATCCGCCGTCCATCTGTCGTCCTCGGTCCCGAGTTAGGACACGAGCATCGACCTGTTATCCCCGTTTCAGCCAGGCCACATTCAGTATGCGATCAGGCCACCAACTGAGGACGTTGGTGTCCGCACGCGTCAACGCAACTCATTCCGGCGATTCAGTCGAGCGATTTGGTATCACTTCATGCAAGCCGGTCGAGCACATATCCGTCGAGCAGGAGACGGACTGTCCTCCTAAGCTCAGACGGCTCTGCGGCCTCCGCCAAACCTAGGAACGTTTCCTTCCTAATGTCGACTAATGACACTGTGGGCCTATGGTCAGACCGATTCACAAACCATATGTGGCATCGGTATGATTCGGGGTGATCAGCTGGCCCGCCATTGCGAAACAGTGGACAGATCACAGCCCTGGTATCAGGATGCACCTGCTCTCGTAGCGCGGTGACGGAGGACCAAGTCGCCGACAGCTGAGCCGATCTTGCCTCATTTGTGATCCGCTCAAGGTCGCTGAAGCCCGCCAGGCGCACGCTGAACACGGTCTCTCCGGCTGAAATTCTGTGCTCTGGTCGGATGACGCCTTCCGAGTTCATTGGAGCATCCCACTAGTCCCAGAATCCGCTTGTCGGAAGCTCCGGCGCATATTCGTCAATCCTAACCCGAGCATCTGGCGAGATCTCTCCATTCTGAACCCGGCGCTGTAGTTCGGCGATTCGATGGTGCCCATTCATGATTCGACCATCCCGCGTAACAAGAGCGTATCCACCATCTTAGGGTTATTGAATGAGTCAAACAACTCTATTGCTCAGCTTGCGAAGTTTCGCAGCGTTGTCTGGGTCAAGCCCATGAACGGGCTTGAATTCTCCAAGATCTCCAGCCGCCACCATGCCGCAGTTGACGTTGTGGGCAAGGACGGACATCGAGCCTGCGAGCACGTAGTAGGTGTGGAGGTCGGCGACGGTGAGGTTGTACGCGGTCGCTTCGTGCGCGGTAGACCAGACGATGCTGGCGACGGGTACGAGGTGTCCGTCTGCGGTGAGGAGGGTTCGCCGGGTTTGATGGACTGGGCTTGCTGCCATTGGTGGTCGGTGGCGTTCCAGAAGGGGTGGTCTTCGGTGGTGGTGATGTGGTCGGGGTTGCCGTCCTTGTCGCTGCCGGCGCGGAGCTCCAGGTCGACCAGCTTGTCCTTGTGAACCCAGACGGCGGTGACGGTCTTGGCGGCACGCTCGCCGGTTTCGGGGTCGGTGGCGAGTACTTCGTCGCCGGGTTTGATGTTCTTGATGGGCGTGGTGGTGCCGTCTGCCATGAGGACTCGGGTGTCGGCGGCGAAGCTCATTTTGCCTGTGGCGCAGCTCTTGCCGATGTATTTGCCGACTTCTGCGGCTTCGTCGCCTTCGCGCAGTGCGCGTAGTGCGGTTCGTTCGCCGGCGCGGGCGAGGCCACCGCCTGGCACGAACATCAGCGCGCAGTCTGCGGTGAAGTTCTGGTAGCACAGGCGCGCGGTTTCGATGTTGCCCAGGTATGGGATGGCTTGGATGACGAAGCCTGCCGACGCCACGAGCCTCGCCCAACACCCTGACCTGGCGCTACCTGGACGACGGCACACCACGCGAAGTCATCGCCGGCACCACCACAACCCCCGCCACCGGCGCCAACTGGCTCCACCACGACTGGCATGGCTCCATCACCGACACCAGCAACCCCACCGGCATCGCCCAGGCGAAGGTCACCTACGAGCCCTACGGCACCCCCAACACCGCCAAACTCGACCCCAACGCCCTAGACACCCGCCTCGGCTACGTAGGCGAATACCACGACCCACGCCTCGGACTCATCCACCTCCGAGCCCGCGACTACAACCCCACCCTCGGCCAATTCACCGCCAAAGACCCACTCGCCCCCAGCTTCGACGACCCCTACATTTCCACCTACGCCTACGCCAACAACCAACCCACCGTCTTCGTCGATCCCAGCGGCCAGATCGGTGTCTGCAAGGGCCCAGAAGGCTGCAGCGGCCTCGGCGGCCCTGGCGGCGGAAGCAGCGGCGGCTCAGTGAGCCTAGGCGGGAACACAGGCCCATCGCCCTGCGTCACCGTACTTGGCCGGTTCAGGGGAGGCGTGGATACGTTCCTTGGTCGTCCTGGGTATCGCGTCCTGGACTTGCCGTTCAAGGTGCAGGAAAGTGGAACTGGACGCGCAACAAGCGCTTCATCGACGAGGCCCTTAAGGAAGGACAGGAGATAAGGCTCGTCACCGACCCGACAAAACCGATGTACCGAGGTGGCAACGTCTATCAACGGGAGCTGAAGTACCTTCGCGACAAGGGCTATACGTTCGAGCGGCGAGGCGACTACTGGGCAGTGATTCGTGCCCGCTAGAATGTGCCTACGACATTTCAGCGTAAGAACGACCACACGCACATGGAGCGGCACATGTCGAGCAGAGTCAGACTCGCCGACTTCCGCGAGCGTGCCAGGCATTGGTTTGGCTTCCTGGCAACGGATCTTGGCTTCGTCGGTCCGGAGGTTCATGAGAGTGGAGTCTTCTACCACGGTTCCGAGGTCTCTCTGGATGTCATCCTCGATGAGCGCGAGAGGTACGTTCTGACGTTCGTCTGCCGCAACATCGGCGAGACGTATGTGAGGGCAGAGCTCTCTTGCCTTTTCGTCGAGTGCGGCCTGGGACCGGCACAACGTATCGGCCAGGCCGCATTGACACGACACTCTCTGGAGAAGTCTCTTCGTGAGCAAGCCGAAGCCACACAGACCGTGCTTGACAGATTGAAGGGAGCACCCGATCGAGATGAGCTCCTGCGCAAGTGCTACGGGCGCTGACTTCCGGGACGCAAAGCGCCCATCGGAGCTGGGGTAAAGCGACTTTACTCTGTCCTTGAGTTCGTCGGCTTCTTGGACAAAGGGCTGTAGTTCAGATCCGTGGTCGCAGCCCTACCTTCCATGGCTGGGAAATCCTGTCACCGTTCGGGCCGACTCTGGCTTCACTCCGTGATCTTGTAGCCATTGTTCGGGGTCGATGGGGGTGCCGTCGCGGCGGACTTCGAAGTGGAGGTGGGGTCCGGTGGAGGTGCCGGTGGTGCCGACAGCGCCGATGGTCTGTCTGGCGATTGCGGCCGCTGAGGCTTGTCATGAGTCAAGCTTTTGGCAGGGTTGCGTGCGGTTTTCGGTGAGTTGCGGGGATCTCCTTAGTTGTGCTCCGGACCTTGATCGCCGAGGCCAGTAGCAGGGCGGGGAGGATGTTCACCACGGTCGGCCAGTGCGGCGTGAGGTCGGGCAGCGGGATGCCGGCCAGCCTGGCCGGGAGCGCGGTGAGGACCACGATCAGGCTCAACGCCTCGGACAACGCGGCGTTGGCACAAGCAACGCTGAACTAAGGGCGGTCCGGGCGATGCAGGACAACATAGCCGTCACGATCGAAGACAACGCGGTATCCATTCGCGACGAGCTCATCAACTTGGGCCCGCTGCTCTTCCACAGTGCCGAACGGTGGGATCTGTTGTCGGAGATTCGCCAACACCCAGCGTGCATCGTCGTGAACCTTGGGTTCCCACTGGAGGACCGTTGTGCGGTCGGTCAACGCAGGACCGACGTTGTTCGCCGCATCCACGACCACGCCGGACGGAACTGCTGCCGCGGCCTGCTCCGCTGCGACGACACTTGGGTCCCCGCGGTAGAAGGATGGCAAGCGGAGCAAGCCAAGATAGTGCTGTGGAATCAGCGCCAGCGAGATGGCGCACATGGCCAGCGCCCACATGACTGGCAACGATCCGAGACCGTGTCGAGATAGTACGGCTTCGAACTCGGCGTGCCCATCGAGCCAGCGTCGGATCCGGGCCACGCCGTCGACGGCGGCGCAGATCAGGATGACGATGACGAACGCGTTGTACTGGTAATGGTCATCCCACCAGAACGGCTGATCGGACAGCATCCGTTCCAGGACCATCGGCACGGCCGGAAGTATGAGCAGGGAAAACAGGCAGGCGAACAACAAGGGCGCCACGAGGCCCAGCATGGTGTCGACCTTGATCTCGGGGGCGACAAGGGTGCTCAGAACCCGGCCCGGATCGATGACGAACGTGAGCAGGAGTTCCGGAACGTTCCGGCCCAGATGATCGTAGGCCCAGAACGTCGCCGGATCACCGCCCATCGCGGGAATCAGGACACCACGAATCAAGGCGATGGCCCCGCCCCCGCCCGCGATGAACGCGAGGCCGTACGTATAGCGGCGGGTTAACAGCAAGTAGCAGCCGAACCCGGCGACCATGAGGCCCAAGTCCTCCTTCACTAACAGGAGTCCGAAGGCTGCGGCCGAGCCGACAAGCGGCTTCATGGCGTCGAACCGTTCGATCATGATGGCGGTGAGGACCGGGACGAAAGCCACCTCGTGGATGTCGAAGCCGGCGGCCTGAGCGACTGCCGAGGACGTCGCGTACGCAAGGACGACGAAGTACGCCGGAGCGGTTCCCAGCTTGCGTCTGGTGTAGCGCCAGATGAAGGGAATCGCCAGCGCGAAGAGGACGGACTGGGCGACGATCAGGGTTGCCGGCTTGTCGTGAATCCAGTACAGCGGCGCAAGAAGGGCAAGGATGGGAGAGAAGTGGTCAGCAAGCTGGGGGAAGTCCATGCCCTGGCCGAGAGACATGCCGCGCGCAGGTGTGATCGGCGGGCCGAAGTGCGCGTACCCACGAACGGCTTGGTCGAAAATGACCAGATCGAACGTGCTGGCTTCAAAGTTTCGCAGCTTGACCAAGCCGAGAACCGCATAAGCAGTAGCCGACAGCAGGCAGACAAATGCGACAGCCAGCCGGTTCGGCGTAATTTTGAATGGGCGACGTGCACCACTGCGCTTGGTGTGTGGCGATCCGACGCCAGGTGGGGCGGTTTCCTCAGAGTCCAACCAGGCCATCCGGGGAGCCTGTCGGAGGGCACTGGCGTGGCAATGGCGTGGCAATGGCGTCGTCGGTACGTGGACGATCCTTCAGGTAACAGTTCCGTCCACCTTCACTACGAACGTGTCGCAGAGCTGTTGGGCTCGTGGAGGTTGGTGCCACCGCGATCACCGTTCGCCGAGGCCATGAACACCATCGGCCGCACGTGTGCCAACGCCTTGCGGCCCGCCCGATACCCCTGCGGCAGCAGCAAGCCACTCCGCCCGCAACGTCCGCTGGACCGTGGACGTGGAGACCTGGTGACCGTCAACGTCATCATCGCAGCGATCTTGCGGTGTCCTCAGGCCGGCCAACCGGCGGCGTACTTGGCAGCGGTCGCCTTGATGCCGACAACCCCAAGCGCCGGCCAAGGGCCTTGAGCTGCTCGTTCTCTGCCCGCAGGCCGTCGTTCGGCGGTCCGGGGATGCCGTCGGCCAGGCTGCCTTGCCCGCCTCGACAAACCGATCCCGCATCCGCAACCTCATGCCGGCGGGCAGCCTCCGCCATCGACAACTCGCCCGACAAGGCGGCCAGCACCACACGCAGGCGCTCCCCCAATGGCGCGACCGCGACCTTCTTCTGCGCGCGAGGGTGGCGTGTGACCGGGCTGGGTTCGGGGCCGCCCGTGGTGGTGCCTGACAGCTACGACATCCGGCCCACCTTACGCACGCATCCAGTGCCGATCAGGGTGATCCAGGGCGACCACGACTACCTCGATCCCGGAGGGCACCAGTGGGTGCGGCTCAGCCACGAACACCCGGACGTCGACGTCACTGTCATCGACCGCGCCGGACACTACTCCTGGATCGACGACCCCGAAGCCTTCGACCGAGCCCTCACGGCCGCCCTTAGCGCGTGAGCCGCACGCCTATCATGGCGGCGGGATGCCGAGAGGGGAGCCGTTGAGCGTTCTCCTCGTTTGCTCGACGGCTACCCCGCGCAGCCCGTTCCGTCGAGGTAGGCCTGGCGTGGAGTGCGGTCACCGAGCGCCTGGTGTGGCCGAACGGAGTTGTAGGTCTGTCGGAACAGGTTGGTCTCGACGGCGAGGGCGTCGCCGTCGGGGATCTCGCAGCGGAACAGGTGCTCATACTTCAGGGTGCCGAAGAACCGCTCGACCACGCCGTTGGTCTGCGGGCTCTTCACTCTGGTGCGCACGTGCCGCAGCAGCGGGTCCTCGCCGTCCTCGGTGCGGTTCTGGTCCGCGAGCTCCTGCGCAAATACCTGGCCACGAAAGCAGGACCCATTGTCGGACACGATGGCGATCGGTGCCGGCACTTGACCGAGGATCTCCCCCGCGGCGTCCACGACGTCCATGACACCCCGATCGGCGCGCAGATCGTCGAGGTCGAGCAGCCGTACAGCTTCCGCGATCGCCTTTCGCAGACAGTCCACGGCATCACCGCCACGGCCGGTCGTGGAAATCGTGATGGCCAGGCAGTACTTGGTGGCGTAGTCGATGATGGCGCAGATCCGCCAGATCCCTCCGGTGCTGGTCTCGAACTCGCGGAAGTCGGTCTGCCAGACCCGGTTCCGCTGCGTCGGCGGGTCCCGGAACACCTTCTGCCGCACCTGTGCCCACGACTTCCGATCGGCGCGGAACCCCTGCGGCAGCAGCAGGCCGCGCCGCCGTAGCGCCCGCTGCACCGTCGACGTGGACACGTGATGGCCGTCGACGCGTATCATCGCCGCGATCTTGCGGTGACCCCAGGCCGGCCAGTCCGCGGCGTATTTCGCGGCCACCGCCTCCACCGCATCCACTTTCGGCGCCGGCCACGGCCCCTTGGGCGCGGCGCCGCGGCGCAGCCGGGCCAGCCGCCGCCGATATGAACGCTCAGGGAATGCCAGCCAACCGCGCGAACCTCGAAACCGGCATCCAGCCTGCCCCCTTAGGGCTTCGAGGCCGGCGAAGGGACCTCACCAACATGCTCGGCTCCCTTCTGCCAAATCCGCAGCTGCACCATCTACTCGGCCAGCGCCAGCTTCAACTGCTCGTTCTCCGCCCGCAGCCGCCGCTCGGCCACCGCCTGAGCAGTGCCCGGCCCTGGGATGCCGTCGGCCAGGCCAGCCTTGCCCGCCTCGACGAACCGGTCCCGCCACTTGGCCACCGTCGCATCCGCCACACCATGTCGCCGAGCAGCCTCGGCCATCGTCATCTGCCCGCTCAGCACCGACAGCACCACCCGCAGTCGTTCCTCCACCGGCACCGGCGACGTCTTCTTCCTGGTCATAGCCGTCAATCCTTCCTGACGCGCTCACATCGGACCATGCCAGAAAGTCTGACTCACTAGAGGCTGAACAAAACGAACAGGCGGTCGAACTCGCCAAGGCGGCGTTGCAGCTTAGCTACGACGGCCTAGGCGATTGGGCTGGCCTAGTGGCTCAACGCGTTACGGCACACCCTCAACTAGCTGTGCTCATTCCAGCCCTAGTTACACACACGCCTAGCGCCTCGACGTAGACCTACCTCCGACGGTTTACCGGCGGAGTTGGATATTCAAGGTCCCGGAATAGCTTCATGTGGGTTGGTGCGTGTGGGCTGCCTGCGGGTGGCTGCGCCGGTTTCTGACGCGCGACAGTCCGAACCGGGCTGCGGTTTGGGTGATCGGTTTTGGACACCACTGTTCGATGGTGCTTATCGGGTGGTCGCGGTTGCTGGGCCGAGCCAATGGGTGAGCGCTTCGGTTAGGCTGGCGTCGCTGGAGTGGGCCCATGCTACGTGGCCGTCTGGGCGGACCAGTAGCGCCTTGGCCGGGGGTTGTGTGCTGTGGGCGCGGTAGATGGTGATGCGGTTGGTCCAGCTGTTGGCTTCGCCGAGATCATGGCCGGTCAGGTCGATGAGTATCGACTTGGTCGTGTGCAGGAGTTCGGCCATTTGGATGGGCGAACCGTCGGCAGCGGTCAGGAGGAGGTCGGGGGTGAGCTGGCCGATGAGGGGGTGGCTGCCGCCGCCGGGCATGGGGTAGCGGGTGTCGGCGCCGTGGAGCAGGTTTCCCAGGTGGCGTAGGGGTTCTTCGAACTGGACTAGTTCGGTGAGCAGAGCTCGGAGCGCTTCGCCTTCCTCGCCGGCAGCACGGTCGAGGGCCGCCTGGGCGCGGGTCTGCATGAGGGTCCGCGCGGCGACTGGGTGTCGTTCGGTGTGGTAGGTGTCCAGCAGATGTGGTGGTGCCCAGCCGTGGATCTGGGCGGCCAGTTTCCAGCCAAGGTTGACCGTGTCCAGCATGCCGACGTTGAGCGCGGAGCCGCCGGCGGGGAACAGGTGCGCGGCGTCCCCGGCGAGCAGTACGCGGCCGGCGCGGTAGGTCTCCACAAGCCTGGCCTGGCTGACCGTTCGGGACAGCCAGATCGGTTCGCCGAGCGGTAGATCGGCGCCGAGTACCCGGCGGACGCTGGCCCGGAACTCCTCCTGTGAGATCGGTGTCGTGTCGGTGGGCAGGTGGCCGGTCTCGCGGACGCCGACGATGTGTGCGCCCGGCCGGAGTGTGGTGACGATCAACCGGCCGGTCGGGGTTCGGTTCCAGCCCGGTCGAAGGCGCCCGATACGGGGGACTTCGATCTCAGGGTCGTCGAAGATGCCGCCCGCATCGGGCGCGGCAAAGTGCCCGAGGCGCAACACTTCCGGGTCGGTGGTGCCGGGGAAGCCGATGCCGGCCTGCTCCCGCACCGGGCTGCGGGCACCGTCACAGCCCACCAGGTAACGGGTACGCAGCCGGTACTCCCCTTCAGGGCTGCGGACGTCGATGGTGACGCCGGTGTCATCCTGGGCGAAGGCGAGCAGTTCGTGCCCGCGCCGGATCTCGGTGTCGAGCTCGACGGCACGGCGGTCGAGCAGCGCCTCGATGCGTGGCTGCTGGATCGCCATTCCGATGAGCGGGCTTTGTTCCAGCTGCGCGAAGTTCAGCGGCACCGATCCGAACGGGAAGCCTGGGAATCTGCCGGTGAACGAGGCCTCGGCTCGGAAACGGTCCAGCAGGCCGCGGTAGTCCAGCAGCTCAATGATTTGCCCTCCCAGGCCGTTGGCCTTCGGGATCTCGGCTGGTTCGGCTCGTCGTTCCAGCACCACCGGCCGCACGCCGGCCAACCGCAGCTCGCACGCGAGCATCAGGCCGACCGGCCCGGCGCCGGCCACCACCACATCAGTCATCACCATGCCTGTCAGCCTAGACTGACAGGCCCGTTTGTCAAGCTAAACTGACAGGCATGGAGGTTGATGAACTACTGGAGCGCATCAGAACCCACGACCCCGCGATCGGGCTCCGAGCCGTGGGCGCGCTGCACCAGTTGGCCGAACAGGTGGAGGCGACCTCGGTGGCGCTGGCCCGGGAGCAGGGCTGGACATGGGAGCAGATCGGCGACGCGCTCGGCATGTCACGCCAGTCCGTGCACACAAAATACGGAAAGTGAGGTCTGGTGTTCCAGCGACTGACCAAGCAGAGCCCGTTCGCGGTCGTCATCACCGCGGCCATCGAGGAAGCCCGCCGGCGAGGCGAGCGGCGGATGGGCACCCAGCACCTCCTGCTCGGCCTGCTGCACGACCCCGGCTCGCTGCCGGCACGTGCGCTCGGCGTCGACCTCGACACCGCACGCGCGGCCCTCGACGCGCTCGACGAGGAGGCCCTGGCCGCGATCGGGCTCATCGTCGACCGGCGACCGGCGGAACCCATCGCGCGCAAGCACCCGCCGGTGCCGGTGAGCGCGTTGACCTCCAACGCCAGGGCCGTGGTGAAGCAGGCGGTGAACGCGACCACGACCAGGACCCGGCGTACCGCCCCCGAACATCTCCTCCGCGCACTGCTTGATCGCGAGTACCCCGATCCAGTGAGGCAACTGCTGACGCATCTAGGCATTGACCGCACCGCCGCCCACCGCGTCCTCGATCAAGGTGGAATGCCATGAAGGGGATGGGCGATCCTCTTCCTTGCCGGGCCTTCCGCTGTCATCCGCCTGTCGTACCAGAAGGTCCCGACGACGTCGAGGAGGATAGTGAAACGATCGCCACGTCTCTTCGATCATAACGGCCAGAAAGTCAACTCACACTGGTCACCTTGCCGCGTCGCATCAAGGCTGCTGGCCGAGCCCGCGCAGCCTCTCGTCGAGGATGTCGGCCCGGCGCTCGGCAAGCTCGGCCTGCCGCTCAGCGCCATCCGCGCGCGCTCGCGCCCTGACGTACGGATCGCGGACGAAATCCACCAGATAGGCCAACGGGAAGGCCACCCAGAAACCGATGAACAGCGGCCCGACGATCCATGCCCCCACGTCGTAGCCGTCTGCGATGTGCGGGAAAGCAATGTGCAGCGACAGGTCGCCTGACATGCCCATGCAGATGAGAAATCCGACGACATAGCAGACGGCGACCGCCGCTACAAACTGGCGCCTGGTCACAGGCAAGGTCCATCTCGCCATGCAGCTAACGTCGGCCGAGGCAGGCCGCGGTTACAGCCGCTCAGGTATCCAGCTCGGAGACGGCAACCGGTCCATCGAAGCACGGAGTCAGGTCGGGCATCTGAAATCGCCGGCCTGATCGGCAGTTCGACGTCATCGTCCTCATCCACTTCGCGCTCTCCAACTCGCCAGCCAGCCGGTGGTGATGTGGCGACGCCGAGCCGCCGAGCCGGGAGTCTGGGCCATGAGCCACCGGCTGCCGCAGTGCTCTTCTCGAGGCGCTCGGCCTGTCATGTAACTCATTGGTGACGGTGGCGCTGCTGCTGGACTTGGCGGCAGCGGGTCGCGCCTTGGTCGCCGCGGAGTTCGCCCTCTCCTGGATGCGGTACGCCCCACCCTTCTTCCCCCGGCGTCGACGTCCCGCTTGCGTTCAATTGTCCTTGGAGCAGCCCGGCATTCACTGCTGGTTACCTCGCTGTTGCCCGGCGGGCCGCCTCCGTTGCTGCACATCCCGGACCGACGCACCTAACCGCCGAACCGTGCGTGGCGTACGAACGCCGGTAGGCCGCCCGCGGCCAACGCCGGATTTCGGCAGGTATTAGGCACAGACAGCCGTAGACAGCCGAGTTTGGCCGGTGCCGGCCGGGTACGATCCAGTCGGCAAACGAACGGGCCGCTGACCTGAACGCGCAGTCAGCGGCCGTTTCCACTGGTGGTGGCAGGTACTGGGTTCGAACCAGTGTAGGCGAAGCCGACGGTTTTACTGACTGTCGAACGCACACCACCTGACCTGCCTTTTTGAATCTTGATGATGCCGATCGGGAGCACACCGGGAGCGGCGTCTGGAGTCATAACCAGGAACGTGCAACCAGTGGGTAATCCGGTTTCTATGCCCTTTGGGTCGGGCGGCGTGTTGCGAGGGGATGTCGTTGGCTCCAGGTTCTCCTCTGGCTCGGTCAGCAGGGGTGGGCTGGAATATCCAGCGGTGAGATGACCACGAACATCGACGAGTTGGCGTGGGCAAGCTTGACGTTCGTGGCCGTCGGGTGGGTCCTGGTCTCGTCTTGGTTGATCAGGTCCCTTTCCAGTAAGGGATCCACGACCCACTCCGTGATCCGGAAGCCGGCCGGCGTCGGTGGTTCCGGAGATGGTTGTGCCGCCGGTGCGGACTTACTCACAGGCACGGATGTGGCGTTGGCGAGAGCGGCGGGTCTGCGCGGTGGCAGCGGCTCCTGCCATCGGCTGTCTTGGATGCCGTTGCGGATTGGCCCGGAAGGGTCGACGCGCCCGGATGTCTTTGCGTTGTCAGGCGTTCTCGATGTCGCGAAGTCTGCTCCGAAGTTGTTCGGCGTCGTGGCCGTGGAGTTCGTCGAGGATATTCAGGGCCTGCTGCCACGTGGTACGGGCCGCGGGGTGGTCGCCGGTGGCGTGTTGGGTGGTGGCGGGGGTGGTGAGTGTGCCGGCTTCGTTGTAGCGGTCCCCGAGGTCTCGGTACAGGTCGAGGGCGTGCTGGTAGCAAGCGATGGCATGCGGGTGATCGCCGAGGTGGTCGTTGGCGTAGCCGAGGATGTCCCAGGTGTGGGCCTCGCCGTCGCGGTCGTGGAGTTGCTGGTGCAGTTCGAGGGCTTGCCGGCAGTAGGTGAGCGCCTGCTGGTGGTTCCCGAGTTGGTCGTAGTGCCACCCGAGCGCCGTGAGTGTGTTGGCCTCCCCGGCTCGGTGGCCGACCGCACGGAACAGGTCGAGGGCGTATTGGGTGTGGCGGAGTGCCTCGGCGTCGTTGCCTTCCCGCGCGAACACCCAGCTCAGGCTGAGATGGGTGTGAGCCTGGTTGGTACGGTCGCCGAGGTCGGTGCACAGGTCGAGGGCGTGGCCGAGGTGGGCGTGCGCGTCGTCGTAGCCGCCCAACCGGAGGTACGCGTGGGCGGCGATGCGGTGCACCCGCGCTTGCGCGAACCGGTCGTCCAGCCGCCGGGCGGCCTCCAGAGCGACGCGCTGGGTGGCTGCCCAGTCGTGCCAGCGTCCAAGCCGCTCGAAGAAGTCAGCGAGCGACCAGGCCAACTGCCATGCGTGGGTGTCCAACCCGGCCCGCACCGCTTGGTCGAGAGCGGCAAGCAGGACGGGATGTTCGGTGGCGAACCAGGCCATCGCCTGCGCATGGTCGGTGAGGTCGTCGGGTGTCACGCCGTCCTGGGGGAGGGCAAGGGCAGGCGGGTCCCGCTGCGGGTTGAGCAGCCTGGCGGCGGCGTGGGAGGTGTGCAGGTAGCAGTCGAGGATCCGATGCACCGCGGCCTGGCGGTCGACCGGCGTGTCGTGGACGTGGACGAGTTCACCCGCGTAGGCGCGGAGCAGGTCGTGGAAGCCGTACCGGCCGGGCGTGTGTTTGGTGACCAGATGCGCCAGGGCCAGCTCCGCCAGGATCGGGCGGGCCCGCTGGGGCGGGACGCCGACGAGGCTTGCGGCAGCGAGCGGAGAGATGTCCGGGCCGGGGTGCAGGCCGAGTAGCCGGAACAGCCGGGCGGCCTCGGGTTCGAGTTGCCGGTACGACCAGGAGAACACCGCACGTGCATCGGTGGCCGGGTCAGGGCTGGCGAACTGGTTCAGGCTGCTTCCCGCCTCGCGTAGTTCAGCCGCGAGAGCGGCGAGCGGGAAATCGGGATGGGTGGCGGCACGGGCGGCCACGATGGCCAGGGCCAGGGGGAGCCGGACGCATGAGCCGATGATGTCGTCAGCGGCCCGGGGTTCGGAGGCCACCCGCTCCTGTCCGAGGCGCCGTGACAGCAGGTCGCTTGCCTCTGCGACCGTAAGCAGGTCCAGGGTCAGCGGCTGGGCACCGGCCATCGTGACCAGGCCGGTGAGCTGGCTGCGGTTGATCACGACTGCCAGGCAGCCGGATGTCCCGGGGGAGCAGGGGCCGGGCCTGTTCGGCGTCGCGGGCGTTGTCCAGGAACGACCAGGACCTGTCGGTTTGCCAGCAGGCTGCGGTAGAGACCGACCTGTGCCTCGAACTGGCCGGGATCCGCTGCGGTGGTACCTCGAACGCATCGAGGAATCCGCGTACCGCCTCAGCCGGTGTGACCGGCTGTCCGATCGGGTCGAATCCGCGGAGGTTGACGTACAGCTGACCGTCGGGGAACTGATCGCGTACGCGGTAGGCCCAGTGCACTGCGAGGGCGGTCTTGCCGACTCCCGCGGTGCCCGACACGGCGGAGACGACCACTGCCGTCGGCTGGCCGGTGGTGATGGTGAGCAGGTCGTCCAGTTGGTGGAGTTCGTTGTCGCGTCCGGTGAAGCCGTGCAGGTCTAGTGGAAGTTGCGCCGGCGTGGCCAGGCTCCGGCCCGTTGCGGACGGCAGGACCGGTGGCGGTTGTGTGGGTGGTGGCAGCTGGCCGCGCAGGATGGCCTGGTGCAGTGTGCGTAGTTCGGTGCCGAGGTCGTCGGCCAGGCGTTGCCGGACGAGGGCGTAGCGGTCCAGGGCTTCGGCGTCGCGCCCGGCCGCGTGCAGGGCCCGCATGAGCAGGTCTTCCAGCGGTTCGACCAGTGGGTACTTGGCGATCAGGTCGGGCAGTGTGGCGATCACGGCGGTGGGGTGGCCGAGTCCGAGCTCGAGCTGTGCCCAGTGCATGACCGCGTCCAGCCTGAGCCGATGCCAGCTGCCGTGTACCTGTGCGACCCATTCGCTTTCGATGCCCGCCAGCGGGGTGCCCCGCCACAAGCCCAGCGCCTGGGCGAGCGCACCCGCTCGCCCGGGGCCGGTGCGCCGCGGGTCGCGGCCGTGTTCGACCAGCCGGCCGAATCGGTGCAAGTCGACCAGATCCGGGTCGATGTCCAGGACGTAGCCGGAATGCCGCCGCTCGATCCGCGCCTCTGCCTCGCCGGTGAGAGCGGCCGCCCGCTTCAGTAGCTGCCGGATCCGGCTGAGATGCGAATACAGCACATTGCGGGCGCCAACCGGCGGACTGTCACCCCAGACCCGATCGACCAGCAGCTCGACTGGGACCGGACGTCCCGCGTCCACCACCAGCGCCGCCAGCCCCGCCTGCTGCCGCGGGTCCCCAGGTCCAGCAACTGCCCCGCGGCCCGCAGTTCGACCTCACCGAAAAGCCGGAACTCCATAAGCCCACCCCCAGCTGACCGCTTCACCTACGGCAGCTCCGGCTCAATCCTGGCCTGTCCGCAAGGTCGCTGCAAGGTTCACAAGCAGGTCGATGCCGGATCGTGGAACCAATGAATCAATTGCACCAGCCGTCAGGAGTCATCATGGTTACCGCTCCAACCCTCGAGGCCTTCGGGCACGGATCTGTCACGCAGTTGGGTCGCAAGGCCTCTGGCGGGCGGCCGCTGCTGATCGTGCTAGGCGAGTACAGCAACTTTCCTGCTTTCAGCACCGTGCATCCTCTGGAGTACTACGAGCGTCTGGGGTTCGGAACTCCGACGTCTCCGTTCTCGACCGACGACCCCGTCAACCCTGCGAGCCTCCGCGAATACTTCCGCGAGATCAGCAACGGCAGATTCTGGTTCGATCGCGTCGCGGTTGCCGGACCGATCTCACTCGGGCCCTACGCCGACGACCCGGGGCCGGAAGCCCGCAGTGCCGGAATCCTGAGTCGCGTCGCCGCGCAGGCTCCTGAGTTCTTCGTCAACGCCGACACGAACCTCGATCATCAGGTGGCATTCGATGAGCTGTGCGTCGTGCTCGTCGAGAACATCACCGGAGCGTGGCCGGCGAACCGGGACAACAATCCGGTCCACTTCACCATCGAGCGGTTCCCGCTGACTCCATGGGACGAGACGATCCGGGTACACGTCGCGGGCGCCGGCCCGTTGACGCCGTTCTATCAGATCGCCCATGAACTCTCGCACTCGCTGGGCACCGTGGACATGTACAACACGGGCCTGGGCAACAACCTTCTGACGTTGATGGGCACCTACTCGTTCTTCGGCAACGACCAAGGCATTGTGCACCTCGACATCTGGCACAAACTCGTGCTCGGCTGGGCCGAACCACGGCGATTCCCACTCTCGGCCAGTGGAAGCGCGCCCGTCACGACCGGCGTGGACGGCGCCATTCTGCTGTGGGACGAGACCAGACAGGCGACCGAGTACTTCATCATCGAGCGTCGCAGCCCGAACTCTCCAAGGCTGCAGTACGACGCCGGCTTTCCCGACGACGGTGTGCTGATCTGGCGGGTGCAGCAAGGAGTGGGCAACGGCGTCGCGCATCTCGGCGCTCCAGATCTGGCTCCGGGCGGCGCGGGAGTGTGGCGAGCGGGGCAGCAGACGCCGACGCTGACCTGGAGCGACGGCCAGTCCACCGGCGTGGACGTCACGGTCACCGGCGGTGCGGACGGAGCGGTTCAGGTCGCCTGGCGCCAGCAAGCCACCCAGGACAGCAGCAGGCACCTCATGCTGACCCATGGCGGCAACGGAACCACGCCGGTCGACAGCGGGCTGCCGATGCAGGGAATCTTCTACGGCATCACCGCGGACGGCAACTTGGAATGGAACCGCTACAACGGTCGCGGCGAACCGGTCGGCGACCCGGCGAGTGCGCAGAACTGGCACGCCAATACCGGAAACCTGATCGGTCGCGGCGCCGGCCACATGAAACACGTGTTCGGATGCGGCGACGGTGTCCTCATGATGGTTCACCCCAACGGCAACCTGCACTGGTACTCCTACGCCGGCAACGGTGAAAGCGACGTCACCGGAACACTCGGCTGGCATCCCAACTCCGGCAACGTGATCGGCAACGGGGCCCAGAATCTCCGTAAGATATTCGTCTTCCCGCAGGCGGGACGATCCACGAGCCGGATGAAGATGCTCGCCATCCATGTGAACGGCGATCTGTACTGGTACTCCTACAGCGGCAACGGCGAACATGACCCGTCCGGAAGCCTGGGTTGGCACCCCAACTCGGGAAACCGCGTAGGAAACGGCTGGCAGAACGCCAGGCACGTCCACGGGTCGGGCAACGTGGTCTTCGTCGTCCACACCAACGGCAACCTGCTCTGGTACTCCTACAGCGGCCAGGGCGAGAACGACCCGTCAGGAGCGCTCGGCTGGCATCCCAACTCCGGAAACCCGGTGGGCCGGGGCTGGCAGAACATGCGGCACGTATTCGGCGGTGTCACCGATCTCGGAGGATTCGGCCACGTCATCTTCGCCGTCGATCAGGTTGGCGACCTCCGCTGGTATCGCTACACCGGTCAGGGCGAGGCCGACGTCACCGGCACGCAGGGCTGGCACCCGAACTCCGGCACCCGAATCGGTACCCACTGGTGATCCAGAGCTCAATCGAAACCCGACCACACCCGAGGAGAGCAACATGAAGACGATATCTACCTGGCGGACCCTGCTCGTCGCCGCTGTGGTGGCGGTCACGCTCGTCAACTGCGGACAAGACGATCCCGACAACGCGACCGATACCGACGCGCAAACCACATCCGCGACAGCCGGGCCCGACCCGCCCAGGGACGATGACGCCAACGGCAACGAATCTGACGGCGACGACAACTCCGGCAGTAACGACTCCCGAGGAAACGGCAAAGGCGGTGCAGAACTGGCCTGGGTGCCGATCGGACCCGCCTCGCCGGACATCCCCGACGACCAGAAGTGGTACGTGGCGCTGGTCGATCATCGATGTGACCAAGTGGGCCGGGACTCGACCGGAACCGCCAAGGACAAGGAGTTGCTCTATCGAGGACTGGGAAATGCCTGCGCGGCACTGTTCCAGAACCAGACGCAACGTTGGGACAACGCTCAGCAAGAGCTGACCCGCGCACTCGACCAGCTCGCCGGCAACGACCTCGAGTGTCACAATCTCGCCGCTGTCGCACTGGCGAGGCGGCTCCTCGAGTTCCCCGATCGTCTGCCCAGGGTGCGGGTCACGTCCACACCGGGAACGGTGTGCGAGTGGGGAATCGAGGACATCGGGCCGACCGAGGGCCCGCTTGAAGGTGGCACGGAGCTCAAGATCTATGGCTACGGCAATGGCCTTTACACCGCGACCGAAGTCCTTTTCCGTGGGGTAAGCGCGAAGATCCTCGAGCGCGACACGCGAGATGACTCCATTCTGGTCGTCTCACCGCCGATGACCAGTCCGGGAGAAGTGCAGATCACCGTCCGCGGCCCTGCGGGAAGCCGCAGCAGCGATGTACTTTTCGAATACCTCGACGGCAGCGAAGCACCTGACGGCAAGACCGATGACAGCGACTCTGAGGAGCCGCCGCCGTCCGAAGCGGACCCGACCCCTACGTCCTCTGACACGACCGGAGAAACGGGATGAGTACGCAAAACCCGCGGACACGTTCTGCCAGGACACCGATCGGGGTGTCACGGCAGAACTCGCCCAGGGCGAGGTCGCCGTCGGTCCCGGACGTGCCGGCTGCCAGTAGCGTGCTGGGCTCGGCGCTCAGCCTGGTAGCGGCGTTCGGCCCGCCTCTGACCATCGCCACGGCGGCGCTGGTGTACTTCGGCTGGGCACGAGTCTATGTGGGGACACGGATTCTAGGTCTGGACGCGACCGTCTTCGACTTGACCACGCAGGACTATGTGCTCGGCAGCGTCAGTACGTTGTGGTTGCCACTACTGATCGTGGCTGCCATCGGTGTTGGCTGGCTGCTCCTGCACGAGCGCGCTGTCGCCGCCATCCAGGCGAAACACCTTACTGGACTGCGGTTGCTCGTTCGCGGTCTGACCTACGGCTTGGTCGCGTTCCCTCTGCTCGGAGTCGCGGCAAGCCGGATCTGGCCGGCTTGGGGAGAGCTGGTTCTTCCGCTCAGCATCACCGTCGGCATCCTCGCCACGACCTACGGCATCACCATGCGCCGGCGTATCTCCGCCGCCCTTGGAACCCACAACGAGACCGCGACGTTGGCGAGCTGGCACCGACCTTTGGCGAGAGTGCTCATTGGTCTTCTCATCACGCTCACGCTGTTCTGGGAACTGACGAACTACGCCGGCGTGGTGGGGCGCGGTTATGCGCAACAGGTCGTGGCCGGGCTCCCTGACCGTACGGGCGTCATCGTCTACGCCGTCAAAGACCTGCAGCTCGACGCGGCCGGAATCCACGAAACCCGGTTCACCGAAAAGGCATCGACGTACGGCTACCGATACGAAGGGCTCCGGCTCCTCCAGAAGTCAGGAGACAAGTACTTCCTGCTCCCCGCGGAATGGAACTTCGAGGAGGGCAAGACAATCGTGCTCACAGACAACGATGCGATACGCCTGGAATTCACGACCTAGTACTGCAACGGCACTTGTGTGCTGTGGTGGATGATTCTGCGTGTGGTGACTAATCTTGTGATGGCGGAGTTGGACCAGGCGCATGCACGGATCTCGGCTCGGTTTGGGCGGGCTGAGCCTCGGATGAGGGCGCGGGAGTATGTGGCTGGGCTGGTCGCGGGTATGGAGCGGAGGAACGGCTGGACGCTTGCTGTGCAGGCTGGTGAAGTCGGTCCGGATGGGATGCAGCGGTTGCTGCGGCGTGCGGACTGGGATGTCGATGGTGTGCGTGATGATCTGCGGGACTACGTGGTCGAGCATCTGGGACAGCCGGATGCTGTGCTGATCGTCGACGACACCGGGTTCCTGAAGAAGGGCAGGCGGTCGGCGGGGATACAACGGCAGTACACGGCTATCGGCTGGGCGAACATCTGGCGGCGGTGAAGGCCCGCGATCTCAGCTCGGCCCTCACCTACCTCGGCCGCGGCGAAGGTGGAGAGCGTCCTCGCCGGTCGGTTTGACACCCACCGCGCCGCCGTTGTCGGCATGTCGGTCGGCGTAGGCGGCGCTCGGGAGCATCGCACCGCCAGGGACATAGGCATCCGCGGCCGCGGCGTCGGCACCGAAAGCGGTGGTGCCGGTGAGCGGCTGGGGGCCCGGGTAACCTGCCACGAACATGCGGCGCTGGACCTCGACGCGGGCCGCTATTCGCGGCGAGTCTGGACGCACCTTGACCACGACCTCGCGGCCGTCAGCCAGCCGAAGCCCGATGACGGCAGACAGGTTCCGGATCTGAATATCTCCTCCGCTGGCGGGCTGCCCAGATGCTCCATGCACCACTGGGGCAAGGCGGCCAGGGTCGACGACACGCAAGCGAGTGACATCGGAGCATCCTCACCTGCGCCGGTGATGTCCCGGGGCCGAGCCGACAGGACGACCTCGCGTCAAGCTTGGCCGCCACAGCATTCACTCGTTCACCCTGCTTCGTGACGCATTCCCGAGGCCTGACCTGCAATGTCGGACATTCGAAGTGCCGCCTCGCCGGTGAGGCGAGAGGTCATGTGCTCTTGCCTGCAGACGGCTCAGGGTTACGGGCGGCTTCCAGTGGTGGTCGGGCGGTGAGCACAGGCCAGGCATGCTCGCATCACAGGTCGGCCCGGATCGACGACCGGCGCGCCGTTCGGTTACTTGCTCTCTCCGCCTGACGGCGCCGGCCGGGTTGGGTGTTGGTGTCGGTGGAGCATTTGGAGTGCGCTGTCGGTCAGGTAGAGCAGTGCGCAGGTGAGGCTCAGCGTTGCGGCGATGGCTGCGAGCCAAAAGCCCACGTCTTCGGGGATGAGTGCGCGGGGTACGACGAATGGCAGTGCTATGAGGGGCAGGCTGAGCGATGCGGCTAGGGCGAGGCTGAGCTGGCCGGTGGTCCGGCGGCGCCGGTAGATGCCGATGCCTGCGGCTGCGAATCCGGCGGCCAGGACCGCTGCCTGGTATCCGCCTGGCAGGTGGGTCAGTGGCGTTGGGCTGCCGTAGTAGTCGTTAGTGGGCAGGAGGAGGGTCAGGATCCACAGTCCGCCGGAAGCGATCAGCCAGTCGGGGCTGTCGCCGTGGCGTGAGGCCGGATGCAGGTGGTTTGCGCGCCAGGCCAGGTTCAGCAGGTATACCAGCGTGCTCCCGGCGTTCAGCACGGCGGCGAAACCCATTGCTGGGAACTCGGTGTAGTAGGCGAGTTTGATGAGTATGAAGAGCGACAGCGCGAGCATGATGACGGCGATTACCTTGGCCGCGGCAACGAAGACCGGCAGCGCCGCGCGCAGTGTGCGAACCAGGCCTGCCCCGATCGCAGCGACTCCGATGCCGATGAAGAGGGCGACCAGCCAGGCCGGCCAGCCTGTCATGGTGAGTGAGCCGTCGAACCCGCCGTTGGTGATCGGTAGGAACAGGCCCATCAGCCACACCGCACCGGCTGCGATCAGCAATGCAGGAAGGTCGCTCTGGGAGTGCGTGGACGGCAACTCTGACTCGAGTGTTGGCGCGTCCGGTACGGGTTTGACCGCCGGAGACTTGCCAGTCGGCTGATTGGGTTCGTGCGGTGCAGTGGCGCGAGAGGCCTTGGCGGGGACCCTATTCTTCGCTCGGGCGGGTTTGCCTGCTGGAGCGGGCGATCCGTGTGGTGGCTGGACTTCCAGCTGTACAGGTACCGTGCCGCCAGCCCAACGCAGCTGGAGCTGGACCTGGCCGGGCGTCGCGTCGGGGCTTGCTTGGAAGACAAGCTCGTTGCCAACGGTGGAAATCGTCACGCCTTCGGGCGGCGACTCGATGAAGGCGTCCAGCGCGACAGGTGGACCGGTCATGGTGACGCGTACGGTCTGGGTCCCTCCCACGGTGACGCTCGGCCTGGGCGGGTCGACGCGCGGGGTGCACGCGTCCAGCGCGGCGGAGGCTGCAGCCCGTACCCGCAGGCTGTCGTCGTCGGCGAGTTGATTGAGGGCCGAGATGGCGGCTCTGGCCATGCTCAGGTCTTCGCCCTCGGCGCGCTGCTGCAAGTCGGACACCGCGCCCAGCCTTGCCGCCGAGATTGGGCTGGTCAGCAGGTCTCGGATCTCGGCCGGCAGCGCGGCAACCGACGCGCGTGGACCGCGTGGACTGCGGGCCAGCCGCAGATCGCCGCTGGCGCCGAACGTCCACAGATGCGGCGTCTGCGGCTTACCAAGCCGGCGGATCCGCTGACCGATGTAGTCGAACAACTCGTTCAGACCGACCCAGCCGTCGCCATCTTGATCGGCGTCGCCGCCGACGATCCCGTCGCGCATCGCCGAGGCGAACACCGATGGCTCGACATGGGAGTCGGCCAGTCGTTCGCCTTCAAAGGCGTACTCGATCGCACTCGAGGCCGTGATCACCGCCCGCGCCCGGGCGCCGCCGCCCAACGCGGCGAACGCCTCACCAACATCGGGGTCTCCAGCTGCCCGCGCCACCATCCCGCGCGCGAACGCGCCACCATAACAGCAGTCGAGGAACACAACTGCGCCTGCGGCCCGACTGGAATTCAGCAACGAACACAGCAGATCCGCCGATACAGCGGTCGACCGCAGCCGGTCTGCCCGCGTGTCGTGCGCAGCGAAGTACAGGTTGCCCTGTACGTCCTTCAAACCGTGCCCCGACAGGTACAACACCACCACGTCCTCGCGTGCAGCGTCGACAAACAAATCCTCCAACGCCAGCCGCATCTCCTGGGCACTAGGGCTTTCCAGCGTCGACACCACAAACGGCCCTACCTGCGGATCGGCGAACAATTCCCCAAGCTCGACCGCATCACGCGCCGCCGACGGCAACGCAGCCAGACCGCCGTCAGCATAACTGGACGAGGACACGAACAACGCCAACCGGGCCATCGCGACATACCTCTTCACTCTCGCCGGTGTGAATCACATACCAACCACGAGTCAGCCATCGAAGCTCCCAGAAACATCCGGTCAGATCCAAGGCTTCAAGCCTAGGCCTGCCATCACTGCAGGGGAGGGGGTTGTCCAGAGAAGGCAATCCGGGCAGCGCTATTCCCTACCTTCAACTGCGACGCCCGACCCGGCGTGATCAGCACGCAGGCCGCTCGCCGCCGCAACACGGCGATGATTGAGGCTGTCAGCGGGCTGCCGCCGATCGTGGTCGCCGACCTATTCGGCATCCCTCCCTGAACGGCTTATGTGTGGGCAAACTTCGCTCAGCCAGTTGGACTGACTATCTCGCAACTGGCACGACTACCGAGCCGGCCAGCACCACCCACCACGGCTGATCAGCTGACCGACCAGCCAGCCGATCTCGTCTACCGTTGACGATGTGACCAAGGTGTTGGGCTACGGAGTGAAGCGCACAGCCTTCCGTGAAGGGCGATCTGCCCCGAGACAAGTCGGATCTTCCCAGATCAGAAGGCCCTTTCACGTTCACGACCCGGCAGCGCGGGCCGCCGCTATTCGAAGGGCCAAGGCTAAGCCGCTCGGAAGCCGGCTCGCGACCAGGTATGCAACTTCGTCATGTCCGTGCCAGTGATCACGCCGTTGACGATGACCACCGCACCAAGATCCCCCTCAAAACCATCATCTGCGCGGGTGTTGTCGCCGCCGTGGCCACCGCCGACCGCATTCCAACCATTGAACTGCGTAAAGTAGGAGATGCCGGTGGCAGTCGCGCCCCGCTGCGTCGTTCCGACGTAGGCCTTCAGATCGCCGCTGGTTGCATGCGTCCATCCGACAAGCCGGGTCGTGCCGTCGTTCAGGCCGCTGCCGCGGTCGGTAAAGGTGTAGGCAGCACCCGTGTACTGCGAGTGCCGCAACTCCCCGCCCTTAGCGCCCGCCATCGTGTACCCCACTGCCGACAGGTCACCAACGACGGTGAGCGGCGCATTCGGGGTCTGCGTCGCGGTTGTGTCGGTGCTGGTCCACTTGCCGACCCAGAAGACGCTGCTCCCACTGTCCAGTGCCCGGACGGCGGGCGCCTTGACGCACTGAGCGTTGTGGGGCGTCCCCGGCTTGGCAAACCGGATCGCTGGCTGCGAGCCGAAGACACGGTTGACCCTGGTGGGACGGCGGTCTTCGAAGCTCATGTGGCCCGCGCCGCGCGATTGTTCGGTCCAGGTGATGACGTCCGAGCCAGTGACTGTGACACCCTTGCGCGAGTCGAAGTAGCCGTCGATGCCGTTAATTTGGCTGGGGCTCCACGCCTCGATCGGCAGGATGTTGCTCACTCCCCGGCCGGTCGTTACCAGCACATTGTGGGTGCCGACGCTCGTCACCGGCATCGGGAACGTGAGCGACGTTGCTGTGTTGGCCGTGAAGAACGACGCCGGCACCGGCACGGCACCGACGTGGACGCTCGTCGCGTCGGCAAGGTTGGCACCCGTAATGGTGATCAAGTCGCCGCCCGCTGGGTCTGCCACGTTGCAATCGAGCGAGGACAGGATCGGCACCGAGATACCGATCGCGCCTTGCTGGGTCCACATCCCGTTCATGGAGCCGTGGATCGAGTAGTAGAGCACCAGGATCTGACCTTTGGCGAGGGACACGGACCCGCCAGGTTCGCAGTCCAGGACGAGCCCGGTTGGCAGTGCGGGCTTTCGGCCGTCGTGGAAGGTCACCGGGTGGATGCCGGTGTTGCAGATGGCGAGTTCTTGTCCGTCGGCTCCTGCGGGGAACGTCGGGGTTGCCCTGATGTCCGCGGGCGCGGCGGGGCTCCCACGATTCACCGCGACGTTGTTGGTTCTGTCCGGGATCTTGATCGTCTCGGTCCACGGGGTCGAATTGATGTCGAGCGCCCCGGAACTCGGCAGCCTGAACGTCTTGGCGTTGGTGAAGTTTATGCCTTGCGTGGCGGGTACGTCGATGCTCGTGGTCGATCCGATGGGATGGAGTCCGGCCCCACCCCCGGGTGCGGAGGAGCTCACGAGGGGAGGGTACTCGGCCAGGAAGCCAATAATGCCGGAAAGGGCGCTGGCCTGGTCGCTGATAACCAGCCGGCGATGGTCGGGCTGACGGAGCCACATTGGCTGATCGATGGTGATTCCCCGTGCCTGCGCAAGGAAGATGCACCCCCCGAAGAACTTCGTTTCTTCGAAGTAGGGGCTCGAGATCCGCGTGTTGAAAAAGACGGTGCGCCCGCTGTCGAGGGTTCCGATCACGATGCCGGCAAATCCGCCTCCGTGGAAATCCATGTTTTCGATGATCGGGCCGTACGAACCGCGGCACACGACTCCGCTTCCCGCGCAGTAGGTGATTCGCCCGACGTCCATGCGGGTCCGGTTGTTGTCGTGGTGAGTCTCTTCGCTCCAGCCATCACCGACCCCGATGGCGAACGGCTGACCGCTAAGGCTCAGCGATGGCTTGCCGAATCTGTGGACTCGGAGTTCCCCCGGACCAACGATCTCGGCGATCTCCAGGCGCTGGAGTGTCGAGTCATCGTTGGCGCCGATGAGGATGAAATCCCCGTCTCGGGCGGGAATCGACGTGAAGTCGGTCCCCGATCCGGTGATCGTCGTGTCGCCCTTCGTGCAGGACACCGTGCCCTCGGCTGGCACGATCGCCCGCAGATTAGGCCGAATACTGCCGTCCGGCAGCTTACTGCCGTATCGGGAGGCCACCGAGGGGGAGCAGTACATCGTCCCGCACCTCTCGGCGTAAATCCCGCGTGCGTACACATTGTCGTTGTTCGCGTCTCCCGCGATGACGTCTTTGGAGTCCTTGGTTCTGACGGCGCGGTAGGCGTCCTTGACCGCAAACGTGACGTGCACGTCGTCGAGGTGCAGGCCCGAGGCACCTTGGAGGTAGAGCCCATGGTCGGCGTTGCCGGCGCAGTTGAAGCGGATACCGTTGACGGTCACCTGGTGGGCGTCGATCGAAAGGATCGACCGCATTCCGGCCCGACCAGCCCTGAGCATGGTGCCGTTGTGCACATTCTGCTCGGACCCTTCACCGCGGATCGACAGCCCGAGATCGGTGAACACACCTGCGGGGAGGGCACCATGGGTCTGAAGCTTGATCTCCGCGGTTACCTTGAAGTCCCCACGGGGAAGATAGACCCCCGTTCGGGTCGTCCTCGCGGCGCGGATCGTGGCGAGGATGGCCTCGGTGTCGTCGGTCTGGCCATCTCCGACGGCGCCGAACCACTTGACGTTGAGTTCGGTGTCGTCGCGACGTCGCACCCACCGGCCGGCGATCTTCGTGGAGTGGAATGTCAGTCCGCCGTCGCCGACCACCCCACCGGACTGGTAGGAGCCCGTCGGGGCCTGGGCGAGGGTGAACGACTCCGATGTCTTGCCCATTCCGATGTTCATCCAGGTACCGTTGAGCGAGAACTCGCCGTCCCAGGCGACCCGGTCGATGACCGCGCGGCCGCCCAGAGCCAGCCCGTGCGGACCCGAGGTCGTCACGGTTAGGCTCTTGGCTGTGCCTGCCGAGGTGAGTGCGGGGTTGCCCTGCGACCCCAGCAACGCGAACCGGTCCCTATCGAGGCGCTCGACCCACCAAGCACCGTTGGCATGAGGGTTTCCTTCCACGAGGACTGCCTGGCCGTTCACGAAGTCGTGCGCTGCTGCGGTGAGCACGATCGGCGAGGGGACGCCGGGATCGGGATTAAAGGTGGTGGCGCCCGTGATATTGACCGAGCGGACTGTCGCGCCGGTGATGTGGGTGGTCTCGAAGAAGAAGGCCCCGCCCCCGCCGTCATAGCGCGAGCCGTAACCCGCGACCTCAACAACGTCATCGGTCTGCGGGTCAGGAGGCGCGGGAGCCGGAGGCACGGGTTGCACCGGAATGGCTTGCATTGCCGCGACGGTCGCCGTGCTCGAAACAGTCATGCTCGATCCTTTCAGGTCGGCGTATTACGCTCGCACATCTGCGAACTGGCGGCTGACATGTCCACCACGCAGTGCTGCGGCTTGTCGGCTGCATGTGCCGGCGCAGTGACCGTGCCAGCGCCGAGAGCGGCGAGGAGCAGAGTTGCCTACGCGATAACGCGCATGTCTCTCCGAGAGTTGGTTCATCTGTTGTCGCCGGACCGGTCGGCCCGGCCAGAACAGGTTCCGCCCGCACCCTGGTCCCACACCTTGCACGGACCTTGCAGAACCGGTGACAGCCGCCCACAATCAGGCCAAGCAGGTCAATCAGCCACTCAGTCAGTTCAGGAGTGGGGGGATATGCGGATCCGGCTTTTCGGCGAAATGGAGTTCACTGTTGCCGGGCGGCGACTGGACCTCGGGACGCCGCGGCAGCAGGCGGTGCTGGCCGCGCTGATCGTCGACGCCGGCCGTCCCGTCACGACCGAGACGCTGATCGACCGCATCTGGGACGACGATCCGCCCGCCGAGGCCCGCAATGTCCTCTATTCATACCTGAGCCGGATTCGCCGGGTGCTGAAGCAGGCGGCCAAGCTCACCGGCGAGCCGCCGGTACTCCTGGAACGCCGGTATGCCGGTTACGTTCTCAACGTCGATCCCGCTGCCGTCGACCTGCATCAGTTCCGGTCTCTGGTCGAGACCTGTCGCGATCCGCGGCGTTCCGACGCCGAGCGGGCGGACGCGCTGACCGAGGCGCTGCGGCTGTGGCGCGGCACTCCGCTGGCCGGCGTGCAGGGTGAATGGGTGACGCAGGTGCGCGAGAACTGGCGCCGCATGCGCCTGGACACGACACTGCAGTGGGCCCAAGCCCAGCTCCGCCTCGGCCGCACCGCCACAGTGATCGCCGCTCTCCCAGAAGTCATCGCGGAGTACCCCTACGTGGAACCGCTCGAGGGCTTGCTCATGCGCGCCCTACACGCCGAGGACCGCGACGCCGAAGCGATCGATCGATACACCGCCGTACGGTCGCGGCTCGCCGAACAACTCGGCACCGACCCCGGCGCCGAGCTGGCCACGCTGCACCAGTCGATCCTGCGTGGCGAGCTCCCGCCGTTGCTGCCCGACCAGCTCGCAGCCACAACCAGCCACCTGGCTGTGCCCGCGCAACTGCCCCCCGACGCCTACGCCTTCACCGGCCGCGAGCCGCAGGTGCGCACACTCGACGAGATCCTCATCGCCGGCCAGAAGCACTCGACCGCCGTCACCATCT
Organism: Flindersiella endophytica; assembly: GCF_054779015.1. Lineage (NCBI taxonomy): Bacteria > Bacillati > Actinomycetota > Actinomycetes > Propionibacteriales > Nocardioidaceae > Flindersiella > Flindersiella endophytica. Next base: position 51,443 of record NZ_BAAGYY010000002.1, read on the forward strand.
CGACAGTCTCGGGAACAGCAGGGGTGGGCAAAACCACACTCGCGGTGCACTGGGCGCATCGCGTACGCGACCGGTTTCCCGACGGCCAACTCTATGTCAACCTGCGCGGCTTCGACCCGGATGATCAGGTGATGGATCCCGCCGACGCAATCCGCCGATTCCTCGACGCCTTCGGAATACCGCCGGAACGGATCCCGGCCGATCCCTCCGCTCAGGCTGCGCTGTATCGGAGTCTGTTGGATGGGCAACGGGTTCTGTTGGTGTTGGACAATGCCCGTGACACCGACCAGATCCGCCCGCTGCTGCCCGGTGGCGCGGGTTGTCTGGTGGTGTTGACCAGCCGCAATCAGCTCACCGGCCTCATCGTGGCCGAGAGCGCCCAGCCGCTGACCCTGGATCTGTTCACTCCCACCGAGGCCGGGCAGCTGATGGCCGGCCGCCTCGGCCCGGCACGTACCGCGGCCGAGCCCAAGGCGGTGGACGACATCATCGACTCCTGTGCCCGGTTGCCACTCGCGTTGGCGATCGTGGCCGCCCGCGCCGCCACCTACCCGGCATTCCCGCTGGCCGCGCTCGCCGCTGGCCTTCGCGACACCCAAGCCGGATTGGACGCCTTCACCGCCACAGACGCCGGGACTGACGTACGGGCCGTGTTCTCCTGGTCCTACCGGCAACTCAACCCGGCGGCAGCCCGGCTGTTCCGGTTCCTCGGCCTGCACGCCGGCCCGGACATCTCCGCACCGGCAGCCGCGAGCCTGGCCGGCGTCCCGCCGAAACAGGTGCGCCCCGTTCTGGCCGAGCTGACTCAGACGCACCTGATCAGCGAGCACATGCCCGGCCGGTACACCTTCCACGACCTGCTACGCGCCTACGCAGCCGAACTCGCCCACACCCGCGACACCCAGATCGAACGCGCCGCCGCAGTGCATCGGATCCTCGACCACTACCTGCACACCGGCCGCCGAGCAGCGCTGCTCCTCCGCCCGCACCGAGATCCGATCATCATTTCTCCGCCCCGATCCGGCGTGACACCCGAATACCTCGCCGACTACGGGCAGGCCATGGCCTGGTTCAGCACCGAACACGCCATCCTGCTGACCGTCTTCGACCAGGCTGCCAGGGAAGGGTTCGACACCCACACCTGGCAACTGGCCTGGACCCTGTCTGACTACTGCAATCGCCGGGGGCACTGGCGTGAGTTTGCCGCCATCGCGGAGGTCGCCTTGCGCGCAGCGGGGCGGCTGGGTGACCGGGACGCACAAGCCCGCACCCATCACAGCCTCGCCGTCGCCTACCACCAGCTCGCACGCTTCGGCGACACCCACACTCACATACGGCGGGCCCTAGACCTGTACGGCGAGCTTGGCGACCACAGTGGCCAAGCCCATTCCCATCTCATCTTCGCGCGGATGCTTGAGGCGCAAGGCCGCAACGCTGAAGGGCTCCACCACTCCGAGCAGGCGTTATGCCTGTTCCGAGCCGCCGGCCACCGGATGGGACAGGCATATGCGCTCAACACCGTCGGCTGGTACTACGCGCTGCTCGGGCACCACCAGCGGGCACTCACCTACTGCCAGCAGGCCCTCGGACTTCTGGAGCCGCTCGACGATCCCACCACAGAGGCGGCCACCTGGGACGGCCTCGGCTATGCCCACCACCACCTTGGCCACTACCAAGAGGCCATCGTCTGCTACCGACACGCCCTTGAGTTGTTTCAAAGGACTGGAAACCGTTACCAGGAGGCAGTAATACTCGCCCACCTCGGATACACCCAACACGCCATCGGTGACCACGGCGCCGACCGCACCACCTGGCAGCACGCGCTGGACATCTTCCAACAACTCGACCATCCCGACGCCGACGACGTACGCGCAAAACTCCGTCACCTCGACCCACCCGCCGCCGACTAGATCGACCATCGGCCAAAGACCCGCGTATCAACAGACGAGACCTGCACCGTCATGTCTTACGTGATGGGCGGCGCCCTCGAGGCTGGGTGGAAGCCGGGGGGCGCCGCGTACCACGCTCGGGTGCTTCTCCCTCAGGGATCGCGGCTGGCTGTAAGAACGAGTTCTGGCCCCATCCGGTGGCCTTCCTCGCTGCCGAGTCTGGCCGCCGCGCGGGGCCCGGAAAGGTCGTTCGTCCTCGCTCCGCTGCGGGCGCTCCACCTGGACCTGCACCTTGTCGGCGGCCAGTGCGGCACGGATCGAGGAAGGCTGCGCACTGCCCCGACGGCGGTTAGATCGTGTCCGAGGACGCCTCCGGCGGCGGCCTGCCCACTGGATACTCCACCAACCTGACCACCAAGGACGGCCGGACCCTCACCCTGACCTTCGGCACCGCCGGCTTCGGCGGCGAAGGCAACAAGCCGGTCGCCACCCCGCCCAGCCAGCAGCACACCGGCGCCGTGGTCCCCGACTGGGGCAACGGGCCAGGAGCCGAATCCATCCTTGGCACCAACGACCACACCGACCTGTTCGACGTCCTCGGCGGCTGAGCAGCAACGCATGGAAGGGGATCTGGGAACTCGGGGCCCCAGGTCCCCCATCGGCGGCTCCGCTCCACGGTGCGTGGACACTCGAGGGCGAGTCTGCGGTCTCAGTTGCCGTCTTCTGTGGTTTCGCGGGCACGGTGACGGTGGCTGCGAAGCTGTCGTTGGTGGCGACAACTTCGATGACTCGACGCAGTTCACCGGTCCGGTAGTCCAGGCCACGACGTAGGCGCCGAGCCGAAGGAGCACGGTGTCGTCATCGATCCAGCCGAGGGGGGCGGCTTGGTGCATCGCGACGTCGTTCTCGATCGGCAGCTGGGCCAGCGCTCGGCCGCTGTCGATGTCAAGAATGGTCGGCCCCGGCCATCTCCGCGCTTGTTCAGGTGATGCGACACGATGACGTTACGCATGACGGCGACCGTATCGCTGCCGGCGGCGACGCTGGCTTCCGGTGTCACCGAACACGTTGACCTCTGTGCGTGCCGATGCCCTGCTTTCCTTGGGCGTGAAGCGACTCAGCGTGTACGGCAACGCCTCGACCGCCGTGCCATCAGGTGTGTACGAAGGGCGGCTCGCGTTCTAGGGAACTGGCCGCCAGGAACCCGTCGCGGCGTCGAGGAGAATGCTGTCTTCGCGGTAGGGATAACCCTCCGAATATGAGTGCACCAAACCTGGCGGCAGCCCGGCGTCCAGTTGACCCGCTGTGGTTGACCGGGCAACGTGTGCTGGCGGGTTGTGTTCGTACTAAGGTCGATCGGGTCTGCTGCACGGACAGGTGACAGCGGTTCTCAGGCGGCGAGTGCGACCTGAGTGGTGTTGATTGTCTCGTATTCGATGGGGGTCAGTCGACCGAGGCGGGTCTGGCGGCGTCGGCGGTGGTAGGTGCGTTCGATCCAGGTGATGATCGCTAGGCGTAGCTGGTGGCGGGTGGCCCAGCGGCGGCGGTCCAGGACGTTGTTTTGCGGCAGGGCGAAGAAACTCTCCATGGCAGCGTTGTCGCCGGCGGAAGCGACTTGCCCCATGGCCCCGACCAGGTCGTGGCGGGTCAGTTCGCGCAGGAATTTCCGGGACCGGAATTGCGACCCGCGGTCGGAGTGCACCCGGCAGCCGGCGACGTCACCACCACGGCGGGACACCGCTGAGGCCAGTGCGTTGACCGCGAGGCGAGACTTCATATGGTCGCTGATCGAGTACCCCAGGATCGGCGTTGGAGTACACGTCCTTGACCGTGCGCATGATCGGGCACGGGTAGAGCCTGCCCTGGCCGGTGGGGTGCTCGGTGATATCGGTCAGCCACAGCTTGTTGGGTGCTGAGGCGGTGAAGACCTGACGCACGAGATCGTCGTGAGCCGGTGGCCCGGGTCGCTTGCCGTCCTTGCCGCGTTTCTTGCCGAACACGCTCCACCAGCTGTTCGCGGTGCAGATCCGCCATATCGTCCGGTCGCACGCGACATGACCCGCGTCGCGGGCCTCATCACCCAACAACCGGTAACCGAACTCCGGGTCGTCGCGGTGGGCGTCGAACAACGCGTTTGCCAGATACGCCTGCGCGAGCTCGTGGGCAGTGATCGGCTGCGCGAGCCACCGGTAGTAGGGCTGGCGGGCGAGCTTTAGGACCCGGCAGGTCACCGCGACGGGCACCCCGTCAGCGGCCTACGACAGGCAAGGTCACGGACCAGCGGGTAGATCATTTCCCGGCAGCTGCGCCTGAGCGAAGTACGCCGCCGCGCGCCGCAGGATCTCATTCTCCTGCTCCAGCTGCCGGTTGCGGCGCTTGAGCTCGCGCAGCCCAGCCGACTCCGACGCGGTTACACCCGGACGGTGGCCGTCCTCCACATCCGCGGCATGCAACCAGTTACGCAGACAGGACTCGCTGATCCCGACGTCCTTCGCGATCTGCGCGATCGGAGCCTCCCCACGCCGGGCAACAGCCACGACGTCATCACGGAACTCCTTGGGATGCGGTCTGGGCACGGTGCACATCCTCTCAGCGGCGCCTTCCGGCACCACAGATCAGGTGTCACCTACTCGTGCAGCAGACCCACAGCCACCCCGCTTCCCAGTGCGAGGCCAACAGCGCAACGCCAAATTCCAGCCGGAACATCGGCAAGCCTCGACATCTGGACAGCTGTCGCCTACGCCATCGACACCTTCCTGCCCCTCGTCGACTTCAAGGTCGCAGACAGATGGCAGGCCCATGGCTGGCTCGAAGCCGCCAGGGTGATCGCCATCGCAGTTGGCTGGCTCCTCGGCAGCCTCTTCATCACCCGTCTCACGCGCATCATCCGCACCTGAACACGTGCCGCTCTACCTACGACTGCGGTTGCCTCCAGGGCGGGTACTCGACCACGCCGATCGGAATGGCATTGGCGGCAGGCAGCCCGGACGTACAGCGGACGGCCTGACGGTGCTTGATCGAGCCATACGCTCTGACCCGGCGTTACATCCTGGGTCATTACAGGCTCGCAGATAACAACGAGGTCCGGTGGTTCACCGTGGAGAACCCCAGAGGTAACTAGCGGCGCGGTCTCTCATTGATCTGCCGGAACCGACATGTGCTGACGCCAGCCCACCACGACGCGGCCGCAGTGGTCGCCGCCGCCCGTGTCGTGCTGGGATGGGCGGGTCTTGTCGGGATTTCGATGGAGTAGCGGAGCCGGACGATCGCGGGCTCCAACTCCCGGCGCCGCCGTTCTTCGGGGTGTGCTCACGAGTTGGTTCATAGTCGAAGTGGCCGAGGGTTCCTCGGCGTGGCGGTGGGGAATGGTCGCGTTGGCGTGGCGGTCGCCCGGACCCGGGGGTGCTGCCCTGGCGATCTAGGACGTATCTCCTAACCTGTCCTCGGCCGGACGGAAGCTGGTGAGCTGCTCGTGCACGGCCCAACGCGGGTCGGCGTGGGAGCTGATGGCCAGCAACGTGTCACCGCAGCGTACGCAGGAGCCCAGCCGGACCCGAAGGTCCTGTTCGGGCTTGCTGGTCTTCAACCGCGCTTCGGGCTGCTCCGCGTTGTTGTTCCAACGGTGGGACCCACCCTTGCGGCACTGGTCCGGTGGCCCCGTGAATCGCCTGGGGTCCTTGGTGCCCTCGCCTGGGCTGGCAGCCGTGTAATTAGAGCGTAGGTGTTCGCCGTAAGTGCTCATGGTTGGCAGCCGTCCTCTCGGCCCTGACGCTACCCCCTTACGGTCAGAGCGCCACACCGCCGTCTCTCACGAGGTCGTGGCCCACGGTGAAGCCGGACTCGTCAGATGCTAGGACGTGGATCGGCGGCGACTCCCACGTCCAAGCGGCTGTCAGTGTCCCAGTCACACGCCGCTCCCTCACATGAGGTTGGCGCGGAGCCGAGCGGCGCCAAACCAGACCGGACGCCTGGTTCCGTACCAGCGTCGGGGTATTTGGAGGCGCGCCCGTGGAACCAATCGTGGTGCGAAATGGGGGAGAGCGGTGGCGTTTCTGACCGCTTGTGGCGGTAGTGGCGTCTGTATCGCTGCACGTCAGCGCCACTGAGCACCCGGTAGGGATTCCTCATAATCCCTTGGTCGCGGGTTCGAGTCCCGCCCGCCCTACCCTCTCTGACCAGGGCAAACGGGCCATCCGGGGCCGAATCCTATGGTCGGTATGTCCGGATTTTCGGCCCTGTGGATGACGGATGGGGGACGCCGGTCGGCGTCGCGTCTGGCTCGTGCCATGTCACACCAGGCCGTTTCGGCGTACCTACTCCAGGCATCGGCTGTCCACGCGTCCTGGAGGTGGCCCATGTCCGCCGAGTACGCCCGTCGCTCCCGTCCTGTCGAGGTCCTCCAACTCCCGCTTGCGCTGAGCGTGGGGGCGGGCCGCCGGCATGCTCCGGATCGGCCGCAGCAAGTCAGCAGGTTGCGCATGCCGGGCTGACCGTCGGCGGGCGGGTGGCGGTCAGGTTGCCGTTGGCGGGCCGTGCCAGGCATCGAGAGCGGCGCCACGGGCCGGCGCGGGCCTGTTGGGCGGGTCGTGCAAAGCGACGGGCGCAACTGACGCTGGATGCGCCAACGTCATGCACCCGCACGCCGTCTCTGGTTGGCGCGACGACCGGAGTGGTGTGCGGCAGGCCGCGGGTTCGTCGGGTTCGTCGCCTGAGATCCGACAGCCCGGCCGGGTGCCTGGCGTCGCAACCGGCGATTCGGCCCAGGTCCGGCCGACGGTTTTGGGGAGCGTATGGGGAGCGGACGTCCGTGTACAGCTGGATCTGGCCGGGTTCAGCCGGGTACGTGCCAGCTCGCACATGAAACGACCCCGGACCTGGACATGCAGGTCAGGGGCCGTTTTCGCTGGTGTGGCAGGTACTGGGTTCGAACCAGTGTAGGCGAAGCCGACGGTTTTACAGACCGCTCCCTTTGGCCGCTCGGGCAACCTGCCGGGTGCCGTACTGCGACGGCGAGTTGAGAGGATAGCGCAGGCGTACCGATGGGGCCCAGGGTGGGCCACCCGAAGTACGCGCAGACCCGAAGTCACATCTCGAAAGGAGCCCGGATGGCCGGCGAGTCCTCGTTCGACATCGTCAGCAAGGTCGACAGGCAGGAGGCCGACAACGCGCTCAGGCAAGCCGCCAAGGAGATCTCTCAGCGGTTCGACTTCAAGGGGACCGATGCGGACCTCAAGTGGTCCGGCGAGTTCGGCATCGAGATCCAGGCGAACTCCGAGCAGCGCGCCGAGGCCGTACTCGACCTGTTCAAGGAGAAGCTGGTCAAGCGCGGCGTCTCGCTGAAGCACCTGGACACCTCCGACCCGCGGCCGTCCGGGAAGGTGTACAAGATCAACGCGACGCTCGAGCAGGGGATCTCCACGGAGAACGCCAAGAAGGTGGCGAAGATCATCCGGGACGAGGGTCCGAAGGGCGTGAAGGCCCAGGTGCAGGGCGAGGAGCTCCGCGTCTCCAGCAAGAAGAAGGACGACCTGCAGGCCGTCATGAAGCTGCTGAAGGACAAGGACTTCGACTTCGCCGTCCAGTTCGTCAACTACCGCTGAACGACCACGCCAAGAACCGGCGCTGTAATTCGCGGCATATGCCCGACTTCAGCGCCGGCTCTGGTGTGTGGCGAACCACTCGCCGAGCACCGCGAAGTCCGCGTCGTCCAGGCCGGTGCGCGGGTCGACGCGGTGGAGCAGCGCCTGCCCACCGCGGCGGGCAGCCACCCAGGCGCGGTCCGCCTCCGTGATCTCGTCGTCGATCCAGGCGTACGGGCGGCCGGCGGCCCATTCGAGCAGCGTGCGGGTCTTCCAGTGCAGCCCGTCCCACGCGTCCGACGCCGCTGCCGTCGGCTCCGGCCAGGTCACGACGGGCAGCGAGGGCAGCCCGAGCAGCGGCGGGCCAGCAGCGGGCTCGCCCCGCCCGGTGGATCGAGGTATGCCGGGTAGCCACCCGCCCCGCCGAACGGAAGGAGCGGTCCGTCGACGTCGAGGAAGAGCAGGGGCCGGACAGGTCTCACGCCGGCCGCCGCACGGCCCGGCCGAAGCGGACGGCCACGCCCGGTGAGTACAGCACGCTCACCGGCTCCCCGAGCTCCGACGCCGGCGGGAGCCCCGCCGCGGCGGTGAGATCCTGCGAGCACTCGACCAGCTCGGCGCGGTGCAGCGGCCACCGGGCATGGGCGTTCGGCAGGAACGCACGGTCACTGTGCAGCCCCCACCTGGCCGTGAGGAAGTGCTCGAGCGCGCTCGGCGACTCGATCCGCGCCCCCAGCCGCACCGTGACCCGGCTGGCAGCGCCGGCCGGCCCCGGCCACCGCCGGCGGCTCACGTACGTCACGGTGTCGCCCGAACGCGAGATCCGCATCCGCGACCACACGTACGGCAGCCCGAACCCCATCCGCCCGACGACCACCGGAACCAGCCGCGAAGCGTCCAGCGAGCGGAAGACCACGCCGCGCCGCCCGAAGCCGTCGACGGAGTACAGCCGGACGTTGGTCTCCGGGAAGCTGCCGAGGTACGGCACGCCGGGCAGCCCCAGCCAGCCGATCCCGTGCATCCGGAACGGCACCAACCCGACATACGTGACGCCCTCGAACGTGTCCGGAACCGTCCCGGCCGGCAGCAGCGGCGCCACGATCGACGGCGACACCGCCCAGTGCACGAAGGTCAGGTCGAGCCACGACTGGGTGAGCAGCGCCCGCGGGTACGACCGCGGAGGATCCGCGGTGACGGGTTCGGGGCCAGGCCCCGCCGGGTCGAGCACGCCGCCAGCATCCCACGGCCGGAGCCGTCAACCTCGGCTGGACGTGACCTGAGGCGTTCGACCGGCCGAACGACGCAGACCGGTTCTGGCAACCCGCCGACCCCCTGGTACGCCCGATCCGCCGCTAGCGTCAAAACCATGGCGAGCCCGCGAATCACCATCATCGGCGCCGGCGGATACGTGTTCCCCCTCCGGCTGATCGGCGACCTGCTGTCCTTCCCCGCCCTCCAGAGCTGCACCCTGTCGCTGCTCGACATCGACGAGACCCGGCTGGAGCGCACGGCCGGAGCGGCCCGCGACCTCATCGCGCACCACAGCCTCCCCGCCAGGGTCGAGGCCACCACCGACCGTCGGAAAGCGCTCACTGGCTCCGACTACGTGATCATCACGTTCCAGGTCGGAGGCGTCGAGTCGTACCAGCACGACGTCGAGATCCCGCGCCGGTACGGCATCGACCAGTGCGTCGGCGACACCGTGGGCCCCGGCGGCGTGTTCCGGTTCCTCCGGTCGGTCAACGCCTACCGCGAGATCGCGGCCGACATGCACGAGGTCTGCCCCGACGCCCAGCTGATCAACTACGCCAACCCCATGGCGATGGCCACGTGGTACCTCAACCACCTCGGCCTCAGCCCAGTCGGCCTCTGCCACAGCGTCCAGGGCACGTCCCGCATGCTGGCCCGCGAGCTCGACGTGCCGTACGAAGAGGTCAACTACATCTCCGCCGGCATCAACCACCAGGCCTGGTTCCTGGAGTTCAAGCGCGGCAAGGAGGACCTCTACCCCCGCCTCCGCGACCTGATGAAGGAACGCCACCTCGGCTGGCGCGACGCGAGCCAGTTCGCCGACGACCACGGTGACCACTCCGAAGCCGGCCGCGGCGCCTCGGTCTACGAGGGCGGCGTCGAGCGCGTCCGTACGATGATCATGGACGCCGTCGGCTACTTCCAGACCGAGTCGAGCCACCACGCGTCGGAGTACCAGCCGTACTTCCGCAAGAACGCCGAGAGCGTGCTCGACTACATCCCGAGACGGTGGGACTACTACGAGATCTGCGCCGCCCACGACGAGGACGGGCAGACCGAGAACCTCCTGGCCAGGTTGAAGGACGAGCTGAAGCCGTCGGTGGAATACGGCGCGTCGATCGTCAACAGCATGGAGACCGACATCAAGAGCGTGATCTACGGCAACGTCGAGAACCGCGGCATCATCAGCAACCTGCCGCAGGGTGCGTGCGTCGAAGTCCCTTGCCTGGTTGACGCGGGCGGCATCCAGCCCACCGTCATCGGCGACCTGCCGCCGCAGTGCGCCGCGATCAACCGGACGAACATGAACGTCCAGGAGCTCGCCGTCACCGCCGCGATCACCGGCAACCGGGAGCACGTCTACCACGCCGTCATGATGGATCCGCTGACCGGCGCGCTGCTCAAGCTGGAGCAGATCCGCTCGATGGTCGACGACCTGTTCGCCGCGCACGCCGCGCTGCTGCCGCCCGAGCTGAAGGCGTGAGATGACGTTCGAGGCCAGCATCGCGGACGGTCCGTTCGAGCCGACGTTCGAGTCGCTACGCGAGTTCGAGACACCGCGGTGGTTTCGCGACGCGAAGTTCGGCATCTGGTCGCACTGGGGTCCGCAGAGCGTGCCGCGGTTCGGCGACTGGTACGCCCGCAACATGTACCGTCCGGGCAGCGACCAGCATCGCTACCACGTAAGGACGTACGGCGATCCGGCGACGTTCGGCTACAAGGATCTGGTCCAGCTCTGGAAGGCCGAGAACTTCGATCCCGACGGCCTGATGGAACTCTACGCCGCGGCCGGCGCGAAGTACTTCGTCGGCCAGGCGATGCACCACGACCACTTCTTCAACTACGACTCGGCTCTGCACCGGTGGAACTCCGTGCAGGTCGGCCCGCACCAGGACATCGTGGCCAGATGGAAGGCGGCTGCCGTCAAGCACGGCTTGCCGTTCGGCCTCACCGAGCACCTGGGCGCGACGTTCAGCTGGTGGGCGGTCAACAAGCACTACGACGGAACGGACCCGGCGTTCGAGGACCTCTACCTGCCGAACCAGGAGCACTACAGCCCCGACGCGCTCGCGGGCAAGCTCGATCCGTGGTACACGTCGAACCCGTGGTGGCACCAGCGCTGGTTCGACTGCATCAAGGAGGTCGTCGACAAGTACCAGCCGGACCTGCTCTACTCCGACGGCCCGCCGCCGTTCGGCGAAGCCGGCTACGCGCCGGGGCTGCACCTCGTCGCCCATCTCTACAACACCAGCGCGGCCCTGCACGGCGGCGTGAACCAGGCCGTCTACAACCAGAAGGACCGCCGGCCGGAGATCTACTCGATCGGTGTGCTCGACATCGAACGCAGCCAGGAGCCCGACATCAAGCCGGAGCCCTGGCAGACCGACACGTCGGTGGGCGACTGGTTCTACAACGTCAAGGACGTCTACAAGACGCCCGGCCACGTCATCGAACTGCTCGTCGATATCGTCGCGAAGAACGGCAACCTGCTGCTGAACGTGCCGCAGCGCCCCGACGGCACGCTCGACGCCGAGCTCACGCACCTGCTACGCGAGCTCGCCGCCTGGACGGCGACCTGCGGCGAGGGGATCTACGGCACCCGCCCGTTCCGCGTCTCCGGCGAGGGCGTCAGCCGCGTGCGGATCGAGGGCTTCAGCGAGGACGCCGTCGAGTGGACCAGCGCCGACTTCCGGTTCACCCGGCGCGACGACACGGTGTACGCATTCCAGCTGCGCTGGCCGGACAACGACGTCGCGGTCATTCAGTCGTTGACTCCGGCCGAGAAGGTCAAGCGGGTAAGGCTGCTCGGCGTCGGAGAGGTTCCGTTCGAACAGCCGTACGGCGTGCTGGCCGTACGCTTGCCCGAGCAACGGCCAACGGCGTACGTCAACTGTCTGGCTCTCGAACTCTCGGACTAGGGTGACAGCGTGAGCGTGAACTTCGGCAAGGTGCTGTACGGCGCCGACTACAACCCCGACCAGTGGCCGGAAAAGGTCTGGGCGGAAGACGTCCGCCTGATGCGCGAGGCGCATGTGACCACGGTGACGCTGCCCGTGTTCGGCTGGGTGGCGCTGCAGCCCGACGAGCAGACGTTCACGTTCAAGTGGCTCGACTCTGTGCTCGACCGCCTTGCCGACAACGGGATCGGCGCCTGCCTGGCCACGGCGACGGCCTCCGTGCCGGCCTGGGTCGACCAGCAGTACCCCGACGTGCTCGTCGTCGACGCCGACGGGATCCGGCGACGGCACGGCAACCGGCACACGTTCTGCCCGTCCTCGCCCAACTTCCGCCGGCTGGCGACGACCCTCGTACGCACGATCGCCGACCGGTACGCCGGCCATCCGGCGTTGCAGCTGTGGCACGTCAGCAACGAGTACGGCACGATCTGCTACTGCGCCCTGTGCGCCGAGGCGTTCCGTGAGTACTTGAAGAAGCGGCACGGCTCGCTCGAGGAGCTCAACCGGCGCTGGAACACCGCGTTCTGGGGGCACACCTACACCGACTGGGAGCAGGTCGAACCGCCTTACAACAAGGGCGAACGCGCGATCCAGGCGCTGCGGCTCGACTGGCAACGGTTCGCGTCGGACGCGCTGCTCGGCTGCTTCCGTGCGGAGGCTGAGATCCTGCGCTCGGTGACGCCGACCGTACCGATCACGACGAATCTGATGGGCCCGTTCTTCCCGCTGGACTACCGGGAGTGGGCACAGGAGCTCGACATCGTGTCGTGGGACAACTACCCGCGGCCGCACGACCCGCCGTCGACCGTCGCGTTCAACCACGCGCTGATGCGCGGGCTGCGCGAGGGGCAGCCGTTCCTGCTGATGGAGCAGAGCCCGTCGCAGCAGAACTGGCAGCCGTACAACTGGCTGAAGCCGCCGGGCCTGTTGCGGCTGCAGTCGTACCAAGCGGTGGCGCAGGGCGCGGAGTCCGTCATGTACTTCCAGTGGCGGCGGTCGCGCGGTGGGATCGAGAAGCTGCACGGCGCGGTGGTCGAGCATCCCGGACGTTCGGACGCACGAGTGTTCCGTGAGGTGGCCGAGCTGGGCGGGGAACTTTCGGCGCTGGGCACGCGGACGCTCGAGGGCCGGGTCGACGCGCGGGCAGCCGTGCTGTTCGACTGGCAGAACTGGTGGGGACTGTCGTACTCCTCCGGTCCGAGCGACGATCTCAACTACCTCGACGAGTGCCGGGCGGCGTATGCCGCCTTGTATGCCTTGGGAATCCAGACCGACGTCGTGTCGCCGCGGGCCGACCTGTCGCGCTACGACCTGATCGTCGCGCCGGTGCTGACGATGCTCGAGTCCGCCGAGGCCGAGCGGCTCGCCGAACGCGTCCGGGCCGGCGCCACCTTGCTGGCAACGCCGTTCACCGGGCTGGTCGACGCCGACGACCTCGTACATCCGGGTGGTGCGCCGGGCCCGTTGCGGTCGTTGCTGGGCCTGACCGTCGAGGAGACCGACGCCTGCCCGCCGGACCGTACCAACGCGCTGCGGCTCGACTCCGCGATCGGCTCGCTGGCCGCGGGAACCTCGCTGCCGTCCGGCGTCCTGTGCGAGCGGGTCTGGCTGGAGGGCGCGGAGGCGGTCGCCGTCTACGAGAAGGACTTCTACGCCGGCGAGGCGGCGCTGACCCGTAACGTCGTGGGCGACGGCCGGGCGTACTTCCTGGCGACGCTGCTGACGCCCGACAGCCTGCGCTCGCTGGTCGGTGCGCTGGCCTCCGAAGCTGGAATCGCTTGTCCGCTGGGCGTCGAGCCGCCGGCAGGTGTCGAGGTCAGCCGCCGCGTGGCGCCGGACGGGACGGCCGTGCTCTACCTCCTCAACCACAGCGGCGCCGAGGTGGAGGTCCCGCTGCCCGCGGGCCGGCACACCGACCTGCTGAGCAACGAGGAGGTCGAGAGCACCACGACGCTTCCCGTTCGCGGCGTCCGCCTGCTCACAGCAAACTGACGCGACGGGCGGCCGCCCGTCGCGTCAGGGTTTTCCCGGTCGGTTACGGCCGGATCCACAGGACGTGGACGCCGGGCGCCTGGGTCTGGCAGTGCGTGTCCCAGCCGCCCTTGCTGTACAGGGTTGCCTCCGCGATGCACTCGCTGCAGGTTCCGTACAACACGCCGGTCGTGTGCCAGCCGTCGCCGGCCGGTGGGTTCGGGAAGCAGGCGGCCATCACGTCGATCGCACCGGTGGTCTGTGACTGGGGAGCCCGCGCGGCAGGGGCGGCCGCGACGGCGAGCGCCGGCGACGCTCCTGCCAGGACGGCTCCGAGCGTCAGTGCCGTGGCGATGAAAGTCCGTGTCCTACGCGTCATCGTCTTCTCCTCAAGGAATAACCCACGTCTCGCGGACGCGTCCATCCTGGTCGGAGGCGCTGGCGGCATGCTGGCGCGCCAGTGTGAGCCGCCCGTGTGCGACGACCCGCTCCGCGCAGCGCGACGCTCGTCCGGGCCGGGGTGCTCTCGACACCGGACAGCCCTTGCAGCAGGTCGTACGCGCTGGTGCGCATCCCGATGCGCTCGTCGTCCGCGGTGCCGGCCACACCGTCCGGTCCGGCGGCGAAGAACTCCAGCAGGTTGCCGGTGTTCATCACGTTGGTGTGGTCGTCGTAGTCGTCGGTGTGGAAGTTGCCGAGGAAGTGGCCGATCTCGTGGCCGGTGACGTTGCCGACGGCCTGGCCGACCGCGCGGATCCGGTCGCTGTCGTCGGTCATGAAGTGGTTCAGCGACGCCGGATTCTCGTCACCGCTCATCAGTTCCGGCATCACGATCGCGGTCTCCTCGCGGACGAAGTTGCCGGGATCGATGGACTGTGACAAGCCGAACGCGGGCAACAGCCCGGCCTCCTCGACGGTGCCACCGACGATCACGCGGCTGACCCCAGGCTTCCCGAACAGGTCCGGATCCTCCAGCGAGTTCGTGATCCGAACCTTGGAGCCAGGGATGTCGTCGCGCAGGATCTCTCGTACGCGTTCGGTGGCGCCCTCGATCACGGCCTGCTCGTCGGACTCCTGCAGTCCCCACCGTGGCAGGAAGTCCCGCATCGGGCTGACCTCGCGTACGCCCGGCGTGACCACGGCCGCGCCGAACACCCTGTTGTCGAACGTCGGGCCGCTGAAGTCCAGCAGGACGGTCTGCGGAGGTTCGTCCTTCGTCGACGGCGCGGGGTGTGAGGCCACTGTGAGGGAGTAGTCGCCGGAGCCGTCGCTGACCGCGACGTAGTAGAGCCCTGTCTGCTCGACGACGTGGTTGGCGGTGGCGTTACCACCGCGGGGAAGCGGCGAGTCGGCAGGATAGATCGGCCCGACGTCGACCGCGGAGCCCTGGACGAGCTCACCGTCCAGCTGGTGGATCGCGATCCGGCGGGCCGAGCCGCTCACGGTGGTGCCCAGCACGTCGCCCTTGCGTAGCGGGATCGCGTAGACATCGGTGTCGGCCATCCGGTCGCTGCGCAGGGTGACGTCGAGCTGGTACGGCCCTTCGGTCATCACGGCGAGCCCGGACGCGGGATCGAACGGATCCTTCGGGATGTAGGTGCCGACCGCGAGGTAGTACGTGCCGGCCCGCTCGATCGGATGCGAAAGGTGTACGGCACCGCTGCCGGTCAGGTCCTGGGCACCGATCAGCACGTTGCCGTTGGCGTCGTAGAGCAACGCGTTGGGGGTCAGCTCGCCACCAGGATCGAGGTCGAGGTCGAGAGTGTCGCCGGCCGCGGCGTCGACGCGGTAGAAGTCGTAGTCGCCGGTCTTCGTGCCCTTCGAGCCGTGCGGCCCGTCACCGATCTCGCCTGTGGTGCTGATCCCACGGCGCTGGCCGCCGAGCTCCAGGTCGCGGGCGAGCGGGATCGCCCCGTCGTCCTCCTGGTTCGGTTCGACGTCAACCGGCGTTACCTGCTCGGTCTTCAGCGTGCCGTCGATCCGCAGCGTCCAATCGTGGCGGGCCTGTGGCCTGGGCATGCGTTCTGCGTCGGCGATCCGGTCGTTGCCGCCGGCTGCCTCCCGCTCGGTCAGCCTCGGCGCGTTCGCGGCCGCTCGTACCTCCTTGGGCTTCTCCCGGCTGATCCGCTGGCGCAGCGCGTCGCCGTCGATGCCGCCCGAAACGTGGTTGCGCTCGCTCTCCGGCGCGGCGGCGCTCACGTCGACACCGATCAGCGCGAGCGGAGCGGTGAGAGCGGACACACCCAGGGCGAGCGCGACCCGGCGGATGCCCCTTCTGGTTGGACGGTTTCGTCGAAGGTCCGAGTGATCAGGCATGAGGCGAACGTACTTCGCGTTCCCTGGCAGAGACATCCTCCGCCGGACGGAGCGGACGCATCCGTCCGGCGGACGAGGCAACCGTCGAAAGATGTACCTGCGAGCGATCCGGCCTAGCCTGGCGCTGCTTCGCTTGGCAGGAAGGCGTCGAGTGCCTGGGCGACCAGCTTCGGTTGTTCGAGGGTCTGCATGTGCGGGGTGTCCGGGAGCTGCTGGTACCGCGATCCGGGAATGCGTTCGGCGATGCCGGCCATGATCTCGGGTGTCGTGGACGCGTCGAGTTCGCCGGCCAGGACGAGTACGGGCCGCCCGAGCGTGTCAAGCCGGCCTTGCACATCCAGGCTCTGGAACGCCCGCCACGCGCCTGCCCAGTCGGCCGGGTCGCCGCGCAGCACACGCTCGCGGGCATACCGCACGCCCCAGCCGTTCTCGGCGATCGCTGCCGGGGTCAGCCAGCGGGTCAGCGACGGCGCCACCTGTGCGGGCATGCCCTCGTCCTCGGCTGCTCGCGCGCGCCCCTCGAAAGCGTCCAGCGGCTGGTCGACGGTGGCGAGCAGCGCGAGCGAGGCGAACCTGTCCGGCCGGCGTACGACGGCGGTCTGCGCGACACCGCCACCGAACGACAGGCCCACCACGTGCGCCTGCTCGATCTCCAGCGCGTCGAGCACGGCGAGCAGATCGTCGGCGGTGTCGTCCATGGTGTACGGGGCAGGGCTGCCGGCGGCAACGCCGTGCCCGCGCAGGTCGTAGGCGAGCACGCGCCGGCCGGCGGCCAGCGCGGGCATCACCGGCTCCCACATCCGCCAGTCCAGCCCGAGCGCGTGCACCAGTACGACCGCGGGGCCGGTCTCGCCCAACTCGGCGACGACGGTCTCGCGATCGCTCAACTGGACGGAACGCATGCGAGGCGGCCGCGGCAACCCAGCGTCCGTTATCGCCTGATCCACCACGGCCGCCGCGTTCAACGCGCGCGGAAAGCCGGCGTAGCCGGCGACGTGCTCGCACAACGCCAGTAGTTCCGACGGGCTGAGCCCGGCCCGCAGCGCCACACCGGCGTGCAGCGCGAGCTGCTGCTCGGCGCCGCCGAGGGCGGCCAGGATCGCCACTGTGGCAAGCTCGCGTTGCTCGCGACCGAGCTCTGGCCGGGCCAGGATCGCGCCGAACCCGACGTCGACCACCGACTCGTACAGCTGCGGCGAACGCAGCCGGATCTCGGCCAGCGCCTGCTCAGGCGCCGCCCCCATCAACCCGAGGAACTCCCGCCGTCCGCGTCCCCGCACGTCCATCTCGTCCTCCTCCGAAGTCAGGGCAACGTGGTCGAGCGTAGCCACGTCATGCCCCCGGCGGCGGGCTCAGGAGACGCCGGTGCGGAGCGCCTCCAGAACCACGCCGATCGCGGGTGACTCGGTCATGCTCCGCCGGTGGAGCACGACGATCTCGCGGGTCGGAACCGGGTCGTCGGCCTCCAGTGCGACGAGACCGTCGCCGAGTGAGGCGCGGCCGAGGCGTGGAACCAGCGCGACCCCGAGGCCGGCCCGGACGAGCGCCAGGTGGCTGTCGAACTCCATCGACATGTGCGCGATGCGGGGGAGCCGTCCGGTGCCGTCGAACATCCGCGTGAGCCACTGCCGGCAGATCGTGCCCTCCGGCGTCGCGATCCAGTGCTCTTCGACCAGGTCGGCGGGGCGGACACGGGTCCGCCCGGCCAGCGGATGGTTGCTGTGCACGATCACGTCCGCGACGTCGTACGCGACGGCCGTGGCCTCCAGGTGCTCGGGAATTCCGAGCGGGATGTCGCCCCAGCTGTGCACCACTCCGAGGTCGGTTCGACCCGTCGCGACGAGCTCGATGGTGTCCCAGGGCTCACGCTCGACGAGCTGGAGCGAGAGCTCCGGATAGGCGTCGAGCAGGGCGCGGGCCATCGGCGCGACGAGCCCGCGCATGGCTGTCGAGAAGGCGGTGAGGTGGACGTTCCCGGCGACCGTGCCGGCCTGCCGGTGCAAGCCGGCTTCGAGGGACTCGAGGTCTGCGAGCAGCCGCGCGCCCTCGTCCACGAGGTGCCGGCCGGCGCGGGTGAGCATGACACCGCGGCCGACCCGTTCCAGCAGGGGCACGCCGGTCTGCCGTTCGAGCCGCTTCACCTGCTGGGAGACCGCGCTGGGCGTGAAGCCGAGCGCCACCGCCGCTTCGGTGACGGTGCGGTGGGTGCCGACCGCACGCAACGCCACCAGTGCCGCAAGGTCGATCATGAAGCGATCGTAACGGTTTACGTGAAGAAGTATTCGCTGGTGCTTAACGGTCGGCTGCGGGACGCTGGGAGCCGTGACCCGCCGTGACCTGCTTCTCGCCGCTCTCGTCGCCACCATCTGGGGCTTCAACTTCGTCGTCATCGACTGGGGGTTGGCCGCTCATGGCGGCAACGACGTACCTCCGCTGCTCTTCGCCGCGATCCGGTTCGCGGTCGTCGCGTTCCCGGCCTGCTTGCTGGTTCCACGGCCGGCGGTGCCGTGGCGCACGATCGTCGGCGTCGGGATGTTCATGTCGCTGGGACAGTTCGGCTTGCTCTACGTCGCGATGGACGCGGGCATGCCACCTGGGCTGGCCGCGCTCGTACTCCAGTCGCAGGTGGTGTTCACGATCGTGATCGCCGCCAGGGTCCTGCGGGAGCGGCCGACCGCCGCCCAGGTCGGCGGCGTGGTGCTCGGGACGCTCGGCCTGGTCGTCGTCGGTCTCGGCCGGGGCGGGCACGTCACGTTCGTCCCGCTCGTGCTGGTGCTGCTCGCCGGACTGTCGTGGGGGATCGGCAACGTCGTCTCGCGCGCGGCCAGGGCTCCCGGTGGTCTCGGGCTCACCGTGTGGTCGGCGGCCGTCGTACCGCTTCCGCTGCTGGCGTTGTCGTTCGTCGTCGACGGGCCGAGTGGTGTGCGCGACGGGCTGGCGGCTTTCGGTTGGCATGCCGCGTTGTCGACGCTCTACACCGCGGGTCTCGCCTCCCTGGTCGGCTATGCGGCGTTCAACGCGCTCCTGGCCCGCAACCCGTCCAGTTCCGTGGTGCCGTGGGTGCTGCTCGCACCGGCGGTCGCGATGGCGTCGGCCTGGGCGATCCTCGACGAGGTGCCGAACGCGGCCGAGCTCGTGGGCGGCGTACTCCTGATCATCGGTGTGCTCGTCGCGCAGGGGATGGTGAGGCGTCTCCGCCTCCGCCTCCGCGTCCGTCGTCGGTCGCGGGCTGAGGCTGCGGAGCTCGTGGTAACGGACTCGCGTACGGCGGTGTAGATCGGCTGTCCACTGTTGTGGCTGCTAGGACTGTCGGTATGGAGTTCTTCTGCTATCACCGGGTTCGGCCCGGGTCGCTGGCCCTGCGCGAGGAGCTGTGGGAGCGGCACTGGTCCTACATGGACCGGTACGCCGACGGGATGATCGCGCGCGGGCCGACGTTCAGCCCGGACGGGGAGACGTTCACCGGGAGCGTGCATGTCGTCGATCTGGCGGACGCCGGTGCCGCGCGGGCGTTCGCGTTCGACGAGCCGAACTATCAGGCCGGGGTCTACAGGGACGTGATGTTGCGGCGGTGGCGCAACCTGCTGGGCCGCACGATGTGGGACTTCCACGGCGGCCGGGAGGGTGGCAATCGGTATCTGGTGCTCGGTTTCGGATCGGAGCCGGTCGCTTCGTTCGAGCCGCCGCTGCCGCCGCCGGCTGCGCGGGACGAGCTGATCGCGTACGGCCCGTTGCTCGCCGACGACGGCGTGACCTGGCTGGGAACGGCGGCGCTGGTCCGGGCGCCGGGGCCGGACGACGCGCGCGACGTCCTCCTGGACTCTGAGCGGTACGCGCACATCGAGGTGCACGCCTGGCAGTTCGGCGGACGGTCGTGACGCTCTTCTCGCCTTCGTGGGCGGCGTTGCGGCGAGCGGTCGCGGGCTTGCGGACCGAGGACCACGCCAAGCCGTCCGGCTGTGCCGGCTGGCTGGTCCGCGACCTGGTCTGTCACCTGGTCATCGACGCGCAGGACGTGCTGATCACGCTCGTGACGCCGACCGATCAGGAGCCGACGCGCGACGCGGTGACCTACTGGACGATCGCCGGCGCGCCGCCTGACGCCGACGATCCGCTGTCCGCGTTGACCGTCCGGCTGGCAGCTGCCTACGAGGACCCTGCGCTGCTCGCCTTCCACCTCGACGACGTTGGCTCGGCCGCGGGACGCGCCGCCGACCTGGCGGACCGGAGCGTGCGCGTCCGTACGCAGGAACAGGTGCTCACCGCGGGCGACTACCTCGACGCCTACGTACTGGAGTGGACGCTGCACCACCTCGACCTGGTAGCGCACCTTCCGCACGTGGAGGGGCCGGCCGGCTCGGGCCTGGCGCGTACGCGCGCGATGGTGGAGCAGCTCGCCGGCTCGCCGTTTCCCGCAGGCTGGCCCGACGTGGATGTCCTGCTGGTCGGCACCGGGCGCCGCGCACCCACTGCTGCGGAACGCGCGGAGCTCGGCGACCTGGCAGCCAAGCTCCCGTTGGTGCTCGGCTGACCTCCGCGTCAACCGGCCTGGCTTAGGCCAGTCGTACCCTCGGGTCGATGAAGCTGTAGGCGACGTCGACCACGAGGTTGGCGATGACGATCACTGCCGACGTGAACATCACCGTGCCCATCACGATCGGGAGGTCGCCGCTTTGCACGGACTGCAGTGAGAGCCGTCCCAGCCCTTCGAGCTGGAAGACCTGCTCGGTGAACACCGCACTGACCAGCAGGCCGGCCAACTCGAGTCCGAAGATCGTGATGACCGGGGCGATCGCGGCGCGGAGCGCGTGCTTGACGTAGACCGCGCGGTTGGGGAGCCCTTTGGCCCTCGCCGTACGCACGTAGTCCTCGCCAAGGGTCTCGACCATCGAGCCTCTGCTGAACCGGGCGTACTGGGTCGTGTTGTAGAGACCCAGGACGATCCAGGCCAGGAGCAGTCCCTTGACCCAGCCGATCAGGCTGCCGCCCTCTCCGAACAGGTTGTGGTATCCGGTCCGGGGAAACAGCTGCCAGGCCACGGCGAGGTAGAGGTAGGCGAGGATCGCGACCACGATGTACGGCACGGAGCTCACCCCGATCGACGCGCCCACCAGCGCCTTGTCGATCACCGTGCCTCGTTTGATCGCGGCGAGCACACCCAGCACGACACCCACGAACAGGAAGATCGTGGCGCCACCGACGGCGATCGAGACCGTCACCGGAATGCGCTCGGCCATGATCTCGGTGACCGGCCGGTCCTGCCGGAACGAGTAACCGAAGCACGGGGCCGGGCACTGCTTGACCCATTCGCCCGCCCGCAGCTCGCGGCCGGCGAACAGTCCGCCCATGAAATCGGCGTACTGCTTGAGCTTCGGCTGGTCCAGGCCGAGCGCCCGCTCGATCCGCTCGATCCGTTCCGGCGGGCAGTTGCGAGTGCCGCACTGCGATTCGGCCGGATTGACCGGACCTGCGAAGAACAGGATGAACGTCGATGTCGAGGTCGCGAGCAGGACGAGTACACCGGCGAGCAGCCGGCGAACGATGTATCCGGTCATGGCTCGAACCTCCCGTGAGCTGACGGAGTCAAGGTCCGAGTGTTACTCGATACTGGGGCTGTTGACCCGTGAAGCCCTTGGTTTGTGAGCGATTGGTTATCGTCGCGCGGTCGTTTTCCGGTGTTTGGGCGGCATTGTCGCGGCGAGTCCGCCTCAAGTTCCGGCGGGTCGTGGTCAAGCGGTGCCGGCGACTCGATCGAGGAAGCGGTGTTGCGTTGCCGTCTCGACTGCCTTCGGGTCGTAGGCGCGGCGTACCCACGCGATGGCCTCGGCGGCTGGTGCGCCCTGCAGCACGGCGAGCGCCGCCAGCGCGGTTCCCGTACGACCACGGCCGCCGCCGCAGGCGACTTCGACTCGTTCGCCGTTGCCGACTCGCGTCAGTAGCTCGCGCAGCTCGCCCACGGCTTGGTCGGGCTGACGTGGTGCGGAGAAGTCGGGCCAGTCGATCCGGGCGTACGGCCACGGTGGCGTCCACGGGCGGAGGCCGACCAGGTAGCGGCCGTACCAGCTCGGGCGGTTGAGCGGATGCCCCAGCAGGTACAGTCCGAACGTCGGCGGCGGGTCCGGCTCCGCCGTGCCGCGCAGGCCGCGGGCGAGCACGGTGCCGCCGGCTGGGAGCTCGAGCGTCCGCGGCTGGCGGTTCTGTTCTTTCTGTTCCTTTCGGGGAGCCACGACGGAGACGGTACGAGATGCCGTGCCGACCTGCCAACCGCGGTGGACCCTCGGGCTTGATGTGGGTTCCGCAGCAGGAGATCGACGTGGCGTTGTGTGCACCAGCCGTACGTCGTGCCGGGCGGGGCTGGACCTACTCGAACTCCAACGACATCGTGGCCGCCGCTCTGTCCGCAGGGTCAGCGGTAGGCGCTCGCCTGCAGATCGAACAGCCGCGCGTAGTGCCCGCCGGCGCGCATCAACTCGTCGTGTGAGCCGAGCTCACTGACCCGCCCGTCCTGCACGACGACGATCAGGTCCGCCATCCGAACTGTCGAGAACCGGTGCGAGACGAGCACAGTGACCGTGCGGGTCGACCTGGCCAGCTCGCGCGCGGTCGTGGCGTACTGCTCGTACAGCGCGTGTTCGGCTTGCGGATCGAGCGCCGCCGTGGGTTCGTCGAGCAGCATCAGCAGCGGCCGGTCTCGCATGAACGCTCGCGCGAGGGCGAGCCGCTGCCACTGCCCGCCGGACAGGTCGACGCCGCCATCGAAGCCCGACCCGAGTTGGGTGTCGAGTCCCTGTGGCAGACCGTCGATCACGGCGCCGGCCTGACCGCCGGCGACGGCGGCCGCGAGGCGCGTACGGTCGGTTCGCTGCTCCACGTCGCCGACACCGATGCTGTCGGCGGCGGTGAACTCGAACGTCGCGTAGTCCTGAAAACCGGCCGAGATGCGTTCTCGCCAAGCCACGGGGTCGAGGTCGGTGAGCGGCACCCCGTCGACTTCCACGGTGCCTGTCGTCGGGTCGTACAGGCGGGCCAGCAGGTTGACCAGAGTCGACTTGCCGGCGCCGTTGGGCCCGACGAACGCGACCGTGGAGCCGGCCGGCAGGTGCAGGTCGACGTCGCGTACCGCCATCCGTCCGCCGACGCTGTCTTGGCCGGCGTCGCCGTCAGAACGGCTTGCGGGATAGGCGAACGAGACTCCGCGTAGCCGGATCCCGTCGCTGAGAACGGCCGGCGGCGTATGCGTGGCCTCCTGCCAGCGCCGACGCTCGGAGTAGTCGCGCAGCCAGTGGTAGCGCCCGAACACCTGCAACTGGTCGACGACCATCCGCGTGTTGCTGGTGATCGCCTGGCCCGCGGACACGACCTGCGCGCCGATGAGCAGCAGCAGCGAGAGCTCGCCCACGCCGGCCGAGCCGTCACGTAATCGGAAGACGGTCCACCAGACGGCGGCCGCGTAGGCCGCGCCGAACACCAGCCAGCTGGCTGCGGCGTACCCGGTGAACCGCCTCGTGACGGCGATCCGCGGACGGGTGCGCTGCCGCATCGCTTCACCACTGACCGCGAGGAGGGGACCGGCGAGGCCGAAGCAACGTACCTCCAGGCCTTGCCTGGTCGCACTCAGCACGTCGACGCACCGCTGCGCCAGCCGGCGGTAGCGCTCGTTGGTGAGCTGGACTTCGTTGCGGGCTTGCGCGCTCCGCGCCTCGACGAACGCGGGGAGCAGGGCGACGCCGAGCAACAGGCACAACGCCGGATGCACGGAGGCGAGCAGCCCGATGACGGTGATCGTGCTGGCGACCGAGCCGAGCATGCCGAGCAGAAGCGGCCCGCCGACGAGCGCGTTCACGTCGTCCTCGATGATCCCGATCCGGTCCGACAGCGCGGGGTCCTCATGATGCGCGATCGACGGAATCTCGGCGGTGAGCCGCAACAGGTCGTCGTGTACCTGCCTCGACACCAGATCCTCAACCGTGTCGCTGACCGGCCACGTCACCTGGCCCACAACCGCGATCACGAGCAGCGCGGCCGCCGTGATGACGATGCCCGGCCAGATCGACTGCCTGGCCGTGAACGCGGCGATCACCTGGCTCACACCGAGCACGCCTACGGCCGGCAACGTGGAGGTCAGAATCATGCACCCGCACATCGCCACCGTCAGCCAAGGCGCCGCCCGCCACGCAGTCGACAACCAAAGCCCGACAATTCGCAAGAGGTTCATGGCCGCCCTCCGACGTGGGAGAGGACAGCACCCGCGAAGGCGGGCCGAGAGGTGGACGAGCGGTGGCGGATCGCCAACGGAGACACCGCCCGCGTCTGTCGCCGCCTGCGTTCCGATGGCCGTGCGTTGCCGGCAATCGCCTTGCTGGGTGGGGTGGTTGGCCGCTGGAGCGGCTGGTCGGCCGCGTCGGCGACGGAAGTGAGCGGCCTCGCGCGCCGGTCAGTTGACGGCCAGAGGGCGATGATCCGTGAGAGATGCCTGGCCGGCGCCGGCGCCGGCGCCGGCGTTGGCGAGCAGGCAGTGCGTGAGTGGCGCCCGTCGGCCGTAGCAGCGGTGGGTCGGCGAGGGCGGAGCGCTGGCTGCAGGTTGGGGGAGCGGAACCAGGTCGCGGGCGGAGGGACCGTCATGGTTGACCTCCCGCGGTGGAGGCGTAGCGGCTGGCCTGCATGGTGAACAGGTCGTGGTAGCGGCCGCCGGGGGTCATGAGGTCGTCATGCGAGCCTTGCTCGACGATTCGGCCGTGTTCGAGGACGCAGATCTTCGGGACAGGGCGGACGACCGAGAAGCGGTGGGAGATGACCAGGGAGGTCACCGATCGAGTGAGCTCGAGGTAACCGCTGACCAGTCGGGCCTCCGACTCCACGTCGAGAGCGGCGGCTGGCTCGTCCAGCACGAGGACACCGGCACCCGCGTCGGTCGCACGCAGGGCGCGGGCCAGCGCAAGTCGCTGCCATTCGCCGCCGGAGAGGTCGGCGCCGCCTGGCAGGGTTTTGTCAAGCGGGGTTGCCCATTGCCGCGGTAAACCCTCCACGAGGTCGGTGATCCCGGCGCGTGCCGCTGCCTGCCGGATCGCCGCGGTTGGGGGTGGTTGGTCTCCGTCGATGCGGCCGGACCACAGCCGGCCCGCACCCAACTCGATGTTGTCGCCGGCCGGCAGGGCGAGGCGTACGAAGTCCTGCGTGATCGGCGCGATCCGCTGTTGCCAGGCGCGTAAGCCCTCTTCGTCGAGCTCGGCGAGGTCGACGCCATCGACGAGGATCCGGCCGGCGGTCGGGCGGTAGGCGCCGGCCAGCAGTTTCACCAGCGTTGACTTTCCCGCGCCGTTGACGCCCACCAAAGCCACCGCCGCACCCGCGTCGAGGGTCATCGTGAGTCCACGCAACGTCGGCCTGGCGGTTCGCGGATAAGCGAAGTGGACGTCATCGAAGACGATCTGAGGCGCGCCTGTGCTCTGCCGACTCGGTTGGGCATCCCGAGCCGTTACGTCGATGACCTCAACGGATCCGCCCGGCCCACTCGGATCGAGCGCGCGCATCCATTGGTGGACCGCCGCGCCGCGTTGGACTTCGGACACCTGCTCGAGGTTGACCGCCGAGATCGCGAGGACGAGCGGCAGCGTCGCCGCCAGGCCCGCCAACGTCAGCTGGTCGTGAGAGGCCTGCCAGCCTGCGTAGACCACAGCCCCCACCAGCAAAGCGACCTCAACCAGCCCCACCAGCGAAGCCTCCACTGCCTGCCGCCGCCGCAACCGCCAGAACGGACGCAGGGCGTCGGTCAGGTGAGTCCAGTAGCGATCGCGCAGGAACCCGGCGAGCCCGAAGATCCGCACTTCCTTGGCCGCACCACCCATCCCCTGCCTGAACGCGTACGTCGCGTGCTTCTGCCCCTCGGTCTGGGAGCTCCACGCGTCCATCTGCCGGTTCATGTTGCGCGCGCCGTAAAGCGAACGCCCGATGGCCGCGGTCAGAAGCAGCAACGCCACCCACCAGGAGAAGACCACCCCGAGCGCGACGACGCTCCCCAGCAACCCCAGCGCCGAGCCGATCAACCCGCCGCACGCGAGCCGAACCCCGGCGAGGAGCTGCCATCGCTGGAGGCTGACCCGCTGCAGCCGGCCGACCTGCTCCGGATCCTCCAGGCTCGCCAGCCCCGGCCGAGCCGACCCCGCGGCACCGAGGCGTAGAAAGACGTCTCGCTCCACCTCCGCCTCGAGCCGCTCCAACGGCACGGCCGCCACGGCCTCGATGGCGTTGCCCAGTGGGAGAGCGGTCAGCAGCGCGGCCAGCTGTGCGACGAACGAGACCGAGACACCGGAATCGGCCACCTCCGGGAGCCGGCCCACCACCGCACCCACCAGCAGCGGAGTCACCACCAGCAGGCCCGCGCCCAGCAGCCGCAGCAGGAGGCAGCTCAGAGCGGCCGCGGGCAACAGCCGAAAGGCGTAGCGCACCATGGCGAGCACGTCGGGGCACCTCCGGTTCTGGTGGGTGAGGGGCGGTTTGGTGAGGGTTTCTGACAATAGGTGGGACCACCGACATAGGTGGGTTTCGGCGTTTCCGGGGCGGCGGAGGCACCGGGTACGCACAATTGGCCGTAGGGGAGGTGGGTATGACCCGGCGTGCGTTGTTCGTGTCGACCTCGACGTATGCCGACGGTCAGCTGGCTCAGCTGCCGTCGGCGGCCAGGGACGCCGTGGAGCTGGGCGGCCTGTTCGCCGATCCACGCGTCGGCCCGTTCACCGTCGACACCCTGGAAAGCCCTTCGGCACAGGAGATGCGGCTCGCGCTGGAGGATCTGTTCGCCGACTCCATGCCCGGCGACCTCGTGCTGCTCTACCTGTCGGGCCACGGCCTGAAGGACGTCCAGGGCAACCTCTACTTCGCCGCTCACGACACCCGACCCAACCGGCTGCAGTCCACCGCGGTGGCGGCCCAGTTCCTCTGCTCGCTGCTCAACTCCAGCCGCGCCGAAGGCGCTGTCGTGTTCCTGGACTGCTGCTACGGCGGCGCGTTCGCTCGCGGCATGGTCGCTCGCGCGGCCGGTGACCCTCAGGTCGGCGACGCGTTCGTCTCGCTGGGTTCCGGCGCGCGGGCCCGCGCGGTGATCACCGCGTCGAGCGCGATCGAGTACGCCTTCGAGGGTGAGCGCCTCACCGACACCCACGTCCAGCCCTCGGTCTTCGCCTCCGCCATGCGCGACGCCATCACCGACGGCCACGCCGACCGCGACGGCGACGGCTGGGTCGGTCTGAACGAACTGTTCGACCACATCCGCCAGCACATCGCCCGCGCCGGCCAGCCGCAGACCCCGCACATCTGGACGTTCGGCTCCAGCGGCGAACTCCACATCACCCGCAACCCGCGCGGTGCCCGCGCCGTGGTGACCGTACTGCCGCCCGAGATCCGTGAGCTGCTGGCCAGCCCGGTGCCCGCGGCTCGCCTCGGAGCCGCGACCGACCTACGGCACCGGGCCACCAGCGACGACCTGCCGATGGCGCGGGCCGCGGTCGCCGCACTGGTCGAACTGACGGAAGACGACTCGCTGCGAGTACGCGCGGCCGCGGATCTCGGCCTGAAGGCGTGCCAGCCGCGCGTCTCACCTGCCCAGCTCGCGGCGTCGCCGGGAACGACCGCCCGGGCGACCCTGAGCGGTTCGGCGATCGGTATGGAGGCCTTCGTCGAAGCGGCACCGGACGGCCTGACCGCATCCGTCGACAACGGCGAACTGGTGGTCACCGTCGGAGACGATGTGCCCTCGGGTGACCTCGAGCTCCAGCTGCGCTGGACGGGCGGCACCCTGCCGGTACGGGTGGAGGTCGAAGCACCTCCTGCGGCGCCGGAGCCACCCGCTGCCGAACCGGAGGAGCCCGAGGTACTCCCAACACCGGTGCGAGTCGAAGCGCCGGCGGCGACGAGACGCGCCGCCGAGCCTGGGGAGCCTGCCGGAGCCACGGCGCCCGCGCCGCGAGCGCCTGCGTCGGCCGCGGGGCCGGAGGCACCGGCTGCCGGGTCGGAGGAAGCGGTCGAAGGTTTGGCGTCCGGGCCGGTGGTTGCAGGGTCCGGGGAGCCCGGCGACGACGCGGGGTCTGAGCGTTCGCAAGCGACGGTCGCGGAGCCGGAGGCACCGGCTGCCGGGTCCGAGGTGGCGTTCGAAGGTTTGGCGTCCGAGCCGGTGGCCGCAGAATCCGAGGAGCCCGACGACGTCGCGGGGTCTGAGCGTTCGCAAGCGACGGTCGCGGAGGCGGCGCCAGCCGCCGCTGAGATAGAGGAGCCCGGCGACAGTCCGCTGTCCGAGCGTGTGGAAGCGATGATGGCGGCGGCGGGACGGGCACCAGGGCGCGCAGCGTCCGAGCCACCCAAACCTGTCGAAGCTGGCGAACGAGCCAGACCAAGTGGCCCACGGCGCGATCAACCGCTCTGGTTGCTGGCGGCTGCGGTGCTCTGGCTGGTAGCCCTCTTCCTCCCGATCGAAAGCAGCGGAGGTTCGGCCGGATCGGGAGGTGGCCGGATCGTCGAGATGGCGGCCGACACGCCGCTGTCCGAGTTGCCAGGCTTCCTGCTCGTCCTGGCGTTCCTCATCGGAGCGCTGACGTTGGCCGGCGCCGGCCTCCGGTCACGGCGGCTCCTCGCAGGGTACGCCGCCGCCGTGTGCGCCCTGCTGCACCTGGTGATCACGGCCATCACAGCCGGCGTGCTGCTGGCGGGTGGCGACTTCTACCTGGCCGGCATCGCCATCACGCTGGCGTTCGCCTGCACCCTGATCTACGTGATCAACGCGGTTGTGCGCAACAATCGCATCGCCCGCAGCCAGGGGCCGGGAGCCGGGCTCTAGATCACTCGTCGGCGTCCAGGCAGAGACAGAACGGATGTCCCGCCGGGTCGAACAGCACGCGTACGTTCTCCTGTGGCTGGTCCGGCGCCACCGTGGCGCCGAGCGCCACCGCCTCGGCCACCGCGGCGTCCAGATCGCCGACCTGGAAGTCGAAGTGCATCATCGGCCGCTGCTTGCCCTCGACCGGCGGCCACACCGGCCGTTGGTAGTCGTCGGCCTGTTGGAAGACGATGTAGGTCGAGCTTTGCGGCGGCGCCAGGATCGCGGTGCCCGGCTCCTCGTGACCGATCGGCCAGCCGACCAGCTCGGAGTAGAACCTGGCGAGCGCGCTGGGATCCGGCGCCTCGATGGCAGCGCCCCACCACATTCCGTCCGTTCGAGAACGCATGCGCCGACAGTACTGGAAGGCTGGGACAGTGCTGATCGACTACCAACGCTTCCGGTGGTGCTACGGCGAGCTGATGGAAGGCAGGCAACCGGACGAGGTCCTGCCCCGCTGGGCCGTCGAAGCGCGCGACACGTTCGCCCTGCTGGCGCCACTCCGCCATCGGGAGGCGCAGCTGATCGAGCGAGGCAACGAGGCGTTCGAGGAACACTGCGAAGCGCTCTACACGTTGTTCGCGCTCGGCTCGGTCAGCAACTACCTGCTGGAGCTCGGCCGCGCGGGTGACGAGCGGGCGGTGCGGACCCATCGCGAGTTCTTCGAGGCGGCCGGGCTGCAGGCTTACGACGACAGCACGTCGTTCTCGCCGTTCCACCACGAGATCGTGTCCGTCGAGCCGGACGAGACGCTCGACCATGTGGTCGTGACCGACCTGGTATGGCCGGGCTTCCATTTCGGTGACCTGCTCTTCTGCCGCGCGGGCGTCCGGTTGCGCGCACCGCGCCGGCTCGTCGATCCGGTCATCGCCAGCACGTCGACGCTGTACTTCACCACCTGCCGCGAGCCGCGCAAGACCAGCGACCTGTCGCACGGCTGGGGGCACAACTCACGGTGGGCCACCCCGCCCAGCCGCTGGTACGAAGACTCCGAAGGCTTCCACCTGAACTGGGACGGCAGCATCTACATCGACGGCGCTCGTCCGGATCCGCCGAATTCGGCAGGAACTGATCTCAGCCTCGACCGCAGGCAGGAGTTGCTGCTGCACCGCTGCTTCGTCCGGGCGCCACTTCCGGCTGACGAGGACGACCAGTATCCGTACGAATACAGGCTCAGCCTGCGTACCAGTAGCTGGCCGCTCCCAGCCGACGCCGTACTCCTGGACCCGCGGGAGTCGTGAGCACGCTCTATTCCGGCGCCGCACGAAACGCCACGTATCGCGGTGTCGTGGAGCTCTGCAGCTCGAACAGCCAGGCCGGCACCAGGTGTACGGCCGTGCCGCGTGGCACGTCGTCGACGGCAAGGACGAACCGGGCGCCAACCACGTCGAACGATGCGTCGAGGTTAGGGCAGGGCGGCGTGCGCATGCGTACGTACGAACGAGACGCCCGGGACGGGCACCCGTCGACCGACGGCGGGTGATCGGCCAGCGCCCGTAGCCGCTGGAACGTCCGAGCCGCATCGTCCACCGTCCTGGCGGCCTGGCCCGAGGGAACGCCGAGCCACCCACGACCGCCGACGACGCCATCGCTGTCGAGCTGGAGGGTGGTCTCGTATCCCCACGTGGCAAGGCCGTCGATCGCCGGTGCGACCTCGACCGCGGTCGTGGAGTTGCGCGTGTCGACCGTCGCTCGCTGCTTGTCCAACCCGACCGCACGCAGCAGTGGCCGGCTGGTCGCCAGCGCGTGCGCCCGGTCCGGCGGGCTTTCGCCTGATGGCCCATACGTGGAGGCGCGCTGGTACTCCCAGAGCCCTCCGGTCTCCGGCCACACCCGCAGGACGGCCTCGCCCTTGACAACCGTCCAAGGGCTCTGCCCGAACTCGACCTCCGCGTCGCCGAACCCGAGCGCGGCCGCGAGATCGAGCACCCGACGCTGGGTCGGCCGTTCCAGGTCGTACGTCCGCGCGGTGGCCGGACCGCCGTCCTCGGGCAACGCGCCATGCAGCCGGAACGTACCGTACGGCAGGTCCGCCAGCGTCTGGCCGTAGTTCGGAGGCGCAGCCGTCGGCCACGGGACTGGTGACTCGGTCGTGAGCGTGGTCGTGCCCTCGGCTCCCGTGGTGCTCCCGAACCCTTGCCCACCGTCGTGGCAGCCGCCGCCAGCGACGACGGCGGCAGCCACGGACAGCGTTGCCACGAAGGCGATTCGAGGCCGCACACAACCTTCGACGTTCGTCCGGCGCAAGCCGTTCCCGTGTGCGCTCAGATGTACGAGTGCCAGGGCGTGACCTGGTCGATGTGTAAGACGGCATCGAATGCCACCAGCGGATCGACCGGCTGCCGGTGCGGCCCGGTCAGGATCGAGTCGACTTCCGCGAACCGTTCCGCGACCGCGCCCTTGACGGGCAAATCGCGCAAAGGTACGAGAAGCAAGGGCATTCCGCTCTCCGCGAGCAACGCGTCAAGGCTTCCGGGCTCGTTCAGCCGCCCGAGGTCCTCGACGGAGGACTCGGTGTGTCCGGGCGCGCCGCCGGGTATCGGCCGGTGCACCCACAGGCTTCCGCCACCAAATGTCGTCGCAATCACCACCATCCTTTCTCCGATAGATGCTGCAAGGTGCTCGCCGAGCATGGTGAGCTCGTTCGGCACGTACGGCGGCACGCGGAACGGCCACCGCTGCACGTGTCCGTTCGCCGCTGTCACGACGATCCGGTCCTCGCGTCCGAGGATCCACTCCACGTTGTCGGCCATTGCGATGTCGCGAAGGTTGGCGCCTTCGTAGGTACGCTCCGTCCCGGCTGCCGCAGCCGCCAGGAACGCGTCCAGGTGCCGGCCGGTCGCCGCGCAGCGGAACGCGACGTCAGCCCGCTCTGGCGAACCTGCCCGTGAGGCGTACACCACCCGCATCGCCTGCAGGCGTTCGGTGAGCTCGCCGATTCGCGCCGTCAGCTCGTGCCGGCACGCGGCGTCGAGCGCTTGGTATGCCTGGATCGCCGGCGCGGCCCAGGCGAGCCCGGAACGGTCGGAGGGCAGGTAGTCGAACAACGGCAGCAACCGTGCCCGCACCGCCTCGGCGTATGCCGGGTCCACGTCGTCCAGGAACGTCAGCGCTGCCTCGATCGCAGGCACCACCGTCGCGCTGGAGCCGGGCACGTCCATGCCGTAGAACCGCACCTTACGTTGGTGCGAAGCGTTGTGGCCACGCATCCACAACAGCTGCTCACGCATCTCTTCGCACTTACCCATGTGGTACGTGAGGCCTTTATACAGGAGGGAATCCAGATCGCCAACTCCGTTGACGACATAATTGTCGACCGCGAGACCCTCCGGAAAACCCGACTCCATGACGTGCGCGGTGAAGCCCAATTCCCTTACCAGGAAGCGGATCATCCGATGTCTCAGCTGATAGAACTCGTGCACCCGGTGCGTACTCTCGCCGATCGACACGACCCGCGCGTCGCCAACGATGTCACGCAAGGGCTCGAGATCGCTGAAGTCGTCGTCCGCGGGATCGAGCGTCCGCAGCCGATGAGCGTTGCCGCACAGCCATTCGCCCACAGAAGTCATCGCCGGGCCTCCCGCGCACTGCGTACGTACTCGACGACCTCCGCGAGCCCGGCGCCGCCGCCCGGCCAGCCGATCCGGGGTTCCAGCTCCTCGCTGATCGCCGCCCCGCCGTCCTGCCAGACCTTCTCGGCGGCGATGTCGATCTGCTCGTCGACCGACTGGTCGCCGGTACGGAACGCCGCGCCGATCTCGTACCAGCGAGCGGCCAGCGCCTGTACGCGGGCGTCGTCGACCGGCGTCTGCTCGCGATGGTGCCGGCGGAGCTCCGCGACCAGCCGGAGCCACTCCGACTTCAGGTCGTCGACGTTCTCCGCGCCGAGCTCGCCGGCCCGCCGGGCCAGTGCGGCCTGCTCGCGGTGGGTGAGATAGGCGTCGATGTCCAACGTACGCAGGGGTTCCAGCGTCGACAGGAAGCTGTCGGCGCCGGGGAGCGTGTCGTCGTTGAGCTGGTTGAGCAGCACTTGGACGCGGCCGCGGAGGTCCTCGAGCTGGGCGGCGCGTGCGTCCAAGGCCGCCAGCTGGGCTGTCAGGAGGTCGCGGAGCCCTTCGATGTCGGTGGCTGCCTGGGTCAGCGCGACGGCTACCTCGTCCAGCGAGAGACCGAGGCCGGCGAGGGCCCGCACGCGGTAGAGGCGGCGTACATCGGCCTCGGTGTAGCGGCGGTGGCCGGCGGCGGTCCGCTCGGTCGGTCGCAGCAGGCCGATCTCGTCGTAGTGATGCAGAGTACGAACGGTGGTGCCGCTCGCCTTGGCCAGCTCACCGATCGTCCATCGGCGCTCGTCCGGGTCGTCGAATTCGTCCACGAGGTCGACGGTAGAACCTCACGTTACGTCAGGTTCAAGTGCTTGGCCGTGCCAAAGCTGGCGGATGGCGGGATGAAGCGAAGGAGAACGTCGGCACGCTGCCACGGGCTCGCTTCGGGCAGGAAGGCTCAGCCGGCCGTCGATGCCGGGGCGACGGTTGGGCCTGTCCGGGGCTACCACTCATCCGGGGACGAGATGGTCGTCGCCTTGCAGGTCGGGACGAGCGGGTGACGGCCCGGATGGCCGCCAAGGAGGTTGGCGTGGCGCAGCAGTGGGCTGCGGTGGGCGGCAGAGCGGTCCTGCGATGCCTGGAAAATGCGGTAGCCGCAAACTGCGGCGGCTGTGGCGGGCGGTGGCGGCGACGGGCGGTAGCTGTGGCGGGCGGCGGCTGTGGCAGGCGGTGGCCGCGACGGGCCGCAGCTGCAATGGCCGCAGTCGAGTGATGGTCCATGCCGTGGCGAGCGGTGGGGCGTGGCTGCGGTGGACTGCAGTTGCGCGGTGGCGGTGTCACAGCAGGCTGCGGTGGGCGGCGCCGCGTTGCGCCTCGAGCTACCGGATCGGCCAGACCTCGACAGGGAGGGTGGCTGCCTCGCTGAGCTGACCTGCCCATTCGTTCGCTGCGTCGCCGTCGGCCGCCTCGATCACGACGAAGCCGCCGATGTGCTCCTTGCCCTCGACGTACGGCCCGTCGGTCGTGACGACCTGTCCGCCCTTGGAACGTACGACCCCCGCGGTGGCCGGCGGTTGGAGGCCGCCGGAGAACAGCCATGCGCCTGCCGTCCTGGCGCGCTGCTCCAACGCGTCCAAGTCGCGCTGGATCTGGTGGAGGTCGCCGTCAACCGGGGGATCGCTGTCGGGCTGGTAGAGGCTGAGCAGGTAGCGCGTCATGCCGCTCATCATCGCCGCTCGCGCTGGTAGGTCGCGATCAGCACACCGGATCGCGTGTAGGTTGCGTCGGCCAGGTGCAGGCCACTGGGCGTCGTCGTCCGGTCAGGAAACAGCCTCCGGCCGGTGCCGCGGATGATCGGGAGTACGAGCAGGCGGTACTCGTCGATCAGGTCGTGCTCCATCAGCGTCTGGATCAGCTCGCCGCTGCCGAACACGACGAGGTAACCGTCGTGCCGCCGCTTGAGGGCGCGGATCCGGTCGGGATCGGCCGCCTGGAGTACTTCCGTGCCGTTCCACCTCGCCTCGCCGGCGCGAAGCGTGGTCGAGACGACGTACTTCGGCATCCTGTTCATCGCCGCCACGGCTTGCTCGCTCTCGTCGGCGTCCGGCCAGATGGCGGCGAAGCTGTCGTACGTACGGCGGCCCAGCAACAT
The DNA here is from genome assembly GCF_054779015.1 of Flindersiella endophytica. Lineage (NCBI taxonomy): Bacteria > Bacillati > Actinomycetota > Actinomycetes > Propionibacteriales > Nocardioidaceae > Flindersiella > Flindersiella endophytica. The sequence goes on from NZ_BAAGYY010000002.1 coordinate 85,965, forward strand.
GCCGGCGGCCTGGACGGTGGCTTGAGATATGGCGCGGACGACGGTGTCGTCGAGGTACGGCTCGATCCAGTCGCCGTAGTCGAAGCGGCCGTCGAGCGAGAGGTAGTTGACCACGATCAGTTTGCTCATGTCTCGTACACGAGCGGGCTCAGACGGGATCGACGTTTCTGGCGGCTAGCTCGCCGGCGATCGCCGCGACGATCGCGGCGGCGCCGAGCGCTGCGAGTGGGCGGAACGGCTCGCCGAGGACGATGACGCTGATGGCGTAGGCGATCACGGGTACGGCGTAGGCGTACGTGCTGACCAGCGAGATCGGGGCACTGCGGAGCAGCCAGTTGTACAGCGCGAAGCCGGCGAGCGAGTCGACGGCGACGAGGTACGCGAGGGCTGCGACCGACTGGCCGCTGATCTGGCTGGTGGCCAGGGCGGCGGGCTCGCTGGTCGCTGCGCTGACGATCAGCAGACCAAGGCCACCGGAGAAGAGCTGGACGACCGTGGCCGGCCTGGGCGGAGGCTGCTCGTTGGCGCTGGCCCAGACCGTACCGGCAGCCCAGAGGACGGCGGCCCCGAGTACGGCGAGGGCCCAGGCGTTGACGCGTGGTCCGTCGTCGGCGGTGTCGGCCGCGAGCACTGTGGCGGCGCCGGCGAATCCCAGGCCGAGGCGGCCGGCACCCGCGGCGGTGGGTCGGTGCCCGGTGAATGCGCGGAGGATCGATACCCAGAGCGGAACGGTGGCGACCAGCAGCGCGGCCGTACCCGCGTACACCCGTTGCTCGGCGACAGTGACGGCGACCAGGCCCTGAGCGCCGAGCAGGCAGCAGCCGACGCCGGCCGCGCGGGCTGTTTGGGTACGGGTGAGACCGCGCAGGACGCTCGGCCGGCTCGCGGCGAGGATGGCTCCGGCCATGCAGAAGACCGTGCCGGACGCGAGTAGCGGTGGGAGCATCGTCACCATCACGCGGATCGCCGGGAACGAGGTGCCCCAACACAGCCACAGGGCGATGAGGGGGAGGACGGCGGTCGGCATGGGTTCCAGTCTCAGCTGACCTGCGGTGATGCGTCCAACGACTGTTGGTTGTCGCCGACATGAGCTGGCATCATGGGCTGCGTGGACCTGACGATCGCCCAGCTGGAGGCCTTGCTCGCTGTGTCGGACGCAGGCAGCTTCACCGGTGCCGCGGAGGTGCTCGGGCTCACGCAGTCGGGCGTCAGCCGTACGATCGCGAGCCTCGAACGCCGCTTCGGGGCGGCGTTGGTGCACCGCGGCTCGCACGGGGCCGCGTTGACCGGCTTGGGGCGGCAGGTCGCGGCCCAGGCGAAGGCTGCGATGGAGCCGCTGCGCGCGATCGAGTCGCTCGCCGTGCGTACCCGTACCAGCGAGCCCGGCCGCCTTCGCGTGGGTGCGGTGGCGAGTGCGCTGGTCCGGCTGGTGCCTGACGCCGTACGCGAGCTGGCTGCCGAGGTGCCGGAGCTCGACGTCCTGACCGTTCAGGGGGACGATGACGAGCTGGCGGAGTGGCTGGGGCAGCGGACTGTCGACGTGGCTGTCGGTACGGCGCCGCCGGCGGCCGGAGATGGCTGGGCGACCGAGGAGATCGCCGACGAGTTCCTGGCGGTACTGCCGAGCAACCACCGACTGGGCCGCGCCGACCGGGTGACGCTCGCCGAACTGGCCGCCGCCGGCGTGGCCGACCCGGGCGGTACCTGCGGCCCGCTGCTGGCGGCGCGCTTCGCCGACCACGGCGTGGAATGGTGCCCCGACCACACCGTCCGCGACGTCGAAACGGTGATCGCGATGGTGGCGGCCGGCATCACCGCAGGTGTCGTACCGGCGCTGGCCGCGCCCCGACCCGCGCCGAGCCGGATCGTCCTGCTGCCGCTGGATCCGCCGCTGCGGCGGACGCTCTTCGTCCACTACGAGGTGGGCCACCAGCCGTCCGCGGCGCTGGCGGCCGCCCTCGGCCGGGCCGCCGTTCAGCCGAGCTAGCCCCTCCAGGCGCGACTCCCAGCTGGGGCCGACAGTCGGCTGTGATCAAGCCGTTCGACCAGTCGCTCCCGGCAAGTTGCGGCCTGCCGGCGTTCGCGTGGCCGTGATCCTCGTAGGCCGCAATTTGCGGTAGCCGCAAATTGCGGAGAGGAAGGAAGTGCTGGGTGGCGTTCCGCGCCGTCAGCATCAGAGCGGCGTCGGATCGGCCCGAACGCCGACGGCTGCAGCGGAACCGGCCCGGTGGCCAACCTGGGCAACCCGGCCTCGAACGTCTCGATCGAGATAGCTGCCCGGCGTTAGCCTACGTACCGTGCCTCGCCTCACCGTCGATCCGTCCGGAACCCATCTCTGCAACGACGGAAAGTACTTTCCGTTGATCCTCGACACCGCCTGGAGCAGTTTCGCCGACCCGTCCGAGGACGACTGGCGGATTTACCTCGCGACCCGCCGCCGCCAAGGGTTCACCGGCGCCCTGGTGTCGATCCTCCCGATCCTGCACGACCGCGACGAGCGGCCCGGCGCGCGCGAGCCGTTCGCGCTCGACGGAGCGGGGCACTACGACTTCGGGCGCCCCGACGAGGCGTACTTCGCCAACGCGCGACGCTTCACGCAGATCGCGCACGAGGAGTACGGCCTGCGGCTCGCGCTCGTCGTGCTTTGGAACAACTACGTCCCCGGCACCTGGGGCGCCACGCTCACCCCGAACGCCGTCATGCCGGACGTCAGCCGGCAGGCGTACGTCCAGCGGGTCGCCACCACGTTCGCCGATCTCGAACCGATCTTCGTGATCGGCGGCGACGACAACTACCGCATCCCGGGCGCGAACGCTGCCTACTCCGAAGCTCTCGCCCAGCTACGCAAGACCGCGCCGGACTGCTTGTACACAACGCATTCCGCGCCCAACGCCGTACTGCCGGACGAGTTGCTGGACGGCCTCGACTTCTTCACCCACCAGTCCGGGCACAACGTCGAGAGCCAGGAGCTGACCTGGCGGCAGCCGGCGCAGTACGTCGCGTACCAGCCGCGCAAGCCCGTACTCGCGGCCGAGCCGCCGTACGAGCAGCACGGCAAGGTCGGCGGCCACGGCCGCTGGAGCCGCGCCGAGGTACGCCGGGCGAACTGGGAGAGCGTGCTGGCCGGAGCGACGGCCGGCATCGGATACGGCGCGCACGGCATGTGGATGTGGCACACGCCGAGCGGTCGTTTCCTGGCGCGGAAGTCGTCTCTGGAACCGTTCCCATGGACGCGGGCGCTGGAGTTTCCGGGTGCCTACGACGTCTCGTTGCTGGCCCGGTTGTTCGCCCAGCATCGGCTCGACAGGCTGCTGCCTGCGCAGGAACTCCTTACCGACAAGGCGGGAGAGGCGTTCCGGCTGGCGACAAGCCCTGACCGTGAGCTCGTCGTGCTGTACCAGCCGTTCGCCCGCGATGTCGAAGTACAGCTCGACCTGACGGGATATCGCTTCTCTGGCTGGGATCTGGCCGAGCGTACGCCGATCGCTGTCGACGCCGTCGCAACCGCAGGCGGCCGGACGACGTTCCGTCAGCTCGACACGTTGGCGGATCAGGCGATCATCGCGGAGAGGTGAGGGAGCCACGGACAGGTCGGCCGGGCCAGCGTCAGCGTTTCCCAGAGCCAGTAGCGCTCGGCGTCGCTGAGCGTCGGTGCCAGCGTTCGAAAGTCCTGGTCGTCGTGCGGTCGCGGGTGTGCCGAAGCCTTGTAGAACAGGACGACGTCAGGCGTTGCCGCCGGGAGGCCCCACCTCGTCGGCCGGCTGGATCGCCTTACCGGCAACGTGATGTGGGGTTCGGTGCTGAGTTCCCAGCTGCCGGCGTTCCATCGGTTGAGCTGGATGTCGAGCTCGATACCGTCGGGCGAGGTGGCGTGGATGTGGCCGGGGAACGCCAGTTGGCGGCCGTCCCACTGCTCGGTGGTCGAGTCGTCCTCGTCGTCGTGGCCGCGTACGTGCCAGCCGCCGAGGTGGTCGAGCACAGCGCGCTGGTCCTCTACCGCGATCGCAAGGTCGACGTCCAGGTGCTCGCGCGTCTCGCGGCCGAGCCAGGCGTCGACGGCCCAGCCGCCGCAGAGTACCCAGGCGGGCTCGAAGCCGGCCATCGTCTTCGCCGTGCGGGTGAGGATCTCGGGGACGGTCACCCGCACAACGGTCGCGGCTGGCGGCGGCGTGCGCAATCCGTTTTCCGGGTTGTTCGCCTGCGCAGGGGAAAGTGTTCGGTGAATTGGCGGACCACGTTTTGTTGGGAGCGACCATGCAACTGGACCTCACAGGGAAGACCGCGCTCGTCACCGGGTCGACGCAGGGCATCGGGCTGGCGATCGCTGCCGGGCTTGCACGGGCGGGCGCGCGCACGGCCGTGAACGGGCGCGGGGAGGCGTCGGTCGAGCGGGCGATCGCTTTGTTGGGTGGGCAGGAGCCTGCCGGGGAGCTGGTGGCGGCGCCCGGCGATCTGTCGACGGCGGAGGGCGCTTCGGCGGTGCTGTCGGCGTTGCCAGAGGTCGACATCCTGGTCAACAACCTCGGGATCTTCGAGGCGCGACCGGCGCTGGAGATCAGCGACGAGGAGTGGCGGCGGTACTTCGAGGTGAACGTGCTGGCCGCCGTCCGGCTGACTCGTGCGTACCTGCCGGGGATGCTTTCGCGCGGCTGGGGGCGCGTCCAGTACATCGCGAGCGACTCGGCGGTCGTGATCCCCGCGGAGATGATTCATTACGGCGTGTCGAAGACGGCGTTGCTCGGGGTGTCGCGCGGGTTCGCGAAGGAGGCGGCGGGCAGCGGTGTGACCGTCAACTGCGTGATCGCCGGGCCGACGCATACAGGCGGGGTCGAGGACTTCGTGTACCAGCTGGTCGATCGGGACTTGCCGTGGGAGGAGGCACAGCGCGAGTTCATGCGGCTGCACCGGCCGCAGTCGCTGCTGCAACGGCTGATCGAGCCGGAGGAGATCGCCAACCTCGTGGTCTACCTGAGCTCCGCCCAGGCCTCGGCGACGACCGGCGCCGCCGTCCGCGTCGACGGCGGCTATGTCGACGCGATCCTGCCCTAGGCCGACTTTCACAGTCGCGCCGCGACTCGCTGCGACTCGCGGCGGCCCGAACTCACGAGCTCACTTCGCGTGTTCTGGGGGAGGGGTGCGCCATCGTTCCTTTCGGGTTCGCGGTGACCTGCACATTCCACGGACTTCCTGGGGATGGGTGCGGTGTCGCGCTCTTCGGGCTCGCGACGCCCCGCCTCCATGAGGCCATCCCACCGGCGCTTTTGGAGGAGCGCAGCGTCGCTCCGTTCGCCCGTAGCGCCGGCGCGAGCCTCGTACCGCGGCACGGGTCAGTGCGGCGCGGTCCGGTGATTGGCGGATCTTCTGACAGTGGAGTAACGTTTGACAGTGTGATGACAGTTTTTCGAATCGCTCGAGCGGCCGGGAAGGTCCGGCGGGACGGTCTGCCGCCTGCGACGCAGCGCCGGCGGCTTGCCGAGCTTGTCGCACACGCTCGTACTCATTCCCCTTATTACCGGCGCCTTTACCGCGACCTGCCGTCTGAGTCGGTGGGATCGGAGGTGCTGCCGACGACCAGCAAGCGCAGCCTGATGGTGAGCTTCGACGACTGGGCGACCGATCGTGAGATCACGCTGGACGGCGCCCGCGCGTTCGTCGCCGATCCTGAGCTGGCCGGCACGCGGTTCCTCGGCAAGTACACGGTCGTCACGACCTCCGGTACGACCGGCACGCCGGCGATCTTCGTCAAGGACGCCGCTGACCTCGCGGTGAACTTCGCGCTCAGCCTGCGGATGATGCGCTCCTGGCTGACCGCGGGCGACCTGGGGCGAATCCTCCGCCGCGGCGGACGAATGGCGATCGTCGCCGCGACGGGCGGGCACTTCCTGGTGGCGGCAGGTACGGCTTCGCTGCGGCGGAATCGCCTTGCGGGTAAGGCGATCCGGCTGTTCTCCGTGCACCTGCCGCTCGCCGAGCTGGTCCGGCAGCTGAACGACTTCCAGCCGGCGGTGGTGCTGGGCTACGGCAGCGTTCTGGCGATGCTCGCCGGTGAGCAGGAGGCCGGCCGGCTGGCCCTGCGTCCCGTACTGCTCGAGCCGGCGGGGGAGTCGCTCTCGCCGGCGGAGCAGGCGAGGATCGCGGCGGCGTTCGGGGCGAAGGTGCGGCTGACGTATGGCGCGAGCGAATGCCCGTACCTCACTGACGGCTGCGCGGAGGGCTGGTACCACGTCAACAGCGATTGGGTCGTGCTCGAACCCGTCGACGCCGACCTTCGCCCGACGCCGGTGGGGCAGCAGTCGCACAGCGTGCTGGTGACGAACCTCGCCAACCGAGTGCAGCCGATCATTCGATACGACCTCGGCGACAGCGTGCTGCAACGCCCGGACCCCTGCGCCTGCGGCAACCCGCTCCCCGCGATCCGGGTCCGCGGCAGGGCGGCGAACCTGCTGACGTTCGGCGCGGTGAGCATCGCACCCTTGGCGTTCGGCACGCTGGTCGACCGGGTGCCGGGGGTGGAACTGTTCCAGGTCGTGCAGGTCTCGCCGGACCGGTTGCGGATCCGGCTGCGTACTGTCGCCGGCGCCGACGTGGAGCAGGTGTGGGCCACGGTGCTGGACGCGATCCGCCACCTGCTGGCCGACCACGGCCTGAACGACGTGGCGGTCGAGCGGGCGACGGAGGAACCGGAACAGTCAGCGGGCGGCAAGTATCGCCCGGTGATCCCGTACGAGGGCGTGGGCGCGGGCGCGGGCTTGCGGGTGTCCGATGACGCCTGACCCGGACGGCTTGCGCGAACGCAAGAAGGCCAAGACGAAGGCGACGATCCAGGCCGAAGCGCTGCGCCTCTTCCGAACCCAGGGTTACGCGGCGACGAGCATCGAGCAGATCGCGGCCGCAGCGGAGGTGTCGCACCGTACGGTCTTCCGTTACTTCGCAACCAAGGAAGACCTCGTTTCCGCCGACGGCTACGACACGCTGATCGCCTCGGCGTACCGCGCCCAACCGCCCAACCTCAACGCTGTCGAAGCGTTCCGGCGCGCGTTCGCGGAGGTTTTCGGCACGCTGAACTCACCGGCGGTGGAGGAGGCCAAGCAGCGCCAGCTGCTCGCCCTCACCGTGCCTGAGGTGTGGGCGGCCGGCCTCCAGAACATCGTCCGTGTACGCAGCCTGATCCTCGAGCTCACCGCGGAACGCATCGGCGACGAACCGGAAGCCCGCACGGTCGGCGGCCTGGTGTTCGGCGCACTCCTCGCCGCCTGGTTCGCCTGGGCAGACGACCCCGCCCTCGACGTGGTGGCCGCACTGGATGCCGGCCTGGCCCGCCTGGACCACTGACCGGACGCCGGCCAGCGCCGGCGGGGCGTGGGGTGTAGCTGGGTATGGATCGGTTTCCTCGACGGCGGCTCCTTTCTGGCGGCGATGACGTCCAGCCGCCGATGCGACGGCTGGTGCCTGGGTGCGGTGGGTCGGTCAGTGTTTGTAGGTCGGCGTGCGAGGCTGGCTCGCCGCAGGCAGGTGCCCTGCGGTCGGCGGCTCGTCGCGCGCGGTGGTCGGCGTTGGCTTGCGGTAACAGCCATCCGCGTCGGCGGCGGCGCCGTTCGGTTGTGGCGTTGCTGGTGCGCGCTTCCGGCCACAGGTAGTGCTCTGTCAGCGTTGGCGCGGTCGGCTTACTGACCACGTGTGTTCGCAATGACGCCGGCTGCGCTCACTTGTGCGCGCCGTCGTGGCGCGGCCTGCTTGCCCGCCACACGATGCGGCCTGGTCGGTCGCGCTACCCGTGCGAGCCGCCGTGGCGCGGCCCGCTGGCTGGCTACGCGTTGGCGGTCTGGTCGGTCGCGCTTGTCCGTGCGTGCTGTCGTGGCGTGTGCCGCTGGTTGCCTACGCGTTGGTGGCGTGGCTGGCTGGGTCCAACACTGTGCTGGCGTGGCCGCCGTCCGCTGGCTCGCTACGCGTTGCGATCTGGTCGGTCGCGCTTGCCCGTGCGCGCTGCCGTGGCGCGGCCCGCTGGCTGGCTACGCGTTGGTGGCACGCCCGGCTGCGTCCAACACTGCGCTGGCGTTGGCGGCGTCGGCTGCCGGCCGTTCGATGGCGGCCTGGCCGACCGCGCTACCCGTGCGAGCTGCCGTGCCGCAGGCCGCAAGCTGGCTACGCGTGGACGGCGTTGCTGGCTGCGCCCAGTGATGTGTGCTGGCGTCGGCGCGGCTCGTCGCTTGGCTGCGCGTTGGCAGTCTGGCCGATCACGTGAGCGGTGTGTGCTTGCGTTGCCGCGTTCGGCTTGCTGGCCGCAGGTGTTGGCAGCCTTGCCGACTGCGCCAGCGCTGCCTGTTGTTGTCGTTGGCCGCGGGCGGGAGCGGGCGTGCGTAGCAGGAGTTCGTCAGCTTCTCGATGGCAGCTCCTCTCCGGCGGCGATGGCGGCTTTGCGGGCGGCGGACTCCACCTGTGCGACGTAGTCCTGCCAGCTTTGCTTGTCCCTGTCGCCCATGGAAGTGGAGCCGGGGGCGTCGCCGGCCGCGCCGTCGATGAGTTCGCGGACGATGTCGACGTGGCCGGTGTGGCGGGCCGTTTCGGAGACCATGAGGACGAGGATCTGGCCCAGCGTGCACTTGCCGTCGGACCACCACGGCACTGAACCCTCCGCGTCCAAGGGCAATGATGCGATCGTTTCGTCGGCCCAGGCGCACGCCCGCCTGAAATAGCCGAGCAGATACTCGGTGCTCTCCTCCGGCGTCGCCCACATGTCGCCGCCTTGCCAGATGGAGCCGTCGGTCATGCAGGCGAGTTGTTCGGGCGCCGGCCGGCCGAACGTCTCGCCAAGGTAGCCGTACTCCTCGCTGCCCACATGCTTGAGCACACCCAGCAGGTTGGTGCCGGTCGGCGTGAGCGGCCGCCGCCGGTCGTATTCGCTGAGGCCTTCGAGCTTCCACAGCAGCGCTTCGCGGTTGGACCGCAAGGCCGACCACAGGATCTCCTTCATGCCGGACAGCTTGCCATCGACCACCGACAGAGGACACAACCTGACCGCAACGCCCTCTACCGTCCAACGCCATGACCGACGAAATCAAGCCGTTCCGCATCGACGTCCCGCAAGCCGCCCTGGACGATCTCCACCGGCGCCTGGACAACACCCGCTGGCCGGAGGAGCCTCCTGGGCTCGGCTGGAGCTACGGCATCCCCGTCGACTACCTCCGCGAGCTCGCAGACTACTGGCGTACCCAATACGACTGGCGCGAACGAGAGGCGAAGCTCAACGAGCTGCCCCAGTACACAACGGAGCTCGACGGCCACGAGGTCCACTTCGTCCACGTCCGCTCGCCCGAGCCCGCCGCGCTCCCGCTGCTGCTCACCCATGGCTGGCCGGGCTCGTTCGTGGAGTTCCTCGAGACGATCAAGCCCTTGGCCGATCCGCGCAGCCACGGCGGCAACCCCGAAGACGCCTTCCACCTCGTCATCCCCACGCCGCCGGGCTTCGGGTTCTCCGGCCCGACCCGCGAGAGCCCTTGGACGGTGGAACGGATCGCCCGCGCGTGGGCCGAGCTGATGCGCCGCCTCGGGTACGAGCGCTATGCCACGCACGGCGGCGACCTCGGCGCCCTCGTCTCGCGCGAGCTCGGGCTGCAGGCGCCCGACCAGCTCGTTGCGCTGCATCTCACGTCCGTCTTCTCCGCAACCGCCGACGAGGCGACCGCCGACCTCTCCGTGGAGAACGAGAAACGCAGCATAGAGAAGCAGTACAAATACGAGTACGAGCTCGGCGGGTACGCTGCGATCCAGGGCACGAAGCCGCTCCTGGTGGCGTACGGCCTCACCGACTCGCCGATCGCGCAGCTGGCGTGGATCGCCGACGGGTTCAAGGCGTGGACCGACTCCGAGAACGTGCCTGAGGACGCGGTTGACCGCGACGCGCTGCTCACGAACGTCATGCTCTACTGGCTGACCGGCACCGCCGGCTCGTCGGCGCGCTATTACAAGGAAGGCTTCTCAGGCTGGGGCGAGCTCGAGCCCGACTCGGCCGTACCCCTCGCCGTCGCTGTCTTTCCGCACGACATCTCGCTGCCGATCCGCCGGCTGGCCGAGCGCAACAACAATGTCGTGCGCTGGACGGAGTTCGACCGCGGCGGGCACTTCGGTGCGATGGAGGAGCCCGACTTGATCGTCGCCGATTTGCGTGAATCCCTGCGTCCCTTTCGCCAAAAACCCTGATATGCTGGCCGCACTCCAGTTACGTCAGCCCTCAAGAACCACACCGCAGACGAGGGCACGGGTCGGCCGCATCGAGCGGGCAATGGAGCGGGCGGTACCCACACCGACCCCTCGTGAAGCTGGAGTTCCACCTTGAAGATCGGCCTCGGCCTTCCTATCGGAGTCCCTGAAACCCTGCTCAGCTGGGCGAAACTCGCCGACGAAGGTCCGTTCAGCACCCTCGGACTGCTCGACCGGGTGGTCCACCACAACCCTGAGCCGATGGTGGCGCTGGCCGCGCTGGCTGGAGCCACCACCCGAATTCGCTTGCAGACAGAGGTATTGGTCGCGCCGCTACGTGAACCGCTGCTGCTGGCGAAGCAGGTCGCGACGCTCGACCGCATGTCCTGCGGCCGATTCACGCTCGGTCTCGGCGTAGGCGGCAACGAAGTCGACTTCGCCGCACTGAACGTCGACCTGGCTACGCGCGGCCGTCGGCTCGACGAGCAGCTCACGTTGATTCGCCAAACCTGGAAGGAGAACCACATAGGTCCTACCCCTACACACTCGACCGGCCCGGAGATCCTCTTCGGTGCATGGCGCGGAGCAGCGCTGCGACGAATTGCGCGCTTCGGCGACGGGCTGCTCTGTGCCGCACCACCCAGCTACGCCGGCGACATCTACCGTACGGTCGAGGCGGCTTGGGTCGCTCACGGCCGTGAAGGAAGGCCGCGGTTCGTTGCGCAGTGCAACGTGGCGCTCGGTCCGCGGGCTACGACGGAGCAAGCCGAACGTGCACTCGCGAGCTACTACGGCTCCAACCCCTACGTCGACCAGATCCTGGCCGGCCTCCCCACCACGAGGGAGGCGATCCAGCAGACGATCGATGCGTACGCCGACCTCGGCGTGGACGAGCTGATGCTCTACTGCTGGTCCGACGATGCCGGGCAGGTTGAACGTCTGGCCGAGCTGGTGCGGTAGCCGCGGGCGGCGTTGCCCGCGACGTTCTCGGCTCGCGGGAGAGTGTCGATGTGTACGCCGACCTCGGCGTGGACGAGCTGATGCTCTCCTGCTGGTCCGACCGTGCTGCCCAGGTCGAACTGCCGGGCCGAGCTGTCGGGCCGAGCTGGTGCGGTAGTCACGGGCGGCGTTGGCCGCAAGGCTCCTTCGCGAGCGGGCGTTTGTCGGTGCTTGGCCGGCGGCCGTGGTCGCCGCTGGTGGTGGCTGCGGTGTCCTTCGCGAGCCGGAGACGGTATCCAGGGTCGACGTTGGGCGAGCCGGTGCGGTCGTCGCGGGCGGCGTTGGCCGCAACGCTCTTCGCGAGCGGGCGGGTGTCGGTGCGTTGGCTGGCCGCGGCGGTCGCCGCGGGCGGTGGCCGCAGCGTCCTTTGCGGGCGAGTGTCGGTGCGTTGGCTGGCTGCGGTAGCCGCGAGCGGTCTTGGCGGCAACGCCTTCGCGGGCAGGCGTGTGTCGGTGCGTACATCGGCCGCGGCGTCGGCGTCGGCGAGCTGATGCTCTCCTGCTGGTCTGACGATCCAGGTCAGGTCGGGCGGCTCGCGGAGCTGGTCGGCTGGCCGTCGGTGGACCGGTATCGCTGCCAGGAGGAGAAGGCAAGGCGGGCGAAGATCAGCGTCAGCCCGGCCAGTATCGCGGTCCGCAGGTTGAGTGGGCCCTCCCGGAGGATGACGACGATGGTGACGGCGGCGAAGAACAGCGGCAGAAGGAAGGCGGCGGCCAGGCGGCCGAGCTGGCCCGGGGGCTTGTCCCTCCGGTTCAGTCCGGAACGTTCGGCGAGTTCGGCGGCGTAGTCGTCCACCAGACCGAACTCCGCCTCCGGCTCCGCGCCGGAGTCGGCCAGGTGCGAGGCCGTCTCGGCGCGGAGGTCCCGGGCCTGGGCTGCGGTGAGCCGGTACCTGCCTTCCAGTAGGTCCGCCAGCCGGTCCAGCCACACCTCCCGTGAATGGTGTGGTTGGGGTGGGTGCGCCTTGACCCAGCGATCGCCGAGCACCCATTCGACAGCCATCAAGCAGATTCCGCCCAGGATGAGCGCCGGCGTCGGCGCTTGGAAGAGCTCTACTGTCGGCAGAAAGGAGCCGATCACGACAGATGCGGCGAGGAAGAACAGGCTCGCACCCAGGTACTTCCGTCCGGTGGATGGGCGGCCCGCGTCGCGGAGTTCGTCGCGTAGGTTGAACATCGAGACTGCGGCACACATCGTGAGGAATCCGAGCAGGTCGAGTGTCGTCCACGTGTGCACGAGACCGAACACCAGCCAGCCCCCGCCGGCGTACCCGGCCAGAGCGGCTCCGAAGGCGCCGAGCAACCGAAGGACAACTGGCCGACCCGACCAGGCGTATCGCTGGGCGACGTGCTGGAACCGAGCCTCGTCAGGATGCACGGCACTGGAGACTTCGGACGCGTAGGTGTGAGCGTCGCCGAAGGCGTCTTGCGGGCGTTCGTCGGAGGCGTCGCAGTGTGCCCTCGCCTCGTCGACGAGCTCGGCGAGCTGGGTGGCGTCGACCTTGCGTGACTTCACGGCGTCGGCGAGTTCGGCGTACCAGTCGGGTTCGGTCGGCATCGGCCGATCACCTCCGTACGGATTGCGCTGCAACGCGGCGGCGGCGGTTGGCGGCGAGCGTCAGCCGGAGAAGGTCGGCGGCCGCCAGTACGGTGGCCGCGCCGATGATCGCCGTTCGGACGCTGAACAGGCCGTGCCCCGCGATGACCATCGCCGTGACGCCTGCGCAGAGCACCATCGCCACGAACCTGACGTAGCAGGCCGGTGTCTTCGGACGACTGCGGGAGAGGCCGGATCGTTCGGCCAACTCAGCGGCGTAGTCGTCGACAGGTCCGAACTCCTGCGACGGATCGCCGCCGGTCTCGGCCAGATGCGAGGCCGCCTCGGCGCGGAAGTCGCGCGCCTTGGCCACCGGGAGCCGGTAGCGGCCCTCCAGCAACCCCGCCAGCCGGTCGAGCCATTCGTCGTGCGACAGCGAGGCCTCGGACGTCAGATGCGCGCGCTGCCATCGGTCGCCGAGCCACCACCCGGCGCCCAGCATCGCGAGTCCGAGAATCAGCAGCTCCGGCGCCGGAACAGCAATGGTCCAGCCCTCCGGTACGACGAAGCTGCTGAGGATTCCGACGATCAAGGCCGCCACGAACGCGGGAGTGAGCCATCGTGCGGCTGCCGGCCGGCCGGCGTTGCGAGAGTCGTCGCGCAACTGGGCAAGGGCGAACGCCCCGACGGACAGGGGCATGGCGACCACGAGGCTGGCCTCCCAGCTGTACGACTCTCCGGCCACCAGCCAGTCGTAAGCCGCGAAGACAGCCAGCGCGCCGCCGATCGTGATCAGCAGGCGGTACCGCGCCGGCTGCGCCGACCAGGAGTAGCGCCGCGCCGTGTGCCGAAAGCGCGTCTCCTCCGGGTCCTCGGCGCTCATCAGGCGAGCGGCATAAGCAGACGCGTCGCCGAAGGCGGCGTACGGTTGCTCGCCGGTCGCGTCGCAGTGTGCGCGGGCCTCCGCGACGATCTCGGAGATCCGCGAGGCTTCGAGCCGGCGCGACCGCAGTGCGTCGGCGAGCTCGGCGTACCAGTCAGGTTTGCGTGACATCCGTTCGTGAACCCCCACCCTTGGCTCGCGCGTCATCGACCAGCGCGATCGTGGCTTTGGCGAACTGCTCCCAGTCGGCGCCGTCGGCGTCCAACCGCGCACGACCGATGTCGGTGATCGCGTAGAACTTGCGGCCGGGCCCGCCATCGCCTTCGGTCCAGCGCGACGACACCGCGCCGCCTGCTTCCAGCCGGGCCAGCACTGGATACAGCGTGTTGCCGCTGACCTTGCCGAGCCCGGCCTCGGACAGGCGCTGCGCGAGCGCGTACCCGTAGCTCTCGCCGTCGATCAGCACGGAAAGCACAGCGAGCTCGAGTACGCCACGCAGCCATGACGCCGGCCAGCGGTCCTCGGGCATCCAGTAACTCCCAGCTTAAGCAAGGTCGATCTCATCGCCTAGTTGACGACATCGACTAGTAGACCACGAAGGGCACTGGAATGGCAAGAGAGTCCAGTTGACATGCAGCCAAACGGCTGCCTATAGTCGGAACCAAGAAAAGGCAGCCGAACGGCTGCATATCGGTAGATGGCTGCGAGGATGGGCTGTATGGACGAGGTGTTCAAGGCGCTGGCCGACCCCAGCCGCCGGCAGTTGCTCGACAGCCTCAACGCGAACAACGGCCAGACGCTGCGCGAGCTCTGCGCAGGACTGGACATGGCCAGGCAGTCGGTCAGCAAGCACCTGGCCGTACTCGAAGCGGCCAACGTCGTGACGACGAGGTGGCGCGGCCGGGAGAAGCTGCACTACCTCAACGTCGAGCCGATCAACGCCATCGCCGAACGGTGGATCAACCAGTACGACCGCGAGCGCGCCCGAGCGCTCGCCGACCTCAAAACGGCATTGGAGCAGGATCCGATGAGCGACAACGCGTTCGTCTACACCACGTACATCAACACCACGCCCGAACGACTGTGGGAGGCGCTGACCGATCCGGCGTTCACCAAGCGGTACTGGGGAGCGACGTTCACGACGTCCTGGGAGCCTGGTGCGCCGATGATCTGGGAGGAGTTCGACCACAGTACGGCCGATCCGGGCCAGGTCGTACTCGAGGCCGACCCGGGCCGGCGGCTGTCGTACACGTGGCACACGTTCACGCCTGAGTGGGCGAAGGCCGCGGGCGTCGACGACGACACGCTGAAGCAGATCGCCGCCGAGCCGCGCTCGAAGGTGACGTTCGAGCTCGAGCCGCAGGACGAGGGCACGGTGAAGCTGACCGTCGTGCACGACGGGTTCGTGCCGGGCAGCAAGGTGCTCGAGATGATCACCGGTGGCTGGCCGGTGCTGCTGTCGAGCCTCAAGACGCTGCTGGAGACCGGCGAGCCGCTCCCGCAGTAACGAAGGCGCAGGGAAACTCCGGGTCGCCGAGGCAACCCGGGGTTTCCCCATACCACTGGTCGTTTCGACTACGTGATTGCACGAGTCGGGATCTTCGATTACAAACGCGTATAACCACTGCGGGTCGTGCCGTTCTGCCAGCGCCGGGCATCGAAGAAGAGGTAGGCATGAAACGACAGTTCCTCGTGTTCGGCCTTGCTTTGCTGACGATCGTCGCCTCGTATCTGCTTTCGGCGCCGCAGGCGAACGCGGCCGTGGGCCTGCACATCAGCGGCACGAACATCGTCGAGGCCAACGGCCAGACGTTCGTGATGCGCGGCGTAAACCATCCGCACGTGTGGTACACCAACCAGACCAGCTCGTTCGCCAACATCAAGGCGCTCGGCGCGAACACCGTACGAGTCGTACTCGGCAGCGGTAAGCGCTGGGGCCCCTCCAACGACGTCACGGCCGTGATCGATCTGTGCAAGCAGAACCGGCTGATCTGCGTACTGGAAGTGCACGACACCACCGGCTACGGCGAAGACGGAGCGGCCGCGTCGCTCGACGAGGCCGTCAACTACTGGATCAGCCAGAAGAGCGCGCTGGTCGGCCAGGAGAACTACGTCGTCATCAACCTCGGCAACGAGCCGATCGGCAACACCAACGCCGCCCAGTGGACCAGCGCGACGACCGCGGCGATTCAGAAGATGCGCAGCAACGGTTTCCAGCACCTGCTCATGGTCGACGCGCCGAACTGGGGCCAGGACTGGCAGTTCGTCATGCGCGACAACGCCCAGACGATCCTCAATGCCGACAGCCAGCACAACATCGTGCTGTCGATCCACATGTACAGCGTGTTCAGCACCGCGTCGAGCATCACCGACTACCTCGACCGCTTCCGTACCAACGGCTGGCCGCTGGTGATCGGTGAGTTCGGCTGGAGGTTCAGGGACGGCGAGGTCGACCACGAGACGATCCTGGCGGAGGCGGCCGCGCGCAACCTCGGCTATCTCGGCTGGTCGTGGAGCGGCAACACCGACCCGATCCTCGACATGGCCACCAACTTCGACCCCAACCAGCTCACGACGTGGGGCCAGCGAATCTTCAACGGCGCCAACGGAATCCGCGCGACGGCTCACGAAGCGTCGATCTACGCGGGCGGTGGCGGCGGGGGTGGAGGTGGCGGCGGGCGCAGCTGCACGGCCGCGTACTCCGTCGTCGGCCAGTGGCCCGGCGGCTTCCAGGGCGAGGTGCGCGTGACGGCCGGCAGCGCGGCGGTCAGCGGCTGGACGGTGACCTGGGCGTACGTGAACGGGCAGACGGTCAGCAATGCCTGGGGTGCCACGGTGTCGACCAGCGGGTCGAACGTGACGGCGCGGAACGAGGGCTACAACGGTGGTTTGGGGGCGGGGGCCAGCACCACGTTCGGCTTCCTCGGGTCGTGGAACGGAAGCAACGGCATGCCGTCGGCCGTGACCTGCGCGGCCACCTGAGCGGACACTGACGCACGCTTCAGCCGGCTGGTGCCCAGAGCAAAGGACGGGCAGCCAGCCGGCCGGGGTGAACGGAACAGCTAGCGCAGGTTGGGGATCGGGACCTTGGACCAGTCGATGTCGGAGGCGAGGTAGAAGCTCGTGTACGCCGGCTGGTTGTACACGGTCTGCTGCCGCGCGGTCTCCGCGCGGTACTGCGGGTCGTGCATCAGGGTGTAGAGCTTGTGGGACGTCACCTCCGTGCTCAGGTAGATCCGCACCGCCGTGCTGTCGACCGTGCGCAGCAGCAGCTCCTCGCGCCAGTCACCGAAGATGTCCGCGACCAGGCTCGGGTTGCCTTTCGTGAAGTTGTTGGCCAGCGTGCCGTCGGCCGTGAGCAGCACACCACGCCGCCAGTCCTCGATGCGCGGGGTTTCGCGGGTGGTCGCGTCGGCGCCGTTGATGATCTGGGTGGTCAGGTCGGCCGCCCAGCGGATGCTCTGGTTCGTGCCGGGCCTATCAGTCCCCAACAGTTCGCCGGATGCCGTACGCAGGTCGACCGCCCACGTCTCGAGGCCGGGGGAGGAGGGCAGGATGTCGCCCACCATGCCGCGGCCGGTGTCGCGGCCTGTGTAGGCGCCAAAGAGCACAGCCCCGGTCGCGCCGTCGCGCAGGGCGTAGCCGTACGGCGCGAACGTCGCGCCCTCGTGCACCATGTAGACCTCCACGCCGGGCCGCGCGGGGTCGATGTCCGTTACGTGCATGGCGTCGCCGTGGCCGAGCCGCACCACCGACCCCGGCGAAGCGCTGCCCGGCGGCAGTACGTCGAACGCGCTGTTCAGCACGCTGCCGTCGTCGTCGATCGTCGCGGCGCCGTAGACGATCTCCTGCTTGCCGTCGAGGTCGACGTCGGCGGCGCTCAGCGAGTGTGCGCCTTGCGTCGTGATCGTCGCATATCGAGGGTTGGTGCCGTCGCGCCCGTGCGGCCCGTCGTTGAACGGGTTCGTCATCGGGACCCACCCCGAGTCGACATACCAGTTCTCCCGAAGGCGTTCGCCGTCCCAGCGGTACGCGACGAGCGTCGTCCGCGTGTAGTAGCCGCGCGCGAAGACAGCGGACGGGTGCCGCCCGTCCAGATAGGCGACGCCGGACAGGAACCGGTCGACGCGGTTGCCGGGCTCGATGCGGGCCATCGCATAGTCGCCCCACAGCAAGCCGTCGTCCGTACGCCCGGGCTTGTAGCGGATGGTCTGCAGCTCGCGCCCGGACGCGCCGTCGAACACCGAAAGGTACTCCGGCCCGTCGACGATGAACCCCTCGAAGTTTCGCAGCACGTTGCGCGTCGAGCGGCTCGGCGCATAGACGTCCATGAAGTAGTCGACCAGCGCTTCGGCGTCGGTCCGCGAAAGCGGATACGAATAACGGGGTTCGATGCCGAACGCCTGCTCCAGCGTCGCGGGCCAGTGTCCGGCGACGACCTCGGGATGCCTGTCCCAGTTGAGGAACAGCTGAACGAGGTGCTCGTGATAGCCGGCCGTGCTGAGCCGATAGTCGTCCTGATGCGTGTAGCCGGCGTGGACGTCGGCCTTCGGCATCGTGACGTACCGCTCGGACGCAACCTCGCCGTTCGCCTTGTACGTAACGACTTTCGTGCCGGGCGCGGTCTTGAACATCAGCTCCGAACGACCGTCGCCGTCGAAGTCGTAGACCAGGAACTGCGTGTAGTGTGCACCGGCGCGGATGTTGACGCCGAGGTCGACGCGGTAACGCAGGCGGCCGTCGAGCTCGTACGTGTCGATGTAGACCGGCCCGGTGTAACCGACCTGCGAGACGTCCTTGGAGTTGGACGGATCCCACTTGACGACGAACTCGTACTGCCCGTCCCCGTCGACGTCGCCGACGCTCATGTCGTTGGCGGAGTAGGTGTAAGCCTCGCCTCGAGGGGTGACGCCGTCGGCCGGCTTGCGCAGCGGCAGGTCGTAGTGGTTGCCGTTCCACGGCGCGGCGGCCGCACTCCTGCGTTGCTCCTGGCCGCGCACGACAGCGGCGACGCGATACGTCGCGTCCGGCGTGCCGGTGCGGTCGAGGAAGTTCGTGCTGTCGGTGACGGTCGCGATGCGTTCGCGTCCGCGATAGACGTTGAACGCGGGCCCGCTCATGCCCGTGGCGGTGTGGCCGGTGACCTCGTTGCCGAGCAGCCGCCAGCTGAGGAAGACGCCCTCACCGGTGGCGGCGGCGATCAGCCCGCGGTCGAGATGTTCGAGCTGTACGGCGGGCCGGTGACCGGCGGTGCCGACGCCGGCGGTGGTGACGTCGGCCGGGCCGTTGCTCGCCACGGCCGGGCCGCCGAGCGAGGTCGCGGCCGTCGCGGCCGCCGCCAGCAGGGCCGTGGCCGCGAGGTAGTGCTTTCGCATGGCGTGTTCCTTCCGCCGTCGCCTGCAACCTCCCTGACAGGCCGGCGAAGGCGTTTGAGTCGATTCAGGTGGTGCTTCGGAGACTAGGAACGCCGGAACCCGCCGTCCAGATGGGGGAATGCGTTTTCCGTAACCGGTCACCCGCGCGGCTTTCGGCACGGCCGCTTCCTACTTGCACCACGCTTCGACAACGTAGCGGTGCGGTCGGTAACCGTTCGTCGCTTACGACGACCACAACTGCATGAATCCTGGGACGAACCCCGCGCATGCGCCGCCGATCCGCCCACCGTCGCCCGGGCCGGAGCAGCCCGCCAAGCCGACGCCGAGGCCGAAGCCGAAACCCCGAAGGCTGCGCTGGCTGGCCGGCCCGGCAGTCGGTGCCGGCGCGACCATCGCGGCCGCGCTGATCACGCTGCTCGCCGCACCGAACGCGAGCGTGTCGGTCTGGAATGTCTCGCTCGGCCAGCAGCCGACGCAGACGGCCAGCAGCACGGTAACGGCGACCGTCACACCTCCAGCGGTGACGGTGACCGCCCCAGCTCCGGCACCGACCGAACCCGCGGCCACGGCTCAACCCGCGAGTGGCCCACCGGCAGGTACCACGCTGCTGACGAAACGGGACCTGGTGGAGGACGACAGCTACAGCAACTATGAGAACGGTGCGTACAAGATCGACGGCACGCTCTATCCGGACAGCTTTTCCTACAGCCTCGAGCCGTGCAACGAGAGCGGCGATCAGGCGTTCACCGGATGGGACCTGGCCGGCGAGTTCGAGACTCTGCACACGGTCATTGGGCTGCGTGGGGACTCCAACCCGGAGACCGAGGCCAAATTCACCTTTATCGGAGACGGACACGAGCTCAAATCGATCACGGTGAAGTGGAAGCAGCACGAGACGCTCGACCTCGACGTAACAGGTGTGCTTCGCCTCCAGGTCAAAGTCGCCACTGTCGCGGAGTCGGCCGGCGGTGACTGTCGTGGCTGGGCCTATCCGTCGTGGGGTCAGCCGTACCTCACCTCCAGCTGAAATAGGTGTCGGCGCTCCTGAACGGGTATCTAGATCCGTAGAAAGGAGCGAAAGCGAAATGCCGCAGAAGCAGTGGAGCCAGAAGCGCGAACGCCAGTATCAGCACGTCAAGTCGAACCAGCGCCAGCAAGGCCGGTCGGAGGACCGTGCCGAGGAGATCGCGGCCCGCACGGTCAACAAGGAGCGCGCTCGCTCCGGCGAGTCCCGCCAGCGCAGCCGCACCTCGACCAAGGACCTGTCGTCCGGTCAGCGCGGTGGCAAGCGGTCCGGCAGCGGTCCCCAGGGTCGTACGAAGGAGCAGCTGTACGCCGACGCCAAGCGCAAGGGCATCAAGGGCCGCTCGAAGATGAACAAGGCGCAGCTCGCGCGCGCCGTCGGCCGCTAGAACCCGCGCGTACAACGCCGCCAGCCCGCCCGGGAATCACCCGAGCCATCGCGTTGCTGTCCTGTCCATGGCATCCGACTCCGCCCAGGCCGGGCTGGACCGGCTGGCGAACGGCCACGCCGGCGTCCTCGTGACGCTCAAGCGCGACGGCCGTCCCCAGCTCTCGAACGTCTCCTACACCTACGCCGACGGCGTGATCCGCGTGTCGATCACCGACGACCGCGCCAAGACGCGCAACCTACGGAGGGACCCGCGCGCCAGCTTCTACGTCAGCGCGAACTTCGGCGAGTACCTCGTCGCCGAAGGCGACGCCGAGCTGACCCTGACAGCGCAGGACCCCCACGACAGCACCGTCGACGAGCTCGTCGACGTCTACCGCCAGATCTCCGGCGAGCACCCCGACTGGGAGGAGTTCCGGGCCGCCATGGTCGCCGACAAGCGCGTCGCGCTGCGGATCAAGGTGTCGAGGGTGCTGACCTTCTCGCAGACCGCCGGCGCCACCGCGATCGACCTCTAGACCCGCGCTAGACCGATTTGAACGGATCGTTCTCGGTCAGCAGGCGGTCGATCCGGGCCTGCTCGACCTTGCTGACGACGCTGCTCTGCTCCTGCCGGTCGCGCACGACCTTGGCCAGCGTGAACGTCGACGTCACGGCGTACAGCACGCCGAGCCCGAGGAACGCACGTGGCCAGCCGCCGATCGGCAGGTAGATGATGCCCAGCGTCACTGCGAGGATCGAGACGCCGAACGAGATCGCGGCCTGCATGGAGAACGCGGCCGTCGTTGGAGACTGCACAGGCTGGTTCATGTACGGATCCTGAGGCCGGAACCGGCCACCACGCATGAGTAGAAACGCCTATCTCAATGCGCGGGGATACTCATCCCACCTGAGTACGCTGACGCGGTGCTGGGCCACACACATGCTGTTTCCGGAATGGCCGCGGGCGCGGCACTGCTCCCACTCGTCCCACTGCCGAACGCGGCGTCACAGCTTGCCTGGGTCGCCTGTTGCGGCGGTATGGCGCTGCTCCCGGACCTCGACCACGACGACTCCACCGCCACCCGGATGTGGGGCCCGCTGTCGGCCGTGATCGCGTGGGTGGTGACGTTCCTGTCGCGCGGCCACCGCGGCGGTACGCACGACTTCATCCTCGCGCCCGTCGCGTTCGGCGCGGCCGCGTACGCTGCCAGCTTCAACCGCTGGACGTCGATGTTCGTCCTCGCGTTCGCCATCGGACTCGCACTGCGCGCATGCCACTTCGTCATCCCCGGCCAGGCCGAGAAGTCGTGGCCGATCAACCTGCTGGCCTCGGCCGCCGCCGCGTGGTGGCTGGTCGCCAACGGCGCGGCGGCGGGCGCGACCTGGCTGCCGTTCGCCGTCGGCGTGGGGGTGCTCGTGCACATCATCGGCGACGCGCTCACCGAGGGCGGCGTGCCCAGGCCGTTCAGCTGGTTCGACGGCAAGCCGAACCGCATGCGCGGCGGACCGCTGACCACGGGACGGTGGTACGAGCACGTGCTCGCCGCCGGCTTCGTCGTCGCCGCGGCCTGGCTGCTCTACG
Source organism: Flindersiella endophytica (assembly GCF_054779015.1). Lineage (NCBI taxonomy): Bacteria > Bacillati > Actinomycetota > Actinomycetes > Propionibacteriales > Nocardioidaceae > Flindersiella > Flindersiella endophytica. The sequence goes on from NZ_BAAGYY010000002.1 coordinate 107,930, forward strand.
CGAACGTCCCGCTGCTGGCGTCGATCGTCGACCAGGCCATGGCGCCGTTCAGCTCTGTCCAGGCTGGGGTTTGAGGGTCGAGGCGACCTGCTCCAGTACGCCGATGTGCTCGTCGACCGACGACAGGCCGAGCTTCATCGTGCTGATCGACAGGTGAGTCGCGCCGGCCGCGCGCCAGGCCTCGACCTCTTCGGGCAGCTTCTCGTACACGCCGCGGTCCGGCGTGATCCGACCCTCGATGCCGAGCTCCGAAGGGTCGCGGCCGGCTTCGTGCGCGCCCTCGTGGATGACCGCCAGCGCGTCGTCCAGCTGCGCGCCCGGCGCGAACTGCGGGAACCAGCCGTCGGCCAGCCGGCCCACTCGCAGCAAGCCCCGCCGCGCGTTGGTGGCGCCGAGCCAGATCGGGATCTGCTCGGTGACCGGCAGCGGCGCGATGCCGGCTGCCGTGATCGTGTGGAACGTACCGTCGAGGTTGACGATCGGCTCGGCCCACAGCCGCCGCATGACGGCGATCTGCTCCTCCATCCGCTTGCCGCGGGTACGGAAGTCGGCGCCGAGCGCTTCGTACTCCACCTCGTTCCACCCGATGCCGACCCCCAGCCGCAGCCGGCCCTCGGACAGGATGTCGACCTCGGCGGCCTGCTTGGCGACCAGCGCGGTCTGCCGCTGCGGCAGCACGATCACGCCGGTCACGAACTCCAGCGGACAGAACCCCGCGAGGAACCCGAACAGCACGAACGGCTCGTGGAACGTGTCGGTATGGGTGTAGCCCTTCCAGCCCGGCCGCACGGACGCGTCCGCGCCGAGTACGTGGTCGTAGGCCAGGATGTGGGTGTAGCCGAGCTCGGTCACGGCGTTGGCGTACGCGCGGATCGCTCCGGCGTCGGCGCCTGTTTCGGTCTGGGGAAATACGACACCTATGCGCATACGTCCAGTCCTATCAGGGGCCGGAAGGCCCTTCTGCAGACCAGGGCCGCGACCTACCGTGGACGGATGCGGATGCCTCACGACGAACTCGAGCGGATCGTGCGGGCGCTCTACGAGGCGGCCGCCGAATACGATCGGACCAAGGATCCCTCGCCGCTGATCCGGCTCGCAGACGACGCGCTGGTGACGGCGCGGCTGCACGCGGACCCGGTGTACGAGAAGGCGCTGTCCGGCGCACCCGAGCAGCCTGGAGATCCGAGTAGCGCGGCCGACGTGCACGAGCTCCTGGCCAGGCTGCGCGCCCCCAACTGACTCCGATGCTGCGGCTGCATTCACACGGGGAGCAGGTGCTCGCCGACTGGTGGGCGAGCGAGTCGGTCACGAACGCGGATCGCTATCTCGTCGCCGACGTCATGCTGTCGATCGTGGACTCGGGCTGGAAGCGGCGGTGGCAGTGGTACGACGACCTCGCGGACTCCACGATCCGGATCATCGAACCGCGTAGCGGGTTGAAGCTCGTGATTCGCATGTGGGACTCGGGATCAGGTGTGTTCGACCTGATCGCGATCATCAACGAGTGGCGGCCAGGCTAGCCAGGAACGCCGTCCAGTCGGTGCGGTCGAACGCCAGCACCGGCCCGCCGCGGTCCTTCGAATCCCGCACCGCCATCCGGTCCGCAGATCCAGCGACCTCGACGCAGTTGCCGCCTGCGCTGTTGCTGTAGCTGCTCTTGCGCCAGTTCACTGCTCGAACTCCCTAGCTGCTTGCAGGATGTAGCTTTGGGACGCTCGCACGTCAAGTGCGGAGTCTACGAGGCTGGTGAACACACCGGCAAACGTTTCGATCTCTGGTGGTTTCTCCAAATACAGCGCGCCGGTGATCCCTTCGATGTAGACCACTGGCGGCTCGCTTTCGGAACCGTCGACGTTTCGCGGGAAATGCAGCAACACGAAGGCGCCGGTGTCGACGCCAGGATGGTAGCCGGCGCGAAACGGAATGACCCGCAGTGACACGTTGGGCAGGTCGCTCAGCTTCGCGAGGTGCCGCATCTGCGCCGCCATGATCCGGCCTTCGCCGATCGGCCGCTGCAGGATCGACTCGCTGAGTACCGCATTGAACTGCGGCGGCTCCACCCTCCTGGTGAGAAGAGCCTGCCGGGTGATCCGGAGCTCGACGCGGCGCTCCAGCTCATCGTCGGCTATGTCCGGCGCGAATTTCCGCACCATGGTGCGGAAATAGTCGGCGGTCTGGAGGAGTCCGGGCACCAGATCGGACTGATACTCCGATATCTCCGCGGCCGCCTCCTCCAGACCGACGTAGACGTTGAACCACTCGGGAATCGCGCCGCTGTATGAGTGCCACCAGCCCTTCGCCTTGGTCTCTGCCGCAAGGCCGGCCAGGACCTCGACGAGCCGGGGTGGCGCCGCGTAGATCTGGCACATCAGCCGAACGTCGTGCGCGCGCATGGAGGTCTGGCCGGTCTCGATCCGCCACATCTTCGCCTCGGACCACTCCAGCGCCTTCGCGGCCGCGCGCACGGTGTACCGAGCGCGGTTGCGCAGATCTCGCAGATGTCGGCCGAGTTGCCTGCGTGGCACCGTCGAGCCAGTGGTCCCGTCGGTCATCGTTGACCCTTTCATCTGAAATGAAAGACCTGGGCTCGTTTCCGCAGGTCACAGGCGCAATGATGCCATGTGTCACCGACTGATCACGTAGCCGATTCCGGACCTGTCCAACCGCCGGTTGCCCGGTTCGGGCAGAGTAGAGACCCGTGCCTTCCAAGACTTCTGCCGGCTCGTACTCCAACACTGCGCAAGTGATCGTTGTCGGCCATCGCGGGGCCTCCGGCCACGCACCGGAGAACACCATCGCCGCCATCGAGCTGGCGGTCGAGCAGGGTGCGGCCTTCGTCGAGGTCGACGTACAGCTGTCCAAGGACGGCGAGGTCGTCCTGCTGCACGACTCCACGCTGACCCGCACCACGAACGTTCGCGAGGTCTTCCCGGACCGCGAGCCGTACCGCGTCGGCGACTTCACGCTGGCCGAGCTGCAGCAGCTGGACGCCGGCGGCTGGTTCGACCAGGCGTACGCCGGCGAGCGGATCCCGACCCTGCGGGCCGCCCTGGCCAAGATGCGCGACCGCATCGGCCTCTGGCTGGAGATCAAGAGCCCGCGCCTGCACCCGGGCCTGGAGAAGTCGACCGCGGAAGTGATCCGCAACGCCCCCGGCGACTGGCTGACCGCTCCGTACCGCTGCGTCGCGACCTGCTTCGACCACGAGGCGCTGGAGCGGTTCGCGCAGGAGGTGCAGTACGCCGTGCCGTTCGGCCAGCTCGGCAGCATCGTCCCGGACGACGCGGAGCTGCGGCGCCTCTCCGAGTGGGTGCACTACTACATCCCGGACTTCCGGGCGCTGCGGCCGGGCGACCTGGTACGAATCCGCGCGGCCGGGCTGCGGTCGGCGTTCTGGACGCCGAACGACCCGGTGTCCGTCGCTTCGCTGGTGGCGCAGGGCGCGGTGGCGCTGATCGGCAACTACCCCGCTCTGGTCAACGAGGTACTCGACGGCACGTACGTCCAGCCGGGCGAGCTGGCGATCGAGAGCCTGATCGGGCAGACGCTGGTCCTGCGTAACGTCTCGGCGGAACCGGTGGAGCTCGCGGGCTGGCAGCTGCGCGGCGACCCGGCGGACGAGGTCTGGTCCGGCGCCTCCGGCCGGCTGGGCGCAGGGGAGCGGCTGGAGCTCGAGCTCGTGAGGCAGACCGACAGCGTCGCCCTGCACGACCCGGACGGTATGCTTGTCCACGTCGCCGCCCGGGTGGCTTGAGGGGATACCCGATTACCAAATCCGGCGGCGCTCGTATATCCTCGGTTGTCGCCTCGCCCCAATAGCTCAGTCGGCAGAGCGTCTCCATGGTAAGGAGAAGGTCTACGGTTCGATTCCGTATTGGGGCTCTGATCGGTGTCCGCGCGCTTCATCGGCGGGCGGGCTGCCGGTCCGCAGCGGTGTAGCTCAGTCGGTAGAGCAAGCGGCTCATAATCGCTGTGTCGCCGGTTCAAGTCCGGCCACCGCTACACAACATCAGTCCAGTCCGAGCAAACAAGAGGCAGATCGTGGCCGCCAAGAGCACTGACGTACGCCCCAAGATCACTCTGCAGTGCACAGAGTGCAAGGAGCGCAACTACATCACGCGCAAGAACCGGCGCAACGACCCCGACCGGCTCGAGCTGAAGAAATACTGCCGTCGCTGCCGCACGCACCGGGCGCACCGCGAGACCCGCTAGAGGCCCTCGCTCTTCTCGCGAATGACCACGTTAACCACGCTTTTGGCTGGTTGACCACGCCCCGGGGCGTGGCGAAGCACCCACTAGCGTGGTTAACGTGGTCATTCGCGTTCGGCCCAGGAAGGGGCCCAACCATGCCGCTGGATGAGATAGTCGGCCGGACGTACGGGCCTTCGCAGCCGTACGAGGTCGGCCGCGAGAAGATCCGCGAGTTCGCCGACGCGATCGGCGACCCGAACCCCGTCTACCGCGAGACGGACGCGGCCAAGGAGCACGGGCACGCCGACATCGTGGCCCCGCCGACGTTCGCGATCGTGGTGGCGTTCCCGCTGCTGCAGGCGATGCTCGACGACCTCGGCCTGCCGCTGCACCAGATCATGCACGCGGACCAGAAGTTCGCCCAGGAGCGCCCGATCGGCCCCGGCGACGTGCTGATAGGCACGCTGACCGTCGACAAGGCACGCTCGATGGCGGGTTCCGACCTGATCTTCACCCGTACCGAGATCACCACAGAGAACGGCCACCGGGTCTGCACCGCCCAGGCAACGGTCGTCCACCGGGCCGAGGCAGAGGCTCACGCAGAGGCAGCGGAGGGAGCGGCGTGATCGCTTACGACAGCGTGGAGACCGGCACCGAGCTGCCGGTGGTCAACGTCGTGCTCCGCCGCGACGCCCTGGTGCGCTACGCCGGCGCGTCCGGCGACTTCAACCCGATCCACTGGAACACCCGGGCCGCGACCGCGCTCGGGCTGCCCGACGTGATCGCGCACGGGATGCTGACGATGGCCTCGGGCGCGCGCGTGCTGACCGACTGGGTGGGCGACCCGGCACGGGTGCTGGAGTACTCCGTGCGCTTCACCAACCCCGTCGTCGTCCCCGACACCGACGAGGGCGTCGAGCTGACGTTCACCGGCAAGGTCGCCGCCAAGCTCGACGACGGCCAGGTGCGGGTCGACCTGGCCGCCACCTGCGGGCCGGACAAGATCTTCGGGGCCGCCCGCGCGGTCGTCCAGCTGGACTGAGCTCGCGGTGATCTTCAAGCGCAAGCCGAAGCCTCCGCCCGTACGCCTGGCCGAGCACACCACGCTGCGCCTCGGCGGGCCGGCCGAGCACTTCGACGAGATCGACGACGTCGAGAAGCTGTGCGACTACGTCTGCCAGGCCGATGACGCCGGGCTCGAGGTGCTGATCCTCGGCGGCGGCAGCAACGTCGTGATCGCAGACGAAGGCTTTGCCGGCGTCGTGATCAAGGTCGCCACCCGTGGCATCGCCGTGGCGGACGCGTCAGCGTGCGGCGGTGCGACGGTGCGGGTCGCGGCGGGGGAGAACTGGGACGACTTCGTGCAGTACGCGATCGGTCAGGGTTGGACCGGCGTCGAGGCACTGTCCGGCATCCCGGGCCTGGTCGGGGCGGCGCCGATCCAGAACATCGGCGCGTACGGCCAGGAGGTCGCTGACACGATCGCGCAGGTGCGGGTCTGGGACCGCGAGGAGTGGGAGGTCGTCACGCTGGCGGCGGCCGACTGTGGCTTCGGCTACCGCACGAGCCGGTTCAAGCGTTCGCCGGAGCGATATGTCGTGCTCGAGGTGGTGTTCCAGTTCAAGCCGGGTGAGCTGAGCGGGCCGGTGAAGTACGCCGAGCTGGCGCGCACCCTTGGCGTCGAGCTCGGCGAGCGCGCGCCGATGCCGGCCGTCCGTGAAGCCGTGCTCGGCCTGCGCCGCGGCAAGGGCATGGTCCTCGACCCCGGCGACCACGACACGTGGAGCGCGGGCTCGTTCTTCACCAACCCCGTGCTCACGGCCGAGCAGGCCGACGCGCTGCCGATCGAGGCACCCCGCTGGCCCCAGCCCGACGGCACGGTCAAGACGAGCGCGGCCTGGCTGATCGAGCATTCGGGCTTCACCAAGGGCTACGGCAGCGGCCCGGCCCAGCTGTCCGGCAAGCACACGCTGGCCCTGACCAACCGCGGCCAGGCAACGACCGCCGACCTGCTCGCGCTGGCCCGCCAAGTCCGCGACGGCGTACACGCGAAGTACGGGCTCGAGCTGGCGCCCGAACCCGTACTCATCGGCTGCACCCTCTGACCCGCATTACCGCCTGCCGGCCCGCACCAACCTGCACTGCCGCCTGCCGACGTGCGAATGACCACGTTAACCACGCAATTGGCTGGTTAACGTGGTCATTCGCGGTTCGCCACGCTAGTAGGTGCTTCGCCACGCCCCGGGGCGTGGTTAACCCGCTAATTGCGTGGTTAACGTGGTCATTCGCAGCGGGGAGCTTCAGCGCTCCAGGCGTTCGGTCAGGTGCACACTCACGCTGTCGCCTTCGCCTTTGCCGATCTGCTTGCGTACGTCGGCCTTGACCGGGAGCTTGTGCGTGCCGTCGCCCAGAGCCATGAACGAGCTCTGGAACGGGCAACCGTCGATCGTTCCGGATACCTTGACCAGCCCACGCGTGCCGAAGTACTCGACCGACTCGGGCCAGATGAGATAGGTCCAGCCACCCTGGGCCGGGCTTTTCCGCAGTGTCGCGGTGAACTGCTTGTCGAGATTCGGCACCTCTGGTCTCCTTCCGTTCACTTACTAACCGGATAGACCAGCGGCGACGGCGAAACTCATCGCGAGAACCTCAGCGCTCCGGCGGCGGCTCCTCCGCCGACCGGATGCAGGGCGTCCCCGAGCCGAACGACCGGCGCGGGCGTTGCTGGTGGACGTCGATCAATCCGAACGCCACCCCAAGCTGGTCATCAGATGACAAGCGACGCACCGAGACCGCGTACGGCATCGGCCCGGAAGGTACGTGCGGCCCGTGCGCCGGCTGGAACGTGATCCGGGCCGTCCGGGTCTCACCAGGTGAGAGCCGTAACCCGGCCGGCTCGATCACCGCCAACGCCGCCAGCCGCCCGCGCATGGTCAGCACCAGGTCGACAGGCTCGCTGTCGACGTTGCCAACCCGCAGCAGGACGGTTGCCGGCCGTCCGGCCGCCATGCAGACGCTCGGTTCGACGAGTTCCAGGTCGAGCTTCAATGGCGTCGTCGTTTCAGTCGTCACGTGCCCCAGATCCCCTGATTACTCCAGGCGGCCAGGGGTCTCCGGTGGATCAGCCGCCCGCGCTGCGGGCCCACGCTCCTTGTGCGGACATGCTGATCCACGGGACACCCCTAGCCACTCTCACGGTTACTTGCCCGTACTGACACCAGTGACCGCTGTTTCATGACGCCATCCACCCGAACTGCGTCATCCCCACGTGGCTGTAACAGCACCCAGAACGGATGCGGTAGTGCCCGGCCCCACCAGCGCAGGTGGTGGGGCCGGGCCCGCAGGTGGACGGTCGCGGATCCACCTGGCTGAACGCGGACGTTCCTCGGTTCGATGTCGAACCGGAGCGACTGGTCGGAGTCGCTGGCGATGATCTGACCTTCGAGCGTGGAGTCCCCAGCGTTGCCAATCTCCACGCGGTAGTACGCCGACCTCCAGCCGCTGCGTTCGAGCGGCTGGAGCCGAATCGTCGGCGTCGCAGTCTCGGTCACTGTGACCACGCCGAACACCAGCGTTGCGAGGTCTGCGGTTACCCATGAAGTCACCGTGATGCCGTACGGCATCGGCCCGTTCGGTGTGTTGTCACCCTTGGTGAGCGTGAACGTCACGCGTACCTGCGCCTCTTCGCCGGGAAACAGCGAGAGATGCGCGGGTGCGATCGAGCCGAACTCACCCAGCCGGCCCTGGATACCCAGGGCGAGCTCCTCCACCTCGGTGTTGTCGTTGCGGACCTCGACGATGACTTCGACGGTCTTGCCCACGAGCACTTCGGCGTACGGAGGTGTCAAGGTCGCCCGGATCGTGGGACGTCTGGTCAGCGGCGCCCGGCACTCCGAGTTGGAGCACTGGGTGCGGCCTGGGTCATTCAGCTGGCCGCAGCGCTGACACGTAATCACGCTGCAAGCTTGACCGCGCGCCCGCACATCGTCCTGAGTATCGGTGCGCTCATCTTCCCGGGCACTCCGGGTGTGCATGCCTACTGACCGCTTACGCCATGCGGGCACCCAGGCAGAGCTGGCAGGATCGGGGCTGTGCCAGCGGACTTCTGGGAACAACTCACGGCCTCGACGCCGAAGCCCGACGACGCCGTGATCTGGGGGACGGTCGTGGTCGCCTTGGTGGTGGTCGGGTACGTCCGGACCTGGCTGCTGTTGCGTACCGTCATCACGATCGTCCACGAAGGCGGGCACGCGCTCGCCGCGCTGGTCACCGGCAGGCGCCTGTCCGGTATCCGGCTGCACTCCGACACCTCGGGGCTCACCGTCTCCAGGGGTAAGCCGACCGGGCCGGGCATGATCCTGACCTCGCTGTCCGGCTACATCGCGCCGAGCCTGCTCGGACTCGGGTACGCCGCTCTGCTGGCCGCCGGCCGGTCGACGCTGCTGCTGTGGCTGAGCATCGCGTTGCTCGCGGCACTGCTACTCGCCGTCCGCAACCTCTACGGCTGGGTCGCGGTCATCGTCGTGGGCGGCGGCCTGTTCGCCATCGGCTGGTACGGCTCGCCGGACGTGGAGTGCGCGTTCGCCTACACGCTGACGTGGTTCCTGCTGTTCGGCGGCATCCGGCCGGTGTTCGAGCTGCAGGTCAAGCGCAGTCGACGCGCGCAGACGTCTGACGCCGACCAGCTCGCGCGGCTGACCAGGACGCATCCGCTGGTGTGGGTGACGTTCTTCGCGCTGGTGGCGTTCGGTGCGCTGGCGGTGAGCGCCTGGTGGCTGGTAGGCCCGATGCTCAGCTGGGTCGACTTCGGCTGGGCGCAGTAGGCGCAGTAGGCGCAGTAGGCGCAGTAGGCGTAGTAGGCGTACTTGGCGTGATGGGCGTGCCCGCGAGCCTGGCGGCATAGAGAGCAGCACCGAGGTCGGGCTCGTACAGCGGCTGCCGCGGCTCGTACTCCGCATAGAGAACAGCCAGCTCGCGGACGAACGCCTCGACGACCGGCTTCGCGTTGAACGTTCCACCTGACCACGACACCAGAACGGGTTCGCCGGCGGGGAAGTCCAGCCGCCGCCGGATCGTGTCGACCTGCAGCGCGAGCTCGGCCGCCGCCCGGTCGAGGATCCCGGCAGCGACCGAGTCTCCGCGCGCCGCCGCCTCCACGACATAAGGACACAGCCCCGCGATCCGCGTCCGGTCGCCCTCCCACCGGTTGACGACCAGGTCGATCAGGTCGAGGTCGGCGTGCAACGCGAGCTCCGACCGGAGCACGTCCAGCAGCGGCCCGGCGGCCAGCCGCCCGTCGCTCATCCGCGAGAACGCCGCCAGCCCTTGCACCGCGATCCAGTACGCCGACCCTTCGTCGCCGAACAGCTCGCTCCAGCCGCCGACCCGCAGCTCCTCGCCGCCGCGCACGCCGTATGCGATCGAGCCGGTGCCGCTGACCACGTTGATGCCGTCGACGGCACCGAGCGAGCCGGCCCAGCCGCACACCATGTCGTTGCCGCAGCGGTAACGCGAGTGCCCGAGCACCGCTCGCGGCGCGGCGTCGAGCTCGGCGAGGTCCGCGCTCGCCTCTCCGTATCCCGGCAGCCCGATGACCGCGTACGCGATGTCGGCGGGCGTGATCGAGGCCTGCGCGCAGATCTCGTGGACGCCCTCCTCGAGCACCTGGCCGACGAGTGAGATGCCGGTGGCGAAGTAGTAGATACTGCGCGCCTGAACCCGGGACACGATCGTGCCGGACTGGTTGACCAGGCAGAACGCGGTCTTGGTTCCACCGCCGTCGACTCCGAGGTACACGCTGCTCCTTCGTGCTCGCCGATTACGGGGTCAGCTAACTACAAACACCATTAGTCTTCACTTGTGGGCGTACGGTGGCCGTTTGTCGGACGGGCGGATGAGCTTCGGCGAATCGGGACGGCGATCGCCGACCCGGATGCGCCAGGGCTCGTCCTGGCCGGCCCGGCCGGCGTGGGCAAGAGCCGCCTGCTCTGGGAAGCCGTGCACGCCGCCGACACCACCTCGACGCTCGCCACCGCCGTCGCCGCGACGCCGGCCACCGCGCGGATCCCGTTCGGCGCGCTCGCCTCACTCCTGCCCGCCACCCTGCCCGACGCCGCGAGCCCGTCCAACCTGCTGCGCTTCGCCGCCGAGGCCCTGACCAAGCCCGCCGGCAGGCGCCGCCTGGTGCTCGGCGTCGACGACGCGCACGTACTCGACGAGACCTCCGCCGGCCTGCTGCACCAGCTCGCGCAGTCCGGCCAGGCGTTCGTGCTGGCCAGCATCCGCAGCGGCGAGCCCGCACCGGAGCCGATCACCGGCCTGTGGAAGGACGAGCTGGTCGAACGCGTCGAGGTGCGCGCGCTGACGAGTGCCGAGGTCGAGCACGTGCTCGGTCAGGTGCTCGACGGCCAGATCGCGTCCGCGACCGTGCAGCGGCTGTGGGAGACCACGCGCGGCAACATGCTGTTCTTACGTGAGCTGGTCAACGCCGGGCTCGACAGCGGAGCGCTCGCCAAGCTCGAAGGCGTCTGGCACTGGACCGGCGAGTGGGTGATGGCGCCGCGGCTGCAGGAGTTGCTCGCCGCGCGGTTCGGCCGGCTGGAGGCCGACGAGCACCGCCTGCTGGAGCTGGTCGCCCACGGCGAACCGCTGACCGGCGAGGTCGTGTCGCGGCTCGCCGAGGTGCGCACGCTGCACTCCGTGGAGGAGAAGGGCCTGCTCTCGATCCGGCAGAGCGACCGGCCCGGCCGCGAGGAGATCCAGCTGGCGCATCCGCTCTACGGCGAGGTGCTGCGCGCCCAGTGCCCGTCGCTGCGGGCCCGCAGCTGGAAGCGCATGCTCGCCGACAGCCTCGAGACCGACGACAACAAGCGCGACGACGACTGGCTGCGGATCGCGACCTGGCGGCTGGACGCCGACATCTCCACTTCGGCAGATCTTCTGATGAAGGCCGGGCGACAGGCCTGGCGTACGTTCGACCTGCCGTTGACCGAGCGCCTCGCCCAGGCGGCGATCGCCGAGGGCGCTGGGGTGGAGGCGGTCAAGCTGCTGTGGCGCGCACTCTCGCTCGCCGAACGAACCGAACAGACCGAGGCGCTCATCGCGCACTGGATGCTCGCGCCGATGCCGGAGCAGGACCGTAAGGACCTGGTGCTCGGACGGGCCATCAACCTCTGCTGGGGTCTCGACCAGACCGACCGCGCGCTCGAGCTGCTCCGCGAAGCGGAGGCGGCCACCAGCAACCAGGCGGTCCGCGACGAGTACTCCGGGCTGTCGGCGGTCCTGCTGGCCCACGCCGAGCGGTCGATCGAGGGGGTCGAGCTCGCCGAGTCGCTGCTCGCCCGCGAGCCCTCGACGCCGTACGCCGAGGCGCTGGCCCGTACCGCCCAGTGCCTGGCGCTGACCTGCATCTCCAGGCTGGACGACCCCGGCATCTTCCTGGAGGCTCGCGAGTTCGTGAAGCCCTGGGACAACGAGATGCCGTTCCTCGGCATGATGATCGACACGACGTCGGTCTGGGCGTTGCTGTTCGCCGGCCGGCTCGACCTCGCCGGCCAGTTGGCCGACTACATCACGGCCCAGGCCGAGGACCACGGTCCAGCGCTCTCGGCGTACTTCGCGCGCGCCGCTCGTGCGCACGTCGCGCGCTACAACGGCAAGCCGGAGACGGCTCGCCGGATCCTGCGCGAAGGGCTCGGTGTCTATCGGCAGCAGAGCTTCGGCTGGTACGTCGGGCCGGGCTATCTCCTGGGCGAGCTCGCCCACGCCGAGGCCCTGCTCGGCAACAGCGCCGTGGCCGCCGCGACACTTCGCGAGGCCGACGAGTCGGCGCGTAGCTCGACCGGCGTACTCCAGTTCTGGCCCGAGCTCGCGCGGCCGTGGGTGTCGGTGGCCGCCGGCGATCGGGTCGGCGCGATCGAGTCGGCGTTCCGGCTCGCCGACCACTGCCGGGAGTCCAAGGCCGTCGGCGTCGAGATGGCCGCGTTGCACGACGTCGTACGCCTGGGATACGCGTCGAGAGTCGTCGACCGGCTGACCGACATCCGGGGGGCCTTCCGTGGCTGGATGCTGAAGTACGTCGTCGCGCACGCCGAGGCCGCGGCCCGCGACAACGGTGACGAACTGGACGAAGCGGCCGCCGGATTCGAGAAGATTGGCGCCGACCTGCTGGCCGCCGAGGCATACGCCCAGGCCAGCCAGGCGCACCAGAACGCGGGCAAGCCGGCGAGCGCGCGCGAGTCGCGGGCGCGTTCGGCGCTGCTGCTCGACCGCTGCGAAGGCGCCAGAACCCCTGCCGTGGAAGCTGTCTCGTCGCCGGACCTGACACCGCGCGAACGCGACATCGCGAAGCTGGCGGCAGAAGGCATGTCCAACAAGGCGATCGCCGAACGCCTGCAGGTGTCGAAACGTACGGTGGACAACCATTTGCACCAGGCCTACGCGAAACTGGGCATAAGCCGACGAGCCGAGCTTGGTACATGGTTCGGTAAGGAATGAGCCTGGGACTGTCACAACCGGCCTGACAGGGTTAGTCTTCGGTGAGTGAGCATGCGGTGGCCCTTCGTCGGTCGGGCCGAGGAACTCCAACTGATCGGTGCCGCGATAAGCGATCCGGGGGTGCCCGGGCTCGTTCTCGCCGGCGCCGCCGGGGTGGGCAAGACCCGCCTGCTCTCCGAAGCTGTCCGCACCGCTGACGTCAGCCGCGTGCACGCGCGTTCCGTGGTGGCCACGCCCGCCACGTCCTCGATTCCGTTCGGTGCGCTGGCGTCGTTGCTGCCTGCCGAGCTCCCGAACGCCGGCAGCCCTACCAACCTGCTGCGCTTCGCCGCCGACGCGCTGGCCGAGCCGGCGGGCTCGCGCCGGCTGGTCATCGGCGTCGACGACGCGCACGTACTCGACGAGACATCAGCTGGTCTGCTGCATCAGCTCGTGCAGGCCGGGCAGGCGTTCGTGCTGGCCAGCATCCGTACGGGCGAGCCGGCACCGGAGCCGATCACGGCGTTGTGGAAGGACGAGCTGGTCGAGCGCGTCGAGGTGCAGGCGCTGTCGCACGGCGAGATGGCGGCCGTGCTCGCCCAGATGCTCGGCGGCCAGGTCGAGTCGCGCACCGTGCAGTCCCTTTGGGACACCACGCGCGGCAACATGCTGTTCTTACGCGAGCTGGTCAACGCCGGACTCGACACCGGCGCGCTGGCGCAGACCGAGGGCGTCTACCGGTGGGAGGGCGAGTGGGTCGTCGCGCCGCGGCTGGTCGAGCTCGTGACACACCGGATCGGCCTGCTCAACACCGACGAGCATCGCGCGCTGGAGCTGGTGGCCTACGGCGAGCCGCTCGGCACCGGCGCGTTGACCCGGCTGGTCGAACCTGGCGTACTCGAGACCGTCGAGTCGAAGGGCCTGCTGCGCGTCGACGAAAGCACCGAGGTCTATCTCGCGCATCCGTTGTACGGCGAGGTGCTGCGCTCGGAATGCCCGCCGCTGCGGGCGCGCAGCTGGAAGCGGCTGCTGGCCGACGCCGTCGAGGACTCCGGCGCGACCCGTAACGACGACTGGCTGCGGATCGCGACCTGGCGGCTCGACGCCGGCGTGGCGGTCGCGCAGGAAATCCTGATGTCGGCGCTGCGGCAGGCCTGGTCGGCGTTCGACATGGGCCTGACCATACGGCTCGCGCAGCAGGCGATCCAGGCGGGCGCGGGTGTGCCGGCGATCCGCGTGCTGTGGCGGGCGTTGTTCCTCGGGCAGCAGAACACCGAGGTCGAGGACCTGCTGGCGCAGTGGATGCTCGTGCCGATGTCGTCAGACGACAGATCCGATCTGGTGCTCGGCCGGGCGATCAACCTGTTCTGGGGCATGGACGAGGTGGAGCGCGGCATGACCGTGCTCCGCGACGCCGAGCTCTCGGCCCAGGATGCGGCGTTACGCGAGGAGTGCGCGGGGTTGCGGGCGTTGTTCCTGCACCACGCGGCCGAGGCTGCCGACTGCGTTCAGCTCGCCGACGAGTTGCTGGCCAAGGCCTTCGGCAACCGCCATGCGGAGGCGATGACGCACGCCGCGCGGGTGATGGCGTTGTGCTACACCGGCCGGATCGACTCGATGACCTCGCTGCTCACGGCCCGCAAGCTGGTCGAGCCGTGGGACGACGAGGTGCCGTTCCTCGGCGTGATGGTCGACCTCGGCATGGTGCAGACCCTGTTGTACGGCGGGCGGATCGGGCAGGCTTCGGAGCTGGCACGCAGTGCGTTCACGGCGGCGGAGAAGGACGGCCCGCACTTCGCGGGCTACATCTACCGCGTCGCGTGCGCGCAGGCGGCGCGGATGCGCGGGCGGCCGGTGGCGGCGCGGCAGATCCTGCGGGAAGGGCTCAGCCGATATCGCCGGCACGAGTTCGGCTGGTACCACGTACCCGCGTTCCTGCTGGGCGAGCTGGCACACGTCGAGGCGCTGCTCGGCAACGGCTCGGCCGCGGAGGCGGCTCTGCGCGAGGCGCAGGCGTCGCCGCGACGGTCGGTGCGGGTCTTCGACATCTGGGCCGACCTGGCGCGACCGTGGGTTTCGGTGGCCGCCGGAGACCGGGTGGGCGCGGTCGAGCTGGCGGGGGAGATGGCGGTGAAGGCGCGGCATTCTTCGGCGCGTGGGGTGGAGGGCGCGGCGCTGCACGACCTGGTGCGGCTGGGCTCGCCGGCATCGGCGGTCGATCGGCTGGATCAGCTGCGTGAAGAGGTCCGCGGCGGGTTCATCCAGGCGGCCGCCCTGCACGCGCGGGCCGCCGCAGCGCGCGACGGCGAGGTGCTGGACCAGGTGGCCGAGGGCTTCTCGCGGATGGGCGCGGACCTGCTGGCGGCCGAGGCGGCGGCGCAGGCTTCGGCGGCCCACCATTCGGCCGGGCGGCTGGCCAGCGGGCGGGCTTCACGTACCCGCTCGGCTCTCTATCTGGACCGGTGCGAGGGCGCTCGTACCCCCGCGGTCGAAACCGTGTCGGCGCCGGAGCTGACGCCGCGCGAGCGCGACATCGCGAAGCTGGCGTCGCAGGGGCTGTCCAACAAGGAGATCGCCGAGCGGCTGGTGCTGTCGAAGCGTACGGTCGACAACCACCTGCACCAGATCTACGGGAAGCTGGGTATCAGCGGGCGAGCCGCGCTGAGCGACATCGTCGACGCCTGAGTCCGGGACGAATCGGTATACCTAGTACGTACGTATCGACAGCGCTGGGTGACCGAGCATGCGGGCTACTCAAACTGAGTATGGGCATGCTCAGGCGATCGTGCTCAGGCGCTTCTAGGTTGAACGACATGGAACGCACCGACGCCTTGAGCCAGCTGCCTGACTCGTATGCGCGAGCCTTGGCGCTGCGCGACGAGGGTCGGGCCGAAGCTGAGATCGCCGCCGAGCTCGACATCGTTCCGGAAGCAGTCGGGACGATGCTCCGCCTGGCGGAGGCCAAGCTGGCCCACCTGCTCAACTCTGCCTGACCTGCCATCCCAGCCGTCGTGGGCTGGCGCATCTGCTCGCTCTTCGGTCTCCAGCCATCTTCGGAGCGAGCAGATGCGCGAACCCACGACGGATCGGGCGGTTACGAGAAATCAGCCCGGTGCGGGTTCGCTCAGCTAACTGCCGGCCCGTTCAGCCAGGTGTCGATGTCGGCGAACAGGCGGGTCCGGGTCTCCCCAGGGGCGGTGGAGACCCGGACCGACATCCGGGCCAGCTCGGCGAGCTCCGGGTCGGTGAAGCCGAGCTCGCGGGCGATTTCGTACTGGCCGACCAGTCTGACGCCGAACAGCAGAGGGTCGTCGGCGCCGAGGGCGATGGGCGCGCCGGACTCATAGAGCTTGCGCAGAGGAACGGCCGCCACGTCGTGGTAGACGCCGAGTGCGACGTTGGAGGCGGGACAGACCTCGAGTCCGATCTGACGTTCGGCGATCTCGTCGACCAGTGCGGGGTCTTCCACCGAACGGATCCCGTGCCCGACCCGGCCGGCCCCGAGTGCGGTCAGGCATCCGCGTACGCTCTCCGGCCCGCAGAGCTCGCCGCCGTGCGGATCGGAGAGCAGGCCGGCCCGCCGGGCGATCGAGAACGCCCGCTCGAACTCCTCGGCCCGGCCGCGCCGCTCGTCGTTCGACAGGCCGAAGCCGACGACACCCCGGCCGGCATACTGCGACGCCAGCCGGGCCAGCGTCCGTGCGTCCAGCGGATGCCGCACGCGGTTGGCCGCGATCACCACGGCGATCCCCACACCGGTCGACGCGCTCGCCGAGCGTACGGCGTCCAGCACCAGGTCGGTGAACGCCGTGATGCCGCCGAACCGCGACGCGTAGCCCGAAGGGTCCACCTGGATCTCGAGCCAGCCGGACCCTTCGTCGCGTTCGTCCTCGGCGGTCTCCCGCACCAGCCGGCGTACGTCGGACTCGGTGCGTAAGACCGAGCGGGCCGTGTCGTACAGCCGCTGGAAGCGGAACCAACCCTTCTCATCGGTGGCCGAGAGCTGAGGCGGCCACTCCTCCCGCAGCGCGTCCGGCAACCGAATGCCATCCCGGTCGGCCAGCTCGACGAGCGTCGAGTGTCGCATCGACCCGGTGAAGTGCAGGTGCAGGTGCGCCTTGCGGAGAGTGTCAAGCGGGCGCATGCATGCGCACGTTATCCAGGGCACGTCTCGTGGATGTCACCGGGGCTGCGGCGGCCATGGCCGTCCTCGCTCCTCGGCGACATCCACGAGACTCGCCCTACTCCGACAGAAGGTTCTGGATCCGGGTCACGCCCTCGATCAGGTCGTCGTCGCCGAGGGCATAGGAGAACCGGAGATATCCAGGCGTCCCGAATGCCTCGCCCGGCACCGCCGCGACCTCCACCTCGTCGAGGATCAGCTCGGCGAGCTCCGACGAGGTCTGCGGCGTGCGACCGCGGATCGTCCGGCCCAGCGCGCCCTTCACCGACGGGTACGCGTAGAACGCACCCTTCGGCGTCGGGCAGGTGAAGCCCGGAACGTCGGACAGCAGCTTCACGATCGTCTGCCGCCGCCGGTCGAACGCGGTGCGCATCGCCGCGGCCGCCGACAGGTCGCCCGACACTGCGGCGATCGCCGCGCGCTGCGAGACGTTGGAGACGTTGCCGGTGAGGTGCGACTGGAAGTTGGAGCCGGCCTTCACCACGTCGGCCGGGCCGATCAGCCAGCCGACCCGCCAGCCGGTCATGGCGTACGTCTTGGCGACGCCGTTGACCACGATGCAGCGGTCGGCGAGCTCGGGCACCACGACCGGCAGCGAGGTCGCGGTCACGCCGTCGTAGGTCAGGTGCTCGTAGATCTCGTCGGTGATCACCCAGATGCCGCGGGCGGCGGCCCACTGGCCGATCTCACGCAGCAACTCCTCGGGGTAGACCGCGCCGGTCGGGTTCGACGGCGAGCACATCAGCAGCGCCTTCGTCCTCGGCGTGCTGGCCGCCTCCAGCTGCTCGACGGTCACGAGGTAGCCCTGGCTCTCGTCGGTGACGACGGGCACGGGCACGCCGCCGGCGAGGATGACCGACTCGGGGTAGGTCGTCCAGTACGGCGCCGGGAGCAGCAGCTCGTCGCCCGGGTCGAGGACCAGCGCGCAGGCCTCGTAGACCGCCTGCTTGCCGCCGTTGGTGATCAGCACCTGGTTGGCCGCGACCTCGTACCCGGAGTCGCGCTTGGTCTTGGCCGCGACCGCCTCCCGCAGCTCGGGCAGGCCGGCCGCCGGCGTGTAGCGGTGATTACGCGGATCCCTGCACGCCTCGACCGCGGCCTCGACGATGTAGTCGGGGGTTGGGAAGTCGGGCTCGCCGGCCCCGAAGCCGATCACCGGACGCCCAGCCGCCTTGAGCGCCTTCGCCTTGCCGTCCACGGCCAGCGTGGCCGATTCCGCGATACCACCGATTCGGGCCGAGATACGCGCAGGAGATGTCATGGCAGTATCGTGGCAAAGCCGTCCCGGAGTCTGCTACGCAGGCCACCGATCGGGCACTGGCCTTGATCGGGCCCATCGGCGACACGCTCGCGGCCGCCCCATGTACACTCGACCACTGGTGGTCAACGACCCTAGTTCTCCGTGTCCTTCTCTCCATCGGGTTCGGAAGCTGGTCGACGGTCGCCGTAGGGCAGTGGCTCAATTGGTAGAGCACCGGTCTCCAAAACCGGCGGTTGGGGGTTCGAGTCCCTCCTGCCCTGCCGACACCGGCCGGTCGTCGGTCGGAGTCAAGCGTGTGGTCCGCCGAGGACCGGCGCCAGAGAAACACCGGGCGGAGTGCCCGTCCGGTTCCGATACCGGTGAGGACGAACAGTGACGGAGACCCGCGGAATCACCGCGACCCCGGACCGTGCTCGCCCGGCGAAGAAGGGTGAGCGTCGAGGCGGCCCGATCGCCCGATTGGCCCTTTTCGTACGTCAGGTCGTAGCGGAGCTGCGGAAGGTCATCTGGCCGACTCGCAACCAGCTCATGACGTATTGGCTGGTGGTGCTGGTCTTCGTGCTGGCGGTCATCGCGATCGTCTCGGTGATCGACCTGGCACTCGGCAGGCTGATCCTCTGGGTCCTCGCCTGATCGCCGCGTTCGAGCACCGCATCTCACGCACCACCTTATGAACTTAACGACGAACAGAAGACGGAGTACCGAGAGTGACCGACCACGACGACGAATCCCGCGACCTGGCCGCCGGCCAGCTGGACGCGGAGTCGGAGCGGCCGGCCGACGCCACGGGGAGCGAGTCGGCTGAGCAGCCGCTCGCGGGGGACTCCGCAGACGTAGCCGATGAGGTCGACGCGGATGTCGACGCCTTCGCGGCCGTTGCCGACGCCTCCTCCGACGAGGATGCTGACGACGCTGTCGAGGCCGAAGACTCCGACGTCTCCGACTCCGATGTCTCCGACTCCGACGAGTCGGAAGAGAGTGTCGAGGGCACCGAGGACCCGCTGGCGGAGTTCCGCGCGGCGCTGCACTCCAAGCCGGGTGACTGGTACGTCATCCACACGTACTCCGGCATGGAAAACCGCGTGAAGGCCAACCTCGAGAACCGCATCCAGTCCCTCAACATGGAGGACTACATCTTCGAGGTGGTCGTCCCCCAGGAAGAGGTCGCCGAGATCAAGAACGGCCAGCGCCGGATGGTGCGGCGTACCGTTCTGCCCGGCTATGTCCTGGTTCGCCTCGACCTCACCGACGAGTCGTGGGCGGCCGTACGCCACACGCCGTCGGTGACCGGTTTCGTCGGTCACGCCCACCAGCCGGTGCCGCTGAGCCTCGAGGAAGTCGAGAAGATGCTCGCCCCGGTCGTGGTGGCCGAAGAGGCGTCGCCGCAGGCCAAGAAAAAGAAGACCGAGGTTGTCGACTTCGAGGTCGGCGACTCTGTCATGGTGGTCGACGGCCCGTTCGCCACGCTGCACGCGACGATCACCGAGCTCAACGCCGACGCCCGCCGGGTCAAGGCGCTTGTCGAGATCTTCGGCCGGGAGACCCCGGTCGAGCTGTCCTTCAACCAGATCCAGAAGGTCTGAGCTTCTGTTCTGTTGAGGGACAAGCACCCGCAACCATCTAAGAGGAACATCACACTTCCATGCCCGCCAAGAAGAAGATCGCCTCGGTCCTGAAGCTCCAGCTGCAGGCCGGCGCGGCGACGCCGGCCCCGCCCGTGGGTACGGTGCTCGGTCCGACCGGCATCAACATCATGGAGTTCACCAAGGCCTACAACGCCGCCACCGAACCGATGCGTGGCAACGTCGTGCCTGCCGAGATCACCATTTACGAGGACCGCACGTTCTCGTTCGTCACCAAGACCCCGCCGGCCGTCGAGCTGATCAAGAAGGCCGCCGGAATCGACAAGGGCTCCCCGACGCCGCACACGGTGAAGGTCGCCTCGATCACCCGCGACCAGGTTCGCGAGATCGCGAAGACCAAGGAGCCCGACCTGTCGGCGAACGACGAGGAGCAGGCGATGAAGATCATCGCCGGCACCGCTCGTTCGATGGGCGTCACGGTCACCGACTAATACCTCCAGCTCGTACGTGGAAGGGCCACGCGCTGGCCCGGCAACCACAGCTTCTTTTCGCTTAGGAGACATTCGTGAAGCGCAGCAAGACTTACCGCGCCGCGGTCGAGAAGATCGACCTCGACGCGCTCTACGGCCCGGCCGAGGCGATCAAGCTCGCCAGGGAGACCACCGGCACCAAGTTCGACCAGACGGTCGACGTCGCCATGCGCCTCGGGGTCGACCCCCGCAAGGCCGACCAGATGGTGCGCGGCACGGTCAACCTCCCCCACGGCACCGGCAAGACCGCGCGGGTGCTGGTCTTCGCCACAGGGGAGCGCGCCGAAGCCGCCACGGCAGCCGGCGCCGACTACGTCGGCTCTGACGATCTGATCGAGCGCATCCAGGGCGGCTGGCTCGACTTCGACGCCGTTGTCGCCACCCCCGACCTGATGGGCAAGGTCGGCCGCCTTGGCCGCGTGCTCGGCCCGCGTGGTCTGATGCCGAACCCCAAGACCGGCACTGTGACGCCCGACGTCGTCAAGGCCGTCACGGAGATCAAGGGCGGCAAGATCGAGTTCCGCGTCGACCGGAACTCCAACCTCCACTTCATCATCGGCAAGGCCTCGTTCTCGGAGCAGCAGCTGTCGGAGAACTTCGCCGCCGCCCTCGACGAGATCCAGCGCCTGAAGCCGTCGGCCGCCAAGGGCCGCTACCTCAAGAAGATCACCCTCTCGACCACCATGGGCCCCGGCATCCAGGTCGACCCGAACAAGACCCACATCGCCGTCGAAGGCTGATCACCGCTCTTTTAGCACTGTCCATCGTGCCCCTGGTCCTGGTTCGGACTGGGGGCACGATGCGTTTTCGTTGACGGTCGAACACGTAGCGTGATATCGTGCATGCGCATCTGGCGCTGCACGTAGCGGGGAATGGGGGACAGATGGCGCCGACACCCGACTTCGACGATGCGGTGTCCAAACTGGCGGAGCTGGCGGCAGAGACGTCGGCGTTCGCCGGGAGGCTGGAAGCGGCCGAGTCCGCGGCCAACACTCCGGTTACGGCGAACGACCAGCTCGGTGCGGCTACGGTCACACTCGACGAGTCCGGCAGGGTGAGC
This sequence comes from Flindersiella endophytica, assembly GCF_054779015.1. NCBI lineage: Bacteria > Bacillati > Actinomycetota > Actinomycetes > Propionibacteriales > Nocardioidaceae > Flindersiella > Flindersiella endophytica. The sequence goes on from NZ_BAAGYY010000002.1 coordinate 129,213, forward strand.
ACGGTGCGTCTGCACGCCCGCTGGCAGGAGAAGCTCCCACCCGACCAGCTCGCGTCGGCCGTGCTCGAGGCCATTCAGGCCGCTGAGCTACGCCGCGTCGAGCTCTGGTCGGAGGCCCTGACGGCAGCCGAAGCCCGGCCGGCTCCGGTTGTCAGCGCGACGGAGTCGGCAGCTACTTCACGTACGGACTCGCTTCCCGTGGTCGACCTGGCCGCGTTGGCAGAGGAGTCGATCTCGCTGCTGGCCTCGCTGAATCAACCGCGCGAGCCGGCCGCTGATCCCGCTCGCGCCGAGCTGGCAGCCGGCGACCATGCGCGAGTGGTGCTCACACCCGACGGCTCCGTGTCACAGCTCCTCCTCGACGCCACCTGGGTGGGTCGGGCGAGCCTGAGCAAGCTGAACGAAACCTTGAACGATGCCTTCCGTACGGCATACGAGACGTTGGACGCCCGGCCGAGCGTGCCAGCGCTTCCCAAGGTGGTGTCGCCAGAGCTGGCCACAGTCATGCAAGACCCAGGCGGGGCCCTGCTTCGTTATGCCAACTGGCGTGGGTTCGACGCTTCATCACCTGACCGATCTGGGAGCGCATGATGTCCGGCCCGAACCAGGAAGACGTCCAGGTCGCACTCGAGACCTTGCGCAAGGCCAGCAAGGTGTGGGACGAGCAGAAACTCGTTCTCGAAGCTGCTGCCCGCCGCGCTGGTGATCTGAGGCTGGAGACCTACCAGATGGGTCTGGCTGTGGGGATGCACCAGCCATATCAGGAGATTCAAGATGGCCTGGCGGCCCTGCTGAACCAGGCCGTGACCGAGGCCGGAAGCATGTCGATGAAGCTGTGGTCGGCGCAGGATCAGTACGCCCGTGAGGAAGAGGCCGGCGTCCACAAACTGAAGGATCAGTGGTGACGATGAGGTTCTGGGAGCCAGTCCAGAACCTGGTGCGAGACGTCCGCGATCCTGCACCCTCAGGTGAGCCGGCGGAAGTCGAGCCGTCTCAACTCGAGGAGCTCGGCCGCCAGATGCAGACCGGGATGGAGAACTTTCAGCAGGCCCTCGACAACGTCTTCGGGATGGTCTCCCGAGCATGCGACGAGCTGCCGGGCATCATCCGGGATCAGGTCAACCGACAGATCGAGATCCTGAAGCTTCAAGGCGAGACATTCCTCTCGGTCTGCCGAGACATGCTGATGGCAGTCGGATTTCCTGGCGCCGCGACGCTGGGAGCCTGGCATTGGGTGAACGACGTACGTAACCCGGTCAGGTCCGTTGTCGGTCAGCTCGAGCAGTCCCAACGCTTCGTCCAGGCCGACTGGAAGGGCCGAGCCCGGGCCGCCTATGACGGTGCTGTCGGCGCCCAGTTGGCGGCCATGCGCGAGGTGGTCGCAATCGTCGAAGATTTGCGCAACCTCCTTCTGGCGGTGGCGGCAGCGATCACGGCCTTCTACGTCGCCCTCGGCGTCGCGATCATCGAAGCTGTCGCCGCGCTCGAGGTCGGTGGCTCCATCGTCGCGATCGTCAGGTCGCTGATGGAGATCGCAAGAAAGATCACGACCAGTGTCGACAAAGTGGTGAAGTTGATCGCTGCAGTCGGCGCGGTGGTCGGTCCGCAATTCGCGGCGTTCTTTGACCTCAACAATCGGATCGCGACCAACGAGGCCTTTCCTGATGGTCGCTGGCCAGAGTCGAAGGCATCCGCCTTGTCGGACGCGAGTTGGCAGGACGGCGACGCCAGCGACTGGCGGCTCAACTATGGCTGATGGCAGTGGCTGGGCCGGGGCTAAGCAGGAGGACCAGCGGTGAAGTTCCGGAATCAGGATCTTGGATCGCAGGAGTGGTTCTACGCGCTGTCGCCGCAGCAGCGGCAGGTGCTCATCGAGCGAGCTGGCGTCAAGCAGCGATGGATCGTGCCTTGGCTCGTCCTGTCAGCGCTCTGCCTGCTGCTGTCGGGCGTGATCGCGTTCGATCCGCCAACTCTCGAGGCGTCGGGAGATGCACCGATGTACCTCGCCATCGCCGTCTTCGGGGTAGACCTGGTATCCCTCACGATGGGGATGTTCGCCTGGCGGACCGTTCGACGGATCTTTGCTGGTAGCGGCGATCCGGCGAGGCTGACGGGCCCGATGAGCTTCAACATCTTGGGTGGCTGCCTCGGCTTCGCTGGATGGTTGGTCCTCACGCTTCTGCTGATGGCCTACCCCCTGATGGAGTTCGCCGACGGGAGGTTCAGTTGGGCGAGCGCTGGGATCAGCCTGCTCATAGTCCTGGCCCTGCCCTGCGGGCTTGCGGCAGCGCGCTTGTCGTACAACACGTTGGACCTGAAGGTGCCTTTCCTGCCACCGTCGGCGCCGCAAGGATGGACCGAACGCCCGCAATGACACCGTCTGCGGCGAATTGTGGACAAACGTCCGGAATCTTCGATACGCCCGATCTGGGTATATCCACGAAGATGATGACTTCATGTCCGCGGGGCCATGGGCAGGACAGATAGGCGAAAATTCACCGGGGGATGCAACCATGGGCAAGTTTGGGCCATCATAATCACGTTAGCGGAATGGGCGATCCCGCCGCCGCGGATCGTCGTTGGCCTGTGGACAACTCGGATGAGGTGTACAAAACGTGCGCATACGGGGTGTAGTAGCCGTGGCGGTGGCTTCCGTTGCCATCTTCGCGCTGTCCGCCTGCTCGGACAAAGGTCCCGAAGGCACCACGATCGGCAACGAAACCACGACCGCCGAGGCCACGCCGGACACGCCTTCTCCAACCGCGACCAAGAGCAACGCGACGCCGGATGAGAAGAAGGGGTCGTCCAGCGAGAAGTTGGACGCCGCTGACAAGGCGAAGGTCGAAGGCACCGTCGGCGCTTATCTGCAGGCGCTCAACAACGCCTACAAGACTGGAAAGACCGCCGAGGTGCGGAAGCTCACCCATGACAAGTGCGGGTTCTGCGGCCAGGTGCTGGGCTACATCGATGATGTGTACCGCAAGGGCGGGCGAATCGAGGGATGCCAGGTGGGGACGCCGGAAGGCGTGACCGTCGGCAACCTGTACACCCTTGCGGGAACGGTCCGGCAGGTTCCGTACTCAGCGAAGGTTTCGGCGACAGAGTGCAAGACACTCAACAAGTCGGGCGGCGTGGTTGGCCGTGATCCGGCGGGTGTCCAGAACGTGCAGTTCACCCTTGAGCAGGCTGGTCAGGAGTGGAAGGTCCGAACGTGGGAACTGCGTTGAGAAGGATTCTGGCCGTAGGCGGGCTGCTCGCCCTCGCGGCACCGCTGCTGGTGCTCGTGCCGTCCGCGCACGAGCCGGCGTACGCCTGGCCTCCCGCAGGGGGAATCGGGTGGCAATACCACGAGGAAAGTGGCTCCTACTACCAAGACCCGGAGAGCTCGCCTGGAAACCCAGGACCGGCGCACCGTCCGACGAGGTATGTCGACTGGGGTCCGGGAGACATGGCGCTCTACCAGTGCCCGACGGAGTACGACGGTTCGCAGTTCCAATGCACGGGCGACAACCCGGCGGGCACGTTTTGTAACGATCTCCCAGGGGAGAACGGTCGGCCGGTCGCCCCGCGGATCATCTTCGAGCGGGTGTTCAACAATCCTCAGCAAAACGGGAACCCGCCTTGGGTGCCACTCCCGCCCGAGGACGGGGACGAGGAACACGCGACCCCGTACTGCCAGGAGCTCCCTGAGGACCACGTCGTGACGCAGGAGGAGATCCAGGCGGTCAACTTCCAGGTCTTCCAGAAGCTCACCGGGCTCGAGATCGATGTGTCCCCGGACAGCCCGGGTGCGGAGAACCGGACCCTGGTCAACCTGAGCACGATCGTCTCGACGCGCTATCCGGCAACCGTCGGCGACCTCGGAGATGACGTCATAGTGTGGGAACCCGAGGCCGACCCGCCCCACATCAGGATCCAGGGCCAGGTTCTCGGCAAGGTTGAACCCTTCATATATACGATCGACGCCCGGGCGACCATCAACTGGACATTCGACGGCGGTAAGCCGCACACCGCGGAGGGCCGTGGGCGCGCGTTCGACGGGACGTTGCCAGAGGATGCAACCGATGGCTATTACGTGACGGCCCAGTTCCAGAAGGCCGGTACGTACACGATCAGCCTCGGGGCAACGTGGGACGGCGAGGTCACGGTCGACGGGCGCACGGAGCCCATGGACGCGGTCGTGATTGACGCAGTGTCTGAACGGATCCAGGTGTCCCAGGCAAAGAGCGTGATCACCGACTAGTTCGAGGTTTGCGAAAGAACGGATGAAACGTCCGGTTTGCCGGTAGTGTGCGGGGCCATGCGCGTACGAGGCATGGCCCCGCTCGCTGTTCTGTTGCTCGCCGGGCTCGTCGCCGGTTGTTCCGCCGAGCCCGAGAAGCAGCCGGCCGCGGCCAGCACGCCGACCGCCAGTCAGGCGGCCGAGCACGCTGCCGGGACGGTGCGGACGACGGCCACCGCGCGGTCTTCGGCGACGCAGATGGCGCTGGATCCGAAGGTGGCTGCTGAGGCGCAGGCGTTCGTACGCGAGTTCATGGCCGCCAGTGACCGGGCCACGGCCAGTGGCGACTTCTCGAACGTCAAACCCATGGTGGCCAAGGACTGCGCGCCCTGCCAGGCGTCGATCGCGTACTTCGCGAAGCTCTACGCCGCAGGCGGGTCGGTCACCGGCGGCGCGTTCGTCAGCCCCAGGCTCAGCGCGGCTGCCACGACCAGCAAGGACGAGGTGCGGGTCACCGTCAAGGCGAGGATCGCCCCGTACACGGTGAAGGAGAGCAGCCGCGGCCGCGGCGTCGACTACCCCGCCGAGCAGGTCACCTATACGTACATGGTCCGCAAGGCCAGGGCCGGCTGGCAGGTCGTCGGCCGGTCGTTCTAGGCGGGCGCCAGCCGGATGACCGCGGAGTCCTTGCCGAGCCAGACCACCCAGACCCGCAGTTTGTTGACCCCGGACGGACCGCCCTGGTCGGGTCGTTGGCCGAGCATGCCGACCGATGTGCCGTCGGGCAGCACGATGGGGAAGTCAACGCCGTCCGGGCCGATGTTCTCCACGGGTAGCTCCGGTACGCCCAGTTTCCCGTCGAGCCGGATCGTGACCGGCTTGGTCACCAGCACCTCGCAGCTCCCGTCGTAGCACGCGTCGAGGTTCGTGCCGTCCTTCGGCTTCGGCCGGGGCTTCTGGGTCGGTGTGGGCGTGGCGGTTGGCGTGGCCGTGGCCGTGGCCGTCGGCGTCCGGGTGGGCGATGCGGTACGAGACGGTGACGCCGAGGTCGTCCGCCCGGACGTCGGGTCGGCGGTGGGCAGGTCCGCCGAGCCGCACCCGGCCAGAGCGGTCAGAGCCGACAGTGCCGCGGCCGTCAGAAGCACCGCGCCGGCCGGACGTAACATCGTTCGAGGCATGCGACCGTTATAGGACCGGACATTCGGGACCGGTCCCCGTCCACTGGCCTGGGGCCGCTTTTGGCGTGCTACAGGGCCGTACTGTATTGTCAAACCTGCCGAAGACCGCCGGTTTGCCGTCTCCAACAGGAGCGGCCGAAGGATCCACGAGAACGTGGACGGCCTGCGCAGGTGAGTGGGACCAACGTCAGTCTCGATGGAGCCTGGCCAGACGCCTCGCGCAGCCTGCGTGGGGCGTTTCTCATGTTCTGAGCATCTTCTTCGCCATGACAGGCGGTCAGCCACACTGACGAAGGAGACCCATGGCGAGGCCGGACAAGGCAGCCGCCGTCGCTGAGCTCACGGACCAGTTCCGCGAGTCCAGCGGTGCAGTGCTGACCGAGTACCGCGGGCTCACCGTGAAGCAGCTGCAGGAATTGCGGCGCGGACTCGGTGGAAACGCCAGCTACGCCGTGGTGAAGAACACGCTGACCAAGATCGCGGCCAAGGAAGCCGGCGTCGAGGGTTTCGACGACCTGCTGAACGGGCCATCGGCGATCGCGTTCATCAGTGGTGACCCGGTTGAGGTCGCCAAGGGCATGCGTGACTTTGCCAAGGCCAACCCCCAGCTCGTGATCAAGGGCGGTTTCCTCGAGGGGAAGACGCTCGGCGTCGACGAGATCACCAGGCTCGCCGACCTGGAGTCGCGCGAGGTGCTGCTGTCCAAGCTCGCCGGTGCCATGTCGGCATCGCTGAGCCAGGCGGCCGCGCTGTTCCAGGCACCGCTGTCGAAGACCGCCCAGCTCGCCGAAGCACTTCGGCAGAAGGTCGAGTCCGAGGGCGGCGCTGCCGGCGACACGAGCGACACCAGCGACGCAGACGCAAGCTGACTGACGTACGCGCCCGATCTGGTCCATCAAGAACCCACGGAAGGTAACACCCACTCATGGCTAAGCTCAGCACCGACGAGCTGCTCGAGTCGTTCAAGGAGATGACCCTCCTCGAGCTCAGCGAGTTCGTGAAGCAGTTCGAGGACACCTTCGGCGTCACCGCGGCCGCTCCGGTCGCCGTTGCCGCCGCGCCGGCCGCCGGTGGCGCGGCCGGTGGTGCCGAGGCTCCTGAGGAGAAGGACGAGTTCGACGTCATCCTCGAGGCCGCCGGTGACAAGAAGATCCAGGTCATCAAGGAGGTGCGCGCGCTCACCAGCCTCGGCCTGAAGGAGGCCAAGGACCTGGTCGAGGGTGCGCCCAAGCCGGTCCTGGAGAAGGCCAACAAGGAAGCGGCCGACAAGGCCAAGGAGGCCCTCGAGGCCGCCGGCGCCACCGTCACCCTGAAGTGACGAGCTAAAGCGCACAAAGCGCCCTGCTTTCCCCGCTTTTGGGGAAAGCAGGGCGCTTTGCTTTGCTCTCGGGCAATTTCGTGCAAAGGGGCTTCACAACCCGGTTTACTGGCGCGTAACCTAGGCGACCACTGCCTCGTTGGGTACGAACAGGGCTGCCATGCCCATCGCTGTGCCCGCTTCGCCCAAATTGCAAGGGAGCGCACGCCTGTGGGCGTTGAGATTCGCGTCGAAGGGCTCACGAAGTCCTTTGGGGGACAGCTGATCTGGCGTGACGTCACGCTCGATCTCCCCGCCGGCGAAATCAGCGTCATGCTGGGGCCTTCCGGAACTGGCAAGTCCGTATTTCTCAAATCTCTGGTCGGACTTCTGAAGCCGGATCAAGGGCACATATATATCGAGGGTTACGACGTAGCTACCTGCCGTGAACGTGATTTGTACGAGCTGCGGAAATTGTTCGGTGTGCTATTTCAGGACGGCGCGCTGTTCGGCTCGATGAATCTTTATGACAATGTTGCATTCCCCCTGCGAGAGCACACTCGCAAGTCCGAGCGCGAAATCCGTGACATCGTCATGGAGAAGATGGACATGGTGGGTCTGGTCGGCGCGGAGACCAAGCTCCCCGGCCAGATCTCCGGCGGCATGCGCAAGCGCGCCGGCCTTGCCCGCGCGCTCGTCCTCGATCCCGAGATCATCCTGTTCGACGAGCCCGACTCCGGGCTCGACCCCGTGCGCACGGCGTTCATCAACCAGCTGATCGTCGACCTCAACCAGCGCACCGAGGCCACGTTCCTGATCGTCACCCACGACGTCAACACCGCGCGCACCATGCCCGACAACATCGGGCTCCTCTACCACCGGCACCTGGCCATGTTCGGGCCGCGCGAGATGCTGCTGTCGTCTGAGGAGCCGGTCGTACGCCAGTTCCTCGGCGCCAAGCGATACGGTCCGATCGGCATGACCGAGGAGAAGGACGTCGACGAGCTGGCCGCCGAGGCCGAGGCAGGCGTGCAGCCGCCGCCGCTGCCCGCGATCCCGCTCCAGATGCTCCCGTCCGACGGCCGTCCGCGGATGACGCAGCGCCCACCGGGCCAGTGGTGCATCGACAACGGCGTCAACCCTCCCCCCGGCTCGTTCCTCGACGACGAGGTCTACGCGTGATGCCGGCCCGCGCCCGCAGAGGCGGTGTTCGGTGAGCTGGACGCCCGCCACTCCCATCCGTGCGAGTGGCCGGCTGTTCGCATTCGTCCTCGACGTTCTCCGCAACGTCCCACGCCGTCCCCTCCAGATCCGCGAGTTCATCCAGCAGGCCTGGTTCCTCGCCAGCGTCACGATCGTCCCGACCGCACTCGTCGCGATTCCGTTCGGTGCGGTGATCGCGCTGCAGGTCGGCGGGCTGATCAAGCAGTTCGGCGCGCAGGCGTTCTCCGGCTCGGCGATGGTGCTGGCGGTCGTACGCGAGGCCAGCCCGATCGCGACCGCACTCCTCATCGCCGGCGCGGGCGGTTCCGCGATCTGCGCCGACCTCGGCTCCCGCAAGATCCGAGAGGAGATCGACGCGATGGAGGTGCTCGGCATCGACCCGCTGCAGCGCCTGGTCGTGCCGAGAGTCGTCGCCGCGATGCTGGTCGCGGGCTTCCTGAACGGCCTGGTCGCGGTCGTCGGCGTGATCGGCGGCTACGTCTTCAACGTCGTGCTCCAGGGCGGCACGCCCGGCGCCTACATCGCGTCGTTCACCGCGCTGGCCCAGCCGTCCGACCTGTGGGCGGGCGAGATCAAGGCGCTGGTGTTCGGCTTCATCGCCGCGATGGTCGCGAGCTACAAGGGCATGAACGCCGGCGGCGGCCCGAAGGGCGTCGGCGACGCGGTGAACCAGTCCGTCGTCATCACGTTCATGCTGCTGTTCCTGGCCAACTTCGTGATGCAGGCCATCTACTTCCAGCTTGTGCCGCCGAAGGGAGCGTGACGCGGATGCTGCTGAGCCACAGCGCCGTGACGCTGCCGCGGGGGTCCGGGGGTCGTCCCCCGGGCAAGCACAGTCAGCTCGTGCCGCCGAAGGGGGCATGAGCGAGGATGTCGCAGATCCCTGCCCTACAAGACCGTCCACCCAACCGGGTGGCCCAGGCGGCGCGGCGCACCGCCGCCCGCCCGTTCAACTGGCTCGACGCGCTCGGCGGCCAGCTCGCCTTCTACCTCAGGGCGCTCGCCTGGACGCCACGTACGATCCGCCGCTACGGCAGGGAAATCCTCCGCCTGCTCGCCGAGGTGACGTTCGGCACCGGCGCGCTCGCCGTCGTCGGCGGGACGGTCGGTGTGATCGCGTTCCTCGCGTTCTTCACCGGCACCGAGGTCGGCCTGCAGGGCTACTCCGCGCTGCAACAGCTCGGCACCGGCGCCTACTCCGGCTTCATCTCGGCCTACTTCAACACCCGCGAGATCGCGCCGCTGATCGCCGGCATCGCGCTGGCCGCGACCGTCGGCGCGGGATACACCGCGCAGCTCGGCGCCATGCGGATCAACGAGGAGGTCGACGCGCTCGAGGTGATGGGCGTGCCGTCGCTGCCCTACCTCGTCACCACCCGCATCATCGCCGGCCTGCTGGCGATCATCCCGCTCTACGTCATCGGCCTGTTCTCGTCCTACTTCGCGACCAGGCTGATCATCACGCAGTACTACGGCCAGTCCGAGGGCACCTACGACAGCTACTTCGACCTGTTCCTCGTTCCGTACGACGTGCTGTGGTCGTTCGGCAAGGTGCTGATCTTCGCGATCACGATCATCCTGATCCACTGCTACTACGGCTACCACGCGTCCGGCGGGCCCGCGGGCGTCGGCGTCGCCGTAGGCCGGGCGATCCGCGCGTCGATCGTGGCGGTCAACGTCGTCGACCTCCTGCTGTCGATGGCGATCTGGGGTGCGACGACCACCGTGAGACTGGCAGGGTAGGCAGCGATGGCGCAGCGACCCAGAACGAAGCTTCGGAGCAGGCGGCTGGCCGGCCGGGCGGGCCGGCAGGTGCTCGGCGTGGCGTTCCTCGCGCTGCTGGTGTTCTTCGGCTGGCTCACCTACGCCTTCTTCAACAAGAGTTTCGTCCACAGCACCGACGTCACGCTGCAGACCTCGCACGTCGGCCTGCAGCTGTCCAAGCACGCCGATGTGAAGCTGCGCGGCCTGCTGGTCGGCGAGGTACGCGACGTCGACGTCGACGAGAGCGGTGGAGCGACGATCGACCTCGCGCTCAAGCCCGAGACGATGGAAGCGATCCCGTCCAACGTGACGGCGCGCATTCTGCCGAAGACGTTGTTCGGCGAGAAGTACGTCGAGTTGGTCGTGCCGTCCGAGCCGGCCACCAAGCGGCTGGCCGCGGGCGACGTGATCACCCGCGACAAGTCGAGCGTCGGCATCGAGCTCGAGACCGTGCTCGACGACACGCTGCCGTTGCTGCGCACAATCAAGCCCGAGCAGCTCAACGCCACACTCAACGCCATGGCTACCGCGCTGGAAGGCCGCGGCGACGACGTGGGCGCGAACCTCGTTCTGCTGAACGGCTATCTGAAGCAGATCAACCCCCACGTACCGGCCGCCAACGACGACATCTCCAAGCTGGCCGACGTAGCCGCGATCTACGACGACGCCACGCCCGACCTGATGCGGCTGCTGGAGAACACCACCAAGACCGGCAACACCGTCGTACTCAAGAAGCAGGTCCTGCACGACTTCCTCACCGACCTGGCGGCGACGAGCACGTCCGGCCGTACGTTCCTGGAGCAGAACGAGGCCTCGCTGATCAGCGTCGGCGAGATCAGCCGGCCGACGCTCGACCTGCTCGAGACGTACTCACCGGAGTACAAGTGCCTGATCGAAGCCATGGTCAACTACATCCCACGGTTCGAGGACGCGTTCGGCGGCGGCGAGCACTACCCCGGCAGCGCGCCGGCGTTCCACATCACCCTGGAGCTCGTTCCGCAGCGCCAGGCCTACGACGCCAACGACAAGCCGGAGTTCCTCGACGACAGCGGCCCGGCCTGCCACGGCCTGCCCAACCCGCCCTACAGCCAGAAGAACCCCGCGCCCGCGTCCGACGCACAGGTCGGCGTCGACGACGATGACGCGTCGGCGTCCGGGATCTTCAACCCCACCAGCGGATACGCCGGTACGAAAGAGGAGCAGGAGCTGATCGACGCGATCGCCGCGCCGGCCATGGGCACCTCGCCGGAGGACGTACCCGACATCGCGACGCTGCTGTTCGGCCCGATGGCGCGCGGCTCGGAGGTGAACCTGCGATGAGAGGGCTCGACGGCAAAACCGCCGGCTCGCTGGTCAAGCTGGTCATCTTCTTCGTGGTGACGAGCATCGCCACGGCCGGTCTCGCGATCACGATCGGCAACGTCGGACTCGGCGACACCGACGAGTACAAGGCGATCTTCACCGACGCCACCGGTGTCGAGAAGGGTGACGACATCCGGATCGCCGGCGTCCAGGTGGGCGAGGTCAAGCGCATCAAGGTGCTGGGCGACGGCTCCCGAGCCGTCGCGGAGGTGACGTTCAGCGTCGACCAGGACCAGAAGCTCGCCCGCAGCACCCAGGCGGCGATCCGGTTCCGCAACCTCGTCGGTCAGCGCTACATCTCGCTCAGCGAAGGCGCCGGCTCGCCCGACCAGCTGGCCGACGGCGCCACGATCCCGCTCACCCAGACCCAGCCCGCGCTCGACCTCACGGTGTTGTTCAACGGCTTCAAGCCGCTGTTCGCCGCGCTGTCGCCGCAGGACGTCAACCAGCTCGCGTACGAGATCATCCAGGTTCTGCAGGGCGAAGCGGGCACGGTCGAGAGCCTGCTGGCCCACACCGCGTCGCTGACGAGCACGCTGGCCGACCGCGACAAGGTGATCGGAGACCTGATCGACAACCTCAACGTCGTGCTCGGCACTGTCGCCGACCGCGACCAGAAGCTGGCCCTGCTCGTCAGCGAGCTGCAGAGGTTCGTCTCCGGGCTCTCCGAAGACCGCAAGGCCATCGGCGACTCGCTGTCGGCGATCGTCGAGCTCAACCAGCAGACGTCCGGCCTGCTGGAAGACTCCCGCGGCCCGCTGAAGGACGACATCGCCCAGCTCGGCAAGGTCGCGGGAACGCTCGACGACAACAGCGCGATCGTCGAGCGCACGCTGCAGAACATGCCGAACAAGCTCCAGAAGATCACCGGCACGGCGACGTACGGCTCCTGGTTCAACTTCTACATGTGCGACTTCGACGGCCGGGTCGTGCTGCCCACCGGTCAGGAGCTGGTACGTCCGGGCCTCCACGTGACGACGGGGAGGTGCCAGCGATGAAGGCCTTCCGGGAGCGGAATCCGTTCATCATCGGCGCTGTCGGCCTGGCGGCGCTCGGCGTGCTGGTCTACGGCGCGTTCAACGCCGGCGACCTGCCCGTGATCGGCGGCGGCACGACGTACGCCGCGCAGTTCACCGAGGCCGGCGGGCTGCGGCCCAAGGACGAGGTACGTGTCGCGGGCGTCCGGGTCGGTGAGGTCAAGCGGGTCGAGCTCGACGGCGACCACGTACGCGTCGCGTTCAAGGTCCAGCAGGACGACGTGCGGCTCGGCAAGGAGACCGGCGCGTCGATCCGGATCCGCACCCTGCTCGGCCGCAAGTACCTCTCGCTGGAGCCCTCGGGAACCGGCCGGCTCGACCCCGCCGCCGAGATCCCGCGCTCGCGTACGGTCGCGCCCTACGACGTTCTCGAGGCGCTGTCCGACCTCACCACGACCACCGAACGGATCGACACCCAGCAGCTCGCGACCGCGCTGGAGACGCTCGACGCGACGTTCGCCAACACCCCCGAGGAGGTCCGGGCCTCGCTCAAGGGTCTGTCGCGGCTGTCGCGCACGATCGCCGAACGCGACAAGCAGATCACCCAGCTGCTCGATCGCACCAACACCGTCACCAAGGTGCTGTCCGACCGCGACGACCAGCTGGTGAAGCTGCTGCGCGACGGCGACCTGCTGCTGAAGGAGATCAAGGCGCGGCGGCAGCTGATCCACGAGCTGCTGGTGACCGCGCAGGACCTCTCCGACCAGATCACCGGCCTGGTCGAGGACAACCGCGACCAGCTGGAGCCGACCCTGGCCCGGCTCGCGTCGGTCGTTGCGGTGCTGCGTAAGAACCAGGACAACCTCGACAAGAGCATCGAGCTGCTGGCGCCGTTCGTCCGGGTGTTCGCCAGCACGCTCGGCACCGGCCCGTGGTTCGACACCTACATCCCCAACCTCGTTCCGCTGCCCGCGGTCCCACAGGTGACGGGAGCCAACCGATGAGCACTCTCCTCACGCGCTGGACCAAGGGAGTCCACATCGTCGCCGTCGTCGTGGCGGTCGCGGTTCTCGCCACGATGGTGTGGGCACTGTGGCCCGACCCGCCGCAGCGGCACCTGACGGCCCACTTCGGCCGTACGGTCGGCCTGTACGCCGGGTCCGACGTCCGCGTGCTCGGCGTACCGATCGGCACCGTCGACAAGGTGACGCCCGAAGGCACGTCGGTGCGGGTCGAGATGAGCTACGACGCGAAGTACAAGCTCCCGGTCGACGCCCGGGCGGTGATCGTCGCGCAGTCGCTGGTGAGCGACCGCTTCGTGCAGCTCACGCCGGTCTACAAGAGCGGCCCGGTCATGCCCGACCGGCACGACATCCCGCTCGCCGAGACCGCGACGCCCGTCGAGCTCGACCGGATCTACAGCAGCCTCGACGACCTGGCCGTCGCGCTGGGCCCCGAGGGCGCCAACCAGGAAGGCGCGCTGTCGGATCTGCTGAAGACCGGCGCGAACAACCTCGACGGCCAGGGCAAGAAGCTCCACACCACGGTCGAGGACCTCGCCGACGCCACCGGCACGTTGTCCGGCAGCCGCGAGGACCTGTTCGCGACCGTACGCCAGCTGGAGCAGTTCACCGGCAAGCTCGCGGCCAACGACGAGCACGTCCGCGCGTTCAACTCCGATCTCGAGGAGGTCGCGCGCCAGCTGTCCGGCGAGCGCGAGGACCTGCAGCGGGCGCTGGCAGAGCTGGCGGTCGCCCTGAAGGAGATCCAGTCGTTCATCCGCGACAACCGCGACGAGCTGCGCAAGAACGTCGACGGCCTCACCGAGCTCTCGAAGACGCTGGTGAAGCAGCAGGACGCGTTGCGGGAGGTGCTGGAGAAGGGCCCGGTCGCGCTGGCCAACCTCGACCAGGCGTACAACTCCAAGACCGGCACACTCGACACCCGCGACAACTTCGCCCAGCTCGACGATCCGGGGCTCTACCTCTGCTCGCTGCTGCTGCAGACCGGGCAGCCGCAGTCGGTCTGCGACGACCTGCGCAGCGTCCTGTCGATCCTGCCCGACCTGCCTGAGCTTCCGGGCGGCCCGGCGGAGGGTGCCAACAACTCCGCGCCCTCCCGTGACCTGACACTCGGCGGCATCCTCCCGCCCGACGGGGGACGGTGACCGCCCGATGAAGCGCATGCGACGACTGGTCGGGCTGCTCGGCGCCGTGGCGGTGCTGCTTTCGGCCTGTTCGTTCTCCGTGCAGAGCCTGCCGCTGCCCGGCGGTGTCGCCTCCGGTGACCAGGTCTTCCACGTCACCGCGGAGTTCAGGGACGTGCTCGACCTCGTGCCGCGTTCGTCGGTGAAGGTCGACGACGTGAGCGTCGGCGAGGTCGAGAAGATCTGGCTCGACGGCTACACCGCCAAGGTCCAGATGCGCGTCCGCTCCAACGTGAAGCTGCCCGACAACGCGACCGCGCAGATCCGGCAGACCAGCCTGCTCGGCGAGAAGTTCGTCTCGCTCGGGCGGCCGTCGACAGGGGCGCAGACGTACGGCCGGCTCGGCAACGGTGACGTGATCCCGCTGGCGCGTACCGGCCGCAACGTCGAGGTCGAAGAGGTGCTGTCGGCGCTGTCGCTGCTGCTCAACGGTGGTGGCGTAGCCCAGCTGAAGACGATCACGACCGAGCTCAACAAGGCGCTGGGCGGCCGCGAGGCCGACGTCAAGGAGCTGCTGAAACAGCTCGACCTGCTGCTGTCCCAGCTGGACGAGAACAAGCAGGAGATCACCCGCGCGATCGACAACCTCGACAAGCTGGCGGCGTCGCTGGCCAAGCAGCGCGACACCATCGCCACGACCGTCGACGAGCTGCCGGCAGCGCTCACGATCCTCGCCGACCAGCGCAAGGACCTCACCAAGCTCCTGACCGAGCTGTCCAAGCTCGGCGAGGTCGGCACGCGCGTGATCGAGTCGAGCAAGGAAGACCTGGTGGCCAACCTGAACTCCCTCGAGCCGATCCTCACCGAGCTGGCCAAGTCGGGAGACGCGCTGCCGAAGTCGCTGCAGGTGCTGTTCACGTATCCCTTCGCCGACTCGGCGGCCGACACCGTACGCGGCGACTACGTCAACCTGCAGCTCACGCTCGACCTCGACCTGCAGACGATCCTGTCGGGGCAGGGGCCGATCCAGCTGCCGACGAACAACCCGGTGCCGCTGCCGACCAACCTGCCGGTTCCGACGAGCCTGCCACAGCCCACCGACGCGCCGACGCCGATCATCCCGCTGCCGACGATCTGCCTGCCGCCGATCATCAACTGCCCGGAGGGCGTGCAGCCGTCGACGCCCAAGCCGAGCTCGAACGGTTCGTCCTCAGACGACTCCGACGACCTCGCCAACCTGCTGCTGGGAGGTCTGTGATGGTCAGCCGCAGGGTGCGCGTCCAGCTGATGATCTTCGTCCTGCTGACGGCGGTCGGAATTGGGTTCGCCGGCGTCCGGTACGTCGGGTGGGGGAGCAGCGGTTACTCCGTCCGCGCCGATTTCGCCGAGGCCGGCGGCATCTTCGAGGGCGCGGCGGTGACCTACCGCGGCGTCACGGTCGGCCGGGTGGGCGCGCTCGACCCCACCAAGAACGGTGTGCACGTGGAGCTCGAGCTCGACAAGGGCACCGAGATCCCGGCGAGCACGCTCGCGGTGGTGGCCAACCGGTCGGCAGTGGGTGAGCAGTACGTCGACCTGCAGCCGCGGCGACACGGTGGGCCGTTCCTGGCCGAGGGTGCGACGATCCCGCGCAAGGACACGCGTACACCCTTGCCGACGACGGCACTGCTGCTCGACGTCGACAAGCTCGTGGAGTCGGTGCCGAAGGAAGACCTGGTGACGGTGCTCGACGAGCTGGGCAAGGGGTTCTCGGGCACGGGCAACGACCTGTCGCGGCTGGTCGACAACGGCAACCTGCTGATCCACAGCGCCAACGACAACCTCGACGAGACCGTCGGCCTGATCGAGGACAGCCAGACCGTGCTTTCGACCCAGCGCGACTCCGGCGACTCGATCAAGAGCTTCGCGAAGGACCTCGCCGGGCTGTCCGACACCGTGGTGGAGTCGGACCAGGACCTGCGTACGGTGCTCGACCAGGGTGTCGCGACCGCCGAGCAGGTGCAGGGACTGGTGGAGGAGAACCGCGGCGACGTACCGGTGCTGCTGGGGAACATGCTGACGACCGGGCAGATCGTGGAGGCACGGCTCGAGGGCGTCCAGCACATCTTGATTCTCTATCCGCACGTCCTGGTCGGCAGCTTCGCCGTGATCGACAAGGACCCGCTCACCGGGCACTACACCTCGCACTTCGGCCTGCAGCTCTCGCTCAGCCCCGGCTCGTGCCGCAAGGGCTACGAGTCGACGAAGAAGCGGCCGCCCGAGGACGTGAAGCCGCGTGCGGCCAACGACAAGGCCGGCTGCGAGGACGAGACGACGACGATGCGCGGGTCGCAGTTCGCGCCGAAGCCGGCGAAGGAGAAGCACCTGCCGCGCTCGCCGCTGTCGCCCGACGAGGACACGCCGCAGACGCCGAGCCCGGCGGACACCCGCCAGGGCTCGTCGACGTCGAGCAAGAAGGCGCCGTCGCCGGCGGACGAGACCGCCGACCAGTACGGCGCGACGGGTTACGACCCGGCCACCGGAAAGATCAGGTTGCCGGACGGCACCGTGGCGGAGATCGGCTCTCTGGGCGGGCAGTACGGTGCCTTTGGAGAGGATTCGTGGAAATGGCTGCTGATCGGGCCGCTGACGGAGTGAGCGCCGAGGATGTGGGTGCTGACGAAGGCAGCGCCGCCAAGCCGGACGCCGGCGAGGCCGCGGACATCGCTGAGGCGGCGCCCGCGGACGACGTGGCGGCTGGGAAGGCTGCCGAGCCCGAGCCGGCGGAGGCCGAGGCTGCCGAGGATGCCTCGGACACCGACGAGCCGGAGACGGCCGCCGGCGGTGGGGGAGCGGCCTCCGGCAGTGAGCCCCGGCTGGCCGGGCGCTTCTTCGCCGGCGGCACGCCCGTCCTGGTCACGCTGATCGTGCTCGTCGTCGGCGCGCTGGTCGCGGTCGGCTTCCTGGCGGCACAGTCCCGGGCGGCCGCCTCCGAACGCGAGAACCGCGCCGAGGCGCTCCGCGTGGCGCGGCAGCTCACCGTCAATTTCACGACGCTCGACTACCGCTCGTTCGACACCGACATGAAGCGCGTCCAGCAGCTGGCGGCCGGTGACCTGGCCAAACAGAGCTCGAACGTGTTCACCGAGCTGCGCAAGCTGCTCTCGGAGAACAAGATGATCGCCAAGGGCACGGTGCTCGAGGCGGGCCTGGTGAGCTTCGACCAGGACTCCGCGCGGGCCCTGGTGGTCGCGGACGGAAAGGTGAGCAACGTCCTCACCAAGCAGCCGGAGGTGCGGCACTACCGCTTCCAGCTGGACCTGTCGAAGGAGCCGGAAGGCTGGCGCGTGGTCGACCTGCAGGTGGTTGGATGAGCGACCTGACCAAGCTGACCAACACCTTGACGGCGGGGAAGACTGAGACCGTGGAACCGGCAGACCGGCCGACCGAGCCTCTGGACGACGACGCCGAGGGCGCCCAGGGCGCCGCCGAGGCGACCGGCTCCGACGCCGCCGAGGAGCAGGCGGCACCCGATGAGCCGCCGTCCCCGCCCGACCGCACGGCGCAGGGGCCGGCTTGGTTCGCGTGGCTGATCCCGGGCCTGGCGGCGCTCCTTGTCGTACTGCTCGTGCTGATCGCCGTCTTCGGCTACCAGGCCTACCAGGCCTCCCGCGTCGACGACGCCCGTACCCAAGCCGTCTCGGCGGCGACCACGGCCGCGGTCGACATGCTGTCCTACGACTACCGCCACCTCGACAAGGACTTCGCCAAGGCCAAGCGCCACCTCGCGCCGGGCTTCGCCGACCAGTACGCCAAGACCACGACGACCGTCGTCCGGCCGAGCGCGCTGAAGATCAAGGCCGTCGTGTCCGCCCAGGTGATCAAGGGCTCCGTCGTCTCCGCGACCCCGGACCGGGTGGTCACGCTGCTGTTCGTCAACCAGACGACCAGCTCCACCCTCCGTTCCGGCAAGCGCACCGACCTCAACCGCGTCCGCATGACCATGGAACGCACCGACGACCGGTGGCTGGTCGCCAGCGTCCAGGCGCTCTAGGGTTCCCGACGGCTCGCGCACTTCGCCGTTCGACGGCCAGCCCGCCCCTCGCGATCGCCGCCGGCGATGGCGCGCCCGTCGCCGGCTGCGGAGCCGGCCGCCTGCCCGGGGCGGCGGGCAGCGCGCCAGACGTCAGCCGAACCCGGCTGCCGGCCGCGGCCGACACGCGGGCGCCCGGCGGCCCTCCGAACTGATGCCCAACTGTGACCTTCTCCCTTCCGCTATCTCCCCGGCTCTCCCCATACGTCACCTTTCGGAGTCGAGTTGGGCGGCGATGACGCTTGACTTCCGACGGTGATCGGGGTCATGCTCCTTCTCAGATCGAGAAGTTGATCGATCGCAGACCCGCCGGCCGGCGGGCCCGTGCAGCTGCATCTCAGCACGTCAGCACGCCAAGCAGACCAGATGCGTGCAGCGCACAGGACCGGCCCGGATCGGAAGAAGGATGGGTAAGCACTCCCATCCGCGGGTAGCCAGCACGGTGACCGAGACCGGTGCTTCGCCGTCACCCGAGTGACGTCAAAGGAACGGCGACGCAGGGAGTCGGACAAATCGCGAAGAGGTTTTTGAACGGGACTGGACAGTGGTGCGCCAAAGGGCTACACTGTCGCTTTGCCCTGCCTTCCGACCGCGCCTGGGGGCGCCCAGGTCGGTCTGGCATGTGAGAAACCGAGTCCGCAAGCCTCGGAAGGACCCCTCTTGGCCGCCTCGCGCACCACTGCGTCTGACGCAACAACTACTGGAATGAACAACGGCTCCACCGGCCGCAACGGCCTCGTCGAACCGCCTCGCCGGATCTCGTTCGCAAAGATCAAGGAACCCTCCGAAGTTCCCGACCTGCTCGCTCTGCAGGTCGACAGCTTCGACGTCCTGGTCGGCAACGAGCGCTGGAAGGCTCGCCTCGACCAAGCCCAGGCCGCAGGCCGCACGGACGTACCCGACAGGTCCCACCTGGAGGAGATCTTCGAGGAGATCTCTCCAATCGAAGACTTCTCGGGCACCATGTCCCTCTCGTTCCGGGACCACCGGTTCGAGCCGCCGAAGAACTCCGTCGACGAGTGCAAGGAGCGTGACTTCACCTACGCCGCTCCGCTGTTCGTCACCGCCGAGTTCATGAACAACGAAACCGGCGAGATCAAGTCCCAGACCGTCTTCATGGGCGACTTCCCGCTCATGACCGACAAGGGGACGTTCATCATCAACGGCACCGAGCGTGTCGTGGTCTCGCAGCTCGTCCGTTCGCCCGGCGTTTACTTCGAACGAGTGCCAGACAAGACCTCCGACAAGGACGTCTTCACCGCGAAGATGATCCCCAGCCGGGGTGCCTGGCTCGAGTTCGAGGTCGACAAGCGCGACACCGTCGGTGTCCGCCTCGACCGCAAGCGCAAGCAGAACGTCACCGTCCTCCTCAAGGCGCTCGGCTGGTCCGACGCGCAGATCCTGGAGGAGTTCGGCGACTACGAGTCGATGCGCACCACCCTGGAGAAGGACCACACGTCCGGCCAGGACGACGCGCTGCTCGACATCTACCGCAAGCTCCGTCCCGGCGAGCCCCCCACCAAGGAGGCCGCCCAGGCGCTGCTGGAGAACTACTACTTCAACCCCAAGCGTTACGACCTGGCGAAGGTCGGCCGCTACAAGATCAACAAGAAGCTCGGGTTGGAGCTGCCGCACGACCAGTCGGTGCTGACCATCGACGACATCGTGGCCACCATCCGCTACCTCGTCGCCCTCCACGAGGGCAAGACCGAGCTGCCGGCACCGCAGGGTGAGATCGTCGTCGAGGAAGACGACATCGACCACTTCGGCAACCGCCGCCTGCGCACGGTCGGCGAGCTGATCCAGAACCAGCTGCGCACCGGCCTGGCCCGGATGGAGCGCGTGGTTCGCGAGCGGATGACCACCCAGGACGTCGAGGCGATCACGCCGCAGACGCTGATCAACATCCGCCCGGTGGTCGCGGCGCTGAAGGAGTTCTTCGGCACCTCGCAGCTGAGCCAGTTCATGGACCAGACCAACCCGATCGCGGGCCTGACGCACAAGCGCCGGCTCTCCGCGCTCGGTCCTGGTGGTCTGTCCCGTGACCGGGCCGGCATGGAGGTCCGCGACGTCCACCACAGCCACTACGGCCGGATGTGCCCGGTGGAGACGCCGGAAGGACCGAACATCGGTCTGATCGGCTCGCTGTCGACGTTCGCGCGCGTCAACCCGTTCGGCTTCGTCGAGACGCCCTACCGCAGGGTCGTCAGTGGCAAGGTGACCGACGAGACGGTCTACCTCACCGCTGACGAGGAAGACCGCCACGTCATCGCCCAGGCCAACGCTCCTCTCGAAGCCGATGGTGGGTTCGTCGAAGAGCGGGTCATGGTCCGCAAGCGCCACGGTGAGGTCGACCTCATCCCGCGCGACGAGGTCGACTTCATGGACGTCTCGCCGCGCCAGATGGTGTCGGTCGCGACGGCGATGATCCCGTTCCTCGAGCACGACGACGCCAACCGCGCGCTGATGGGTTCCAACATGCAGCGCCAGGCGGTGCCGCTGATCCGTTCCGAGGCGCCGCTGGTCGGCACCGGCATGGAATACCGTGCCGCGGTCGACGCCGGTGACGTCGTGGTCGCGGAGAAGCCCGGTGTGGTCCGTGAGGCCTGCGCCGACTTCGTCGAGGTGGCTTGCGACGACGGCACGTACCAGACGTACCGCCTGTCCAAGTTCAACCGTTCCAACGCCGGAACCCTGATGAACCAGCGCCCGCTGGTCGCCGAAGGTGACCGGATCGAGGTCGGCACCGTTCTCGCCGACGGTCCTTGCACCGACGACGGTGAGATGGCGCTCGGCCGCAACCTCCTGGTCGCGTTCATGTCGTGGCACGGCCACAACTACGAAGACGCGATCATCCTGTCCCAGCGGATCGTGCAGGAGGACATCCTCACCTCGATCCACATCGACCTCCACGAGGTCGACGCGCGCGACACCAAGCTGGGTCCGGAGGAGATCACCCGCGACATCCCGAACGTCTCGGAAGAGATGCTCGCCGACCTCGACGAGCGCGGCATCGTCCGCATCGGCGCCGAGGTGGTCCCGGGCGACATCCTGGTCGGCAAGGTCACGCCCAAGGGTGAGACCGAGCTGACGCCGGAGGAGCGGCTGCTCCGTGCGATCTTCGGTGAGAAGGCGCGTGAAGTACGCGACACCTCGCTGAAGGTTCCCCACGGTGAGCAGGGCACCGTCGTACGCGTCCGGGTGTTCGACCGCGACGAGGGCGATGAGCTCCCGCCGGGTGTCAACCAGCTGGTCCGCGTGCTCGTGGCTCAGAAGCGCAAGGTCCAGGACGGCGACAAGCTCGCCGGCCGGCACGGAAACAAGGGCGTCATCGCCAAGATCCTGCCGGTCGAGGACATGCCGTTCCTGTCCGACGGCACGCCGGTCGACATCATCCTCAACCCGCTGGGTGTGCCTCGCCGAATGAACATCGGCCAGACACTCGAGACCCACCTCGGCTGGATCGCCAAGTCCGGCTGGCAGATCGCCGGCGACGAGGAGGAATGGCAGCGCTCGCTGAAGGCGATCGGTGCTGACGAGGCCGAGCCTGGCACCAACGTCGCCACCCCGGTGTTCGACGGTGCGCGGGAGACCGAGATCAGTGGCCTGCTCGCGTCGGTCCACCCCAACCGTGACGGCGATCGCATGGTCGGCCACGACGGCAAGGCGCGACTGCTCGACGGCCGCACGGGCGAGCCGTTCCCCGACCCGGTGTCGGTGGGCTACATCTACATGCTGAAGCTCAACCACCTGGTCGACGACAAGATCCACGCCCGTTCGACCGGTCCGTACTCGATGATCACGCAGCAGCCGCTGGGTGGTAAGGCGCAGTTCGGTGGTCAGCGGTTCGGCGAGATGGAGGTGTGGGCGCTCGAGGCCTATGGCGCGGCGTTCGCACTCCAGGAGCTGCTCACGATCAAGTCCGACGACGTAAGTGGTCGAGTCAAGGTCTACGAAGCGGTGGTCAAGGGCGAGAACATCCCGGAGCCGGGTATCCCGGAGTCGTTCAAGGTTCTCGTCAAGGAGATGCAGGCGCTCTGCCTCAACGTCGAAGTGCTCTCCAGCGACGGCATGGCCGTGGAGATGCGCGACAGCGAAGAGGACGTGTTCCGCGCCGCAGAAGAACTCGGGATCGACCTGACCCGGCGAGAGCCGAGCAGCGTCGAGGAAGTCTGACGGTCGCCGGGGAGCCCGGGCGTTCCGCGCCCCGGCTCCCCGGCACCTCCGTCAACTTTGAGCAACCCACAAGTAACCCATTCAGTACCAATCCAAAGGGGTTCGAGAACACGTGCTCGACGTGAACTTCTTCGACGAGCTTCGGATCGGCCTTGCGACGGCCGAGGATATTCGGCAGTGGTCGCACGGCGAGGTCAAGAAGCCCGAGACCATCAACTACCGCACGCTCAAGCCCGAGAAGGACGGCCTCTTCTGCGAGAAGATCTTCGGCCCGACCCGGGACTGGGAGTGCTACTGCGGCAAGTACAAGCGCGTCCGGTTCAAGGGCATCATCTGTGAGCGCTGCGGCGTCGAGGTCACTCGCGCCAAGGTGCGTCGTGAGCGGATGGGCCACATCGAGCTGGCGGCTCCGGTCACGCACATCTGGTACTTCAAGGGTGTGCCGAGCCGGCTGGGCTACCTCCTCGACCTGGCGCCGAAGGACCTCGAGAAGGTCATCTACTTCGCCGCCTACATGATCACGCGGGTCGACGACGACGCCCGCCAGCGCGACCTGCCCTCGCTCGAGGCGCGGATCGATGTCGAGCGCAAGCAGATCGAGTCGCGTCGCGACAACGACGTCGAGCAGCGCATGAAGAAGCTCGAGGAAGACCTCGCGCAGCTCGAAGCCGAAGGCGCCAAGGCCGACGCCCGCCGCAAGGTCAAGGAGTCGGCCGAACGCGAGATGAAGCAGCTCCGTGACCGTGCCCAGCGTGAGCTGGACCGGCTGGAGGAGGTCTGGACCCGGTTCAAGAACCTCAAGGTGCAGGACCTCGAAGGCGACGAGATCCTCTACCGCGAGATGCGCAACCGGTTCGGCAAGTACTTCTCCGGCGACATGGGCGCGGCGGCGATCAAGCAGCGGCTCGAGTCGTTCGACCTGAACGCCGAAGCAGCCAACCTGCGCGAGATCATCCGTACCGGCAAGGGCCAGAAGAAGACCCGTGCGCTGAAGCGGCTGAAGGTCGTGTCGGCGTTCCTGACGACCACCAACAGCCCGCTGGGCATGGTGCTCGACTGCGTGCCGGTGATCCCGCCGGACCTGCGCCCGATGGTGCAGCTCGACGGTGGCCGGTTCGCCACGTCCGACCTCAACGACCTCTACCGTCGTGTGATCAACCGGAACAACCGGCTGAAGCGGCTGCTCGACCTCGGTGCTCCCGAGATCATCGTCAACAACGAGAAGCGGATGCTGCAGGAGGCCGTCGACGCATTGTTCGACAACGGCCGCCGCGGCCGTCCGGTCACCGGGCCGGGCAACCGTCCGCTGAAGTCGCTGTCCGACATGCTCAAGGGCAAGCAGGGCCGGTTCCGCCAGAACCTGCTCGGTAAGCGCGTCGACTACTCCGGCCGTTCGGTGATCGTGTGTGGTCCGCAGCTGAAGCTGCACCAGTGCGGCCTGCCGAAGGGCATGGCGATCGAGCTGTTCAAGCCGTTCGTCATGAAGCGGCTGGTCGACCTCAACCACGCGCAGAACATCAAGAGCGCCAAGCGCATGGTCGAGCGGGCTCGCCCGGTCGTGTGGGACGTGCTGGAAGAGGTCATCGCCGAGCACCCGGTTCTGCTGAACCGTGCGCCGACGCTGCACCGACTCGGCATCCAGGCGTTCGAGCCGCAGCTGATCGAGGGCAAGGCGATCCAGATCCACCCGCTCGTTTGTACGGCGTTCAACGCCGACTTCGACGGTGACCAGATGGCGGTGCACCTGCCGCTGTCGGCCGAGGCGCAGGCCGAGGCCCGGATCCTGATGCTGTCGACCAACAACATCCTCAAGCCGGCCGACGGCCGGCCGGTCACCATGCCGACCCAGGACATGATCATCGGCCTGTTCTTCCTGACGATGAAGCGTCAGGGCGAGCTGCCGGGTGAAGGCCGGGCGTTCGGTTCGGTGGCCGAGGCGATCATGGCCTTCGATCGGCACGAGATCAAGCTGCAGAGCAAGATCAAGATCCGGCTCAAGGGCATTGTGCCGCCGCCGAGCTGGGAGGCTCCGGAGGGCTGGGCGCCTGGCGACCCGGTGCTGTTCACGACCACGCTCGGGCACGCGCTGTTCAACGAGACCCTCCCCGACGACTACCAGTACGTCGACTACGAGGTGGGCAAGAAGCAGCTCGGCGCGATCGTCAACGACCTGGCCGAGCGTTACCCCAAGGTCGAGGTGGCCAACTGCCTCGACAAGCTCAAGGAGACGGGCTTCAAGTGGGCCACGTACTCCGGGGTCACGGTCGCGATGGACGACGTCTACAGCCCGCCGAGCAAGGGCGAGATCCTCGCTCGGTACGAAGAGAAGGCGACCAAGGTCCAGAAGCAGTTCGACCGCGGTCTGATCACCGACGAGGAGCGCCGTCAGGAGCTCATCGAGATCTGGACGCAGGCGCACGCCGAGGTCGGTAAGGCCATGGAGGACGGGCTGGACACCTCCAACCCGATCTACATGACCGTCCACTCGGGCGCGACCGGAAACATGATCCAGGTCCGTCAGATCGGCGCTATGCGTGGTCTGGTGGCCAACCCGAAGGGTGAGATCATCCCGCGTCCGATCCGGGCGAACTTCCGCGAGGGCCTGACCGTGCTGGAGTACTTCATCTCCACCCACGGTGCTCGTAAGGGTCTGGCCGACACCGCTCTGCGTACCGCCGACTCCGGTTACCTCACCCGGCGACTGGTCGACGTCTCGCAGGACGTCATCGTCCGCGAGGACGACTGCGGCAGCGAGCGCGGCCTGATCAAGGCCATCGCCGAGAAGCAGGCCGACGGCACGCTGCGCAAGCTCGACAACGTGGAGACCTCGGTCTACGCGCGAGTCCTGGCCGAGGACGTCCAGGCGCCCAGCGGCGACGTGGTGGCCGAGGCCGGAGCCGACCTGGGCGACCTCAACATCGAGCGCCTGGTCCAGGCCGGCGTGGAGCAGATCCGGGTCCGTTCGGTCCTGACCTGCGACTCCAAGGTCGGCACGTGCGCCAAGTGCTACGGCCGCTCGCTGGCCTCCGGCAAGCTCGTCGACATCGGTGAGGCGGTCGGCATCATCGCCGCCCAGTCCATCGGTGAGCCTGGCACGCAGCTGACGATGCGTACGTTCCACACCGGCGGTGTCGCCGGTGAGGACATCACGCACGGTCTGCCGCGTGTGGTCGAGCTGTTCGAGGCCCGCCAGCCCAAGGGCAAGGCGCCCATCGCCGAGTCCGCGGGCCGGATCCGGATCGAGGACTCCGAGAAGAGCCGCAAGCTCGTCGTCATCCCTGACGACGGCAGCGAGGAGAAGGGCTACCCCGTCTCCAAGCGCCAGCGGCTGCTGGTCGAGGAAGGCACCCACGTCGAGGTTGGGCAGCAGCTCACCCACGGCACGCCCGACCCGCAGGACGTCCTCCGCGTCCTGGGCCTGCGCAAGGTCCAGGAGCACCTGGTCGACCAGGTGCAGGAGGTCTACCGCTCGCAGGGTGTGGCGATCCACGACAAGCACATCGAGATCATCGTGCGGCAGATGCTGCGCCGGATCACGGTCATCGAGTCCGGCGACTCCGAGCTGCTGCCGGGCGAGCTGGTCGACCGGATGCGCTTCGAAGAGGAGAACCGCAGGGTGGTCTCCGAAGGCCTCACGCCGGCTTCCGGCCGTGCGGTCCTGATGGGCATCACCAAGGCCTCGCTGGCCACCGACTCGTGGCTGTCGGCGGCTTCGTTCCAGGAGACGACCAAGGTCCTCACCGAGGCCGCGATCCTGGGCAAGAGCGACTCGCTGCGCGGTCTGAAGGAAAACGTCATCATCGGCAAGCTGATCCCGGCGGGCACGGGGATGGAGCGCTACCGCAACATCCGCGTCGAGCCGACGGAGGAGGCCAAGGCCGCGATGTACTCCATGGTGGGTTACGAGGGCTACGACTCCGACTACACCTTCGGCACGGGCTCTGGCGAGGCCGTACGTCTCGAGGACTTCGACTTCGGTACGTACGACGCCTGAGGCTGAAGCCAGCACGAACGCGAACCGGCGCGTCGCCCATCCGTGGGTGGCGCGTCGGTTCTCTTTGGCCTGGGCTTTACTTCACATCACCCGTTTGCCTTCGCCGTGGTCCCGTGTGGGGTCGGCCGGCTGCTGGTGGTGGAGGTAGCGCTGAACTCGTTTGGTCCTCGGGTCTAGGATTGACATCGTTGATCTCGCGACGTCAGCTCGTGGCGGCTTGACTGGGCGCCATGAGGTCGCTAAGAGGTCCCGATTAGCCGAGCAACACGCAGGCGTGGTAATGTTCCACGCTGTGTCTGCCGCCTGGCTGGCTAGCAATGTGTGCCCGCCGCGGAAGTTTGGATACGCGACACACCCGACCGCGGGGGTCGCACAAGCCACACAAGCAGTACCAATACAGACTTCGTACGAATGACGGACTAAAGAAGAGGGAAACGACGCGGTGCCCACGATCCAGCAGTTGGTCCGCAAGGGCCGCAAGGACAAGGTGTCCAAGCAGAAGACGCCCGCTCTCAAGGGCTCGCCCCAGCGGCGTGGCGTGTGCACGCGCGTCTACACCACCACCCCTCGTAAGCCCAACTCCGCGCTGCGCAAGGTCGCCCGTGTGCGGCTGACCAGCCAGATCGAGGTCACGGCTTACATCCCGGGCGTTGGCCACAACCTTCAGGAGCACTCGATGGTGCTCGTGCGTGGCGGCCGGGTGGCGGACCTCCCCGGTGTCCGTTACAAGATCGTTCGCGGTTCGCTCGACACCCAGGGTGTGAAGAACCGCAAGCAGGCGCGCAGCCGTTACGGTGCCAAGAAGGAGAAGAGCTAATGCCGCGCAAGGGCCCGGCGCCGAAGCGCCAGCCGATCGTCGATCCGGTTTTCGCCTCGCCGTTGGTCAGCCAGCTGATCAGCAAGGTGCTGAAGAGCGGCAAGAAGCAGCTTGCCCAGCGCATCGTCTACACCGCGCTCGAGGGCTGCCGCGAGAAGACCGGCACCGACCCGGTGATCACGCTGAAGCGCGCGCTCGACAACGTCAAGCCGACCCTCGAGGTCCGCAGCCGCCGGGTTGGTGGCGCGACCTACCAGGTCCCGGTCGAGGTTCGTCCTGGCCGGTCGACCACGCTCGCGCTGCGCTGGCTGGTGAGCTACTCCCAGGCGCGCCGCGAGAAGGCCATGTCCGAGCGGTTGATGAACGAGATCCTGGACGCCTCCAACGGTCTGGGCGCGAGCGTCAAGCGGCGTGAAGACACCCACAAGATGGCCGAATCGAACAAGGCATTCGCGCACTACCGCTGGTAGCGGAGCGCAGCTCACGAGCAGCGCTCTCACACACCGGGGGCGCTGCTCAACCTTGAGCAGGGAAAACCTTCCTTGAAGACATACGGACGAAAGAACCGACGAGCCTGATGGCTACCGACCTCCGCACAGTTGACCTCACCCAGGTCCGCAACATCGGGATCATGGCCCATATCGACGCGGGCAAGACGACCACGACCGAGCGGATCCTGTTCTACACCGGCATCACCTACAAGATCGGTGAAGTCCACGAGGGCGCTGCCGTCATGGACTGGATGGAGCAGGAGCAGGAGCGCGGCATCACGATCACGTCCGCCGCGACGACTGTCCACTGGAAAGACCACACGATCAACCTGATCGACACCCCGGGCCACGTCGACTTCACCGTCGAGGTGGAGCGCAACCTCCGGGTCCTCGACGGTGCGGTCGCTGTGTTCGACGGTGTTGCCGGCGTCGAGCCGCAGTCCGAGACGGTCTGGCGGCAGGCCGACCGCTACGGCGTCCCGCGGATCTGCTTCGTCAACAAGATGGACCGCGTTGGCGCCGAGTTCCACCGGTGTGTCGACATGATCGTCGACCGGTTGAACGCCGTCCCGCTGGTCGTCCAGCTGCCGATCGGTGCCGAGGCCGACTTCCAGGGCGTCATCGACCTGGTCCGCATGCGTGCGCTGACCTGGCGTGGCGAGACCCAGAAGGGCGAGGACTACGCCGTCGAGGAGATCCCGGCGACTCACACCGACGCCGCCCGCGAATGGCACGACCGGCTGTTCGAGACGCTGGCCGAGGCCGACGACGAGATCATGGAGCTCTACCTCGAGGGCCAGGAGCCCACGGTCGAGCAGCTCGAGGCCGCGATCCGCCGCGCCACGGTCGCCAGCAAGGTCACGCCGGTGCTGTGCGGCACCGCGTTCAAGAACAAGGGCGTCCAGCCCCTGCTCGACGCGGTGATCAACTACCTCCCGTCTCCGATCGATGTCGGCGCCATCACGGGCCACTCGGTCAAGGACGAGGACGAGGAGCTCATCCGCGAGCCCGACGAGGACGCGCCGCTGTCCGCGCTGGCGTTCAAGATCATGAGCGACCCGCACCTCGGCAAGTTGACGTACCTCCGGATCTACTCCGGCACGCTCACCTCCGGCACCCAGGTGGTCAACTCCACCAAGGACCGCAAGGAGCGGATCGGCAAGATCTACCGGATGCACGCCAACAAGCGTGAGGAGATCGAGAAGGCCTCCGCCGGTGCGATCGTCGCCGTCATGGGCCTGAAGCAGACCACTACTGGTGACACGCTCTCCACGCCCGACGCTCCGATCATCCTGGAGTCGATGAACTTCCCGGCCCCTGTGATCCGGGTGGCGATCGAGCCGAAGACCAAGGGCGACCAGGACAAGCTCGGCGCGGCGATCCAGAGGCTCACCGAAGAGGACCCGACCTTCACGGTCCGGACCGACGACGAGACGGGCCAGACGATCATCGCGGGCATGGGCGAGCTCCACCTCGAGGTGTTCGTCGACCGGATGAAGCGTGAGTTCAAGGTCGAAGCGAACGTCGGTAAGCCCCAGGTGGCCTACCGCGAGACGATCCGCAAGCTGGTCGAGAAGGTTGAGTACACCCACAAGAAGCAGACGGGTGGCTCGGGCCAGTTCGCCCGCGTGATCATCAACCTGGAGCCGACCGGCGGCGAAGGCGACGGTGGCTACGAGTTCGTCAACAAGGTCACCGGCGGCCGGATCCCCAAGGAATACATCCCGTCGGTCGACGAGGGCATCCAGGAGGCCATGGAGTTCGGCGTACTCGCCGGCTATCCGATGGTCGACATCAAGGCCACCCTGACCGACGGTGCGTACCACGACGTCGACTCGTCCGAGCTCGCGTTCAAGATCGCCGGTTCGATGGTGTTCAAGGAAGCAGCCCGCAGGGCCAGCCCTGTGCTGCTCGAGCCGATGATGGCGGTCGAGGTCACGACGCCGGACGACTACATGGGCGACGTGATCGGCGACATCAACTCCCGCCGTGGTCACGTGCAGTCCATGGACGAGCGGCACGGCGCCCGAGTGATTGCTGCGAAGGTGCCGCTGTCCGAGATGTTCGGGTACGTCGGCGACCTGCGTTCGAGGACGCAGGGCCGTGCGGTGTACACGATGCAGTTCGACTCCTACGCCGAGGTTCCCCAGAGCGTCGCCGAGGAGATCATCAAGAAGGCGCGGGGCGAATAACAGCCCCTGCCACCCGTCCCGTACCGTAAAGCTCCGCGCCAGTTCTGAACTACGGCGTAGCAAGGTAAAGAAAACAGGAGGAGCCCGAAGTGGCGAAGGCGAAGTTCGAGCGCACTAAGCCGCACGTCAACATCGGCACCATTGGGCACATCGACCACGGCAAGACGACTCTCACCGCGGCGATTACCAAGGTGCTGCACGACAAGATGCCGGAGGTCAACCCCTTCTACGCCTTCGATCAGATCGACAAGGCGCCGGAGGAGAAGCAGCGCGGTATCACGATCACGATCGCGCACGTCGAGTACCAGACGGAGAAGCGTCACTACGCCCACGTCGACTGCCCTGGCCACGCCGACTACATCAAGAACATGATCACCGGTGCGGCGCAGATGGACGGCGCGATTCTGGTGGTCGCGGCGACCGATGGCCCGATGCCGCAGACGCGTGAGCACGTGCTGCTCGCCCGTCAGGTTGGCGTGCCGTACATCGTTGTCGCGCTCAACAAGGCCGACATGGTTGACGACGAGGAGATCCTGGAGCTCGTCGAGCTCGAGGTTCGCGAGCTCCTGAACAGCCAGGAGTTCCCCGGCGACGACTGCCCGGTGATTCGCGTCTCGGCGCTGAAGGCGCTCGAGGGCGACGAAGAGTGGGCCGACAAGATCATGGAGCTCATGACGGCGGTCGACGAGTCGGTCCCCGAGCCGACCCGTGAGATCGACCGGCCGTTCCTGATGCCTGTCGAGGACGTTTTCACGATCACCGGTCGAGGCACGGTCGTCACCGGCCGCGTCGAGCGTGGTGTGCTGAAGACCAACGAGGAAATCGAGATCGTCGGTATCCGCGAGACGTCGCAGAAGACGGTCGTCACGGCGGTCGAGATGTTCCGCAAGATCCTCGACGAGGCGCGCGCCGGTGAGAACGTCGGTCTGCTGCTTCGCGGTATCAAGCGCGAAGACGTCGAGCGCGGCATGGTCTGTGTCAAGCCGGGCACGAACACCCCGCACACCGAGTTCGAGGCGCAGGTCTACATCCTGTCGAAGGAAGAGGGCGGACGGCACAAGCCGTTCTTCAACAACTACCGCCCACAGTTCTACTTCCGTACGACGGACGTGACCGGTGTTGTGCACCTGCCCGAGGGCACCGAGATGGTGATGCCGGGCGACAACACCGAGATGCGGGTTGAGCTGATCCAGCCCATCGCGATGGAGGAAGGCCTCAAGTTCGCGATTCGCGAAGGCGGCCGCACCGTCGGCGCCGGCCGGGTCACCAAGATCATCAAGTAGTGCAAGGCTGACCGGGGTGGGTCCTCGAACGGGGCCCCACCCCGGTTGGTTTGCGTAAGGGGTTGTCTGGCATACTTGCCGGGTTGCCTTTGGCGAGTCGCCGTGGCGTGTCCTGTGGTCAGTTGATCCGGATGCGGCCGAAGCGGAGACGTGCAACACAATCTGTGCCTGATCCGCAAGGACGGGCTCTGCGACATCCCGAACGGAAAACAAATCCAAGGGATCCGTGCGGTCTGGGTACGCGACACACCCGACCGCGGGGGTCGGAGAAACCGGGCGGACCAGACACTCGGCCGCAAGGCTCGAATGAGGAGAGAAGGACGATGGCGGGACAGAAGATCCGCATCCGGCTGAAGGCGTATGACCATGAGGTCATCGACAGCTCGGCGCGCAAGATCGTCGACACCGTTACCCGTACCGGCGCCAAGATCGCTGGTCCGGTGCCGCTGCCTACGGAGAAGAACGTCTTCTGCGTCATCAAGTCGCCGCACAAGTACAAGGACAGCCGCGAGCACTTCGAGATGCGGACGCACAAGCGGCTCATTGACATCATCGACCCGACGCCGAAGACGGTTGACTCGCTCATGCGGCTCGACCTCCCGGCCGGCGTCGACATCGAGATCAAGCTCTGAGGGACGCACTAATGAGCAGCAGCTTGAAGGAAGGTCGCACCGTGCGCGGCCTGCTGGGTGAGAAGGTCGGCATGACGCAGGCCTGGGACGAGAACAACCGTCTCGTTCCGGTGACCGTGGTCAAGGCCGGTCCTTGCGTTGTGACCCAGGTGCGCACGCCGCAGACCGATGGCTACGCGGCAGTCCAGATCGCGTTCGGCGCGATCGACCCGCGCAAGGTGAACAAGCCCAAGCAGGGCCACTTCGAGAGGGCCGGCGTCACGCCGCGCCGTCACCTCGTCGAGCTCCGTACCGCCGACGCCGAGTCCTACTCGACCGGCCAGGAGCTCACCGTCGAGGTGTTCGAGAAGGGCCAGGCAATCGACGTCACGGGCACCTCCAAGGGCAAGGGCTTCGCCGGTGTGATGAAGCGTCACGGCTTCCACGGCTTGAAGGCCTCCCACGGTGTCGAGCGCAAGCACCGCTCGCCCGGCTCGATCGGTGGCTGTGCCACGCCGGGCCGCGTGTTCAAGGGCCTGCGGATGGCCGGCCGGATGGGTGGCGAGCGCGTGACGACCGCGAACCTCAAGGTCTACGCGGTCGACGCCGACAAGGGCCTGATCCTCGTCGAGGGCGCGATCCCGGGCCCCAAGGGCGGCCTGGTCCTGATCCGCAACGCGGCGAAGGGCGGAGAGACGAAATGACGACTGTTGACGTGTTGAACGCCGAGGGCTCCAAGGCCGGCAGCGTCGATCTCCCCGAGGAGATCTTCGAGGTCCAGGTCAACGTGCCGCTGATCCACCAGGTCGTGGTCGGCCAGCTGGCCGCGTCCCGGCAGGGAACGGCCAAGGCCAAGACCCGCGGTGAGGTCTCCGGCGGTGGCGCCAAGCCGTACCGCCAGAAGGGCACCGGCCGCGCCCGCCAGGGCTCGCGCCGCGCGCCGCACTTCACCGGTGGTGGCGTCGTGCATGGCCCGCAGCCGCGCAACTACGAGCAGCGGACGCCGAAGAAGATGAAGGCCGCCGCGCTGCGCGGCGCGCTGTCCGACCGGGCCCGCCACGGCCGCGTGCACGTGGTGAGCAGCCTGATCGACGGCGACGTGCCTTCGACCAAGACGGCGATGGCGGCCATCACCAAGGTGACCGAGCGGAAGAACGTTCTCGTGGTGCTGCACCGCGATGAGGACGTCGCCTGGTTCAGCCTGCGCAACGCCGCCAGCGTGCACATCCTGGTCGCCGACCAGCTCAACACCTACGACGTGCTGATCTCCGACGACGTGATCTTCACCGCGAAGGCCTACCAGCAGTTCACGGGCATCGAGGTAGAGGTGAAGGCGCCGGCGAAGAAGGCAGCTGCCAAGAAGGCCGCCGCCGCTGACGACGCCGAGGAGAAGCCCGCGAAGAAGGCGGCAGCCAAGAAGACGGCTGCCAAGAAGACCGCGGCGAAGAAGACGGCGAAGGCCGCTGACGCTGATGCGGAGAAGGAGGCTGACGCATGAGCAACCTGCACAAGGACCACCGCGACGTGCTCATCAAGCCGGTCATCAGCGAGAAGAGCTACGGCCTGCTCGACCAGAACAAGTACACCTTCGAGGTCCTCCCGACCGCCAACAAGACCGAGATCAAGATCGCGGTCGAGAAGGTGTTCAACGTCCACGTGACCGAGGTGAACACGCTCAACCGCAAGGGCAAGCGCCGCCGCACCCGCTTCGGGTGGGGCACGCGCGCCAGCGTGAAGCGTGCGATCGTGACCGTCCAGGACGGCCAGCGGATCGACATCTTCGGCGGACCGGTTAGCTAGGCGAAGGACTGACGAATGGCAATCCGTAAGTACAAGCCGACGACGCCGGGCCGTCGTGGCGCGAGCGTCTCGGACTTCGCCGAGATCACCCGCTCCACGCCGGAGAAGTCTCTGCTTCGCCCCCTGCCGAAGAAGGGCGGCCGGAACAACACCGGCCGGATCACTACTCGGCACCAGGGTGGCGGCCACAAGCGTGCGTACCGGCTGATCGACTTCAAGCGGTACGACAAGGACGGCGTGCCGGCCAAGGTCGCGCACATCGAGTACGACCCCAACCGCACGGCCAACATCGCTCTGCTGCACTACGCCGACGGCGAGAAGCGCTACATCCTCGCGCCGTCCCACCTCAAGCAGGGGCAGCGGATCGAGACCGGCCCGAGCGCGGACATCAAGCCCGGCAACAACCTTCCGCTCCGCAACATCCCGGTCGGCACCACGATCCACGCGATCGAGCTGCGGCCCGGCGGTGGCGCCAAGATCGCCCGGTCCGCCGGCGCGTCGGTGCAGCTGCAGGCGCGTGAGGGTTCGAAGGCCACGCTGCGGATGCCGTCCGGCGAGCAGCGCATGGTCGACGTCCGCTGCCGCGCGACGGTTGGCGAGGTCGGCAACGCCGAGCAGTCCAACATCAACTGGGGTAAGGCAGGCCGCATGCGGTGGAAGGGCAAGCGCCCCGAGGTCCGCGGTGTCGCCATGAACCCGGTCGACCACCCGCTCGGTGGTGGCGAGGGCAAGTCCTCCGGTGGCCGTCACCCGGTCTCCAAGTGGGGCAAGCCCGAGCGCCGGACCCGTCGTCCGGGCAAGGAAAGCAGCAAGCTGATCATCCGTCGTCGCAAGACCGGTAAGCAGCGCTAGGAACAGGGAGCCTGAAGGATGCCACGTAGCCTCAAGAAGGGCCCCTTCGTGGACGACCACCTGATGAAGAAGGTGGATGTCCAGAACGAGAAGGGGAGCAAGCAGGTCATCAAGACCTGGTCCCGTCGTTCGATGATCGTCCCGGCGATGCTCGGTCACACGATCGCAGTGCACGACGGACGCAAGCACGTGCCGGTGTTCGTCACCGAAGCGATGGTCGGGCACAAGCTCGGCGAGTTCGCTCCGACGCGGACGTTCCGCGGTCACGAGAAGGACGACCGAAGGAGCCGGCGTCGATGACAACCACCGATCTGGCGACCGACAACCCGCAGGCGCGGGCAGTCGCGCGCTACGTACGCATGACGCCGATGAAGGTGCGTCGTGTCGTCGATCTGATCCGCGGCCTGCCGGCGCAGGACGCGGTCGACCTGCTGAGGTTCGCCCCGCAGGCCGCCGCCGAGCCCGTCCGTAAGGTCGTGGAGAGCGCGATGGCCAACGCGGAGAACACTCTGCAGGCCAACCGCGCCGACCTGTTCGTCGCGCGTGCCTACGTCGACGAAGGACCCACGATGAAGCGCTGGCGCCCGCGGGCCCAGGGCCGCCCAGGCCCGTACTTCAAGCGGACCAGCCACATCACCGTCGTCGTCGAGAGCGTCGTCGACGAGAACGCCGAACAGTCCACGCGCAGGAACAGGAGGACCCGCTGATGGGACAGAAGGTCAACCCCAACGGGTTCCGCCTCGGCATCACCACCGACCACACCAGCCGGTGGTACGCCGACAAGCTCTACAAGGCCTACATCGGCGAGGACGTCGAGATCCGCAAGCTGCTCAGCAAGGGCATGGAGCGGGCCGGCATCTCCAAGGTCGAGATCGAGCGCACCCGTGAGCGTGTGCGCGTCGACATCCACACCGCCCGGCCGGGCATCGTCATCGGCCGTCGTGGTGCGGAGGCCGACCGGATCCGCGCCGACCTGGAGAAGCTGACCGGCAAGCAGGTCCAGCTCAACATCCTCGAGGTGAAGAACCCCGAGGTCGACGCGCAGCTGGTCGCTCAGGGCGTCGCCGAGCAGTTGGCCAGCCGGGTCGCGTTCCGGCGGGCCATGCGCAAGGCGCTGCAGAGCGCGATGAAGGCCGGTGCCCAGGGCATCCGCGTCGAGGTCGCGGGCCGGCTGGGTGGCGCGGAGATGTCGCGTACGGAGCACTACGACGAGGGTCGGGTGCCGCGGCACACGCTGCGGGCCGACATCGACTATGGCTTCTACGAGGCTCGCACCACGTTCGGCCGGATCGGCGTCAAGGTTTGGATTTACAAGGGTGAGGTCCCGTCGTCGCGCGCCGAGCGTGAGGCGCAGCAGGCGGCGGCCCGGGCGGCCGCGCAGCGGCGGCCTGGCGGCGAGCGCGGTGAGCGCGGCGGCCGTGGTGAGCGTGGCGGCCGTGGTGGCCGCGGCGGTGACCGTGGTGGTCGTGGCGGCCGCGGT
>NZ_BAAGYY010000003.1:0-211665 GCF_054779015.1 Flindersiella endophytica
GATACGACAAACTCGCCGTCCGTTACCTGGCCACCGTCTACATCGCCGCCATCAACATCTGGCTCCGCGAACTCGAACGACACTTATGAGACACGGCCTAGCCGGTTGCGGCGGCTACGACGCGGTGGGGCTGGGTGTCGACGTCACGCAGACGGGGACGCGGCTGCGTACGGTCATGCTTGACGGTCCCTTGGCGTAGAGGCCCTTGAAGCCGTCACCCACCACGATGTCGACGCTGGAGTCCGTGCGGTTGTCGGCCACCGGGCGTTCGCCCTCGAGTTGCGCGAGCACGAGCTGGACCTCCGGCGCCTCGAGCGCCCGGCCACGCACCAGCACCTTGTCGACCCGGACTTCGCTCTCCTCGGTGGCGACCTTGCCGATCCGGAAGCCGCGCTTGCGGAGCTGATCGGCCGTCTGGCCGGCCAGGCCCTGGACCTTGCCGGCGTTGAAGACGTTCACGACGACCTGGTTGGACGCGATCCGCTGCCGTCCGTCGGCGGACGGCGTGTTGCAGACCTGCGTCGCCTCGTCCTGCCGGCCCTCGACGACGGCGTTCCAGCCGAAGTACGCCGCTCCGGAGAGGAGCCCGAGCAACAGGAGCAGGGTGATAGGACCGCGGATCCGGCGTCGTTTGCGGACCTGCGGCGCCCGGTACTCGGTGTCCCACGCCATCAGTTGAGCTTTCCAGTACGGCTACTTCTCGAGCCGTAGCACGCGGGCGTGCACGACCATGCGCTGATGGAGGGCCGCCCGGAGAGCGCGATGCAGCCCGTCCTCCAGATAGAGCTCGTTCTCCCATTCGACGACGTGGGCGAACAGGTCGCCGTAGTAGGTCGAGTCCTCAGCGAGCAGCGCTTCGAGGTCCAGGGTGCGCTTGGTGGTGACAAGTTGGTCGAGCCGGATCGGGCGTGGAGCCAGCTTGGCCCAGTCGCGTTGCGCCGCGCCATGCTCTGGGTAGGGCCGATGGTCTCCGACTCGTTTGAAGATCACAGGACCGCAGTGTAATGCCGCATTCCAGAACGTGTCCGGTCAGCTGCGGAACGGGCACTGTGTCAGTACCGATGACGGACCGGATGACGGACCGATCTCGGACCTGTGAC
Source organism: Flindersiella endophytica (assembly GCF_054779015.1). NCBI lineage: Bacteria > Bacillati > Actinomycetota > Actinomycetes > Propionibacteriales > Nocardioidaceae > Flindersiella > Flindersiella endophytica. The sequence continues at coordinate 1,101 of NZ_BAAGYY010000003.1, forward strand.
GGCGGAGCCTGGCGTAGTAGGAAGGCAGTTATGAAGAAGCTGATCAACGATCCGGCCAACGTGGTTCCGGAGGCGCTGGCAGGCATGGCGGCCGCCCACGCCGACCTGATCGAGGTGCACACAGACCCCGACTACATCGTGCGCGCCGGCGGGCCGCGCCAGGGCAAGGTCGGCATCGTCTCGGGTGGAGGCAGCGGGCACGAGCCGATGCACGGCGGCTTCGTCGGGCTCGGCATGCTCGACGCCGCGTGCCCCGGTGCGGTGTTCACCTCGCCGACGCCCGACCCGATCGCCGACGCCACGAAGGCTGTGGACGGCGGTGCCGGCGTTCTCCACATCGTGAAGAACTACACGGGTGACGTGTTGAACTTCGAGACCGCGGCCGAGCTCGCCGCCGCCGAGGGGATCAGCGTGGAGGCCGTCGTGATCGACGACGACGTGGCCGTACGCGACAGTCTCTACACCGCCGGCCGGCGCGGGGTCGGAGCGACCGTGCTCGCCGAGAAGATCGTCGGTGCCGCCGCCGAACGCGGCGACGACCTGGCCGCGGTCAAGGCGCTCTGCGAGAAGGTCAACGCCCAGGCCCGTTCGATGGGCATGGCGCTGACGTCCTGCACCGTGCCGCACGCCGGCAAGCCGACGTTCGAGCTCGGCGAGCAGGAGATGGAGATCGGCATCGGCATCCACGGCGAGCCCGGGCGCGAGCGGCTGGCGCTGGAGCCCGCCAATCAGATCGTCGAACGTCTGCTGGCGCCGATCCTGGAGGACCTGCCGTTCGGCTCGGGTGACCGCACGCTGCTGTTCGTCAACGGCATGGGCGGGACGCCGCTGATCGAGCTCTACATCGCCTACGCCCACGCCGAGCAGGTGCTGGCCCGCCGCGGCATCACGGTCGAGCGCCGGCTGGTCGGCAACTACATCACCTCGCTCGAGATGCAGGGCATGTCGATCACGCTGCTGAAGGTCGACGACGAGCTGCTCGAGCTCTGGGACGCTCCCGTGCACACTCCCGCGCTGCGTTGGGGAGTATGACCACATGGGTGTGAGCAAGCAGGATTTCGTTGGCTGGATCCAGCGGTACGCCGAGGTGATCGCCGAAAACAAGGCCTATCTCGTCGAGCTCGACTCGGCGATCGGCGACGCCGACCACGGTGAAAACCTCGATCGCGGCATGCGGGCAGCGGTCGAGGCGCTCGCCGAGGTCGATCCTGGGACCCCCTCCGGCGTACTGAAGACCGTCGCGAGGCAGCTGATCTCCAAGGTCGGAGGTGCGGCCGGACCGTTGTACGGCACGGCGTTCCTGCGGGCCGGCGCGATCGCGGTCGACAAGCCGGAGCTCTCGCCCGCCGAGCTGTTCGAGGCGCTGCGCGCAGGCCTCGGCGGTGTGGTCGCCCGCGGCAAGGCCGAGCTCGGCGACAAGACGATGGTCGACGCCTGGACGCCGGCGGTGGAGGCGGGCGAGGCCGCGCTGGCCTCCGGCAAGGACCTTCCCGCGGCACTGTCGGCCGCGGCCGACGCGGCCGAGGAGGGCATGCGTGCGACGACTCCGCTGGTCGCGCGCAAGGGGCGGGCCAGCTACCTCGGCGAACGCAGCGCCGGGCACCAGGACCCCGGCGCGACGTCAACGGCACTGCTGTTCCGCGCGCTGGCCGACACGGTATGACCGTCGGGCTCGTCCTCGTCTCGCACGTGGCGCAGCTCGCTGAGGGAGTGCGGGAGCTGGCCGCGCAGATGGCGCCGGGGCTGGCGATCGAACCTGCCGGCGGCACCGACGAAGGCGGGATCGGCACGAGCTTCGAGAAGGTGCAGGCCGCGGTGTCGGCGGCCGACAGCGGCGATGGCGTCGTGCTGCTCTACGACCTGGGGTCGGCGCTGATGACCGCCGATCTGGTGCTCGAGCTGCTGGAGGAGGAGCAGCGGGAGCGGGTACGGATCGTCGACGCGCCGCTGGTCGAGGGCGCGCTCGCGGCGGCCGCGGTGGCGCAGCACGGAAGCCTGGACGAGGTGGTGGCGGCTGCTTCCGCTGCTGGCGGCCCTCCGGCGGGTGCGCCTGGCGCTGGTGGTGAGGAGCGGTTCACTCGGACTGCGGTGCTCCGGAACGCGGCGGGCTTGCACGCCCGCCCGGCGGCCGCTGTCGCGCGGCTGGCGGGTGAGCTGAACGCTTCGGTGACGATCGACGGCGTACCTGCCGTGAGCGTGCTCGGCGTTGTGGCGCTCGCCCTCCACGGCGGCGACGAGGTGGAGATCGGCGCGAGCTCCGAGGCAGCGCTGGAGCAGGTAACCGCGCTGGTCGAGAGCGGGTTCGGCGAACCCGCCGAGCCGCCGGCCGCCGCCGAGCGGCCCGCCGACGGCGGAGGTACGCCGGCGTCGCCCGGGCTCGCGGCCGGTCCCGCCGATGGTCCGGCTTCCGGCTCCGCCGCCGAACGTAAACGGCCGGCTGTAGATGCGTTGCCCGGGGTCGCGGGTGGTGCCGCCGGTCGTTCGGCGACCGGTCGTGGCGCCGGTGCGGGTACGCCGGCGTCGCCGGGGGTCGCGGTCGGTCCGGCCGTACAGCTGAGGCGGTCCGAGCCGGAGATACCGGAGCGTCCGGCGGCCGACCCTGCGGCCGAACGTGACCGGCTCGCCACCGCGCTCGGCCGCGCCGACGCGGACCTGGCTTCCCGCCCGGACGAGATCGCGGCCGCGCACCGGGCACTGCTGGCCGACCCCGCGCTGCGTGGGCAGGCCGAGGAGCGGATCGCCGCCGGCGCGAGCGCGGAGGCCGCCTGGTGGGCCGTCGTCCAGGCCGGGCGTGAGCTGCTGGCCGCCGCCGATCGCGCGGCCGACATCGAGGACGTCGGGCTGGCTGTGCTGGCCGCGCTGGGCGTTCCGACGTCCCGCGGCGTCGACCCCGGCCGCCTGCGCGGTGCGGTGGTCCTCGCCGGCGACCTGGTGCCGTCGGACGTACCCGCTCTGGCCGCGGCTGGCGTGGCGGGCATCGCGCTCGAGCGCGGCGGCCCGACAGCTCATGTGGCGATCCTGGCCAGAGGCCTGGACGTGCCGATGGTCGTACGCCTGGGCGAGCTCGACGTACCCGACGGCACCACCGTGATCGTCGACGGCACTACCGGCTCGCTGACCGCCGATCCGTCACCTGCCGAGCAGACAGCGGCCGAGAGCCGCGTCCGCGAACTGGCCGAGCAACGCGAGGAGGCGCTGGCCGCCGCCCGCGGCCCCGTGTCGGTCGGTGGCCGCCGGATCCTGGTCGCCGCGAACATCGCCGGCGTCGCCGAGGCCCGGGCGGCGGTCGATGCCGGCGCTGACGGCGTGGGCCTGCTGCGTACCGAGCTGCTCTACGTCGACCGCCCCGAACTGCCACGCGAGGACGAGCAGGCGGCCGAGCTCGCCGAGATCCTCACCGTCCTCGGGGACCGGCCCGTGACCATCCGCACCCTGGACGTCGGAGGCGACAAGCTGCTGCCGGCCCTGCACCTCGACCCGTGGCGGCACGGACCGCTGGGAGTGCGCGGGCTGCGGTACGGCCTGAGCCATCCGGAGCTGCTGCGCACCCAGCTCCGCGCGATCCTCCGCGCGTCGCACGGCCTGCCCGCGCAGGTTTCGGTGATGGCGCCGATGGTGACCGTGCCGGAGGAAGCCGTGGCCTTCAGACAGCTGGTGGCCGCAGCGGCCGCGAGCCTGGCCGCAGACGGAGTCGCCTACGCGGAACCGGCCGAGGTCGGCGTGATGGTGGAGGTGCCCGCGGCGGCGCTGCTGGCCGCCGAGCTCGGCGCGGTCGTCGATTTCGTGAGCGTGGGCAGCAACGACCTCACGCAGTACGTCCTGGCCGCCGACCGTACGAACGACGAGGTCGCCTTCACCGACGACCGTGCCGTCTGGCGGGCGATCGAGCTGGTCGCGCAGGGAGCGGCCAAGGCCGGTTGCCGGGTCGCGCTGTGTGGTGAGCTGGCCGCTATCCCCGCGGCGGCCGCCCGCCTGGTCGGCCTCGGCGTCGGTGAGCTGTCGATGGCGCCGGCGTCCATCCCCGCGGTGAAAGCCGCCCTCCGCGATCAGCCCGCTCGGCCCAGCTGACCGCCTCTACTGCGTGTCGATCTGGCGCTGCATGCGTTCGACGATGTCGGTGATGTCGATGCCCATCTGCTCGGTGTCGCGGAGAATTTCGGCCATCGACTCCTCGAACGCAGGCAGTTGCCCGAGGAGCTGCTCGGGATCCGGGGCACCGCCGCCGATCATCTCGGCCACGAGCTGCTGGGTCTGCGCCTGGGCGTCCTCACGGGCCACGTTGACCAGCCGGATGATCTCGGCGGACAGGTCGTCCGACGCGAGCCGCATCGCGCGGGGGTCGAGGTCGAGCTTCTGCAGGCCGTTCGCCTCGGAGAAGGCCACGGAGATCCGTTCGTCCTCACTGACGGCGGAACCGACGATCTCGGCCATCCGGCGCTGCATGTCCTCGACCTGGGCCATCCGCCCCTGCGCCGAACGCAGCATGTCGTCGGCGTCTCGAGTGAGATCGCCGAACACGTACTCTTCCGACACGACGTTCCTTCTCTCCTGCGAAGCAGCACTCACCAACCGGTCAGGAAGGCGAGCTTCTTGTCCTTGAGCTTGTCCCAGACGTCCCCGAGCGTCTGCTTCAGCGCGTTGCCCGCGTCGCCCATGGCGTCGTCGCCGAGGCGGTAGGCATCGCTCAGCACGGCCTGGGCCGACCGGGCGGCGACGAGCGACGCGCCCACGAGGCCGACCTTGACCATGATCTCGTCCATCAACTGCACGGTCTTACGCAGGATCTTCGCCAGCGTGGTTCCGATGTTGCGGATCGCGGTCGCCACGCCCTGACCGAACGGGATGGCCATAGCGACCCAGAACGCCGCCGCCATCACGGCCATCGCGGTGGCCAGCGCGGCGCAGATGGCGTGCTGGACGAACCGGAGCGTGCCGATCACCGAGGTGATCATGGCGATCTCCTCGCACAGGCAGCAGGTGTTGACCACGCTGTCGCGGTATTTGCGGAGCCGCTCGGAGAACGCCTTCTGGTCGTTGGCCTGCCACACATCGGGAGTGATGCTGTAGTAGGACTTGTTGAGCGCATCGAGGTAGTCGCGGGCGGTCTGGCCGGACTCGTGGATGCGCCCGCAGGCGTGCAGCATCGCGCCGGTGTCGGTGACGACCAGCTTGAGCCGCATCGGAACGCTGAGCAGCATGCCGCCGAGCGCCGTCGACTGCCCGGCGATCGAGACCGACTTCTGCAGGCGTTCCAGGTTGGCGATCCTGCCGAGCACCTGCTTCATGAAGATGCCGCTCTTGTCGGCGGGGATCGGCAGCAGCAGCTCGGGCCAGACCGAGCACGCCACGAGTGAGGAGACGAACGCGGTCGTGCCCAGCGTCTTGCCCGAGCTGAAGGCGCCCGCCATCGAGTCGTAGTTGTTGCTCATGGTGTGTATCCCCCCTGCTGACCGGAAGCGGTGTCCTCGATCTCCTGCCACTTCTGGGCGATCCGCTGCAGCGCGCTGTTGAGCTCGCCTGCTTCTTCCTGCTTGGTGTCCCACGCCTGCTCGGCGTATTCGGATCCGAAGAAGAACGCCATGACGACCGGGAAGCCACCGCCCTGTCCGGCCTGCTTCATCTGCTCCTGCGCTTCGACGGCCATGCTCTTGGCCTGCGGCAGGGTGCCGTCGGCTTCTTTCTGGATGTCCTTGCCGAGTTTCTCGATGAAGTCTCGGTCGATGACCCGTTCTCCCATGCCGGAAGCATAGGACGCGGTGCACCTGTGGATAGCTGTTCTGTCCACTGCTGTGGATAACCGTTCGCCACTATGGTGAGGCCCGTGGGCTACACGCTGCTCCAGGCCAATACACATCCGGACGACTTGGACGACGCCATCCGCCTGCTCGATCCGGGTTGGACCGGCGGCCAGGCGATCGACCACTCCGACTTCTGGGTCACGGCGCCGATGCCGGAGAGCGCAGCGACCGTGCTCGCGCCACAGCTCGCGCCAATGCTCGGAAAGCGGGTCGTCGTGGTGTCCGTCGCCGATGCCGGCGCCGAAACGGACGACAGCTGCCGCCTCTGGCTGGCCCAGCCGGGCAGCAGCCCGGACGATCCGCCGGTCGGCCCGATCGACGGCCGCGACCCTGCACTCGTCAGTACGTTGGCGTCGGCGTTCTTCAAGCGCGACGGCGACGAGCTGACCGCGGCGCTGACCGCGCGGAAGCCTCCGGCCGAAAGGCACCGCGACGTCGCCAAGCTGCTCGGCCTGCCCCGGCCGGACCTCGAGTCGCTGCATCGCCAGCCGGGCGTCGTCGTGGTCTGGGCGCCGCCGAACGACGTGCGGAGCCGGCTGGTCGTCGACGGTCATGGCGCCTGGCTGCTGCCGTGGGACCGGGACATCACGCTGGTCGTGCCGGACGGTACGGGCTGGGCGCCCAGGGCCGGCACGTTCGCCGGCGCTGTCGAACGCGCCGGAGATCGTACGGTGCCGTGGGTCGCGGTCGGCTGGGGAGAGCAGGCCAGGCTCTGGGGCCGCGGCAAGTCCGGAAAGGTCGAGCTGAAGCTCGACGAGCAGGAGCCGAAGCGCGGCGAGTCGGCCGCGGCCGCTCTTGCCAAGCTGCTGGGACGTCCCGAGCTGGAGGCCCCGGCCAGGCAGGCGCTCTCGCCGGGTCAGCCGGCCCGCCGCGGCAGCCAGGTGCTGCACAGCCTCGGAATCGAGGGCGTACCCGAGGGCGCGACCGTCGAGCAGCTCGCCGCCTGGGCGGCGGAGCAGGACGGCGCCGTACAGCTGCCGGCCAGACCGGGTACGTCGCTGGCTGCCCGCCGGCCCGACGTGGCCGAGGTCATCACGCGGTTCCGCCGCCGGAGGACGATCCGGCGGGTGCGGCTGGCCTGCGGTGTGGTCGAGTTCGCCGCGTGGTGGGGCTTGGTGTGGGTGGTGCTGGACGGCCCGTGGATCCTGGCCGTACCGGTAGGCGTGCTGATCGCGGGCATGATCCTGGCCCGGATGGGGCTCAAGCGGATGCTTCCGCAGCCCCGGAAGTGACATTCAGCGCGGGTACGGCCCCTGCGGCCCCTGCGGAGGACCGTACGGGTTCGGCGCTCCCTGGGGACCGGGGCCGGGTGGCTGCGCGTACGGGTTGGGCGGCCACGGCGACGACCAGACCTGGGCCAGCGCCTGCGGATGACCGTGTGCCCGGGCACGGGCGTCGGTGAGAGCCTGGACGAGCTCGTGCTGCCAGCGCTCGCTGTCGCGGCCGGCGACGCCGCGGGCGATGCGGTCGCGTAGGAACGCGAGCTCGGTGACGGCCGTTTGGTAGTCGCGGATGGCCTTCGCGGCCTCCTTGCCGGCCTGCCGCTCGACCGCGGCCCGCCAGCTGCGCCGGCCCGCGAGGCTGGTCAGCGGCTGCACCTCGTCCGGAGCGATCCAGCCGGCTGCCACCATGCCCGCCAGTTGCGTCGCGACGATGCGCTGCTCGCGCCGGCGCTGCCAGATCACGATCACGACCATCGCGACGAAGACCGGCACCATGATCAGGACGTAGACGTAGATGAAGCCGGCGCCCTCGAAGATCAGCGTCGAACCGTTCCAGAGCCCGTGCAGGATCATCGCGCCGATGTAGCCGAGCACCGGGGCGATGAACCGCACCGCCGGGTTGGCCGTCCGGGCGGCGATGCCGATCCCGATGCCGGTCATCGAGGTGAAGATCGGGTGGGCGAACGGGCCGAGCACGCAGCGCATGAAGAACAGGAACAGGCCGCCGCCCAGGCCGGACTCGCCGAACGCCGATCCGAGGTAGCCGATGTTCTCGACGAACGCGAATCCGAGCCCGACGAACCCGGCGTAGACGATGCCGTCGAGGATCCCGTCGAACTCCTTCCGGCGCCGCCAGAACACCAGCAGGATGAACAGGCCCTTGCAGAACTCCTCCACCACCGGCGCCGTGACTGCGAGGCCGAGGGCGTCGGCGTTCTCGGGTCCGAGCGTCGCCTCCCAGGCGTGATCGAGCAGCAGGCTCCCGATCAGCGCCGTGATCACCGAGATCGTCGCGCCCCACAGGAACGCGGCGAGCAGCAGCCGCCCCGGCTCCGGCTCCCAGCGGTCGATCCACAGGTAGACCCCGACCACCGGCAGGACCGGCACGAACGCGAACAAGGTCGCGATCACGCCGGGCACGATGCCGATGCCCAGGACGAGTACGCCGACGATGATGACGCCGAGCACGGCCATGATGACCAGCAGTGCGACGGGTACGAAGACCTGCTTGCGCTGCTGCCGCATCCAGGGCTGGTGGACGAAGCCGGGAGCAGGTTCGTAGCCAGGGCCAGGATTCTGGTACGGCCCAGGGCCGCTCGGGAAGGTCACGAGATCGCCCTTTCGGCCGGGTACGACGGTGGCGAAGCAGAGGAAGAATGAGACTACCGCGTGCATGCCCGCCCACCGGAGAAGACACGATGACCGCGAGTTCTGGGCTGCGTGTTCGCACCTTTCGTGACACAAACGTGCGCTCCGTGGGCGTCGTAGGCAAAGAGACCTGCTCATGAGATGAATGTGAGGAAACCTCCTTGCCTGCCCCGCTCCTGATATCCGCACTCACTGTCACGGCCTTGGGCCTGACCTCGATCACACCGGCGCCGGTGTGGACAGAATCGCCGACCGGACAGGCATCGGCGATTCTCTATCGCGTCGAAGCCACCGGCGGCTCGATGTGGACGGTCGGCATCGAGTTGAACGGCGGCTTCGCGCCGCTCGCACTCCGCCGAGACGGCACACGATGGACGAAGCCGGAACAGCCGTTCGCGAGCGGCCGGCTCGACGACCTCGCGGTGACGGCGCGGGACGACGTTTGGGCCGTGGGCTCGACGCCGGACGCCGTCGAGTCGAAGCCCGTGCTAGAGCACTGGGACGGCTCTGCCTGGACGATCGTGCAGGCACCCGAGCTGCCGCCCGGCGAGTACGGCGGCTTCAGCGCAGTCGCCACGGCCGGACCCGATCAGGACGTCTGGGTGTACGGCTCGAGCGCCCCGGTCGGCGAGGACTGGCGGCAGTTGCTCTACCGCTATCGGGATGGTCGCTGGACCCCGGTCGATCTCGCAGGCACCGAGCACATCCTGGCCGCGTGGGACCTGAACCCCATCACGCCCGACAACGTCTGGCTGTGGGGTGTCGGCGGCATCGCGCACTTCGACGGCACGTCCTGGAAGCAGGCCGAGCTGCCAGGTGATACGGGCGAGCGCCATATCAACATCCAGGATGTCGTGGTCCGCGCGGACGACGACATCTGGGCGGTCGGGCATCGTCCCGACGACGAACTGTGGAGGCGACCGCTCGTCCTGCACTTCGACGGCAGGAGCTGGACCGAGATCCCCTCACCCGCCATCACCGGCCAGCTGCACGGGATCGAGTTCCTGCGCGGCCGGCCGATCGCTGTCGGCGAGAATCCGCAGACGACCGAGACCCTGGTCCTCGGGCTGGACTGCGACAGGTTCGTGCGTACCTCGGAACCGCCGAACGCCGGCTCGCTCTACGGCTCGGTCATCGACGGAGGCCGGCTGTGGGCGGTCGGGACCGGCGCCCCGGAGCCCGGCACGGTGCCCCGCGCCTACGTGGCCAGCGCGAAGTAGAAGGAGAAATCAGCCGCTGAGGCCGATCGGCGACAGCGCGGAGCAACAACGGTGTGGATGAGATCTACCGGTTTCGTCCACACCGATCGCGTCCCGCCTTGAGAGAGATGGCGGAGGATAGGGGATTCGAACCCCTGAGAGGTCTCCCTCAACCCGCTTTCCAAGCGAGCGCCCTAGGCCACTAGGCGAATCCTCCGCGCGGAAGACTACCTGGTCGCACGCGTGCGTGCGAATCGCGGGCTGCGTCGCACGCGTGCGACCGATCGCATAGACTGGCGCAGCCTCCTGCGCGGCGGCATCTCGCCCAACTCCCCCAGGGCCGGAAGGCAGCAAGGGTAAGCGAGCTCTACCGGGTGCGCAGGGGGTTTTCTTGTATCCTCTCTCGTCTCCGATGGAAAACCCGACGCGTGACGAGATGATCACGGTGGCGCTCGGTCTGGTTCGAGACCGAGGCGTCGCCGGAGTTTCTGTCCGCCGGCTGGCGACCGCGCTGGACTGCCCGGCGTCTGCTCTGTACCAGTTCGTCGCCAACAAGGACGAGCTGCTCACGCTCCTCTGGGACGAGGTCATCGGCACCGTCGGGCTGCCGCAGCCCAGCCAGGAGCACTGGCGGCAGACGATCGTCGACGCCGCGCAGGCGATCAGACGATCTCTGCTGCCGTACGTCTCGCTCTACGACGTGATGCGCGAGCGGCCGATGGCCGGCACCCACACGGTCCGCTTCTACGAGCGCGGGCTCGGCATCTTCACCGAGGCCGGCTTCGACCTCGACGACATCCAGCCGCTGTGGGACATGCTGATCGACCTGGTGCTGGCGTTCGTGTCGTACGAGCGGGCCTGGATCGAGCACCGTTCCGACGTCCAGGTCGACGACCGGGAGATCGCGGAGTTCTACAAGGGCCTGTTCGAGGACCTGCCGCCCGAGGAGTACCCCTACTTCCGCGCGCTCGGCGGCCGGTTCAAGCTGAAGTCGCGCGACATGGACGGCTGGTTCGACCGTGCGATCGTGCTCCTGGTCGACGGGATCGCCGCCCAGCATCCGACTGTCCGTGCCTCCGGCTAGGGTCGGTCCCGTGAACGCGCCGCTTGCTCTTTACCGCAGATACCGGCCGGACAACTACGCCGACGTGATCGGCCAGGAACACGTCACCGAGCCGCTGCAGCGTGCGCTGCGCAACAACCGCGTCAACCACGCCTACCTCTTCTCCGGCCCGCGTGGTTGCGGCAAGACGACCAGCGCCCGCATCCTGGCCCGCTGCCTCAACTGCGAGCAGGGGCCCACCCCGACGCCGTGTGGTGAGTGCCGCAGCTGCACCGACCTGGCCCGTGGCGGGCCCGGCTCGATCGACGTGATCGAGATCGACGCCGCGAGCCACGGTGGTGTCGACGATGCCCGCGACCTGCGCGAGCGGGCGTTCTTCGCGCCCGTCTCCTCGCACTACAAGATCTACATCGTCGACGAGGCTCACATGGTCACCACGCAGGGCTTCAACGCCCTGCTGAAGCTCGTCGAGGAGCCGCCCGAGCACCTCAAGTTCATCTTCGCCACCACCGAGCCCGACAAGGTCATCGGCACGATCCGGTCGCGCACCCACCACTATCCGTTCCGGCTGGTGCCGCCGAGGGTGCTGTCCGACTACCTCGCCTACCTCTGCAAGCAGGAGGGCGTGTCGATCGATCCGGCCGTGTTGCCGCTGGTCGTACGCGCCGGCGGCGGTTCCGTGCGCGACACGCTGTCGGTCCTCGACCAGCTGATGGGCGGCGCCGGCGACGACGGCGTGACCTATGCGCACGCTGTCGGGCTGCTCGGCTACACCCACGATTCGCTGCTCGACGAGATCGTCGACGCGCTGGCGGCCCACGACGGCGCGGCCGTGTTCGCCAGCGTCGACAAGGTGATCGAGTCCGGGCAGGATCCGAAGCGGTTCGCCGAAGACCTGCTGCACCGGCTGCGCGACCTGGTGATCCTCTCCGCGGTGCCCGACGCCGCGACCAGCGGACTGCTCGAAGGGCCCGCCGACCAGGCCGAACGACTGGCCGGGCAGGCGGCCCGGTTCGGCACGGCCGCGCTCACCAGGGCGGCGTCGGAGATCAACGACGCCCTGATCGAGATGCGCGGTGCGACCGCGCCGCGGCTCCACCTCGAGCTGCTGTGCGCCAGGGTCCTGCTGCCGGCGGCCGACGACAGCGCGCTCGGGCTGGGCGCGCGGCTCGACCGGCTGGAACGCCGGCTGTCGATCGGCGGTGGGGCGCCTGACCCAGGTGGTGCGGCGCCCGCGCCCGTACCGGCGCCCGCTGCGCAAGCTCCGTCTGTCTCCGCGCCGGCGGCCGAGGCTCCGGCGGCGCGGGCGAGTCAGGCTCCGCCCCAGGCACCGGCCGAACGGCCGGCACAGCAGCGGCCAGCGGCCCAGCAGCCCTCGGCGCCCGCCGCCGACAGCGGTGGTGGTGGTGGCTGGGACAGCCAGCCCGCGGCATCCGCGCCGGCCGCCGCCGGATCCGGTGTAGCCGCTTGGGACGACGCACCGTCAGCCCCGGCGCAGCAGCAACCCCCGGCCCAGCAGCCCTCGGCACCTGCCGCCGACAGCGGTGGTGGTGGATGGGACAACCAGCCCGCGCCGGCCGCCCAGCCGCAGCCGGCGCAGCAAACCCCAGCCGGCGGCCCGCCGTCCGGTGAGGCGGGCTCGCTGTCGATCGCCGACGTACGCCGGGTCTGGCCCGAGATACTCGAGGACGTCAAGGGTCGTCGCCGCTTCACCTGGAGCCTGCTGAGCTCCAACGCCCAGGTCAACGGCCTCCACGGCGACACCCTCACCATCGCCCTGGTCAATGCCGGCGCCCGCGACTCGTTCGCCCGTAGCGGCAGCGAAGACATCCTGCGCGAGGCATTACGCAGCGTGCTCGGCGTCAACTGGCGAATCGACGCGATCGTGGACCCTAGCGCCGGCGCCGGCCGCACAGGCGGATCACCGGCGCCGGCCCCGGCACAGTCCCAGGCTCCAGCCCAACCACAAGGCCCGCCCGCGCAGCCGGCCGCAAACCCCCCGGGCTGGGACGACCAGCCGGCGGCGCCGGCACCCCAGCCCAGCCCGTCCGAGCCCCCGACCGCTCCACCCGGCGCACCCCAGGCAGCCGGCCGGCCGCAGGCGCAACCGCAGTCCGCGCAGCGCCCACCCGCCGAGGCAGCTCGCCCCGCGGCCGCGCCGCCGCCGGACGAACCCCCACCCCCACCCGACCCCGAGGAATACATCGACCGCGACACCGACCTGCCGATCTCCGAAGCACCCTCGACCCACACCGAGCTCCTCACCCGCGAACTCGGCGCCGAAATCATCGACTAGCCAGCGGTGCTTCAGGTGGCAGGCGCCTGAGACGGCACCCCCCGACTGGCCGGCTGCCGCTCCTCGCGCCGCGTGTCCTGGCTGATGCCGGCGGCACTGCGCTCACCTGTTGCCGCCGCGGTGCTCGCGTGTCACGCGGGCGCGATCGGCGAGGGCTGGTGCGCCCCCATGTTCTGGCGGCGCGGCCGCGGCCCTCGTGCGGGCTTCGTCTCCCGCCATCTTCGGCGGCTGTGTCGCGCCGTGTTCACCACCGCCTTGCCAAGCGAGCGGCCTGATGCACGCTCGGCTGCGTGCGGGCGTGACCGGGCTCCGAAAGCTCTCCCAGCAGGTCAGGCAGATCGGCGGGGCAGGAGGAGCACGACGCCTCTCGCCACGGGGGCGGGACGCGGCAAGACTGAGAAGTGTCCAACCCGTTGCCTGGTTGGCTGTCTCTGGAGGAACTGATGTTCCGGAGATCGCGTCCTCACAGCCGCCCCCGCCGGACCGGCGCTGCCCTGCTCGCGTCGATCGCGGTTGTGGTCGCGGCTGTTCTGCTCGCGACGATGAGTAACATCGTTGCCGCTCCGCAGGCCGCTGCGGCGACGAAGTACGTCTATCTGTCGTTCGACGACGGTCCGAACACGACCTATACCCCGCAGATCGTGCAGATCCTGCATGACTACGGTGTGCGGGCCACGTTCTTCGAGGTGGGGCAGAACGTCGCTGCCCATCCGACCGTTACGCTGCGGGTTCACACGAACGGTAACAGCGTTCAGAACCACACCTGGTCGCACGTCGACCTGACGAAGGTCACGTGGACGACGTTCAAGTCGCAGGTCGTCAACACCGATGCCGCGATCAAGAAGCAGACCGGCTACACACCTCGCTGCCTGCGACCGCCGTACGGCGCCGTCAACAGCACGGTCCGCTCGCGGGCGGCGGCGCTCGGAAAGACGATCCGGCTGTGGACCGTCGACCCGCGCGACTGGTCGCGGCCTGGGACCTCGGTGATCGTCAGCCGGGTTCTCGACAATGTACGCAGCGGATCCATCGTGCTGCTGCACGACGGCGGCGGGAACCGGAGCCAGACCGTCGCCGCGCTTCCGACCATCCTGAAGACGCTCAAAGCGCGCGGCTACGTCTTCTACCGGTTGTGGTGCAGCTGACCGGCGAGCTTCTGGTCGCCCGTCGAGCCGTCCACGAACACCGAGCCGGCGAGGGTCCAAGCCCTCGTCGGCCCTGTGTCGGTCGCACACCTTAAGCTCTTCGTACGGCTCGCTCCCGACGACCAGGAGGCCATCGTGTTCCCCGGCGGAACGCCAGACATGTCCGAGCTGCTCCAGCAGGCGCAGCAGATGCAGCAGCAGCTGATGTCCGCCCAGGCCGAGCTCGCCGAGTCCGAGGTCAAGGGCACCTCCGGCGGCGGCCTGGTCGTCGCGACCGTGAGCGGCACCGGTGAGCTGCGCTCCCTCGACATCAAGCCCGAGGCCGTCGACCCCGACGACGTCGAGACGCTGTCCGACCTGATCGTCGCCGCGGTGCACGATGCGACCGCCAACGCCCAGGCACTGCAGGCCAGCAAGCTGGGTCCGATGGCCAACATGTTCGGCGGCGGCGCGGGTGGCCCCGGCGGCCCTGGTGGTCTCCCCGGCATGCCAGGCACGCCCGGCCTGCCGGGCTGACGAAAGGGGCGGAGGGGGATGTACGAAGGCGTCGTTCAGGACCTCATCGACGAGCTCGCGCGGCTGCCCGGCATCGGGCCGAAAGGCGCGCAGCGGATCGCCTTCTACGTCCTCGCCGCTGACGGAGACGACGTACGCAAGCTCGCCGACGCGCTCGTCCAGGTCAAGGAGAAGGTCCGCTTCTGCGCCACCTGCGGCAACGTCGCGGAAGAGGAGCAGTGCCGGATCTGCCGCGACCCGCGTCGCGATCCGGCGTTCCTCTGTGTGGTCGAGGAGCCGAAGGACGTCGTGGCGATCGAGAAGACGCGCGAATACCGCGGCCGCTATCACGTGCTCGGCGGTGCGATCAGCCCGATCGACGGTATCGGGCCGGACCAGTTGCGTGTCAAAGAGCTGTTGGGACGGCTGGCTGACGGTACTGTCCGCGAGGTGATCCTGGCGACCGACCCCAACCTCGAGGGTGAGGCGACCGCCACCTATCTCGCCCGGATGCTGGCACCGATCGGTTTACGCGTGACCCGGCTGGCCAGCGGGCTGCCTGTGGGCGGTGACCTGGAATACGCCGACGAGGTGACGTTGGGACGCGCATTCGAAGGACGGAGGTTGCTCGATGTCTGACGTGCACGAGCACGAGCTGAAGAGCGAGGTCGAGGACTTCGCGCAGGAGATCGCCGACCAGGTGGAGAGCTTCCTGATCGCGCTGCGAGAGATCGCCCGCGCGGAGGACTACTCCACGGCTGTGCCGATGCTGCTGCTGGAGGTGAGCCAGCTGATCCTGGCCGGCGGCCGGCTGGGCGCGATCTCCGACGTCGTACCCGTCGAACGCTTCGAAGTCGACGCCGGGCCAGATCCCGATCTCGACGAGCTGCGCGAACGGCTCGGCTACCTCCTGTCGGAGATCGACAGCTACTCCGAGGTGTTCGACCCCTACGCCGAGCCGCCCGAGCTGCTCCACTCCAGCCTCTCCGACGACCTCGCCACGATCGCGTCGGCGCTGGTGCACGGCCTGAAGCACCACAAGGCAGGCCGGATCGACGAGGCGCTGTGGTGGTGGCAGTTCTCCTACCTCTCCAGCTGGGGCGCCGAAGCCGGCGCCGTCCTGCGCGCCCTGCACTCCGTCGTCGCCCACGCCCGCCTCGACGCCTCCCTCCACGACTCCGCCATTCGCGCCGAAGACCGCGCGGCCCAGGAAGTCATCGACGCCGTAGTCGAGTAGCCGGCTGCGAATGACCACGTTAACCACGCAATTGGCGGGTTAACCACGGCCCGGGGCGTGGCGAAGCACCTACTGGCGTGGCGAACAACCTAATGACCACGTTAACCAGCCAAATGCGTGGTTAACGTGGTCATTCGCGACCCCGCGGTCGGCGGTCGGTTGTTGGGCTGGCGCTGGCGGCGGTCAGTTGTTGGGCTGGCGCTGGCCGCTGCGGGCCAAGCCGGTTTCGCCCTCGGCGATCGACTGCGCCGTCACCGTTCCGTCGTCCGCAGCCTCGCCACGGACAGCAACCTGGTCGCCGGCCTTGAGGTCACCGAGCGCGCCCTTCTGACTCAGTGTCACGATCGTCGATCCCGAGGTCTTCACCTGCTTGGTCGAGCCGTCGGCCTGCTTGACGGCCACGGTGTTGCCGGACACGGCTGTGATCGTGCCCGTGACGAACCCGCCGTTCTGGCCGAAGCCACCCGGCGGAAGGGTCTGGCCGTTGGCGCCCGGCGTCTGGTTGCCGGTGCCCTGCCCCGGCCCGAACTGGCCTGGTCCGAACTGCCTCTGCTGCCCGCCGGCGCCGTTGTCGGTTCCGGCGGAGGCCGTCGCCTTGTTGAACACGACGCCACCGGCGAAGCCACCGACCACCAGCACCAGGCCCACGAGTACGAGCGTCAGCTTCCCGACGCTACGGCCGCCCGAGCGCGCGGCCAGCTCCTTCGCCAGGTCCTGCTCCGGCTCGCTCTCCGTACCTGCCATTACGTCCACACCTTTCTGTTTCGTCATGGTTCGTCCATGATTCGTGCCAGGTTCGTGTCACTCGTGCCGAAGCGCGTCGATCGGCCGCAACTTCGCCGCTTGGTTGGCCGGGAAACTCCCGAAGAACAGTCCGATCAGGGCCGACACCCCGAACGCGAGCAGGATCGAGCTCGGCGACACGACGGGATCGACTCCGGCGACCGTGAACTGGCTGCCCAGCACCCCAGCCGCCACGCCGAGCAATCCCCCCACCAGCGACAGCAGCGTCGCCTCGATCAGGAACTGCCCGAGGATCGCGCCTCGCGGTGCGCCGATCGCCTTGCGGATCCCGATCTCCCGGGTCCGTTCGGTCACCGTCACGAGCATGATGTTGGTGATCCCGATGCCGCCGACGAGCAGGCTGATCGCCGCAACCGCCGCAAGCAGCACAGTGAACGTCTGCGTCGCCTGGGTCCGCGTCTCCAGCAGCGACTCCTGGTTCAGCACGTTGAAGCTGCCCTGCGAGCTGTCGGTCACGTCGTGCCGCTGGTTCAGCACCGCCAGCACCTCGGCCTCCGCGGTGTCGATCGCGGACGCCGACGCCGCCTGGATGACGAGCTGGCTGAGATCTCCGTAGCCTGTAAGGCTTTGCTGCACGGCCGTGATCGGCGCGATCGCCACGTCGTCCTGGTTCTGTACGCCGGAGCTGCCCTTGCTCGAAAGGACGCCGACCACCTGGAACGGCACGCCCGACAGGTTGACGCTCTGCCCGACCGGATCCGCGCCGCCGAACAGCTCCTCCGACGTCGTGGCGCCGAGCAGCACCACCTTGCGCGCGTTCTCCACGTCCTGCGTGGTGAACGCCGACCCGTTGGCGACCGTCCGTCCGAGCGTCCCGAGGTACTCCGGCGTCGTGCCGACGGTCTGCTGGATGTCGTACGAGGTTCCCTGGTAGGTCGCCGTGACCGAGCCGTTGACCACCGGCGACACCGACTTCACGTCCGGCACCAGATCCTTGTCCCGCAAGGCGGTCACGTCGTCGGTCGTCAGCGACAGCTGCCGGGTCTGGGTGCTCGGCCCGCCGCCTCCGCCGAACCGCGCGCCCGGCCCGCCCGCCGACACCGTGAGCACGTTGGTGCCGAGCCCTTCGATCTGCGCCTCGATCGCCTTCTGCGAGCCGTTTCCGACCGCGACCAGCAGGATCACCGCACCCACGCCGATCAGTACGCCGAGGATCGTCAGTGCCGAGCGCAGCTTGTTCGCGGTCAGCCCGTGCGCCGCCAACCGCGCCACGTCCAGGACGTTCATCGCACCACCCGAGCGTCGTGCAGCGCGGCGTGCCGTCGCCGGCCGTTGCGTACGTCCTCGACGATCTGCCCGTCGACGAGCCGGATCACGCGGCTCGTGTGCTCGGCGACGTCGTACTCGTGGGTGATCAGGATGATCGTGCGCCCACTGGCGTTGAGTTGGTCGAACATCGCGAGGACCTCGCCGGTCGAGTGCGAGTCGAGGTTGCCGGTCGGCTCGTCGGCCAGGACGAGCGCGGGCCGGGTGACCAGCGCCCGCGCCACCGCGACCCGCTGTTGCTGACCGCCGGACAGCTGGTTCGGCGCGTGGTGCTGGCGGTCGGAAAGCCCCACCAGCGTGAGTGCTTCGACGGCTCGCTCCCGCCGGCGCCGCCGCGACTCACCGGCGTACGTCAACGGCAGCTCGACGTTCGCCAGCGCGGACGTCCGCGGGATCAGGTTGAACGACTGGAACACGAACCCGATCTTGCGGTTGCGTACGATCGCGAGCTGGTGCTCGTCGAGCCCGCCGACGTCGATGCCGTCGAGCCGGTAGCGCCCGCCGCTCGGAACGTCCAGGCAGCCGAGGATGTTCATCAGCGTGGACTTGCCCGAGCCCGACGCGCCCATGATGGCGACGTACTCACCGGCCTCGATGCTGACGCTGACCTCGCGCAGCGCGTGCACAGCGGCCTCGCCGCTGCCGTACTGCTTGGAGATCCGCTCCAGCTCGATGACGGGAGAAGGCGTGGCGGTCACCGGACGCCACCGCCGCTGGGGAACTGCGCGCCACCCTGCCGGCCGGTGCCCGGCAGCTGCCCACCGAACTGGCCACCCGGACCCGTTCCGCCTTGTTGGGAGGAGTTTCCGGTCACCGCCGCGAGGACGACCTGGTCGCCGGCCGACAGGCCCGACGTGATCTCGAGGTACTGGTCGCCGCGCAGCCCGACGCCGACAGTGACGGTCTGCTGGATGCCGGACTTCACGAGCGTGACGGTGCCGCGCTCGCCGGTGCCGCGGACCGCGCTGGCCGGGAGGCGCAGCACGTTGTCGGCCTGGTCGACCAGTACCTTGGCGCTCACCGTCTGGCCGTCGCGCAAGCCGGTGCCGGTGTCGTCGAGCGCGAGCGTGACGGGGTAGGTCACCACGTTGCTGGTCACGGTCGCGGTGGGGGAGATCGAGGTGACCTTGGCCGCGAACGTCCGGTCCGACTGGGCGTTCGGCGTCACGGTGGCGGTCTGGCCGACCTTCAGGTCCACGACGTCGGCCTCGGTGTAGTTCGCGGTGACGCCGAGCTTGTCGAGGTTGGCGATCACGACGAACGCCGTCCCCGTGCCGCTGTTGCTGCTGTCGCTACTGGTCGAGTCGCTGGTGCTTCCGGAGTCGGCGTTCGGCTGGGTCCCACCGGCCGAGGAGCTGTTCGAGCTGGAGCTGGACGAGCTCGACGAGCTGGATGAGCTGGACGAGCTGCTGGAGCTGCCCGTCATCGAGTCGCCCACAGCGCCGTTGACCTCGACCACCGTGCCGGCGACCGGTGCCTTCAACGTGGTCTCCGAGACGGCCTGCTTCGCGTCCGCGACGTCCTGCTTGGCGTCGGCGACGTCGCGTTCGGCGCTCTTCACCTGGACTTCGGCGCTGGTGACGTCGGCCTCGGCCTTGTCGATCGCCGCGTCGAGCGACTCCTCGCTCTGAGCCTGTGTCTGCGTCTGGCTCTGCGACTGGTCCCCGGTGTTCCCGGCGGTCTCCGTACTCGTCGAGCTGTCGTCGTCCTCCCAGTCCTCCTTGGCGGTTTCGGCGTCGGTGACCGACGCCTCCGCGACCGTCAAGCTGGCCTTGGCGGACTCCAGGTCCGCCTCCGCCTGCTCCTCGGCGTACTCCGCGTCCTCCAGCGCCTCCTTGGCGTCCTTGGGGTCGATCGTGCCGAGTACCTGCCCCTTCTTCAGCTTGGTACCGACCTGGACCGAGACCTTGGTGAGCGTTCCGGACGTCGTGAAGGAGGCGTCGGTCTGGCTGGCCGCCTCGAGGTTGCCCGCGGCCGAGACGGTCTTGTCGACCACGCCGGACCCGACGGCCGTGGTACGCGCGGATGCTTCCGCGTTGCTCTGCTGGCCGCCTCGCAGGACGAACCAGGTCACTCCGCCGGCGATCGCCAGCAGGAGTACGAGGCCGACGTTCAGCATCCAGCCCCGACGACGCAGTCTTGTCATGGCGCCGGATCCTGGCGGGCCTAGCTGGAGCCGTCCTGTGGCTTACCTGGGCGTGAGCTGTGAAACCTGTGCTCAGCGTTTGCGCAGTCGCCAGATGCACTCGCCCGGCCAGCGGCGCGCCCAGGCCCGCTCCGACTCACTCCGGTACGAGCTGGTCGCGTCGGCTGCCGGCCGGGGTTCGATCAGGTCGAGCACGTCGAGCTCGTTGGCGTTGAACAGCCGGATCCACCCGCCGTACGGCAGGTTGAACGACACCTCGTCGTCGTATTCGAGCTTGTACATGCTGAAGTAGTCGCGGCTCAGGGACTCGGTCGGCTCGTCGGCGTCGGCCGGCCAGCAGAGCTCAATCAGCGGCGAGGTGTGGGAGAACGCCAGCAGTCCGCCTGGCCGCAGCAGCCGGGTCGCTTCCGGAATGCTGCGGTAGGGATCGGTGAAGCTCAGGGCGCCGTGGTCGCAGAACACGACGTCGAACGACTCGTCCGGCAGCGGCACGTCCTCGGCACTGGCGTGGACGAGCGGGAAGTCCAGCCCGGCCGCGGTCATCGCGTTCCGGGCGTGCGCGAGCTGGCGTTCGGAGAGATCGAGCCCGGTGACTCGCGCGCCCTTGCCCGCAAGGCCGATCGACCACTGCGCGGCGCCGCAGCCGAACTCCAGTACGTCGAGCCCGCGGACGTCGCCGAGCACGTCGAGCTCCGTTTCGGGGATCTGCCACACGCCCCAGGCCAGCCCGTTGTGCACGGCCAGCTGAGGCCCGTGCGCGGCTTGGTAGCCGTCCGACCGGGCGTCCCAGTCGGCCTGGTTACGAGCCGCGTGCTCGCTGATGCCGTCGACCTGCTCGCTCATGGTCGGCAGCATATTCCAGGGCGTACTCGCGGGCTGCGTCGCGCAGCATCCGCAGGAACGTCTGGACGGTCGCGGATGGCGCGATCCCTTCCGGCGTTGCGATGTAGACCGTACGCAGGGGCGTGTCGTCCTTGTGCAGCGCGACCAGCGCGACGTCGGCGCGTACGGCTGCGGCGGCGAGCGACGACACCAGCGTGATGCCGACGCCGGCGGCGACCATGCCGAGCTTGGCCATCCACTCGGCGACGACGAAGTCGATCCGCGGCTGGAATCCGCTGCGGAGGCAGGCGGCGAGCAACGTGTCGGAGACCTCCCGGCTCCCGGCGACCCAGCTCTCGGCGGCCAGGTCCGCGAGCCGGACCCGCTTGCGGCCGGCCAGCCAGTGGTCGCGGGGAACCGCCACCAGCAGCGGATCGTCGAGCAGCGGGGCGAACTCGATGCCGTTGTCGTCCATCGGCCGGCCGGGGTAGTTCGTGGTCAGTGCGAGGTCGAGGTCGCCCGCGCGCAGCCGGTCCAGGTGGGTCGGAGTGAGGCCTTCGACCAGCGAGACGGTGACGTCGGGATGCGCCGCGGCGAACTGGGTGAGGGCGCTGGGCACGAGCGCGGCGTTCGCGGTCGGGAACGCGCCGATCCGCAGGCGCCCGGCATCGAGGTCGTGCAGCGCGCGGAGGTCGGACCGGACGGCCGCGAGGCGTTCGACGATCACGTCGACGTGCCGGAGCGTGGCGCGGCCTTCGTCTGTGAGGCGGACGCCGCGCGGCAGGCGATCGAACAGCTTCGCGCCGAGCTCGGCCTCGAGCGTGCCGATCTGGCGGGAGATCGCGGACTGCGTGTAGCCGAGTGTCTGAGCGGCAGCGGTAACCGATCCGAGGCCGGCGACGACGCGGAAGACTTCGAGCTGCGAGACATGCACAAATCGCATCGTACCTATGCCGAACATTCGTTGGTGGAATGTCGGATCGCTCCCTACGGTGGGACGCCGTGACGAGAATCGCCTTTCTGGGCTTGGGAAAGATGGGTAGGCCGATGGCGCGGCGGCTGCTCGAGACCGCCGGTGACGATCAGGTTGTGGTCTGGAACCGGAGCACTTCGCGGGCCGACGCGCTGGCCGCCGCGGGGGCTCTGGTGGCCGCGACGCCGGCTGAGGCGGTCTCGACGGCGGATGTGGTGATCACGATGCTCGCCGACGGGCCGGCGGTGGAGGCCGTGCTGTTCGGGCCGGACGGCGTGGCCGGCGCGATCCGGCCGGACGCGTGCCTGGTGGAGATGTCGACGGTCGGGCCGACGGCCCTGCTCGACGTGGCCAAGCGGCTGGGTGCCGGCGTCGTCGACGCACCCGTACTGGGGAGTGTCGACAAGGCCGCGGCGGGGGAGCTCACGATCCTCGCCGGCGGTGAGGTCTCCACCTCGGTGGAGGCCGTGCTCGCGCGACTTGGCACCGTCCGGCGCTGTGGGCCGCTGGGGTCCGGCGCCGCGCTGAAGCTGGTCGTGAACGCGGGCATGATCGCTTCGCTCGCCGTCCTCGACGAGACGTTGCGGCTGGCCGGGGCGCTGAACCTGCCGGCCGAGCTCGTCCGGGCCGCGCTCGCCGAGGGACCGCTGGCGCGGGCGTACCAGCGGGCGCAGAGCTCGACCGGCCAGTTCGCGGTCACCTCGGCCGCCAAGGACCTCGATCTCGCGCTCGCGGCGTACCCGACCGCGGCGCTGCTCGCCGCCGCCCGGCGGCGGCTCGGCCTGGCCGTCGAACACGGCTTGGCCCGGGTGGACGTAAGAGCGATTGTGGAGGAGAACTGATGCGTACAAGTCTCGAGAACCCGCCGGACGCCGCGCAGCCGGTCGGGCCGTACTCCCAGGTCGCGCGGATCGACCTGGGCGCCGGCGCCCTGCTGATCCTGTCCGGCCAGATCGGCGTCGGTGACGACGGGGAGCTGGTCGCCGGTGGCGTGCAGGAGCAGTCGGAGCGGATCTTCGAGATCCTGGAGGGCTTGCTGGCGCACTATGGCGCGAGCTTCGCCGATGTGGTCAACATCCGCACGTTCCTGGTGGACCTGGACCAGCTGGGGGAGTACGGCGCGGTCCGGCGGAAATACTTCGACGGTAATCCGCCGACCAGTACGACTGTCGAGGTCAGCCGCCTGTTCCGGCCGGGCGCGTTGCTGGAGGTCGAGGTGGTCGCGGCCGTGGGCGGTTGACACTGGATGTGGACGCCGCTCTACAATTCGACATGTGAAGAGGTCTTCAGATGAGCAGGTAGCGACCATCGACGGTTGCCTGTTCCGCGTCGTCGACGCCGAGCGGGTCGAGGCCGTCTGCGAGCGGATGCCGGCCGAGGAGGACCTGGTCGACACCGCCGACGTGTTCGGGCTGCTGTCCGACCCTCGCCGGCTGCGGCTGCTGCTCGCCCTGCTCGACGGGGAGCTCTGCGTGTGCGACCTGGCCGCCGTAACGGGGATGAGCGAGTCGGCCACGTCGCACGCGCTGCGGCTGCTGCGAGCCCACCGCGTTGTGACCACCCGCCGGGACGGTCGGATGGTCTACTACCGCCTCGACGACGCGCACGTCCGCATGCTGCTCGACCTCGCGGTGGCCCACACCGAACACACCGACGCCATCCATCCCGAACGCGGCCAAGCCGTGCGAGCGCCGTCGGCCCGCGCCGTCCAAGCCGCGGTCGACGGCTCGGCCGACAGCGTGCCCGATGCCCCAGCCGCCGATGCCGACGCCCAGGAGGACGCCGGCTCGACTCGTTCGGATCGTGTGGCTGGGCGTGGGCGCGTTGCTCAGGCCGCGACTGGCGGCGCAAGCGATGGCCATGCCACCGGGGCTGGGCGTGGCCGCGCTTCGGGTGAGTCCAGGCGGAGGGCACGCTGATCGGTCACGGTCACGCGCACAGCCACGTTCCGAGCGCCGGCAGCGGCGCCGGGCACGCGGGCGCCCGGCACCGCTGGCGGCTCGGTGTCGCGTTCGGGTTGATCGCGGCGTTCTTCGTCGTCGAGTTGGTCTACGGGCTGTTGTCCGGTTCGCTCGCTCTGCTGTCGGACGCCGGTCACATGGCGGCCGATGTCGTGACGCTGGCTGCCGCGTTGCTCGCCACCCGGATCGCCGCCCGGCCGGATACGACCGGGCGGCGCAGCTACGGCTCGTACCGTGCTGAGGTCTTCGCCTCCGGCTTCGCCGTGCTGGTCATGCTCGGCGTCGCCGTCTACATCGTGATCGAGGCGATCGGCCGGATCGACGGCCACGACGCCGAGGTCTCGACCACGCCGATGCTGGTCGTCGGCGGGCTCGGGCTGGTCGTCAACATCGCGGCGATGGTGCTGCTGCGAGCCGGCGCGACGGAGAGCCTGAACGTCAAGGGCGCCTACCTCGAGGTGGTCGCCGACACCGCCGGCTCGGTCGGCGTGATCGTCGCCGGCATCCTGGTCGCGGCCACCGGGCGCACGGCGTTCGACACGCTGGTCGCCGTCGCGATCGGGGTGTTCGTGGTGGTCCGGGCGATCTCGCTGGGCCGCCAGGTCTTCGCGGTGCTGGCCCAGCACGTCCCCGAGGGCATGGACGCCGAGGCCGTCGCCGGTGATCTGAACGCGATCGACGGCGTGCAGGATGTCCACGACCTGCACCTGTGGACGCTGACGTCCGGCATGCACGTCGCGACCGCCCACCTCGTGACGTGTGACGAGGGCAAGGCCCACGCCGTGCTCGACCAGGCTCGCGAGGTGCTGCGCGAACGCCACGGCGTCGCGCACGCGACGTTGCAGGTCGAGCCGCGCGAGCATCGGGGCTGCAACGAGGTCGGCTGGTGAGGCCTCCGCTCACCGCACCACCCTCCACCAGAGGTTCGTCGCGGTCGGCACGTCGCTGACGCTGAGCCGCTCCAGCCGTACGTTCGTGCCGCCCGGGTGGTCGAACAGCCGCGTGCCGTCACCGAGCAGCACCGGCGCGATCAGCGTCAGGACCTCGTCCAGCTCGCCGGCCTCCAGGCACTGCCGCGCGATCGAGGCGCCCATGACGTTGACGTACTTCCCACCGGCCGCGGCCTTCGCCGCCGAGATCGCCGAACCCAGGTCGGTCACGAACGTCACACCCGGCACCGCCCGTGACGGCGGCCGATGGGTCAGCACGAACTGCGGCCCTTCCCACCCGCCGCCGAACGCCTGACCGGCCCGCTCCGGATCGTCGCGGTAGGGATCGTCGCCGCCGTGCGTGCGGTTGCCGACCAGCAGCGACCCGATCTGCGGGATCAGCTCGTCGACCAGCGGGTTCGGCCCGAGGAGGCCGGTCATCCACGACATGTCGCCGGCTGGCCCGGCGATGAAGCCGTCCAGGGACATCGTGACGGAGTACAGGAGTTTGCTCATGCTCCTGTGACGGTTACCCGCCGGAAAACTAATCGACCAGTTCCGCCGGCACCCCGAACGCCGGGAACAACTGCACCTCGTGGAACGCCGTCAGCTCGGCGATCCGCCCGTCCGCCGCCAGCCACAGCACGGTGATCGCGAACGGCCGGTACACCGAGTCGCCCGGCGCCTGCCGGTACGTCGTCACCGCCGGCCGCCCGTTCGCCCGGGTCGGCAGCATCCGGAACCGCCCGATGTACGACGGCGAGCTCTCGTCCCAGCTCTCCCGCAGCGACTGGAGTACGTCCGTACGGCCCTCGAACCACATCGGCCACGGCGGCATCGCTGCCCGCACATCCTCGGCCAGCAACTCGGCGAGCGCGGCCAGGTCGGCGCGTTCCATCGCAAGCATGTAGCGGCGCAGGATCGCGCGTTCCTGCTCACTCGGCGCAGCCGCCCGCCCACCCGCGGCCGCCCAGTCGAGCCGCCGGGCCGGCAGGTGCAGGCGCATCGTCTCGCGGGCCCGCTGCAACGCGGAGTTGACCGACGCCACGCTGCCGTCCAGCAGCGAAGCGGTCTGCCGGGCCGGCCAGCCGAGTACGTCCCGCAGGATCAGCACGGCCCGCTGCCGCGCCGGCAGGTGCTGGATCGCCGCGAGGAACGCCAGCTCGATCGTCTCCTTCGCCACCACTTGTTCGCCCGGCTCCTCGTCGGCCGGTGCGACTAGCAGCGCGTCGGGGAACGGCTGCAGCCAGACCGGGTCGTACCGTGCCGGCAGGCTCACCTCGGGACCCGAAGGCGCGCTGATGTCCTGCGGCAGCGCGCGCCGGGCCTTGCCGTCGAGTACGTCCAGGCAGGCGTTGGTCGCGATCTTGTACAGCCACGCCCGCAGCGTCGAGCGGCCCTCGAAGCCGTCGAGGTTCTTCCAGGCGCGCAGGAACGTCTCCTGTACGAGGTCCTCGGCCTCGTCGAACGAGCCGAGCATGCGGTAGCAGTGCACGCGCAGCTCACCACGGTAGCGCTCGGCGAGCGTCGCGAAGTCTGCCTCGCCGGTCATGCCGCGCCGTCCTCACGTTGCGGCAGCCCGGTGTGCGGATCGACGGGCGGCACGTCCGAGGGCAGGAACACCCATCTCTTGTACGACCAGAACCGGAACAGGCTGCCGAGGCCGAGCCCGACCACGTTCGCGGAGAGGTTGTAGGCCAGCGGGCCGTCGAACCCCAGGATGTAGACGGTGAAGCCGACGACGAGCAGCGCGATCAGCAGGCCGACGGCGTTCAGCACGAAGTAGAGGAAGTACTCCTTGCCGAGGCCCTGGCTCGCGCGGTGCCGCCAGGTCCAGAACCGGTTGCCGGCGAACGCGATCGTGGCCGCGATGGCGACCGAGATCGTCTTCGACGTCAGCGGCCCCCAGTCGAGGCCGAACCGGAGCAGGTTGGACAGCCCGATGTCGACGACGGCGGCGATGCCACCGACCGTTCCGAACTTCACGAGCTCGAGGACGAGGTGCTCGAGCTGCTCCCACAACCGTCGCAGCAGCTTCACCTCAGTCAGCTTAACTGCGAGCGGGCTGCGGTCTCTACAGCATCGTCCGCTTGCTCTGGCCGGCTCAGAACAGCGTGAAGCCGCCGTCGATCACGACGACGGATCCGGTCATGAAGCTGGAGGCCTCGCTGGCGAGGAACACGATGGCCGGCCCGAGCTCGTCGGGGAGGCCGTAGCGCTGCATGGGAGCGGGATCGACGCACCACGGCTTGAACTCCGGCTGGTCGACGGGGGACTGTTCGGTGAGGAAGTAGCCGGGCGCGAGCGCGTTCACCCGTACCCCATGGGGAGCCCACTCGGCGGCCAGCGCCTTGGTCAGCTGGTGCACCGCCGCCTTCGACGCGAGGTAGGCCGGCTGCCAGCGCGGCCGGTTGACGATCATCCCGGACATCGAACCCACGTTGACGATCGAGCCGGTGCCGCGCTCGACCATCTGGGCGCCGACCTCGCGGCTGCACCGCCAAACGCCGTCCAGGTTGACATCCAGCACCCGCCGCCACGAGTCGTCGTCGACCTCGAGCGCGGGCGAGCCTTCGCTGATGCCGGCGTTGTTGACGAGTACGTCGATCGGGCCGAGCTCGCCGGTGACCTGCTCCACGAGCGCGCGCACCTGCTCGGTCGACGTCACGTCCGCATCGACCGCGAGCGCGCGAGCGCCGAGCGCCCGCAGCTCGTCGAGCTTGCGGGCGGCCAGCCCGGAATCCCTTGCGGTGAAAGCGACAGCGGCCCCGGCCTCCGCGAGCGCCCGCGTGTGCGCCGCGCCCAGCCCCCGCGCGCCACCCGTGACCAGCGCGACCTTGCCGTCCAACCGGAACGTGTCCAGAACTGTGATGATGACTCTCCTTGTGCGACCGCGGACGGAGCTCGTTCGTGCTCGTCCGGCTGTAAGGGCTTCGTAAGGCACTTCCCACTGTTGGTGTCGCATTCTCCTCCGTACGGTTCGGGCGTTGGTTACCGAGGAGTCCAAGGGAGGGATCGATGCGAGCAATCCGAATCCAGGCTTTGGCCACTGCCGGCCTGACTGTCGCTCTGGCAACGCTGCCCGCCAGCGCCCAGGCGGCCGAGATCACCACACTGCCCGCGTGGGGGACGGTGGCGAGCCCAACCGTCGGTGAGTTCACGAACGGCCTCACCGGCGTGTACGCCGCATCGCCGACGCAGGCCTGGGCAGTGGGTTCGGCGGTCGGCCGGGCCGATGGAGGCGGCCAGGAAACCCGAACGATGCTGCAGCGCTGGAACGGCACCACCTGGAGCCAGGTCACGGCGCCAACGCTGCCGGACGGCCGGGTCGCTGCGTTGAACGCCGTCGACGGCACCGGCCCGAACGACGTCTGGGCCGTCGGCGCGGCGTCGACCCGGGACGACTTCGGCGCCGACAAGACTGTGACGATGCACTGGGACGGCCAGTCCTGGACGGTAGTACCCAGCCCGGACCTCGGCTTCCTCGACGACGTCAACCGCCTGCACGGCGTCGTCGCGATCGCCCCCAACGACGTCTGGGCGGTCGGTGAGTACGCGCAGGCACCGTACTTCACCCAGCGCCAGTCGATCCTGCTGCACTGGAACGGAACCGCGTGGCGGGCGGTCGATCACCCGTGCGCAGCCGGCCTGCGGTCCCTGGACGCGGCCTCGGCCGGCGCCGTCTGGGCGATCGGCGGATCGGCTGCCTGTTACTTCAACGGCTCGGCCTGGACAGCCGCGCGGCCGGCTCCGCCACCGGTGCCCGACCGCACGCTGCTCCTCTCCGACGTCGCCGTCCTGAGCCCGACGGAGGCCTGGGCGGTCGGCCGGATCTCCATCCCGTGCGGCGAAAACGTTTGCTCCGCAGGGGAAATCCAGCGTTGGAACGGCGCGCAGTGGACTCGTTTCACCACGTTCGGACTCGACGTGTCGAGCGTGCACGCCATTGCCGCGAACGACATCTGGGCGAGTACGGACGACGGCATGCTGCACTTCGACGGCCAGACGTGGACCCGGGTCCCCGCACCCGCGGGGGTACGAGCAGCCGTCGCGGCCAGCGGGCCGGGCGACATCTGGGCGGTTGGTTCGACCAACGGTGGCAGCCCGTCGAAGGGTCTGATCCAGCACGCGCCGGCGTTCGGGACGGGGACGGTCGTCGGTGAGACCAACCACGCGGACGCGCTGATCTCGTGGACCGGTGAGACCAGCGGATCCGTTCGGATGCGCAACAGCTTCGGCGAGTACGAGATCGTCACCCTGCCCGCGGGGACGTACCAGCTGTTCGCGACCGCACCCGGGTGCTCACCGCTGGCTCGCCCGGTGGTGGTCGGTCCCGGGCAGATCCTGCGGGAGGACTTCACGTTGTCCTGTTAGCCAGCCATCCGGCATCCAACTTGTGGACGGCATCGCCCGGCCGGGACGCGCCACTCGGCCGGGTGGTGTCTTGTCCCTCAGCGCGGCATGCGCCGCCAGATCGGGCGGGGGAGGAGGCGCATCACCGCGACCATCGGGCCGAGTTTGGCCGGGGCGTAGACCGTCTCCTTGCCGAGCCGCAGGCCGTCGACCACTGCGGCGGCCACTTCGTCAGGGCCGATCGGGAACGGGCCGTCCGGCATGCCGGACGTCATCTGCGTACGGATGAAGCCCGGCCGCACCACCATCACGCGCGCGCCTGTGCCCGCGAGCGCGTCACCCAGTCCCTGGGCGAAGCCGTCGAGCCCGGCCTTGGTGGCGCCGTAGACGTAGTTGGCCTTGCGTACCCGCACGCCCGCGACCGACGACAGCACGATGAACGTGCCGTGGCCCTGCCGCTTCAGCAACTCCGCCACGACGAGGCCGGCGGTCAGGTGGCCGGAGAAGTTGGCCACGCCTGCCGCGGCCGCCGCCTCCGGATCGTTCTCGAACTCCGCCGACGAGCCCAGCACTCCTGCCGCGTCGATCACGACGTCGAGGTCGCCGAAGCGCTCGGCGACGGACTCGATTGCCGGACGGTGGGTTTCGGGCTTGGTCATGTCGAACTCGACCGCCTCCACCACGGCCGCGCCGAGCGCCTTCAGCCCGTCGACCGTCTTCGCATCGACCTCGCCTCCGCGCACGGCGAGCACGACGGTACGCGCTCCGCCCTGCACGAGGCGCTGGGCGATCGCCAGCCCGATCTCGCTGCGCCCGCCGAGCACGAGCACGGAACCTACGGTGCCAACGGCGTTCTTCATACGCATACGCTACTGCTGCCAGGTGAGGAGGTTCCCGGCACCGGTGCGGGCGTACTCCCCGTCCATCACGCGCAGCCGCCACGGCGAGAGCCGCAGCACCGACCAGGCTGGGGAGTCCGGCCCGTCCTTCCAGACCGGGATGATCGCCGGGTCGTAGCCGAGCGGCGGTGGCGTCGCCTTGATGCGTTCCCAGCCTTCGCGCCGGCCCTGCTCGTCGGTCAGCAGCTCGGCGACGCACTCGGCGTTGCAGGTGTCGTAGGCCTCCACGCCGTCCCAGTAGTTGAACGAGGCGTACGGGCTGCGGCTCAGATGTGCTTGTTTCATTGGCGTCAGCATGTTGCCGACCCAGCCGGTGAGCGCCTCGCCGTCCCACTCCCAGATCGTGTGCACGATCCGCGACCGCGGCCGTCCGAGCCGGTCGACGGTGCACATCGTGGCGTAGATGATGCGGTTCGCCATCGTGGCGAACGCCGGTGCGACGGTACGCAGGTCATCCATCGGGTTCCCCTCAGGTGTCGTGGTCGCGGCAGAGCTGCCAGGCGGCGCGGGTCCAGTGTGCGTCGGCCAGCGCGTTGTGCTGGCCGACGGGTTGCGCCAGCCGCGTCAGGTCCACGCCAAGGTGCTCGGCGTATTGCTGGACGTCGCGGCAGAACCACGGCCAGCCGGGCGGATGGTCCTCCAGCGGACCGTAGAGCTGGCAGAGCAGAACCCAGTCGTACGCGCCGAAGCTCGCCCACCATTCGGGTGCTGGACCGGCGAACTCCCTTACCTGCTTGGCGATCTCGGCCCGCGGCAGCACCGGACCCGTGAGCAACGGCAGCACGTGCGCCCGCACCCAGGGGTTCGAGGCCGACCGGTCGGCCTCGGCCGGCTCGGCGTAGTAGGCAGCGTCGTCGTCACGTACGACGCCGATCGACAGCAGCGAGACGGTCCGCCCGTCGTCGATGAACTCGGTGTCGAACCACAGCCGGCTCACGCGGCTCACCACTCCGGCAGGTCGAGCGCCACGATCTCGAACGGCAGCTCGGGAGCGGTGCCGAAATGCCGCGCCTTCAACTGCGAGCACACCACGAGCAGCTTCCCGTCCACGAGCGCGAGCGTCGTCGGCGAGTTCCAGGCAGGCTCGGCCAGCTCGCCGAGCAGCTCACCCGACCGCCAGTCAACCGCCAGCCGGAACGCCGGTACAGCGAACGTCACGTCCTCCCACGAGTCGCCGCGGTTGGTCACGCCGTAGAGCACGTCGCCGGAAAGCAGCATGCCGTCGGCGTTGAAGTCGTAGCCGTCGAGCTCTACCTGCTCGACCTTCGAACCGTCGGTCGGAATCCTCCAGAGCTGGCCCGTGCCCTGGGAGGCCACCAGCAGCAGCGAGCCGTCGGGCGAGGCCACGATCCCGTTCAGATAAAGGCCTTCGGGGTACGCCGGTCCGCTCAGGTCGGCCAGCATCTCGGGCGCTCCGACGCCGTCCGCGCCGGCCGGCACCCGCCATACCAGCGAAAGCCGGGTGTCGGTGACGTAGGCGGCATCGCCACTCACCACCACGTCGTTCGGCTGCGATCCCTCGGCGGGGAAGCGCTGCCGCGCCACCAGTGCGGTGCTCGACAGGTCGTAGGCGTACAGCTCGCCGGTGTCGATCGCGCACGCCAGCAGGCGGCCGTGCCCGTCGACGTCGAGCCCGGCGATCGCCGTTCGCTCGTCGTCGTTCGGGCCGAGCCACACCGGCACGTCGCCGGCCTCAGCCAGGTCGCCGCGGAAGATGGTGCCGTCGCCCAGGCTGCCGACGAAGAAGGAGGTGCCCGGCCCTTCGGTGATGCCCTCGGGGTACACCGAACCACCGGGCAGCGTGAACCTCTCCACTACAGCTCCAGCCTGCGCGCCAGATCGGAACGCAGCACGCCGTCAGGGTCGACCCGCGCGCGGACCTTCCGGAACTCCTCCAGCCGGGGGTACATGCGTTCCAGCGCGGCCGGATCGAGCGTCGCGTCCTTGGCGAGGTAGACCCTGCCACCGACCGACGCGACCGCCGCGTCGAACGAGCGCAGCATCGCCGCGAGCCGCCGGTCGCCGTTGGGCATGTCGAGCGCGAGGGTCCAGCCCGGCGCCGGGAACGACAGCAGCCCGCTGTTGCCCGGCCCGAACCGCTTGATCACCGCGAGGAACGACGCCACTCGCGCCGACGACAGCTCGGAAACGATGCCGCGCAAGGTGTCCTCCTCACCGAACGGCACCACGAACTGGTACTGCACGAACCCGCGCGCGCCGTAGAGCCGGTTCCACCCAGCCACCGCGTCGAGCGGATGGAAGAACGCCGACAGCGACTGCACCTCGGCGTACCGGGACACTGGTGCCTTGCGATAGACCAGCTCGTTGAACGCCCGAATGGAGAAGCGGTTCAGCAACCCCGACGGCGCCCACGGCGGAGCCGCCAGGAGCACCTTGGGATCGAAGGCCAGCGGGTCGTGCGCGGCCCGCCCGCGGAGCGTGCGCAGCGGTGCGTGGTCGCCGCGAGTCAGCACGCTGCGCCCCATCGAGGCGCCCTGTGCCACCAGGTCGATCCACGCCACGGTGTAGCGATAGCGCGAGTCGGTCTCGGTCATCACCGCGAACGTCTCGTCGAGGTTGGCCGTGCGCTGGGTGTCGACGAGCATCCGCGACGTCTCGACCGGTATGCACCGGAATGTCGCCTCGGTCACCACGCCGGTCAGCCCGATGCCGCCGACCGTCGCCCAGAACAGCTCCGGATCGTCTTCGGGCGACACCGTGACGATCGCCCCGCCCGGCAGCACCAGCGTCAGCGACAGCAGCGCGTTGCCGAACGATCCGTCGGCATGGTGGTTCTTGCCGTGGACGTCGGCCGCGATCGCGCCGCCCACCGTGATGTGGCGCGTCCCCGGCGTCACGGGTACGAACCAGCCCAGTGGCAGCAGGTCGCGCATCAGCCGGTCGAGGCTCATGCCCGCCGAGCAGGTGACCGTGCCGGCCTCCGGATCGATCCGCAGCGACGGCGCCAGCGCGGTGCAGTCGAGGACCAGCCCACCGGCATCCTGGGCGGCGTCGCCGTACGACCGGCCGAGCCCGCGCGCGATCAGGCCCCGAGGCGGCGCCGCCGCCAGTAAGGCGGCGACCTCACCCGGCGTCCGCGGTCGCGCCACCCGGGCGGCCGTCGGCGCGGTCCGACCCCAGCCGGTCAGCAGCCGGACGTCAGAGGGAGCAACAGCGGAGACGTCGGACGAGACATCAGAGGACACATCAGAAGACATAGACCCCCACCATCAGACAGGCCGCGACCACCAGGCCGGAGGCGAGCAGCATTCGGTCGGTGAGCACGAGCTCCTCGGGCGTCTCACCCTCACCGCGGTCGACCAGCATGGCGTACCGCAGGATGCCCACGGCTACCGGCAGGATCGACAGCCCGAAAGCGATCTGCGCGGGCCCGGTGTGTTTCTCCAGCGCCCACAGGCAGTACGACACCAGCAGTGCGCCCGAGGTCGTCGCGCGGATGTAGCGGAGGTATTCCGGCGTGTAGAGCGCCAGCGTCGCTCGCAGTGAGGTGCCGCCGCTGTTGCGCAGCTCGGCCTCGCGCTTGCCGGCCACGATCAGCAACGAGCCGAGCGTCGCCACGATCAGGAACCAACTCGACACCGCGACCTGCACCGCCGCCGCACCGGCGACCGCGCGCAGCACGAAGCCGGCCGCGACGCCGATCAGGTCGAGGATCACGATGTGCTTCAGCCAGAGGGAGTACGCCGTGGTCAGCGCGACGTACGCCAGCACGACGACCGGCAGCTGCCACCCGCCCGCGAGCAGCGTCAGCCCGATGGCGGCCAGCAGGCAGATCACGCCGACGACCAGCGCGAACCGGACGCCGATCACGCCCGCGGCGATCGGGCGGTTGCGCTTGCGCGGGTGGGCGCGGTCGGCCTCGACGTCGTGGGCGTCGTTGATCAGGTAGGTGCCGCTGGCCGCCAGGCAGAACGCCACGAAGGCCAGCGCCGTGGTCAGCAGCGCCCGCGGCTGGTCGAGCACGCCGGCGAACGCCGGAGCGGCCAGCACGAGGACGTTCTTCAGCCACTGCCGCGGCCGGGCCGCCCGGAGGAGACCACGCAGCGTGCGCAGCGGACCACGGCCGGGCGGCGCGGACCGGCTCTGTGAGGGCGCTACCGCTGTCACACCGTCACCTTTCGTCCGCGATCGAGGCGTCTCCAGGCTAACGCCGATGACCTCTGCCTTCCTGACCGCGCGGGCCAAAGGCAGGGTTACCCCCTCATCCGGAGATAACGAATCGATAGACTGTCGCGGGCAACGGCGCCTGCGGGGCGTCAGGGCCTCCATCACATCGCCAAGTCGCAGAAGTCGCAGAACCCCATGTCCGATCCAGGGAGCGTTCACCCGTGAGCCTTGTTGTGCAGAAGTACGGAGGCTCGTCGGTCGCGGATGCACACAGCATCAAACGCGTCGCGCAACGTATCGTCGCGACGAAGAAGGCCGGCAACGATGTGGTCGTCGTCGTCTCCGCGATGGGCGACACCACCGATGACCTGCGTGATCTGGCACAGCAGGTCAGCCCGCTCCCGCCGCCGCGTGAGCTCGACATGCTGCTGACCGCCGGCGAGCGCATCTCGATGGCGCTGCTGGCGATGGCGATCGCCAACCTCGGCCAGGTCGCCAAGTCCTACACCGGGAGCCAGGCGGGCGTGCTCACCACGTCCCACCACGGCAAGGCCAAGATCATCGACATCACGCCCGGCCGGATCAGGCAGGCGCTCGACGAGGGTGCGATCGCGATCGTCGCCGGCTTCCAGGGCATCTCGCAGGACACCAAGGAGATCACCACGCTCGGCCGCGGCGCGTCCGACACGACAGCCGTCGCGCTGGCCGCGGCCCTGGGTGCCGACGTCTGCGAGATCTACACCGACGTCGACGGCGTCTTCACCGCCGATCCCCGGATCGTGCCGACCGCACGGCGCCTGCCGTACATCTCCTACGAAGAGATGCTGGAGCTCGCCGCCTGCGGCACCAAGGTGCTTCACCTCAGATGCGTCGAGTACGCCCGCCGGTATGGCGTACCAATTCACGTTCGTTCGTCCTTCAGTACGAAACCGGGCACGTGGGTGGCCGATTCGGACGTTCTCAAGACAGTGAACGCGACGGAGGCGGCCGACGGGCCTGCCGCGTCGCAGGAGGGCACGATGGAACAACCCATCATTTCCGGTGTCGCGTCGGACCGCGGCGAGGCCAAGATCACGGTCGTCGGTGTGCCGGACAAGGTTGGTGAGGCCGCGCGGATCTTCACCACGCTCGCCGCCGCCGAGGTCAACATCGACATGATCGTGCAGAACGTCTCCGGCATCGCGACCGGTCGCACCGACATCTCGTTCAGCCTGCCGCGCTCCGACGGGCAGGCCGCCATGAACACTCTGGCCAAGATCAAGGAGCAGATCGGCTTCGACCAGCTGCTCTACGACGACAGGATCGGCAAGGTTTCGCTCGTCGGCGCCGGGATGCGGACCAACCCCGGCGTCGCCGCGAAGTTCTTCCAAGCCGTCGCCGACGCCGGGATCAACATCGAGATGATCTCGACGTCGGAGATCCGCGTCTCGCTCGTCGTCGACGAGGACGACGTGGATGGAGCCGTCACGGCGGCTCACCGCGCCTTCGACCTGGACGCCTCCGAAGCCGAGGCCGTCGTCTACGGAGGTACCGGCCGATGAGCTCCGGCAAGCCGACGCTGGCGGTCGTTGGAGCCACCGGTGCGGTCGGCGCTGTGATGCTGCAGCTGCTGTCGACCCGGCGCGACGTGTGGGGCGAGATCCGGCTGATCGCGTCCTCGCGGTCGGCGGGGCGGAAACTCAGCGTACGCGGCGAGCAGGTCGAGGTCGTGGCGCTGTCGGAGAAGGCGTTCAAGAACGTCGATGTGGCGGTCTTCGACGTACCCGACGAGGTGTCGGCGCAGTGGGCGCCGGTGGCGGCCGCGCGCGGGGTCGTTGTGGTCGACAACTCCGGTGCGTTCCGGATGGATCCCGAGGTGCCGCTGGTGGTGCCGGAGATCAACGCTTCGGCGGCCCGGCAGCGGCCGAAGGGGATCATCGCGAACCCCAACTGCACAACGCTGTCGATGATCGTCGCGGTCGGGGCGCTGCACCACACGTACTCCCTGGAGTCGCTGGTCGTGGCCTCGTACCAAGCCGCGTCCGGTGCCGGGCAGGTCGGCATCGACACGCTGTACGACCAGGTGGCCAAGGTCGGCGGACACCGCGAGATCGGCACCCGCGCGGGCGACGTCCGCCGCATCGTCGGCGACGACCTGGGGCCGTTCCCGGCGCCGCTGGCCTACAACGTCGTGCCGTGGGCAGGATCGCTGGCGGCTGACGGCTGGACGTCGGAGGAGATGAAGGTCCGCAACGAGTCGCGGAAGATCCTGGGCCTGCCCTCACTCGCCGTCTCGGCGACGTGTGTGCGCGTGCCTGTGGTGACGACGCACTCGTTGGCGGTGCACGCCCGCTTCGCCCGGCCGGTGGAGCTCGAGCGAGTACGCCAGATCCTGCGCGAAGCGCCAGGACTCCTGCTGTACGACGAGCCCGAGCGACTCGAGTTCCCGACCCCGGCAGACGTCGTCGGCACCGACCCGACGTGGGTGGGCCGGCTGCGGGTGGCACTGGACGATCCGCAGGCCCTGGACCTCTTCCTGTGCGGCGACAACCTCCGCAAGGGCGCGGCGTTGAACACCGCGCAAATCGCCGAGCTGGTCGCCGAGGAGCCGACCGCCAGCTGACCCGGCGGCCCGGGACGGTGCCGCGGAGCCGAGCAGCAGCGGCGGTACGGCGTGCCGGGCTGCTACCGATGGTGCGGTCGAGCGCGCCGGCCAGGCTTGTGCGCCGTCACAGCGACACGTCCACCGCATCGTGCGGTCTTGCCGCCTGGGCCGCTATCTGTCGAGCACAATGGGCGGGTGACTGAGTCCTCCGGAGCTACCGAGTCGGCGTCCGAGCAGCTGAACCGGCTCCAGAAGCGGGTCGGCGCCCTGGAGCGGCAGGTGAGTGCGACCCCCGCGCTCAGCGCGCTGGGCTCCGTGCTGGTCGGCGGGGCGACGCTCCTGCTGATCGGGCTGGCCCTGCCGTGGATGGGCGAGAAGGGAAGCAGCGCGTTCGGTTCGTCGGCGCAGACCGGATGGGAGGCCTACACCTCCGAGCCGCTCGCCGTCGTGCTGCTCCTGCTTCTGCTCACCCTGCTCGGCCTGGCGGTGGCCACCGCCGCCGGGCGGTCGCCGGTGCTGCACCTGATCACCCACGTCGTCGCCGATGTGACCGGGCTGTTCCCGCTCGCGCTGGTCGTGGCCTCGTTACGGGAAGGCTCGACCGTCGCACCGGGAACCGGTTGCTACACGATGCTCATCGGGGCGCTCGCGATCGCCGTCGCGGCCTTGGTGCGCCGCAGCCGCCTCGAAAGCTGAGGCCCGACGCACCTGCTCGTTTCTGCGCGATTCCGAAGGTTTCCGCGTAGTAAAGGACTGCTTCAAGCGGTTGACGGTCCTCCAAGCCTGTGCAAACCTGCCAAAAGACGGCAGGACGGGAGGTCCGGTATGGGTCTGGATCGTCGGCGGTTCCTCCAGTTGGGCGGCGCGCTGGCGCTCGGCACCCCGCTCGCCACCTCACTCGCCGGTTGTGGGCGTGGAGGTGCGGGCGGCGGCGACGCGGTTCGCTTCCAGGGTTGGGATTTCGAGTCAGCCCTCGTACAACAAAATGTCGACCGCTTTCAGAAGCTGCACAAAGACATCAAGGTGGAGTACACCCCCATCACCAGCGCGCAGTACGTGCAGAAGACCGTCGCGCAGTTCACCGGGGGCACAGAGCCTGACGCGCTCTACGTCTACGACGACTCGCTCGCGGCGTGGGTCGGCGCCGAATACCTGCAGCCGCTGGACGGCCTGCCCAACCTCGACAAGGTCTACGACGCCATCTATCCCGGCAACGCGCAGACGATGTCGTTCCAGGGCAAGAAGTACGGCCTGCCCTACTACACCGACTCCAACTGCCTGCTCTACAACGCCGAGATCCTCGAGAAGGCCGGCATCAAGGAGGCGCCGAAGAGCCTCGAAGAGCTCACCGATCAGGCCAGAACCATTCAGGACAAGGGAATCCTCGAATATCCCATCGGCCTGCCGGCGCAGCTGTCCGACACCTGGTGGTCCTGGTGGTGGGCGCTGATCTTCGCCAGCGGCGGCGAGATGTTCGACGACGCGCTGAAGCCGACGATGGCGACGTCCGATCCGGTGGTGCGCGACATCTTCGGCTGGCTGCAGGACGCCACGCGCAAGGACAAGGTGATCGACCCGGCATCCACACAGCTGTTGCCGATTCCGCTGGACAACGCTTTCATGGCCGGCACGTACGCCTACACGATCGGTGCGCGTTACGCCGCTCGGAAGTACAACGACGAAAAGGTTTCCAAGGTCGCGGGCAAGGTCAAGCTGGGGTTCGTCCCGAGCCTCGACGGGAAGGTCTTGGGAACGGTCAGCAACACCCGCATGTACTGCCTGTCGGCGACGACGGAGAAGAAGGAGCAGGCCTACGACCTGCTCTACTACCTCGGCGGCTACGACGAGAAGGGCGAGGCCTACACCGCGAAGTTCTGGTTCGAGAAGCAGGGCTTGGGTTTCGCGTTCAAGGAGCTCGCGAACGATCCCGACATCAAGAAGGCGCTCGGCACGTTCGCCGACCCGGCCGACGTCTACTCCAGGCTGGCCGAGATCGCGAAGCCGCGCCGGGTGATCGCCAAGCCGTGGTACACCGAGTTCGAGACCGAGAGCCAGAAAACCTTGCAGGGCTTGCTGTCCGGCTCGAAGTCGCCGTCGGACGCCGTGCAGGCGATGGACAGCAACGCCAAGACGCTCGAGAAGAAGTTCTCCTAGTGCCGTCGGAGCGACGCGTCACCCGGGTCGCGTACCTCATGAACGTGCCGGCGCTGGTGGTGATCGCCTGCCTGGTGGCGTATCCGATCGGGTACTCGTTCTGGCTGAGCCTGCACAAGTACAACCTCAAGCTGCCGGGCGCGCGGCGGTTCATCGGGTTCGACAACTACCTCTCGCTGGTCCACGACCCGGTGTTCCTGCGTTCGATCACGGTGTCGGCGGCGTTCGTCCTCGTCGTGGTGGTGTCGACCGTGGTGCTGTCGATGACGCTGGCGCTCGTGCTGAACGAGGCGTTCGTCGGCCGCGGCGTCCTGCGTAGCCTGGTGCTGTTGCCGTGGGCGATGCCGGGTGTCGTGAACGGGCTGATGTGGCGCTGGATCTTCGACGCCAAGGTCGGCGCGCTGAACGGGTTGCTCACCGACCTGGGGCTGATCTCGTCCTACCAGGCGTGGCTGACGTCCCCGGTCGCCGCCTTCTTCGTCGCGACGACGGCGGAGGTGTGGAACCTCCTGCCGCTGGCGGTCATCATCCTGCTGGCCGGCCTGTCGACGATCCCGACGGAGCTGTACGACGCGGCGCGTGTCGACCGGGCAGGGGTGGTGCAGCGGTTCCGGCACGTGACGCTGCCGTGGCTGCTGCATCCGCTGCTGATCGTGCTGATTCTCGAGACCATGAACGCCATCCGGGCCTTCGACGTCATCTACGTCCTGACGGGCGGCGGCCCGGGCGACGCGACCAACGTCATCGCGCTGGCGACGGTGCGTACGGCGTTCACGTTCACCGACTTCGGGCTCGGGAACACCTATGCGTACGTCATCACGCTGATCACGTTGGTGATTTCGGTGGTCTACCTCGGGCTGCTCTACCGTCGAGGGCGGGTGGAGGTATGAGGCGGCCGTTGCTGCAGCGGATCCTGGTGTACGTGCTCGCGATCGGTTTCGCGCTGTACATCCTGCTGCCGTTCTACTGGATCTTCGCCACCAGCTTCATGCACGAGGCGGACGCCTTGTCGGTGCCGCCGGAGTGGATCCCGTCCCGGCCGACGCTCGCCAACTACCTGGCGTTCGTGGATCCCTCGGGCTCGGGTGCGCTGGCGGGGTCGCGGGCGGCCTCGTCGATCGCGCCGGCGTTGCTGAACAGTGCGGTGGTGGCGTCGGCGACGGCGTTGCTGAACTTGGTACTGGGCGTGTCGGCGGCGTACTCGTTCGCCCGCCTCCGCTTCCGCGGCAGCCAGGTGCTGCTGGTCTTCTACCTCGCGACGCGCATGGTGCCGGGTGTGGCGATCATCATCCCGTTCTACCTGGTGATGCGGGAGCTGCGGCTGCTGGACACCTACGGCGCGCTGATCCTGTCGTACACCACGTTCGCGCTCCCGTTCACGATCTGGATCCTGAAGGACTACTTCCGTTCCATCCCGACCGACATCGAGGACGCCGCCCGGGTGGACGGGTGTGGGTGGTTCCGGATGATGCGCTCGGTCTTCCTGCCGATCGCGGCGCCTGGGCTGGTGGCGGCTGGGATCTTCTCGTTCATGACGGCGTGGAACGAGTTCCTGTTCGCGCTGTTCCTGACCTCGACGACGGCGTCGCAGACCATCCCCGTGATCGCGGCCAACTTCGCCACCGACCTCAACGTCCAGTTCACGTCGATGGCCGCGGCCGGCGTTGTGGCTGTCCTGCCGCCGCTGGTGATCGTGCTGATCTTCCAACGCCTGATCGTCACCGGCCTGACCTCGGGTTCGACCCGCTGAGCGCCTACGGAAGCGGCTCGTCCGGATAGAAGCGCTGCCAGATCCGCCTGCCCAGCTCCTGCAGTTCCTCGACCGTCGCCGGCTTACCCCAGCTGTCGTCATACTCGATCACGGTCGTTGGTAGCGGCCGGTGTTCGACCTCACCCGAGATCAGCTTGCGCAGGTCTTCGCGAAACTCGTCGTCACCGCCCGGCACCGGCTCGCCCGGATAGAGATCGCGCCACAACCGGCGGAGATACCTGACCTGGTTGCCGTCGTCGTAGCTCGCGGCCCAGTAGATCGCGCCATCGGGCAGTTGGCTGGGGTCGAGCAGGGCAGCACGATGCTGGTCCTTGAACTGTCTGGTCCATTCGCTACGTGACTGCAGGTCATCCACCAGCTGGTCAAAGTCATAGACCTCGGGTTCGAGGTAGGTCCGGAGGGTGCTGATCAACCAGTAGAACGGCGCCTCGGTGTTCTCGTTGCGGTAGTCGTCCTTGTAGCTCACGGCTGGGGCTCGTTCCTGTCTCGCGGCTTTGGATACATGGTTGTGATCTCCCAGTGGCTGCGGTCGGCCGTCACACCGAAAGCGAAGACGATCGTCCCACCGCGGAATTCCTCATTCGTGATAGCTTCCGTTGCCGGCCGCGTCATCCCGGCGCGCTGCTCTGGCTCCGCATTGACCCACCGGAGGCGGTACCGCTTGGCGGCCTCTATATCGCCGTCGATGGGGAGCAGCCGATGCCCCTCGCAGTGGTTGGCGCCATCCTCACCGAGCAACTCCTCGATGGGGATCTCGACGGCTCTCGGCGTCCGCACTTCCTCCGGCGAGCGTGGCCGCCCCAGCGTTGCCTGAATGTCTGGGTGGGCGGCTCCGCGAGCGAAAGCAGCTGCGAACGCCTCAGGGTTGTTGATAGCGGTGGCGGTGTCGCCACACCTGTGACGTCGTTCTGGGGACATGGCGTCCTTGCCTTCCGCACGGAGGTCGGGGTCGAGTTGGGCGGGATCTTCGAGTCCATCGACGCGACGCTCGTTGCGTTCGCCGGCAGTGAAGCCCTCATGTCGCTCGGCGGCGTGGCCACCGCCCTGGTCGACGGAGGCTACGACGTGCTGGATCTCCGGTGCTGCCCGCTCCGCCGTTCTGAGCCAGGGGCGGGTCTCACCGGTGTCACGGATGTAGGCGCCGGCTTCCTCGCGGGTCAGCTCGGGCAGGTTGGCTTGGCGGGGCTCGAAGCGCTCGATCGCAGCCTGGCTCTCGCGCGGTAGGTCGCCGACCTCAGACGTCAGGTCTTTCCAGTCGTAGCCCATCGCCTGGAGGAGCTTCTCGGTGCTCGCCGCTTCCAGATTGGGCCACGATGCCGACGGGCGGTCGGTGGACGGCTGGCTGGATTGCTCGATGCGTTCGCCGGGATCATCCGCCCCGCGGGTCTCACGCCAGTAACCGCCCATGCCGTAATCGTGACATGGGCGGCTTCTGGCGCGCGGATCAGGCGTCGACCGTGACCGAGGGCGCGGACTGGGTCGGTGCCGGTGCGGCCGGCCGCTTCCGGGTCATCACCATGCACGCGAGGACGCCCACGAACAGGACCGCCACCGGCAGCAGTAGCGAGAACTTGGTCGCCGAGGTGAAGCCGTGCGCGAAGACGGTCTGTCCGAGGGCCTCCAGCTGCCGCGCCACCTGGCCCGGCACGCCAGGCGGCGGCGACGCCTGGGCCGCACCGGTGAACTCGCCGGAGCTGTTGGCGGCCTCGGTCATCGCGTCGATGAAGGGTTGCCGGTACTGCGGCGGCAAAGCCGCGGCATCCGTGCGGGCCGCGGCCGGCAGCTCGACCGTCATCCGGGCCTGTAGGAGTACGCCGATCGCCGCGCTGCCGAAGACGGAGCCGACCTGGCGCGAGGTGTTGAAGATGCCGGCACCCGCGCCGATCAGGCGGGGTTCGAGACCGAACGTCGCCAGGTTGGCCAGCGGTGAGAACAGGCATCCCACACCGACGCCGCAGACGAGCAACGCCGGGATCAGTGAGGTCGGGCTGGTGGTGGCCGAGACCTGCCACGCGATGACGGCGATTCCCGTTGCGTACAAGGTGAATCCCGCCGCGGCCACCCACTTGCCGTTGATCCGGTCGGACAGCCGGCCGGCGAACGGCGCCACGATCCCGGACAGCAGCGACATCGGCGCCGTCAGCAGCCCGGCCCGGATCGGCGTCAGGCCCAGTACGTCCTGCAGGTAGATCGTCAGCGGCAGGAAGCTCCCGACCATCGCGAAGCCGACGCAGAGGCCTGCGATGTTCGACAGCGAGAAGTTCCAGTGCCGGAAGATCTGCAACGGCAGCAGCGGCTCCGCGCGGTTCACCCGCTGCCACAGTACGAACAGAACCAGCAGCACGGCCCCACCGCCGATCAGCATGGGGATCGTCACCGGCCCCCACACGGAACCCCAGTCGAAGCGCTGCCCTTCCTGCAGGCCGAACACCAGCGCGCACAAACCCACGCAGAACAAGAAGATTCCGAGTGGATCGAACTTGTGCGCGTGTGCCGGCCGCCAGTTGGGTACGAGCGCCAGCGTCATCACGACCGCGATCACGCCGACCGGCACGTTGACGAAGAAGATCCATTCCCAGCCGAGCCCGTCGACCAGCACACCGCCGAGCAGCGGTCCGGTGATCGTCGCCACGCCGGCGACCGCGCCCCACATGCCCATCGGCGCGCCCCGCTTGCTGGGTGGGAAGAGATGGGTGATGAACGCCATCGTCTGCGGCGTCATCGCCGCCGCGCCGAGCCCTTGGACGGCCCGCGCGGCGATCAGCGCCTCGACGGAGTTCGACAGGCCACACGCCAGCGACGAAAGCGTGAACAGCACCAGACCCAGCAGGAATATCCGCCGCGGGCCGAACCGGTCGCCCAGCCGTCCGGACACCAGCAGCGGCGTCGCGTACGTCAGGAGGTAGACGCTGTTCACCCAGATGATGTCGGAAAGGCTTGCCTGCAAGTCCTCGATCATGCGTGGAATCGCGACGTTGACGATCGTCGTGTCCAACAAGATCATGAAGAAGCCGAGGCACAGCGCCGACAGCGCCAGCCAGGATCTCCTCGAGTTGTCAGTCATCAATCGGTCCTTATTTGACAGAGGTTTTGTCGATCGGGTCGTTCGGCCACGTGAGCCGTTCGCTGCGCAGGTCGTCCAGCAGGGCCTCGGTCCAAGCGAGCTCGGCCTTGCGCATGGCCTGCTGGTAAACGACGTCGAGCCAGTACGCCCGGGGGAGGTCCATCCGTTCGAGCCGGCCGACGGACAGGTCGTCGAGCTCGTTGGCCCGGCGGAGCTCGCCGCACCGCCGTTCCAGTTCGATGATCACGGTCTCGACCGGAACGTCGTTGGCCAGCGTGAGTGCGAGTGGATACTCGGGGAACTCGTCTGCCGGGCTGCTCAGCATGGTGAGGGTCTGCTCGGTGAACAGGTCGCGTCCGACGTCGGTAATGGTGTAGACCGTGCGTTCGGGTCGCCGCCCGGTGCGGCTGGTCTCGGTCGGAGCGATCAGTCCTTGGCGCGCCAGCCGCTCGACGGTGTGGTAGAGCGTCCCGGCCTTCAACTTCACGACCCGGTCGGTGTGCCT
Source organism: Flindersiella endophytica (assembly GCF_054779015.1). Lineage (NCBI taxonomy): Bacteria > Bacillati > Actinomycetota > Actinomycetes > Propionibacteriales > Nocardioidaceae > Flindersiella > Flindersiella endophytica. The sequence goes on from NZ_BAAGYY010000003.1 coordinate 45,284, forward strand.
GATGCGCAGGGTCTGGTGCATCTCGTACGGATGCATCGGCTCCTCGTGCAGGAGGGACAGGACGACCAGGGCGATGGGCGTCAGCCGGGTACCGGCGGCGGGCATGTTTTCACTCCAGGTGAACTAGACCATCCGAATTAGTCCACGTGGACTATACCGGCAGGGCTATCCGATTGACAACCGCCGAATTCGATGGCCTGGCGGTCGCCGTCGGCATACCGTCGGCGCATGGCACCAGAAGGGGACTGGCCGGACGGGATCGCTGCCCGTCCGATCGAGCGGGCCGACGTCGAGGCGTGGGTCCGCCTGCTGAACGACATCGAGGCGGTCGAGCGGGCTGACCTGCACCACGACGCCGAGGGTCTGGCGGAGGTGCTCGCCAACCCGAGACTGGATCCGGCGCGCGACACACTCGGCCTGTGGCACGGCGACCGGCTCGTGGGCTACGGCCACGTCCGCCCGCCGGTCGTCGCCGAGGCCGCGACGTTCCGGGCCGCCGGCGGAGTCCATCCGGACTGGCGGCGGCGTGGGCTCGGGCTCGGGCTGGTGGCGTGGATGCGCGCTCGTTCGACCGCGATCCGAGCCGAGCGCCATCCGGACAAGCTGGCCAACCTCGATATCGGCGGCCCGACGGAGAACGCCGCGCTCCAGGCCCTGGCCGAGCAAGCGGGCTTCGAGGCCGTCCGCTGGTTTCGCGCGATGGCCTTCGACCTCACCGATGATCCGATCCCGCCGGCGCGGACGCCGGTTGGTGGCCGGATCACCGTGTTCGAGCCGGCTCTGGACGAAGCCACGCTCGAGGCGCACAACGAGGCGTTCCTCGACCACTGGGGTTTCGTCCCGCGCGACCAGGAGTTCTGGCACCGGCACGCCACCAGGTCGCAGACGTTCCGAGCGGGGCTGAGCAGCCTGCTGCTGGACGAGCGCGAGCGCGTGGTCGCGTACGTACTCGGCTACGAGAATGAGGCGCGCGAACGGGCGACCGGGCAACGCGACTGCTACCTCGGGCAGATCGGCACGCGGCGAGAGTGGCGGGGCCGCGGCGCCGCCCAGGCGCTGATCGCGAACTCGCTGGCGAACGCCAAAGCGGCTGGGTACGACATCGCCTCGCTCGCCGTCGACGCCGACAACCTCACGGGCGCGCTCGGCCTGTACGAACGGATCGGCTTCCGTACGACCCGGTGCCGGACCGACTACCGGTGCGAGCTGTGATGCCGTCGTTCGGGGTGATGCACAGCTTCTGGCAGCCCTCGCCGTGGCGGGCGAGCGCCGCCGAGCACTACGCAGGGTGCCTCGAGCTGATCGAAGCGGCTGAGCAACTCGGCTACGAGACAGTGTGGCTGCCGGAGCACCACGGCTCGGCGGACGGTTTCGTGGCGTCACCGCTGGTGCTGGCAGCCGCGATCGCCGCGCGGACTCGGCGGATCACCATCGGGACGAACGTCCTGTTGCTGCCGCTGCACCACCCGCTTCGCGTCGCCGAGGACGGCGCGGCGGTGCACGCGATCTCCGGTGGGCGGCTGATCCTCGGAGTCGGCCAAGGATACGTACGGCACGAGTTCGCACTGTTCGGCGTGGAACGCTCGCACCGGCCTTCCCGGTTGGAGGAAGGGCTCTCGATCATCCGGCGAGCGTGGCAGGAGGGCCGGACGGGGTTTTCCGGCCGGCGGTTCACGGTGCCGGACGGCCCGTTCGCTCCGCGCCCGGACGGTGCCGCCCCGATCTACGTCGGCGCGACCGGCGGCCCGGCACTGGACCGCGCGGTCCGCCTCGCCGACGGCCTGCTGACCTACGTCGCCGAGCCGAGGCACGCGCTCGAGCGCTACACCGCCTACGCCGAGGCGCTCGAACGACACGGCCGCGCGCGAGAGACGTTCCCGTTCGTCCTGACAGGCGTCTGCCACGTCGCCGAGGACGCGGAGCAGGTCTGGCAGCAGGCAGCACCCGGCATCGCGTACCTCGAGTCCGCGCTGCGGCCAGAGCCGCTGCGCCCGGAGGACCTCGACCGCGAGGACTACCTCGTCGGCACACCCGGCGACGTCGCCGACCGGCTGGCCGCGCTCCACAACGACGTCCCGTTCGACCAGTTCGCGTTCTGGGCCAGGCTTCCCGGCCTCAGCCAGGAACAGGCGGCCACCTCCCAGCGGCTGTTCGCCGAAGCCGTCATCCCCCGCCTCACCTGAGTAACTAAGCAAGCGGCAACGTCTCCGGGTACTTCAGTCCGGTGCCGGTGTTGAGCACCACCACGTTGTCGTTCTCGCCGATCCAGTCCGACGCCCGTAGCCGGCGGACGGCGGCCAGTGTCGCGGCGCCTTCGGGGCAGATCACGTTGCCCTCGAGCCGGGCGCACGCGGCCTGCTCCGCCAGCGCCTCCTCGTCGGACACCGCGATCGCGCAGCCGCCGGTCTCGTAGATCGCCCGCAGGATGAGGAAGTCGCCGAGCGGCTTGGGCACGTTGATGCCGAACGCCACGGTGTACGGCGACTCCCACGCCGTACTCTCGGCGTCCCCTCGCTCGTACGCGGCGACGATCGGCGCGCAGCCTGTCGACTGCACCGCCACCAGCCGCGGCAGCTCGCCTTCGACCAGGCCGAGCTCGCGCAGCTCGAGGAGCGCCTTGTGGATCCCGATGATGCCGACGCCGCCGCCGGTGGGATAGAGGATGACGTCGGGCATCCGCCAGCCCAGCTGCTCGGCGATCTCGAGGCCCATCGTCTTCTTGCCCTCGATGCGGTACGGCTCCTTCAGCGTCGACGTGTCGAGGTAGCCGGTCCGCTTCGCCAGCTCGGACGCGATCAGCGCCCCCGCGTCCCCGATGTGCCCGTCGACGATGTGCAGCTCCGCCCCGGCGATCGTGCACTCGCGGCGCGTGATCTCCGGCGCGTTCGCCGGCATCGCGATCAGGCTGGCCATCCCGGCCCGCGCGGAGTAGAGCGCCCAGGCCGCGCCGGCGTTGCCGTTGGTCGGCATCGCGATCCCGGTGGCGCCGAGCTCCAGCGCCCGCGACACGCCGGCGGCCGCGCCGCGGGTCTTGAACGAGCCGCCGGGCAGCACGCCTTCGTCCTTCATCAGCAACCCGGGTACGCCGAGCTCCTTGCCGAGCCGCGGCGTGGCGACGAGCGGCGTCATCCCCTCCCCGAGGCTGACGACGTATCGCGGGTCACGGACCGGCAGCAGCTCGTGGTAGCGCCACATCGTCGGCCCTCGCGACGCGATCGCCTCCGCCGTGAACGCCGCCGCCGCGCCGCCGAGGTCGTACCGGACCAGTAACGGCGACCCGCAGGAGCACAGGTTCGTGAGCCGGTCGGCCTCGTGCGTCAGGCCGCAACGCGGACATTCCAGGTGACTGAGGAACGAATACGTCATCCCTCGATCATGCCCGCTGTCCGGTGTCCGGTTGCTGCCGCTGGGGACCGCTCCCGGACCAGTTGACCGACGCTGACCCCATAACGCAACCACCAGTCGGCATGCCACCACCGATGCCTCTCAGCCGGCCGGCCACCCCCAACGTGCTGCAGACCGCGACCACCCTGCTCCTGGTCAGCGGCGTGGCCTGGCTGCTCTTCCGGCCGGAGGCCAAGGACTACTTCCTCCGGTCGCGGGCGTACCCGACAGCGGCCACGTCCGCTCGCCGGCGCAGGTGACGCTGGCCAAACCCGCCGGCGGCGGTTCTCGTATCGTTGCGTCGTGCTGACGATGCAGGATGCGCTGCTGGCGCTGACGAAGTACTGGACCGACCGGGGCTGCATGATCGTGCAGCCGTTCAACACCGAGGTCGGCGCGGGTACCTACAACCCGGCGACGATCCTGCGCGTGCTCGGTCCGGAGCCGTGGCGCGTGTCGTACGTCGAGCCGTCCGTCCGGCCCGACGACGCCCGATACGGCGAGAACCCCAACCGCCTGCAGACCCACACGCAGTTCCAGGTGATCCTGAAGCCCGACCCCGGCGACCCACAGGAGGTCTACCTCGGCAGCCTGGAAGCGCTCGGCATCGACATCCACGCCCACGACATCCGCTTCGTCGAGGACAACTGGGCGTCGCCCGCGCTCGGCGCCTGGGGCCTCGGCTGGGAGGTCTGGCTGGACGGGATGGAGATCACCCAGTTCACCTACTTCCAGCAGGCCGGCGGCAAGAACCTCGACCCCGTGTCGGTCGAGATCACCTACGGCATCGAGCGCATCCTGATGGCGCTGCAGAACGTCAGCCACTTCAAGGACATCGCCTACGCCCCCGGCATCTCTTACGGCGAGGCATTCGGCCAGGCCGAGTACGAAATGAGCCGCTACTACCTGGACGACGCCGACGTGGAGGCCAACCGGCGGCTGTTCGACGAGTACGCCTCGGAGGCCCAGCGCTGCGTCGACGAGCGCCTGCCGGTGCCGGCGCACACCTACGTCCTGAAGTGCTCGCACGCGTTCAACGTGCTCGACTCGCGCGGTGCGATCAGCACCACCGAGCGTGCAGCGGCGTTCGCCACCATGCGTAAGCTCGCCAGGCAGGTTTCCGAGCTGTGGGACGAGCGCCGCAAGGAGCTCAACTACCCCCTCGGCGTCGTCGAGCCTCCGCCGGACGCCACGCTTCCAGCCGAGTTCCCCGACATCGAGAGCCCGTCCACGCTGCTGTTCGAGGTCGGCACCGAGGAGCTGCCGCACGCCGAGGTACGCCGTCAGTCCGAAGCCGTCAAGCAGGCCCTGACGGCCAAGCTGGCCGAGACCCGGCTGGTCCACGGCGACATCGACGTCTACTCCACGCCCCGCCGCCTGATCGCGATCGTCGAGGCCGTGCAGCCGCGTGAGCCCGACGCCGAGCGCACCGTACGCGGACCGCGCGTCCAAGCCGCCTTCGACGCCGACGGTCAGCCGACCAAGGCCGCGCAGGGCTTCGCGCGCGGGCAGGGGATCGACCCGGCTGACCTCACCCGGATCGAGCAGGGCGGGGTCGAGTACGTCGCCGCCGTACGCACCGACGAGGGGCGCAAGGCCACCGGGGTGCTCTCGCAGGTGCTCGGCTCGCTGGTCGCCGAGCTGCGTGCCGACAAGAACATGCGCTGGAACGACCCGAAGCTCGACTTCACCCGCCCGATCCGCTGGCTGGTCGCGCTGCTCGGCGAGACGCCGGTGCCGGTCGCGGTGTCGACGCTGCAGGCGAGCGCGACGACCCGGGTCCGCCGGACCGCCGCGCAGCCGAAGGTCACGGTCGCGAAGGCCGACGGCTACCTCGACTTCCTCAAGGGCCACGACATCCTCGCCGACGCCGACGAGCGGCGCGCGCTGATCGTCGAACGAGCGGTCGAGCTGGCAGCCGGCGTCGGCGGCCGGATCGACGTCGACGGCGAGGCCGCGTTGCTCGACGAGATCACCAACCTGGTCGAGCGACCCGAGCCGGTACTCGGAGGTTTCGAGCAGCGCTACCTCGAGTTGCCCGCCGACGTACTGATGACCGTGATGCGCAAACACCAGCGCTACCTACCCGTTCGCGCCCAGGACGGCACGCTGCTGCCGCACTTCGTCGCCGTCGCCGACGGCGAATGCGACCACGACGTCGTACGCAACGGATACGAAGCCGTGCTGCGCGCGCGGTACGAAGACGCCGCGTTCTTCTGGCGCGCCGACCTTTCCGTGCCGCCCGTCGAGCTCAAGCGCAACCTCGTCAACCTCGCGTTCGAGCGCACGCTGGGCTCGGTCGCCGACCGCGCGCACCGGATCGCGGGCGTCGCCGAACACCTTGCCGGCAAGGCGAATCTCGCTCCGGAGGAGCAGGCGACGCTGCACCGGGCCGGCGAGCTGGCGAAGTTCGACCTGGCCTCGCAGATGGTGGTCGAGCTGACCAGCCTGGCCGGCGTGATGGCCCGCGAGTACGCCTCGCACGCCGGCGAGACGCCGGCCGTCGCGCAGGCGCTCTACGACATGGAGCTGCCGCGCGGCGCGGGTGGCCGGCTGCCGGAGTCGACGCCCGGAGCCCTGCTGGCGCTGGCGGATCGCTTCGACCTGCTGGCCGGGCTGTTCGCGGTCGGCGCCAACCCGACCGGCAGCTCCGACCCGTTCGCGTTGCGCCGGGCGGCGCTCGGCGTGGTCAGCATCCTGCGTGGCCGGCCGGAACTGGAGCACATCACGGTGCGGACCGGCCTGGCCGCCGCGGCCGAACGGATCCGCGCGCAGGGTGTCGAGGTGCCGGACACCGCGCTGGAACAGGCCGCGGAGTTCGTGATCGGGCGTTACGAGCAGCAGCTGCTGGACGCGGGCTACGAGCACACGTTCGTCCGGGCGGTGCTGCCGCTGGCCGACGCCCCGGCCGTCGCCGACGGGACGCTGCTGGAGCTGGGCCGCCGGGCAGGGGATCAGAGCTTCGCTGATCTGACCGCTGCGCTGCAGCGCGTCCGCCGGATCGTTCCGGACGACCAGCCGGCGGAGTTCGAGCCGGAGGCGCTGAGCGACGCCGAGGAGATCGCGTTGATGCAGGTACTGGAGAAGGTACGCGCAGGGCTCGGCACGTCGTTCCGGCTCGCGGAGTTCGCAGACGGTGCCCAGGAGCTGGTCGCGCCGATCAACACGTTCTTCGACGCGGTGCTCGTGATGGCCGAGGATCCGGCGGTACGCGCGGCCCGGCTCGGCCTGCTCGCGTCGATCCGCGACCTGGCGGCACCGGTCCTCGACTGGCAGGAGCTTGGCACTTTCTGACGAAATCCTGATCTCGGATGTCAGCCCCTTATCCTTTACGTTGAGGAGGATCCGGGCATGAGCTGGGAGAGCTACACCAGGAAACTGGTGAGTCGGATCGGGGATGAGGAACGGCACAAGGTCGCCGAGCTCCTGGGCGACCACCTCGCGCACGGACGGCTGACGCAGGAAGAGTTCGAGGAACGCCTGGCCGCCGCGTTCGAGGCGCGTACCGCCGGCGAGCTCGGCAAGCTGCTCGCCGACCTGCCCGCGGTTCGCCGCGACCAGAACCAACGCCAACCGGTCCCGCGCAAGCGCGACGACGACCGGCCGTGGGTGCTGCAGGTCGACATCCGTAAACCGCTGGTCGTGGGCGGTGCGTTCGGCGCGCTCTTCATCATCGCCTACGTCGTGGGCGAGCTGCTGTTCGACGGCGGCGGGGTTGCCGCATGGATTACGGGACTGATCGGCCTCGGCCTCGGCTGGCTGGTGGCCTACCTGCTCCCGAAACTCGACGACTGAGGCAAGAGACGCGACTGCCCGCCCTTGGCCGAGCACGGCCGGGGCGGGCAGTCGCGGTGTTGCTGTGAAGTTGTGCGGCCTGGCTTCCTACTTCACGAGGATCGAACGCACCGGCGGCAGGCCGGTGGCCTCCTCGTGCCAGGAGTAGCCCTCGTCGTGGGAGGCGTAGACCGTGCCGTCGCTCGTACCGAACGCCGCGGTGTCGGCGGTCGCGGACAGGCAGTGGGTGTCGATGTTGGAGTCGAAGAACTCCGGAAGGCCGCGCGAGCACCGGGTGAGCTGGCTGCCGGTCAGCTTGCAGGAGTAGATGCCCGCTCGCTCACCGCCCGGGCCCTTGGAGCCCGACACCAGCACCGTCCCACCGGACAGCGCGATCGCCCGGCAGTAGTGGGTGTCGCCGAGGCCGCGGTCGCGGGTGGTCCAGGTCAGGCCGCGGTCCTCCGAGACCTCCAGACCGCGCGCCGAAGCCGCCAACACCTTGTCGGTGTCGGGTACGGCCAGCACCTGGTGGACATCGGCTTCGATCTCGATCGTCGGCGACCAGGTCTCACCGTCGTCGCTCGACTTGGCGATGCCGCCGACGTGCACGTTGACGTACAAGGTGCCCCGGCCGTCGCCGCTGATCGAGCGGACGTCAGGCGGCGCGCCCCACGGTGTGTGCCACTTCTCCCGGCCAGGCGTCTCGTCGAAGCCATAGACGCGTTCGATCAACGAGCCGGTGGCGATCCGGGCGAGGTGGGCTCCGACCGTGCCGGCCAGCATGCCGTCCTTGGTGAGGTGGAGCGCGGTGGCCTGGGTGATCTCTGGGCCGTTGCGGCGGGGTAGCCGGCTCGCCTTCGGGAGCCGGCTCGACATCCGCCAGATCTTGCTCGGGCCGTAGGTGAAGATCTGGTTGCCGCCGGCGAGCGCCCAAACCTTTTCACCCTCGGTCACAAGTGCCGTGACCCGATGGCCGGGTAGTTCCTTGCGCTCTTCGTCGCCGAGGATGTACAACCCGTCATCAGTACCCACGTAGATAGCCGAAGCCATCGCGAAGCTCCCTTCCTCCCGCGGGTGATTCTCCCGTGGATAGCCCCCTGTTGCGCAAGATCTAGCCCAAATGTTCTGGCCAACTTCGTGAGCGAAGCCGGTCGAGCACCTCAGCGGTTGTCTCCTGCACGGTCTGACCGTCTGTTACGACGACGAAGTCGGCCGGAACGCTCCGCCAATCCGTACTCATCAGATGCATTCGGGCCCATGTGTCCGGCACAGGACCGCCTCTGTCTCGCAGGCGTTGCTCGTGGGCGTGCGGTGTGCAGGTGAGCACCACGCGCATGACCGGTGTCCCCGCGAAGATCTCCACCAGGCATCGCTGCCGGTAGTCGTCGGCGAGGTCGATCTCAATGATCGCATCAAAGCCTGAGGAGACGTACGCGTGGGCGGCGGCCAGGATCGCCCGCGACATCCGGCGTTCGGCGTCCTCGATGTCGAAGCCTGACGGCTCTTTCGGTGACGTACGCGGCTGGCAGCGGTCGACCTCGTAGAAGATCCAGGGGTCGTCGAACGTCTCCTGCAGCCGGAGCGCGACCGCGGTCTTGCCCACTCCGGACGGGCCGGTCAGGAACAGGGCCCGGCCAGGTCTTGCGTACACGAGCGCCAAGGTTACTGCGGGCAACCCTGTGTGCTCGCAGGACGTCGAAAGGGCATGAGGCGTAGGGAACTACTGACGGCCGGCGGGCTGGCGGCGTTGCTCGCTGCTTGCGGCGGCGAGCCGGCACCGGGCCCGCACGACCAGCCGAGCGGAAAGGCGAAAGCAGAGATGTTGACCGCATCCGGCGTCACCCGTGAGCGGCCGCAGGCATCCGCCGCGGTCGAGCCAGTCGTCGACGGATTGTCCGCTTTTGGCCATGCCCTGATCGGTACGCTCGACTCCAGGACCAGGAACGTGGTCGTCTCACCGTTGAGCATCGCGTACGCGTTCGGCATGGTGCGGGCGGGCGCGCTCGGCCAGACCGCCGCGCAGATCGATCGGGTTTTCGGATTCCCCAAGCAGGGCTTGCATCCCGCGCTGAACGCGATCACCCAGGACGCCGTGACCGTCGACGGGCCGCCGCCGCGGACAGCTGCCGGCGCGAAGCGGTCGCCCGACAAGCCGCCTTCGCCTCCGATCGTGGCGGTCGCGAACGGGCTGTTCGTACGCGCGAGCTTCGAGGTGCGGCAGGAGTTCCTGCGGGTGCTGGCCGCGCAGTACGGCGCCGGCGTCCGGACGGTCGACTTCAGCACCGACCAGGCGGCCGAGGTGGTCAACGCCTGGGCGGCCAAGCAGACGGCGGACCGGATCAAGCAGGTCTTCGAGCAGCTCGACCCCGACACCGCGCTGGTGCTGGCGAACGCCGTTTACCTCAAGGCCGACTGGCAGGCGCCGTTCGAGTCCGGCCTGACCCGCGACGAGGCGTTCACCAAGGCCGACGGCTCGAAGGCCAACGTGCCGATGATGCACAACGCCACGCTGCGGGCCGCATTCGCCGAGGGCGAAGGCTGGCAGGCGGTCGAGCTGCCGTACGCCGGCGGCGAGCTCGCGATGCGGGTGATCGTGCCGGCGTCAGTGTCAGCGCTGCCGGACCTGCTCGCGCCCGCGTCGCTGGCGGCCGTCGGCAGCGCGCTGCGGCCGGGCCTGGTCGACTTCGCGATGCCGAAGTTCGACTTCGCGACGGACGTGCAGCTGGTGCCGTCGCTGCAGCGACTCGGCATGACCGTGCCGTTCGACGCGGATGCCGCGGACTTCAACGGGATCGGAGTGAGGGAGAACCTCTACATCACGCAGGCCGTGCACAAGGCCAACATCACCGTCGACGAGTGGGGCACCGAGGCCGCCGCGGTAACGGCGATCGGCATGCGCACGACGGCGATGCCCGTGGTCGACACCCGAATCCGAGCCGACCGGGCGTTCGCGTTCTCGATCGTCCACAAGCCGACGGGCGCGCAGCTGTTCGTCGGCCAGGTCGCCGACCCGTCGGTCTAGGGGGTGTCCTGCAAGTGTCGCCGGGCTGCGGCGGCCCTGGCCCCACGCTGGCTGCGTTGGACGAAGGTCGCCCGTATGACCTTGTGCGATCGACTCCGCCCGCCTTGCCAGCATGGCACCCTTCCGCATCACCACCGTGGTGCCAGCCCGGCGCCACTCTGCTCATTTGGCGGCTACGCCGCCGGGCGTCCTCGCTATCCGCCGACACTTGCAGGACACCCCCTAGTCGCCAGAGCCAGAGCCGTCGGTACGCAGGACCGTGTGCGGCTCGTCGATGCCGAGCGGCTCGAGCCGCGTCCTGAGCACCTCGAAGGTGTTGCGGCTCATCCGGATGCTGCCGCCCAGGTCGGCGTTGCGCGCCTCGACGCGGCTCCAGGCTAGCTCGTCGTCGCAGACGACATGGTGGAGCCGGCTCTCCGCGCCGCACGCGGCGACCAGCGCACGCACCCGATCCCGCTTGGAGCGAGCCCAGAATCCCTGGTCGAGCACCACGTCGATGCCGTGCCGCAGGCACTGCGTCCAGACCGGCTCCATGACCCGCTCCACGCGATCGACCAGCACGCCGAAGTCGGCGATCTCGGTCTCGTCGTCGCTGTAGAGGCGGCCGATCCACTCATCGGTGCTGAACCGGATCGCCGGCAGCTCCCGCTCCAGCCGGGCGGCGAACGTGGACTTGCCCGCGCCGATGTAGCCGTAGATCAGATGAGCTGTCGCCACGCGGTCGGTCAGCGGTCGACTTCCTTGGAACGGCGGCGTACGGTCTTGAAGCTGCCGCCGCCGAAGATGCCGACCCCGCGCACGGTGACGATCGGTGCGCCGGGAATGGGATCGTCGTCAGTGCGGACCTCGAAGCCGCCGAAGACTCCGCCGGTGTTGTCGCGCAGCTCCACGCCGTCGGGCACCTTGACGTCGCAGCCGCCGAAGAGCGCGAACACCTGGATCTCGACCTCACGCGCCTCGAACGTCGCCTCGGTCATGTCGATGTCGAAGCCGCCGAAGACACAGATCATGCGCGTCTTGCGCCGGACCCGCCAGCGGCCCTTCCGGGAGCCGCCGCCGAAGATGCCGATCAGCTGGTCGGTGTCGCCCGAGGCGTTACGGGTGTCGATCATCCCCGACATCGAGCCGGCCGGCGCGGGGTGCGCCCGTTCGTGGAGTGCGGGCAGGTCGTACGTGATCGGTTCCAGCTCGCCCATCGTCTTGGCCTGGTAGACCAGATCGAGCCGCTCGGAGTGTTCCGCCGCGTCGAGCCGGCCGTCGGCCAGCGCCTGGCCGAGCAGCTCCACCACGTGTTCCCGTTCGGCGTCGGACGCGCGGATGTCCCGGCTGCGCTCCGGAAGATTCTCCATGCGCAAACGATAGCCCTGGCATCTGTTGACAGCGCGTCAGATCAGCCAACGTTTGCCAGCTTGTGGTGCAGCATCACCTGGCGTGTCGCGCGGTAACCGCACGCTTCGTAGAACCCGGCGGCGTCGTGGTGGCAGAACAACGAGACCAGCGGCACGGGATCCAGCGCGGCCTCCAGCCTGGCCACCAACTGGCGGCCCGCGCCGGTGCCACGCTCGGACGGGGCGACGACCACGTCTTCCAGGTACGCGTGGAACTTCCCGTCGGTGATCGCCCTTGCGAAGCCGACCAGCCGGCCGTCCCGCCAGGCGCCGACCGCCGGGAAAGCCTCGACCACGGCGTCGACGTCCTCGGCCGTACGTTCCGGCCACCAGTTCTCCACCTTGTACAGCTCGACCACCGCGGCCCCGGGGATCGGCCGCTCGCCGGCTGTCAGTACTTCGATCAAACCCACAAGACAGCGACCCTACGCGCTCCATAGGGTGACCGAGTGGCAGACAACGGCACCGCGAACGATCCCGCCCCGAGCGTGCTCGCGGCCATCGCCGAGCAGCGCGGCCTGCGCCCGGACCAGGTGGTGCCGATCCCGGCGGGCGTGGCCAACCACGTCTATCTGCTGGGCGACGAGCTCGTGCTGCGGATCCCGCGCTCAGCCGAGTTCGCGCGGGATCTGCGCAAGGAGGCGCTGGTGATCCCGGCGGCCCGCCGCGCGGGAGTACGGACGCCCGCGGTCGTGTCCTACGACAACACGCACGCCCTGCTCGACGTGCCGTACATGATCTGCGAGCGCGCCCACGGCACCGATCTCGACCAGCTCGGCCTCTCGCCGGGCCGGACGCCGGGAGTGATGCGGCGGCTCGGGCGTGAGCTGGCGAAGCTGCATCGAGTACGCCGCGGAACGTTGCGAGCACCGGAGCTGCCGACCGACGTGGGCGGCTGGGACGCGCGGGTACGTGTCGCCGAGCTGGCCAAGCAGGGCTGGCTCGACGCGGAGGCGGGGCGCTGGCTGGACGGCTGGTTCGACCGGCTCGCGAAGTACCGGCCCGAGCCGGCGCCACTGGTCCTGCTGCACGGCGACGTCGCGCCGCAGAACCTGCTGGTCGACGCCGGCGGCCGCGAGCTGCGAGCGCTGCTCGACTGGGGTGACGCTGCCTGGGCGGACCCGGCGATGGAGTTCGCGAAGCTGCCGCTGTTCGACCTGACCGACCTGCTGGCCGGCTACCGCGACGAGCTCGACGACCCCGGCGAGGCGGGAGAGTGGGAGGCGCGGGCGCTTTGGTACCACCTCGACTGGGGCCTGGCCGGCCTCGCGGCCGCCGAGCCGAAGCCGGGCCAGCGCCACTGGACCGCCCCACCTCCGAGCCGCCTGCTCGGCGTGATGCGCTTCTTCACCGGCAACGTCCCCGAGCCGTGGCGGTCACTGCGCTAGACGCGCACCCACCGCTTCAGTCGACGATGCAGAACTCGTTGCCTTCAGGGTCGAGCAGCGTCGTGTGGCCTTCGTACGTCTTGAAGACGCTCGCACCCAGCGCGACCAGCCGTTCGACCTCGGTGGCCCGATCGGGCGCGGACAGGTCGAGGTGCAGGCGGTTCTTGCCCAGCTTGGGCTCGGGCACCTCCTGGAAGAACCACGTCGGTCCAGGCCCGTCGACCGCGACCGTGGGATCGGTCTCGGGCGTGTAGCCGAGGCCGGCCAGCCGCGCGATCTCCTCCTCGTCGTACGGCCGGACGTCGTAACCGTCCAGGGCCGCCGCCCAGAACCGCGCCAGCGGCGCCGCGTGCGCACAGTCGACGACGATGTCCCGCAACGCAGCCATCGACCCACCTCCTTGACCCAAGCTTGACCCGGGCCTGACCCAGGCTCGAGTCAGTCTTCGACGAGCGCCGGCCGCTCGGGATGGTCCCACAACACGACGGCATCGGCCGTCTCAGCCGGCAGGACCTCTGAGGTATAACGCGCGTACGCCGGCAGCGTCCACCGATTATCCGGCTCGGTCTGCCGCTCCAACGCTGCCGGCGACATCGACAGGTGTACGGCGAAGTCGATCGGCAGCCCGTTGCCCAGCAGCAACGCGCCGTCCAGCACCACCACACCGTTCGGAGGCACCGTGACGTACGAGGCCCGCGTCGCTCGCTCGGCCTCCACGTCCCACAGCGCCGGCAGCACGCGTCCCGACTCTCCGGGCTCAACCGGGTCGAGCAGCTCCCGCCGCAGCCCGCCCCAGTCGAGCCAGTCCTCGTAGAAGGCGTCCGGATCGTCCTTGCCCCGTTCGAACCTGAGCGACGCGGCGCGCAGGAAGTCCCAGGCCGACGCGCGCAGGACCTCCCGCCCGCGCAGGCGCAACGGCGCCACCAGCGCGTCCGCGAGGGTCTCGGGACGCCCGGCCGGCGGACCGTCGACGACGACCCGGATGCGTTGCTCCGGCTCGACACGAGCGATCCGCTCGGCCAGCTCGTCCACCAGCGCGTCGAACGTGATCGGGCGGACGCGCATCAACCTGTGTAGTAAGGCCGCAGCTCGACCGCGCCGAACCGCCAGTCGGGAAAGCGGGAGGCGATCTCCTGCGCGCGTTCGGGAGTGGCACAGTCGAGGATGAAGAAGCCCGCGAGCTGCTCCTTGACCTCCGCGAATGGCCCGTCCGTCATCGACAGGGCGCCCTCACGCACCTTGAACGTCTTGGTCTGTCCCGGTTCGGCCAGCGGTGCCGCGTCGACCAGCTCACCCGAAGCCCTGATCTCGCCCAGCAGCGCCTCGAACTCCTTGTCCATCTGCTCGCGCAGCTCGTCCGGCACGTCCTGGAACTGGTGCGTCGGGTGCGCCCAGGTCGGAGGGTTCGTGTAGATCAACAAGAGGTACTTCACGGCACCAGCCTTTCAAAGAACGCGCGAATGTCGGCGACCAGGAGGTCGGTCGCGTCGTGAGACGCCCAGTGGCCGCCGGTGTCGTAGACGTTCCACGACACGATGTTCTTGTGGTCGCGCTCGGCGAACGTCCGCACCGTACGCCAGTCGTTCGCGAACTGCGCGACTCCCACTGGCACCGTGGTTGGTGCTGTCGGCTCCGGCGCGTGGCGGTCCTCGTAGTACATCCGCATACCCGACGCGATCGTGCCCGTGAGCCAGAACGTCATCACGGTGTCGAGTGTGAAGTCCTTGCCCACGCCGAGGCAGAGCTGGCCGATCCACGCGGCCAGCCCGGCGGGCGAGTCGCACAGTGCGTGCGCGAGCGTCTGCGGCACCTGCTCCTGCACGACGTGGTACGCGCCGCCGTTCTGGTCGAACCAGGCGTTCATCTCCCACGCCTGCCGCTCGTCCTCCGCCAGCCCGGCGAGCTCCGCCGGGTCGCCGGACGGCTCGGCGAAGATCTGCGTGACGTGTACGCCGGCGACAGCTTCGGGTGCGTGCCGGCCCAGCTCGAGCGAGACGTGCGTTCCCCAGTCGTTGCCGACCACGCCGTACCTGTCGTACCCGAGCCGGCGCATCAGCACCGCCCACGCCGCGCCGACCCGGGCCGGTCCCCAGCCGCGATCGCTCGTCGGACCGGAGAAGCCGAAGCCGGGCAGCGACGGGATCACCAGGTGGTAGTCGGCCCGCAGCGGCTCGATGATCGGCAGGAACTCGGCCACCGTGCCCGGCCAGCCGTGCGTGACGATCAGCGGCAACGCGTCTTCGTTGGTCGAGCGGACGTGCAGGAAGTGGACGTTCTGCCCGTCGATCGTCGTCGTGAACTGCGGGTAACTGTTGAGCTTCGCCTCCAGCCGCCGCCAGTCGTAGCTCGTCCGCCAGTAGTCGACCAGCTCGCGTACCCGCTGTACGGGCACGCCGTAGTCGCCGCCGGCGTCGGGCAGTTCCTCGGTGAAGCGCGTACGGGCCAGCCGGGCCCGTACCTCGTCCAGCTCGGCCTGCGGGATCTCGATCGTGAACGGGCGGATCTCGGTGTTCTCAGTCATGTCAGTTCTCCTTTCAACACCGAGGTCGGGCCGGCTCGACAGGCTTCGACATTTCGTCGCGAGAAAAATGTTCGCCGAATTTCGCGAACGAAATGTCGAAGCGTCCCGACACCCGCCGACGTACCGGCGAGAGTGCCGAAGAGCGGCCGGAAGGAGAGAACGATGAGTCTGACGTTTCCTGGTGAGTCCGTGGAGTACCGCACCGCGCGGAACCTGCTCGCCGAGCGGGAGGCCGAGCTGGCGCGGCTGACCGAGGAGGTCGCCGCGGCCAGGCGGAAGCTGCCGCCCGGCGGTGAGATCCCGCAGGACTACGTGTTCCAGGGCATCGGGCGCGACGGCAACGAGACCGACATCAAGCTGTCGGAGCTGTTCGACGCCCCTTCTGGGAGCCGGGACACGCTGGTGATCTGCAACTTCATGTACGGGCCGGAGATGAAGCGGGCCTGCCCGTGGTGCACCCAGCTGTACGGTCCGCTGGATCGCGCGGTCGAGGACATCGAGCGCGAGGTCGCGTTCGTCGTCGTCGCGAAGTCACCGCTGCCGCGGATCCTCGCCTACGCGCGGGAGCGCGACTGGCGCAACCTGCGGCTGCTGTCCTCGGGCCGGACGACCTACAACCGCGACTACAACGCGGAGTCGGCGGAGGGCGCGCAGATCTCGATGCTCAACGTCTTCCAGCGCGACAGCTCCGGCGTGATCCGGCACTTCTGGGGTGCGGAGACGCAGGAGCTGGGCTGGATCGGACCGCACGTGCTGGACGTCACGCCGCACGGGCAGTGAACGCGGAGGCGTGATCGGCGGCCCACTGGGCGTAGGTCCGGGCTGGGCGGCCGGTCACGTTCTCGACGGTCGGCAACGTCGGTGCGGTGCTGCCGACGCTGCCGGCCCAGTAGTCGAACGTCGCCTCGATCACCGGGAGGGGCATGTATGCGCTCAGTGCCTGGATGCCCTGCTCCCTGGTCAGTTCGTCGAAGCGCAGCTCGCGACCGAGCGCGTCGCCGAGGATGCGTACCCGGTCGACGGTCGTGAGCGACTCGGGGCCGGTCAGGTCGTACACCTTGCCCTCGTGCCCGTCCTCGCGCAGCGCGGCGACCGCGACGGCGGCGATGTCGCGCTCGTCGACCGGTGCCGTCGCGGCCTGGCCGTACGCGGCGCGGATCGTGCCGTCGGCGTTGATCATGCCGGCCCACATCAGGTCGTTGGACATGAACTGGCCCGGCCGTAGGTAGGTCCAGGTCGCGCCGGACTCGGCGACGATCCGTTCGGCGGCGGCGTGCCACTGCTCGACGGGGTTGGGCTTGCCGAAGCTCACCATCATCGCCGAGAGCAGCACGACGTGTCGTACGCCGGCGAGCTTCGCGGCCTCGGCGAAGCCGTCCAGGCCGCCGGGAGCGGGGAACAGGAACAGCTTGTCGACGCCCTCGAGCGCCGGGCCGAGGGTCTCGGGCTGCGCGAGGTCGGCACGTACCACCTCGACGCCGGCGGGGAACGTGGCGCGTCCGGGGTCGCGCGAGGTCGCGCGGACCTGCTCGCCGGCGTCCAGGAGTTGGGCGACCACGTTGCGGCCGACGTTGCCGGTGGCTCCGGTGACCAGGATCATGACTGCTCCTCGTTCGTGTCGTAGGTGATGTCGTACTTGGCTGCGATCGGGTTGATCTTGTGCGGGTCGAGCCGGCCGTCCTCGGTCTGGACGGTGGTGCCGGCTTCGAAGAGGTCCTCGAGGTAGTGCTCCCAACCGCCGGGCGACGAGATCTGGATGACGCGCGGCGGCGGGTCGGAGGCGGGGCTCAGCGCGTGCGGGACGCCATGGGGGAGCAGGGTGAACGCGCCCTTGCCGGCGACGTGGTGGGTGCCGTCGACGTCGATGCCGAGATCGCCTTCGAGAACGTAGATCGCCTCGTCGGCCTGGTGATGGACGTGCCGGGGGATCGGTCGGGCGATGGTGACCTCGAGCAGGGAGAACCTGCCCTCGGCGTCACCGGTCGTCGCCTTGACGGCGAAGCTCGGCGGCAGTGGCGTACGGCCGCCCGCGCTCGGCGGGCGTGCTTGGCCCGGGTCGAGCAGGATGAAACGATCGTGGGACATCTTGGTGGTGGGTTCCTTCCGCCTTGCACTAGAATTGATCCGGAAGTGGAGTCGGATTCCACTTCCGGATTGGAAGCATAGCCAGAAGGGTGCCGCTGTTGTCAACCACTCCGACGCCTGCGGGCCGCCGGCCACGCGCCGACGCCGAACGCAACCGCGCGCGCGTCCTGGAAGCCGCCCGCGCCCTCTTCACCGAACGCGGCGACGACGTACAGCTCCCCGAAGTTGCCCGGGCGGCGGGCGTGGGTGTGGGCACCGTCTACCGCAACTTCCCGACGCGGGAGGCATTGGTCGAGGCGGCGGCGCAGGAACGCTTCGCCGAGATCGCGCAGTTCGCGCGCCGGGAATGCGTGGGCTCGCCGGACCCGGCCGGCGCCTTGGACCGCTACCTGCGCCATGTGGGTGGGGCCCTCGCGGGTGATCGCGGGCTGACTACGTCGATCGCGGGGTCGTTCGGAACAGCCGAGCCGAAGGGGGAGGCGCGAGAGGTGCTGACCGAGGTGGTGAGCGACATCCTGGCGGAGGCCAAAGCTGCGGGCGGGCTCTCGCCAGATGTCTCGGTGACGGACGTGATGATGATCTGCTGCGGCTTGGCGGCGGTGGTGCGTACGGGCTCGGGCGAGTGGGGCCGTTACGTGGAGCTGGTGCTCAGCGGTCTCCGCGCCCAGTGATGCCGGCTGTACTCGGTCGGCGGCCTTTGGTTGCCTGGGCGTGTCCCAGTGGCTGGGGTTCCTGTGCCGCCGTGAGACAGCATCTTGACTTTGGAGCCTCTGCCGCCCACCACGGCACGCTTTCGTCGGATGGTGGACCGGTCGGGGTTGTTCGACGCGTGCCTGGCCTGTGCGCCAGCACAGTCTGATTCCTGGCTTCCCGGAACCTCACCCGTCGGACGCGACATGCTTGCATTTGGCCGGCGATGCCCAGGGGCGCAAGGCCAAAACCCAGGCAAAACCGAAGAGCCGAAGCCTTGCGGCCCTGGGCAGCGTCGGCTAAACCTTCGGTGGCGCGTCCGACGGGTGAGGGGCCGGGAAGCCCCCCGGTTCCGAGCCCTGAGTGTCCGGCCCGCCGGAGGCAACCCACAACGGCAAAGCCGCCGCGAAACAACCCAAGCCCCGAACAACCAACCGCCAAACCACAAGAACCACAGCCAGAAAAGGAGCCGAGCCACCAGACCTGGAACGACCTCAGCCGTCGCCCGGATGGCTCGGACCACTGCCCGCCCCCGTACGTTCGATAGCAGCCGCGATCTCCGCGAGATCCTCCTCCGTCAGAGCGAGCCTCCCAGCCGCTAGCCACCCATCGATCTGATCGGGCCTGCGGGCGCCCACGATCGCGCCGGTGACGGCGGGCCAGGACAGGACCCAGGCCACCGCCACAGCCGCCACCGACACGTCGTGGCGTTCGGCAACCGGCTCGAGCGCCGCCGCCAGCGCGAAGTTCGCCGCCGCGGCCTCACCCGTGAAGTTCGGGTCGCGGGAGCGCCAGTCGTCGGCCGGGAGGGCGGCTGCCCGTGCGGCATCGAAGCGGCCGGTCAACAGGCCTGCCTGCATGGGGCTGTAGACGATCACGCCGGTCTGGTTGCTCGCGCACCACGGCAGGAGCTCCGCCGCCACGTCCCGTTTGATCGCGGAGAACGGGGGCTGCAAGGTGTTGACGTGCCCCAGCTTCTCGGCCGCGGCCAACTGCTCGGCGTTGTGGTTCGACAGCCCGACAGCGCCGACCTTGCCGGACGCCTGGATGTCGAGCAGCGTCTGCCAGTACTCCTCGATCGGCGTGCCGTCCTCCGCGGGCCAGTGCAGCTGCATCAGGTCGATCCGCTCCACGCCGAGCCGGCGCAGCGAGTCGTCGACGCCCTTGTGCAGGCTCGCGGCATCGCCGACGCGGCGGGCGCGTTCCTGCCGGTCGGCGTCGTTCCAGACCAGGCCGCACTTGGTGAAGACGTACGGCCGGTCGTCGCCGCTGAAGGGCGCCAGCGCACGTCCGACGACCTCCTCGGAGTGCCCGAGCCCGTACACCGCGGCGGTGTCGATCCAGTTGACGCCGCGTTCGACGGCATGCCGGATCGCGGCGACGGACTCCGAGTCGTCCTGCTCGCCCCAGGCGAACGACCAGCCCGAGCCTCCGATCGCCCAGGCGCCGAAGCCCACGCGCGTGATGTCCATTCCGGTACGACCGAACGGTACGGTCGGCAAGTCAGTTGTCGGCATGCCCACCATTCTTGCGGGCGGCGGCCGGTGCCCGATCTACGCGAGCAGCAGCGTCTTGCCCACGACCTGCCGGTTCTCGATGGCCGCGTGCGCCTCACCTGCGCGTTCCAGCGGATACGTCCGTCCGACGAAGGGCCGGATCCGGCCGTCGGCGGCTGCGGCCAGCGCGCGGGCGGTCGTCTGCCGGAGCTCGCCGGGTGCGAGCTGCACCTGCTCGATCCTCGTCAGCGTGATGCCGGCCGCCGTCGCGTCCGGCTGGTCGAGGCCGGTGAACGAGCCGCTCGGCATCCCGTGCGCCGAGAACCGCCCGCCGGGCGTGACGAGTCCGAACGCCGCCCGTCCCAGCTCGCCGCCCACGCCGTCGAACACCACCTCGACGCCGGAGTCGCCCACCAGGGAACGGACCTCCGCCACCCACTCCGGCGCGGAGTAGTCGACGGCCTCGGCACCCAGCGACCGTACGGCTGCCAGCTTCTCCGCGCCTCGCGCCGCACCGACCACCCGCGCACCGGCGCCGGCCAGCAGCTGCACGAGCACCAGCCCCATGCCGCCGGCCGCGCCCAGCACCAGCGCCCACCCGCCCTGACGAGGCGCGCCCACCTTGTCCAGCAACGCGAGCGCCGTCGGCCCGTCGTGCAGCAACGCCGCGGCATCGGTCAGCTCGAGCCCGGACGGTACGTCGACCAGCGCGTCGGCATCGACCACCGCCCGCGACGCGTACGCACCCCGCGCTCCACCCGTGTGCGCGGCCACCGCCCGCCCCGCCCACGCCGGATCGACCCCGGCGCCGACGGCGGACACCCGCCCGGCGACGCCGTTCCCCGGAACGTACGGCGGCTCGATGCCCCAGTACTCCGAGCCGATCCCGGCCCGGATCTGCGTCTCCACGAACAACGTGTCCGCCGCGGCCACCTCGATGACCACCTGCCCGGCACCGGCAACCGCGTCCGGGACTTCGCGCGTCCGCAGGACGTCCGGACCGCCAAACTTGACTGCTTCCACAACTCGCATGCCAACCACCCTGCAACCTCAACCAAGGTCGAGGTCAAATGAACGAGGCCCCAGCGCTGATCGCGATCGGCGGGCTGCCCGGTGCCGGCAAGACCACAGCCGCACGTCGCCTGTCGGCGCACCGCGGGATGCCGCAGCTCTCCTCGGACTTCATCGGCTCCACGCTCCGCCGCTCGCTCGCCGGCCAGGTCGCCGGCAGCGATGCGTTCCGCGCCGGCTACGACCTGCTGTTCGAGCTCGCCGCCGAGTTCCTCGACAGCGGCGGCTCGGTGATCGTCGACATCACCCTGGGCTGGGCGTTCCAGTGGGAACGCCTCGACGCGATCCACCGGAGCCGTCCGCAGGTGCGTTTCGTTCCGCTGCTGCTGCGCTGCCCGCGCGAGGTCTGCGTCGAGCGCATCGACCGCCGGCACGAGGCGAGCGGCGGCACGCAGGCGCCGGCGCGTCAGCTGATGGCTGAACGGCCCCAGGTCTGGAACTTCGTCGAAAACCTCCAGCGTTCAGATCTGCGCATGGTGGATGCCTCCGGCGAGCCCGATCAGGTCTTCCGGCACGTACTCGACCAGCTCGACCAAGCTCTGAAGGGAGACCTGCGATGACCGCGGCTTATGACGAGGTGGCCGACGCCTACGACGTGTGGGTCGGCGCCAGCGCACCGATGGACGATCCGACACTGACCGAGCTGGTCGGCGACGTCCGCGGCCTTCACGTGTCCGCGATCGCGTGCGGCCAGGGTCGCGAGGCCCGCTTCCTCGCCGAGCGGGGCGCGGTCGTGACCGGCGTCGAGCTGTCGGAGCAGCAGCTGGCCAAGGCCCGTGCGTACGAGGCCGAGCACCCGCTGGGCATCACCTACCTCCAGGGCGACGCCCAGTCGCTCACCGCCCTGGAGGACTCCGCGTACGACGGCGTGGTCTGCCACATGGCGCTGATGGACATCCCCGAGCTCGCGCCCACGTTGCGCTCGGTCGCGCGCGTGCTGCGTCCCGGCGGCTGGTTCGTCTTCTCGATCACCCACCCGTGCTTCAAGGCCCCGGCCACCGGCGAGCTGGTCGACCACGTGACCGGCACCGTCCGCCGTACGGTCGGCCGCTACTTCGTCGAGGGCAGGTGGGAAGGCCCCGGCAAGTTCAGCGACCGCCTGCCCGCGGTGGCGTACCACCGCACGCTCAGCACGTACGTCAACGAGCTGACCGCCGCCGGCCTGCCGATCGTCCAGCTCCGCGAGCCGGCGCTCGACACCCCGATCTGGCGCGAGGTGCCCTGCCTCCTCTACGCCCGCTGCCTCAAGCCCGCCCCATCAACCGCGACGACGGGATAGCCTGCCGCACGACTGCTCCGTCCCGGTCGAGGGCGATGGCTGAGCGGTGACACCGCTCCCCGGGCCGTCAAATTCGGTATACCGAACCGATCCGCCGCCTACCGTCTGGCGGCCGTTCGCGTTTTTAGGTACCCGAGATCGGTGCTCTGCCGGATGCTGTCGTAGCGGATCGGCGACAGTATGTGAACGGTACGGCAGGAGCCGTAGCCGCGGATGAGTTGGTGCGCACGACGGCCCGGCGGGCGGGCTCGTCGAGTGCGGGGCGACCGGCACGAAGTCGACCGCGGGATGCGCTGGGTGCGATCCGCGCTCCCGGCCGCCTGACCACGCCCCTGGACCCCTCGCGCGTGGTCGGGTGGCCGGGTTCACACCCGCCGCCACCCGGCCGGATTCGCGCTCCAGGGCTCCGGATCCCCCTTGTGGCGTGGTCAGGTGGCCGGGTTCACGCTGGACGCGGGCGTTGCAGGCGCGCCGGACGGCGGCTCTGCTGACTCCGGTCCCTGCGCGACGGCGAGGCTGGCGATCTGGGCCCGCGAGGAGTATGTGAGCTTCCCCAGGATGTGCTCGATGTGCGAGTCGATCGTCCGCTTCGAGACGACCAGTCGCTCGGCGATCTGCCGGTTCGACATCCCGTCAGCCACCAGCACGGCGACCTCCTGCTCGCGCCGGGTGAGCGCCGCCCATCCGGTGAGCTGCTGCCCCGACGCCCGCCGCCGGCGTTCGCCCTGCTCGATCGCCTGCGCCACCGCGACGCGGAGCGGCAGTGCCGCGCCCTTGGCGAACTGCGCCTGGAACCGGGTGCCGCCGAGCCGCGCCTTCGCCATGGCCACCGCGTCGTCGTGCGCCTGGTGCATGGTCGCGATGTTCAGCCGCGGCTCGCTGAACTTCTCCCACACCTTCGCCGCTGTGCCGAGATGCGCAGCCGCCTGGTCGTACTGTCCCTGCGCCGAAGCGATCCAGCCCATCGTCTCGAACGAGAACCCCAGCGCCTGCAGGTGGTTGATCTCGAAGCTGATCACCATCGCCGTACGCAGATCGGCCTCGGACTCGTCGAAGCGACCGAGCCCCCACAGCGCGCAGGCCCGGATCCAGGTGAACCACCCGAGCGTCCAGCGGTCGCCGTTCGCGCGCAGCAGGGCGTCGGCGTGCTCACTCGCGGCCAGCATCTCGTCGTACTTCGCCGACACCGACAGCGCACCGCAGATCGTGGCTTCGGCCCAGGCCTCGCCACCGAGGTCGCCGATCGCGGCGAACTGGCGGCTGGCGTCGCCGAGCTGATCGACGGCCTGGCCTGGCTCGCTGGTCAGGGTGTAGCGCAGCCCGCGCACGAACGTGATGTAGGCCAACGCCGACCGGTCGCCGTACTCCTCGGCGAGCTCGGCGGCCTCCTCGTTGAGCGCCGTCCCCAGGTCGTGTTGCCCCGACATCAGGTGCAGGTGCCCGCAGGCGTACAGCGCCCGCATCCGCGCGGAGCTGGGCTGGTGGCACAGCTCCAGCAACCGGTCCAGCCAGTAGTGCCCCTCCACGACCCGGCCCATGCCCAGCCAGAGCCCCCACAGGCAGGCCGCCATCTCCATGCCGAGCGGCGCCTCGCCGTCGGAGGTGGAGCAGAACTCCAGGGCGCTTCGCACGCTGGCCAGCTCGCGGCTCAGCCGCCGCAGCCAGGCGAGCTGCTTCCGCGACAGCCATTCGGGCGCGAACGCCCGGGCCAGCGCGAGGTAGTAGTCGCGGTGGCGGGCACGGAACGTGTGGACCTCGCCGTGCTGCTCCAGCAGCTCCAGGCCGTACTCGCGGATCGTGTCGAGCATCCGGTAACACGCGCCGGTCTCGTCGTCGACCCGCAGCACGATCGCCTTGTCGACCAGGCCGATCAGGTGCTCGAGGATCTCGTCGGCCGGCAGGTCGTCGCTGGAGCAGATCTCCTCGGCCGCGGTCAGCTCGAACTCGCCGGCGAACACCGAGAGGCGGGTCCACAGCAGCTGTTCGGCCGGCGCGCACAGCTGGTAGCTCCAGTCGATGGCCGTACGCAGGGTGTGGTGCCGCGGCGCGGCGGTCCGGCTGCCACCGGTCAGCAGCCGGAAGCGGTTGTCGAGCCGTTCGAGCAGGCCGCTCAACGGCAGCGCGCGCAGGCGTACGACAGCGAGCTCGATCGCCAGCGGGATGCCGTCGAGCCGATGGCAGAGCCGGGCCACGTCGGCGCGGTTGGCGTCGGTGAGCCGGAAGCCGGATACGACCGCCTCCGCGCGTTCGGCGAACAGCACCATCGCGTCGGTGGGCTCGCTGGCCGGGCCGGGGTCCTCGTCGGGGTCGGCGACGGCCAGCGGCAGGATCTGCAGCAGTTGCTCACCTGGCGCGCCGAGCGGCTGCCGGCTGGTGGCGAGGATGCGTACGTCCGGGCAGTGCTCGAGCACCGTCTGGGCGAATCGCGCGCAGGCGTCGATCAGGTGCTCGCAGGTGTCGAGCACGATCAGGATCCGTTTGCCGTTGAGGTAGGACAGCATCGCCTTGAGCTGCGAGGCGCCGGTCTGGTCGGAGCTCTCCGGAAGCTCGAGGGCCGCGGAGACGGCGTTCGGCAGCAGGTCGGGGTCGCGGAGCGCGGACAGCCCCACGAAGCAGACGCCATCGGGGAACTCGTGCATGCGTTCGCGGGCGGTACGCATGGCGACGCGGGTCTTGCCGACACCGCCGATCCCGATCAGCGTGACCAGCCGGCTGGTGGAGAGGGCGGCCCCGACTTCGGTCAGTTCGGCTGCCCGGCCGACGAGACGGGTGAGCTCGGCCGGCAGTCCGCCGGTACCCCGGACTTGCTCGAGGTCGCTCATGCTGCTCCCTTGGATAGGTATACCGATACTAGGCGCAGCCGACCATGATCGGTCTAGGTATGGACGTAGGGCCGTGGCGCAGGTCGGGCGAATGCGTGCGAACGACGACGTACGCACGCTGCTCAGCCCAGGCGGATGAGCTCTGCGGTGGTGAACCTGCCCTGTTCGAAGGTCAGACGAGCACCTTCGCAGTGCCCGAACGGCCCGCCCCAGCTCGCGCGGTCGGCTCTCGGCAGCGCGGCGACGAGCCCGGCTTCCAGGCTGCCGCTGTGCCCGATCACCAGTGCGGTGGCGTCCTCGCCGAGCGGAGTGAGCAGGTCGCGCCAGAGCTCGGCCACGGCGTGGGCGTAGTGGTGGTAGTCCTGGTCACCGGCGATCACCCTGGCCAGTTCGGCGAACGGGTGCTCGGCCAGCCACCACCGCGAGTCCTCGGTGGCGGTGTAGACACCTTCGCCCGCGGTCAGCGTGAGCAACTCGTGGTCGACCGCGAACCCCATCGCGATGGCAGTCTCGCGGCTGCGCGGCGACACCGACGCGGCGACGACGTCGTACGGCCCCATCTCCGAACCGAGCCGGCGAGCGAGCTCGACGCCCTCCTTCGACAGCTGCGAGCCGCCACCGTTCTTGCGCACGCTGTGCCGGCGGATCTCCAGTACGGACACGGTTCCCTCCTCCTGCGCCGGGCCACCTGGCTGTCGCCGCTCTCGGGGCCGGACATGCAGAAGGGGCACCACCTGCTGGCGGTACCCCTTGCATTTGGGTCGGGGTGGCGGGATTTGAACCCACGACTTCTTCGTCCCGAACGAAGCGCGCTACCAAGCTGCGCTACACCCCGGTGTGGCACGACTCGGCCAGGGGTTCCTGGCTGGAATCGCTTGGCGAGTCTACCGGGCGTCGGTCGCGGCTCGCGACGGGGTATCCGCCATTCGCCGGTAGACCCGCGCCGTCGGTTGGTTGTCGCGCGGCAACGACTGCCAGTACTCGAAGCCGAGCTTGTCCATCACGCGGATCGAGCGGGCGTTCAGCTCGACCGTGATCGAGACCAGCTGCCGGAGGCCGAGCCGCTGGTACGCCAGGTCGCGAACCGCTTGGGCGCCTTCGGTGGCCAGGCCCCGGCCCCACGCCGAGCGGTCGAGCCGCCAGCCGAGCTCGACCTCGTCGGGGAGGATGCGTTGCCGGCTGAGCCCGATGAAGCCGGCGAACGCTCCGGACGACCTGAGCTCGACGGCGTACAGGCCGAAGCCGTGGGTCTGCCAGCCGGCCTCGATCCGGTCGGCGAAGCTCGAGCTCTGCTCCGGGGTCAGCAGGCCTCCGACGTGCTCCATCACCGCGGGGTCGGCGTTCATTCGTGCGAAGGGTTCGCGGTCGTGCGGTTGCCACGTACGCAGGACGAGACGTTCGGTCTCGATTCGGTGCGGAAGTCCGCTCAACTCGCGGCCCGCAGGGTGAGCAGCGTGGCCTCGGGGTAGCAGGCGAACCGGATCGGCGCGTACGGCGAGGTGCCCAGCCCGGCGGAGACGTGCAGCCAGGACGCGCCCCAGCGCGACAGTCCTTTCACCCGGCGGGTGTCGAGGTCGCAGTTGGTGACCAGTGCGCCCCACAACGGCACGCAGAGCTGGCCGCCGTGGGTGTGACCGGCCAGCAGCAGGCGATATCCGTCGGCCGACATGGCGTCCAGCACCCGCCGGTAAGGCGCGTGCGCGACGCCGATGGTCAGGTCGGCGGTGTCGTCGGCCGGGCCTTCGACCTCTTCGTAGAGATCGCGCTTGATGTGCGGGTCGTCGACACCGGCGAACGCGAGCCGGCGGTCGTCGACCTTCAGCTCGCCCTTGGCGTTGTTGAGGTCGAGCCAGCCCGCCTCGGCGAACGCGTGGCGCAGGTCGTCGATCGGCAACCGCGGCGCGGTGAGCTTGTCGGGGCCGCCCCTCTTGTAGAGGTATTTCGCGGGATTGCGCGGCACCGGCGCGTAGTAGTCGTTGGAGCCGAAGACGAACACGCCGGGCAGGTCGAGCAGCGGCTCGTACGCCTCGATCGCCGGCAGGATCGACAGCCGGTGGGAGATGTTGTCGCCGGTGTTGACGACCAGGTCGGGCTCGAGCGCGGCGAGGCCGCGTACCCACTCGATCTTGCGCCGCTGGTCAGGCATCAGGTGCAGGTCGGACAGGTGGAGTACGCGCAACGGACGCGAGCCCGGGGCGAGGACCGGCACGTCGAATCGCCTGAGCCGGTAGGCGTTGACCTCGTATGCCGCCCCGTACGCCACGCAAGCAGCGCCGGTCACGGCCGTGGCGGCCAGCGCCCGCAACGTAAACTTCGCGAATGGGTGCACCCAGCCAGGTTGCCACACTGTGCTTATCCAGCCCCCGCGACCATCACATTTGCGGCTCCGCCGCGTGGCGCCCGCCCGGGCCCACCCCACTCCTCCCCTGAGACGTGGTGTGACCCGGGCGTACGGTGTCGGCGTGCCAGACTAAGCCGCATGAGCGAGCTCAAGGAGCGGTTGCGCGCCGACATGACGGCGGCGATGAAGGCCCGTGAGGCCGGTAAGGTGTCGACACTGCGAATGGTCCTCACCGAGGTGACCAACGCCGAGGTGTCGGGCAAGTCCGCCCGCGAGCTGACCGACGACGAGGTGCTGGCGGTCCTGGAGAAGGAAGCCAAGAAACGCCGCGAGTCGGCCGAGACGTACACCGAGGCCGGGCGCTCGGAGCTCGCGGACAAGGAACGCGCGGAGGAGGAGATCATCGCGGCCTACCTCCCCGCCCAGCTGTCCGACGGCGAGTTGACAGACATCGTCCAGTCCGCGATCGCCGAGGCCGGCGCCTCGGGCATGAAGGACATGGGCAAAGTGATGAAGCTCGTCCAACCCCAGACCAAAGGCCGCGCCGACGGCAGCCGCGTGGCGGCGGAGGTACGTTCGCAGCTCGGCTGAGCACAGTCGCCGGCCAGCGTGAAAGGACCCGGCTCCGCGGGATCGCGGGGCCGGGTCCTTGTCGTTTGCTGCTGTCCGTCAGTCGTCCTCGACCCTCGGGAAGGGCGGGAACGTCGGCGTGGGCTCGGTCGGGTTGGGATTCGGCGGGGTGGTGATCTTGCACCGCGGCGGCGGGTTGGGCTTGTTGCAGTCTTGCCGCGGATCCTCCGGCAGCTTCGGCTCCGGGCGGTGCTGGCCGTTGGAGAGCGTCAGGGTGATGACGCTGCCCGAGCCCGCCCGCTTGCTCGGCCACTGCTTGATCACTGTGCCGCGAGGCTCGTCGGAGTAGTCGGAGCCGCCGATCGAGACCTGGAAATCGGCGCCTTCCAGGACGCGGGTGGCCTTGGACTGGCCCATCCCGACGACCCACGGCACGTCGACCTTCACACCGCGGATGGTCTTGGGGTCAGGCTCGACGAAGTTGGGGCTCTCGGTGCCCTTCAACGCGCCCCGCATCGCGGCCAGCCAGATCGGGCCGGACAGCCGGCCACCCCAGACCTCGTCGCCGTTGACCTTCCGGCCACCCAGGGTCTGGTTGAGCAGCGTGCGCTTGGTCGGGTGAGCGTCGGCGATGATCGCGAAGCCGGCGAGGTTGGTGGTGTAGCCGGCGAAGGCGACGTTGACGCGCTTGTCGTTGGTACCGGTCTTGCCGGCCGCCTCGCGGCCTTCCTTCAGCATGCTCATCCGCTTGGCCGTACGCGACGGGTCGTCGCCGTCGACCACCTGGCGGAGGACGTAGTTGACACCGTCGGCCACATCCTGCGGGATCGCCTGCTTGCAGTTGGCGCCGGTGATCGGCAGCTTGGTGCCCTTGCGGTCGAGCACGTCGATCAGCGGTGTCGCCGTGCAGTGCTTACCGCGAGCCGCGAACGTGGCATAGGCCTCGGCCATCGACAGCGGTGTGACGTCGTTGACGCCGAGCACGAACGGCTTGTACTGCTCGAGCCGCTTGCCGTCACCTCGCTTCACGCCGGCAGCCTCTGCGATCTTGGCCGGCTCACAGATGCCCGTGCGCTTCTCGAGGTTGGCGAAGAACGTGTTGACCGAGCGGGACGCACCGGTCACCATGTCGATCCGGCTGGCACCGGCCTTCGTCGAGTTGGACACCTTCCACGGCGTGCTGACCTGGCCGGGCTTGCCGTTCGGGCAGGTCTTCACCGGGCCGGTGATCGTCGTCCCCGACGGCGAGGGGAACTGGTCGCTGAGACCGACCCCCTGCTTGATCGCCGCGGCCGCCACGAACGGCTTGAACGTCGAACCCGGCTGGAAGCCCAGCCCGCCGTTGTGCTTCTGGTCGACGTTGTAGTTGATGTAGGTGTCGCCCTTCTTGGCGTCGTTGCCCATCGGCCGCGACTGCGCCATCGCCTTGATGTGTCCGGTGCCCGGTTCGACCAGCGAGACCGCGCCGACCACCTTGTCGGTGGGATACAGCCGCGACCTGAGTGCCGCCTCGGCGGCGTTCTGTGCCTGCACGTCGAGCGTGGTGCGGATCGTCAGACCACCCTCGTTGATCAGCTTGCTGCGCTCCTCACGCGAGTTGCCGAGCGCGTCGTCGTTGAGCAGCAGGCTGCGGGCGTAGTCACAGAAGAAGGGATAGTCGCTGTTGGCGCAGCCGTTGCGGGTGTCGGTGACCTTCAGGCCGAGCGGAGCCTCCATCGCCTTGCGCGCCTCGGCTTGGGAGACCGCCTTCGTTTCGTACATCCGGGACAGTACGAGGTTGCGCCTGCTCAACATGGCCTTCTGCGTCTCTTCGCTGAGCGACGCCGGCGGGTTGCGGACCAGGCCGGCCAACGTGGCCGACTGAGCGAGGCTGAGCTTGTCGGCCGAAACGCTGAAGTAGTGCCGGGCAGCGGACTCGATGCCGTAGGCCAGGTCACCGAAGTAGACGATGTTGAGGTAGTTGAGCAGGATGTCGTTCTTCGACATCGCCTTCTCGACCTCGACGGCGTAGCGCAGCTCCTGCAGCTTGCGGCCGTAGCTCTCTTCGAGCGCCTTCTGCCGCTGTTCAGGCGTGTTGGCGCTTTCGGCGAGCACCTGCTTGACGTACTGCTGGGTGATACTCGAACCACCCTGCGAGACCCCGCCGGACTGGCTGTTGCGGACCATCGCACGCATCGCGCCCTGCGCGTCCATCGGCCCGTGCTCGTAGAACCGCCAGTCCTCGATCGAGATGATCGCCTTCTGCATCAGGGGCGAGATCTTGTCGAGGGTCGCGAGGTTTTCGCGGTTCTGGTCGTAGAACGTCGCGAGGAGGTTTCCGTCGGCGTCGAGCATCCGGCTGCGCTCAGGTGGGTTGAGCTTCGGCAGGTCGGACGGCATGTTCTGGAACGAGTCGGTCATCGACCGCGCGCCGAGGCCCATCATGCCGGCGAACGGGATCGCGAGCCCAGCCACGAGAACGCCGGTCAGGGCGCTTACGACCAGGAACAAGAACAGGTGCGTGACGAACCCGCGCTCGCGGATCGGCCGTCCGAGCGCTCGGTTCGTGGAATGAGGTCTGCCGCCTCTTCTAGGCATGGCGCTAGAGTACGCAAACCTCCTGACATTCGCAGCGCGCGCTTCACCGCTCCGCTCCGGATCAGTCACTGTGAGTACCTATCTGGCCGCGAAGTGTTGACAAACGGGGCATTGAACACACTTACTTTCCAAATTGGTCACCTTGGGGACTGTTGCTTTCGGCTGCCACGCTCTAACGTTCTGCCAGGGCGTTGTGGGGAGCGCTCACATGAAAAGGGGTCACACACTGGCGGTGTGACCCTCGGTCAGGGGAGGGACCCCGGTATGGCATGGAGTGGTGACTGGGTTCGACTAGCCGCCTGTCGGAAGCTGGACGAGCCCGATCGACTGTTTGTGCAAGGTGCTGCACAACATGACGCCAAGACTGTGTGCCGAGGTTGCCCGGTTCGGCTGGAATGCCTAGCCGAGGCGCTTGACGCGCGGATCGAATGGGGCGTTTGGGGCGGAATGACAGAACGCGAGCGGCGTGCGGTGCTGCGCCGCCGGCCCGCGGTGACCTCGTGGCGCAAGCTGCTTGAAACGGCGCGCACGAGATACGAACAACCGGACGATGTCATGGCGGTCACGCAGTTACAGATACGCGCGGCCGGCTGAAGCGGGTTTGGGAGGACCCGCTTTCGCCACGGTTCTCCGGGGGGAGATAGATACAGCCTGGACCCTGCACCTTCTCCGGTGAGGCGTGCCACGGCGCGCCCAGCCTGGTGCGAATGACCACGTTAACCACGGCTTTGGCTGGTTAACGTGGTCATTGGCCCACGCGGCTGGGCCGCACGTCCGGCATTGGGCCACGCGGTCCGGCCTGCGCAGGCGGGCCGCGTGTTCGGTATTGCGCCGCGCGGTCCGGCCAGCGCGGGCGGACTGCGAGTTCGGCACTCCGCCACGCCAACAGGTGCTTCGCCACGCCCCGGGCCGTGGTTAACCCGCCAATTACGTGGTTAACGTGGTCATTCGCGGAGCGGGCTACTTGCCGGCGAGGTGGTCGCCGATCGCGCGCAGGCCGTCGAGATCGTGTACGTCGGTCGCCAGCGCGGGCACTGCCATCGTCGGTACGCCGCTGTGTGCGGCCTCGAAGCGTTCCGCCATGCGCAGCTCACGCTGACGTCCGATCAGCTGATCAGCATGCAACCTCAGCAGTGCCGCGATTGCGGCGTGCTCGCCATCGGATGATCGGTCCAATGCATCGGCGGCGACCCGGCTGCGTTCGGCGGACAGTCCGTCGGCGTGATCGGGCGTCACGCGGTTGAGCACCATCCCGGCCAGCGGCATCCGGTCGTCCCGCAGCCGTTGCACGAAGTACGACGCCTCGCGCAGGGCGTCCTCCTCGGGCGCCGCGACCACCAGGAACGACGTCCCCGACGCCTGCAGCAGCCGGTACGTCCGTTCGGCACGCTCCCGGAACCCGCCGAACATCGAGTCCAGCGCGGCCACGAACGTCTGCGCGTCCCGCAGCACCTGCGCGCCGATCAGCTTCGTCATCACGCCGGTCACCGCACCGAAGCCCGCCGAGAACACCTTCATCGGCCCGCGAGCCGGCGTGCCGAGAAACCGCAGGAACTTCCCGTCCAGGAACGACGACAGGCGCACCGGTGCGTCCAGGAAGTCCAGCGCCGACCGCGACGGCGGAGTGTCGACGACGATCAGGTCGTGGCTGCCGGTCTGCAGGGCCTCGGTGTGCAGCTGCCCCAGCCGTTCCATCGCCATGTACTCCTGCGTGCCGGCGAACGACGACGAAAGCGCCTGGTAGAAGGGGTTGGCCAGGATTTGCTGGGCCTTCTCCGGCGAGGCGTGGTTCACCACCACCTCGTCGAAGGTGCGCTTCATGTCGAGCATCATCGCGTCGAGCACGCCGCCCTCGCCGCCCTCGCCGGCGGCGTCACCTCCGGCGACACCCTCGATCCGGCGTGGTGTGTTGTCCAGTTCCTCCAGGCCCAGCGCCTGTGCCAGCCGGCGCGCCGGGTCGATCGTGAGGACGACGACCCGCCGGCCCTGCTCGGCCGCGCGCAGCCCGATCGCGGCGGCCGTCGTGGTCTTGCCGACGCCACCGGAGCCGCAGCACACGACGATCCGGGTGTCGGGCGAAGCGAGGATCGCGTCGATGTCCAGTCGTGCCATCCGTGCGCCTCAGCCCATGCCTTGCTTGGTGAGCTCGTCGGCGAGCTGGAACAGCGCACCGCGGTCCAGGCCGTTCGACAGCCTCGGCAGCTCGTACGTCGGGCGGGCCAGCCCGGCGATCCGCTCCCGCTGCGCGTCCTCCAGTGCGACCCGGGTGGCCCGGTCACGCGCCTCCAGCTGCAGCCCGCGTACGAGGTCGGCCGATGGCTCGATGCCCGCGGCCGAGAGCCCTGCCGTGATCGCGGTCTTGGCCGGCTTGCCGATCGGAGCGCCTTCGGTACGCCGCACCATGTTGATCACGACTCCGCCGATCGGGATCTGCGCCTCGCGCAGCTCGGCGATGCCGTCCGCCGTCTCCTGCACGGGCATCTCCTCCAGCAACGTGACGAGGTGCACGACGGTCTGCGGTGACCGCAGCAAGCTCATGATCGAGTCCGCCTGGTTACGGATCGGCCCGACCCGGGCGATGTCGGCGACGCCGGCGTTGACACCGAGGAAGCGGGCGATCCGCCCGGTCGGCGGCGCGTCCAGCACCACCACGTCGTAGGTCTGGCGGCCCCGGACCCGGCGTGCGTCCTTGTCCTTGCGCCGGACGGCCTCGTAGACCTTGCCGGTCAGCAGCACGTCGCGTACGCCGGGAGCGATGGTCGTCGCGAAGTCGATGGCCCCGACCTTCTCCAGCAGGCGGCCGGCCCGGCCGAGGCGGTAGTACATCTCGAGGTACTCCATCAGCGCGGCCTCGGGATCGATCGCCAGCCCGTAGACCTCGCCGCGGCGTTCACCGTCGCCGCGCCCCTTGGCGACGGCCAGCCGCTGCTCGTCGTACGGCAGCTGCGGCACGTCGAAGAGACGCGCCAGCCCCTGCCGGCCCTCGACCTCGCACAGCAGGACGGACTGGCCCGCGCACGCCAGCGCGAGCGACAGCGCGGCCGCGACCGTCGTCTTGCCCGTGCCACCTTTGCCGGTGACGATGTGCAGGCGTACGCCTTCCCAGTCCCGGCCGTCACTCATCATCGCTGGGAGCCTAATCGGCGCCTCGCGGGCGATCGCGCACCGGTCCAGGCTCTGCCCGCCTGCCCCAGACGGGCTGCCTCCTGGCTCCTTCTCCGCCTTGCAACCCCGACACACGAGCGCGGCGCCGCCCTGTTGGATATGCGGCTCCGCCGCCTGGCGCCCTCGCTTCCGCCTGGGACGGGCGGGCCGACCTCAGAAATCCGCTGATCTCCGCTCGGGTGATCTGGCTGGCGATGCCGCCCCAGTTGAGGTCGAAGCCGTGGTCGGCGTATTCGATCTCGACCCGGCGGACGCGGTTGCCGTCCCTGGTCAGCGCGTCCGCCAGCCGGCGAGCCGGCGCCGGCGGCGCGAGCAGGTCGGACCCGCCCTGGACGAGCAGCGTGGGCGGCAGGCCGGGGTGGACGTGCCGGATCGGCTCGGCGGCACGGTAAGCCTCGGGCACCTGCTCGGGTGTCCCGCCGGTGAGCGCCACCGCGCCGGCGGCACGGGAGTCCCACAGCCGGCGTTGGTACCACCACGGGCGGTGGTCGGTGAACCACGGCGTCAGCTCCAGCGGCGCGTACACGGCGACGACGGCCGCGACCGGTGCGGGATCCGGCTCGGTGTACGTCGCCAGCAGTGCGAGGTGGCCGCCCGCCGACGTGCCCAGCAGCACGATCCGCTCCGGGTCGACGGCGTACTGCGTGGCGTTCTGCCGGACCCAGCCGACCGCGTGCTTCACGTCGGCGGGCGCGGTCCGCGCGGTGGCCGGGGGAGCGAGGCGGTAGTCGATGTCGAACACCGTGAAGCCCTGGTCGGCCAGCCAGGCGTTCCAGCGCGGTGTCCAGCCGCGGCCGCCGGACGTCCAGTTGCCGCCGTGGACGAGGACGACCGCGGGGCCTGCCTCCCGTTGGCCGGGCGGCCGCCAGACGTCCAGCTTCAGCCCGGCCGCGTAGTCGTAGGTCGCGGTGTCGTCAGGCCCGCGCACGCTGTCGCGGACCGTGCCCGCGAAGTACTCCAGCGGGTTCAGCCGAACGCCGGCCTGGCTCGCCGCCAGTGCGCCCCTGGCCGGCGGCAGGAGGGCGAGCGCGAGCGCGATCACCGCCAGCGCGGCGATCACGCCGGACAGCCGGCGCCACCCCGACCAGCGGGCCGCGGCGGCGAGCAGCAGCGAGAGCACGGCAGGGAGGACGAGCAGCAGGCTCCACTCGTTGAGTACGAGACGTACCTGCCAGCCACTGCCTCCGTACATGGGAGGCAGCAGGATGAGTACGGCGGCGAGGACGGTCGGCACGGCCACGCAGAGCATGAGCATCCCGAGCCCGCTGCGGCCCAGCCAGCGGAGCATGGACCCACCCTAGGTGGTTGACGGCCTGCGAGCAGGCCACGACGGCAGCCGCTGCGGCGCGCGGGCGGTTCCGGCGTGCGCATTAGGCTTTCGGCCATGACGAAGTGGGAATACCTAACGGCTCCGCTGCTGGTGCACAACACCAAGCAGATCCTCGACACGTTCGGCGAGGACGGCTGGGAACTCGTCCAGGTCGTGCCCGGACTCAACCCCGAGCAGCTGGTCGCGTACTTCAAGAGGGAGCGCGCATGAGCACTCCCGAGTCCCGGCTGAACGAGCTCGGCCTGCAGCTGCCCCCGGTCGCCGCGCCCGCGGCCGCGTACGTTCCGACGGTCCGGACGGGGAACCACGTCTACTGCTCCGGCCAGGTGCCGTTCGTCGACGGCAAGCTGCCCGCGACCGGCAAGGTGGGCGCCGAGGTGACGCCGGAGGAGGCCTACGACCTGGCGCGGATCTGCGCGCTGAACGCCCTGGCCGCGATCAAGGCCGAGCTCGGTGACCTGTCGCGGGTGACGCGGGTCGTGAAGCTGCTGGTGTTCGTCGCGAGCGCGCCCGACTTCAGCGGGCAGCCGCAGGTCGGCAACGGCGCGTCCGAGCTGCTGGCCGAGGTCTTCGGCGACGCCGGGAAGCATGCGCGGAGCGCCGTCGGCGTCGCCGTGCTGCCGCTGGACGCACCCGTCGAGGTCGAAATGATCGTCGAAGTCGCGTGAGACTGCCAGAGATCCTGGCCGAGATTCCGGTCTCGGAGGCGTTGGCGGAGCGGGCCCGGCAGTTGGCGGCAGGCCGCCTGACGCCGGTGCCCGCCCGGCCCGCCTCGACGGTGGTGTTGCTGCGGGACGGCTCGACGGGGTTGGAGCTCTACGTTCTGCGGCGGCACACCACGATGGCGTTCGCAGCCGGGATGTACGCGTTCCCGGGCGGTGCCGTCGACCCGCGCGACCGCGATTCCGGGGTGCCGGAGTGGGAGTGCGCGGCGGCCCGGGAGCTGTTCGAGGAGACCGGAGTCCTGCTGGCGGGAGCGTCGGCGGACGAGCTGGTCGCCGATGCCACCGGCGACGACTACGAAGCCGACCGGATGGCGCTGGTCGGCAAGGAGCTGCCGTTCAGCGAGTTCCTCACGCGGCGCGGGCTGGTCCTGCGTACCGACCTGCTCGTCCGGTGCGCCCACTGGGTGACGCCGGACGCCGAGGAACGCCGCTACGACACGCGGTTCTACCTGGCGGCGATGCCGGAGGGCCAGCGCACCCGCGACGTCTCCAGTGAGGCTGACCGGGTGGCCTGGGTACGCCCGGCCGACGCACTGGCCGCGGTCGAACGCGGCGAGATGCGCATGCTCCCTCCCACCGCGGCGACGCTCGTCTCCCTGCTGGACGCCGGCACGGTCGCGGAAGCGCTCGAAGCCGCCCGTGCCCGGCCGGCCGACGTGACCCGTCCCCAGGTCGCCTTCACCGACGGCAAGGCGCGCTGGTCGCTCGGTTGAGCCGTAGCCTGGGCGAGTGATCTCGCGTGTGCTGGCACCGAATCCCGGGCCGATGACCCTCGATGGCACGAACACCTGGGTACTTCCCGGCGGCATCGTGGTAGACCCCGGACCGCTTGACGAGAAGCATGTGCAGGCTGTGCTTGCCGCCGCGGGCGGCGAGGTGAGCCTCATCCTGCTGACCCATTGGCACACCGACCACTCCGAAGGCGCCAACCGCCTGAGGGAGGTCACCGGAAGCCCGGTCCGCGCCTTCGACCTGGGGTTCTGTAACGACGAAAAGGGCGGCACCACGTTGCGGGATCGCGAGAAGATCGACGGCTGGCGGGTGCTGCACGTACCCGGTCACACCTACGACTCGGTGGGGTTTCTGCACGAGGAGACCGGCGTGCTGCTGAGCGGCGACACGATCCTGGGCCGCGGGACCGCCGTGATCATGCACCCGGACGGCAGGCTCGACTGGTATCTCCGCTCGTTGCGCGAGCTGGAGACGCTGGCGGAGGAAGGCGCGATCCGGCGGATCCTGCCCGGGCACGGTCCGGAGATCGATGATCCGCTCCCGGTGCTGACCTACTACATCCAGCACCGGGAAGAACGGCTCGAGCAGGTACGCGCCGCGAGGGCCGCAGGCGCGGAAACGCCACGCGAGGTCGTCGAGCGGGTCTACGCCGGCGTCGACCGGAGCGTGTGGCCCGCGGCAGAGCTGAGCGTGCGGGCTCAGCTGGAGTATCTCAACGAGAACGGTGGTTGAGCCGCTCCACGTCGAGGATGACGACGGCTCGCTGTTCCAGCCGGATCCAGCCGCGGTGCGCGAAGTCGGCCAGCGCCTTGTTGACGGTCTCGCGGGACGCGCCGACCAGTTGCGCCAGCTCTTCCTGCGTCAAGTCGTGGTGGACGTCGATGCCGCCGTCGGTCGGCTTGCCGAAGCGGCGAGCCAGATCGAGCAGCTGCTTGGCGACCCGGCCGGGTACGTCGGAGAACACCAGGTCGGCGACCGCCTCGTTGAGGTGGCGCAGCCGCGACGCCAGCTGTAACAGCAGCCCGCGCGCGACCTCCGGCCGGCCGGACAGCCAGGTCATCAGCTGCTCCTGGCCGAGCGCCAGCATCACGGTGTCGGTGATCCCCGTCGCCGTGGACGAACGCGGGCCCGGATCGAACAGCGACAGCTCGCCGAACATCTGGCCGGGTCCGAGCACGGAAAGGAGGTTCTCGCGGCCGTCGGCGGAGGTGCGGCCGAGCTTGACCTTGCCTTCGATCACGACGTAGAGCTCGTCACCCTGGTCGCCTTCATGGAAGAGGACCTCACCACGACGCAGCCGTACTTCGTGCATGGCGGAACGCAGCGCCGCCACGGCCTCGTCATCGAGGCCCGCGAACATCGGCGCCTGCCGCAATACATCGTCGAGCAACTGGCCCTCCTGCATGACTTCATCCCAGCCCTAGTAGCCGCGTCATACGACAGTGTGTCGTGTCACAGTCTGCCGCTTACTGGAAACGTACAACCTCGTAGGCTGGCGCAGTGACGTCGCGCGCCGCGAAACCCACCAAAGCCACCTCCAAGCCGAGGGCCAACGCCAAAGCACAACCCAAGGCCGAGCCCAAGGCGCCCAAACCCAAGATCAACACGGCGACCGAGACTCCGCTGGGTCTTACCCGCCGGGCCCGCAAGATCAACCGCATCCTGGCCGAGACCTACCCGGACGCGCACTGCGAGCTCGACTTCACCAGCCCGTTCCAGCTGCTGGTCGCGACCATCATGTCCGCGCAGACCACTGACGTACGCGTGAACATGGTGACGCCCGAGCTGTTCGCCAAGTACCCCACCGCCGCCGATCTGGCCGTCGCCAACCCCGAGGACGTCGAGCAGATCATCGCCTCGACGGGCTTCTACCGGAACAAGACGAAGTCGATCATCGGCATGTCCCAGGCGGTGGTCGAGCGCTTCGAGGGCGAGGTCCCAGGCAAGCTGAAGGGCCTGGTCACGCTCCCAGGCGTCGGGCGCAAGACCGCCAACGTCGTGCTCGGCAACGCGTTCGGGGTGCCCGGCATCACCGTCGACACCCACTTCCAGCGCCTCACGCGCAGATTCGGCTGGACAAAGCAGACCGATCCGGACAAGATCGAGGCCGAGGTCGGCGCGCTGATCCCGAAGTCCGAGTGGACGATGCTCTCGCATCGGCTGATCTGGCACGGGCGCCGCCGCTGTCACGCCCGGAAACCCGCGTGCGGCGCTTGCCCGCTGGCTGCGCTCTGCCCGGCTTACGGTGAGGGCCCGACCGACCCAGAGGTTGCCGCGAAGCTGGTCAAAACCCCTGCCAGCGTTGTGGTTGACTAGCGCGCCTCGACGTTGGCTGGAGAGGGATGGGCCGCTTGTGAGTACGTCCCGCGACGGGCTG
Organism: Flindersiella endophytica; assembly: GCF_054779015.1. Lineage (NCBI taxonomy): Bacteria > Bacillati > Actinomycetota > Actinomycetes > Propionibacteriales > Nocardioidaceae > Flindersiella > Flindersiella endophytica. The sequence continues at coordinate 84,021 of NZ_BAAGYY010000003.1, forward strand.
CCGGACTGGCTTCACCCCGTCGCCGACCTCGCCGCGCGCATCACTCCCGAAGAGCTCGCGTGGCCCGTGCCCCCGAACGACTCCGACCGCGAGTCGGCGATCCTGCTGCTGTTCGGCGAGGCCGAGCAGGGCCCTGACCTGCTGCTCATCGAGCGTTCACACTCGATGCGGTCGCACGCCGGCCAGCCCGCGTTCCCCGGCGGTGCCGTCGACCCCACCGACGAAGGTCCGGTGGCGGCGGCGTTGCGTGAGGCGGAGGAGGAGACCGGCCTCGACCCGTCGGGCGTCGAGGTCTTCGGGCAGCTGCCCGTCATCCACATCCTGCCGTCACGGTACGCCGTCACGCCCGTACTCGGCTGGTGGCGCAAGCCCTCGCCGGTGGGCGTGGTCGACCCGGCCGAGGTGGCCTCGGTGCACCGGGTACCCCTGGCGGACCTCACCGACCCGGCCAACCGGTTCCGCGTACGGCACCGCTCGGGCTACGTCGGCCCGGCGTTCGGCGTGGCCGGCCTGGTGGTGTGGGGCTTCACCGGCATCCTGATCGACCGCGTGCTCGGCCTGCTCGGCTGGGAACAGCCCTGGGACCGTTCGATCGTTCGCGACCTTCCGGAGACGCTCTCGTGAACCCTCTCGACATCGTCCTGATCCTGGTGGCGATCGCCTACGCCGTCGCGGGGTTCAAGCAGGGCTTCCTGGTCGGGGCGCTCGGTGTGGTCGGGCTGATCACCGGCGGGCTGCTCGGTGCCTTCCTCGGCCCGGTCGTACTCCAGCATTTCGACCCGAGCACCACGATCGCGCTGGCGGCGCTCGGCGCCGTGATCGTCTGCGCGCTGGCCGGGCAGACGGCGGGCGCCGCGATCGGCGACCGGCTGCGGTCGCGGGTGACCTGGCGGCCGGCCTCCGCGGTCGACGCCGGCGCCGGGTCGCTGCTGAGCGTCGTGGCGGTGCTCCTGGTCACCTGGAGCCTGGGTGCCGCCGTCGCGGGCGCGCACCTGGGCTCGTTCACCAAGATCGTGCGCGACTCCGAGATCCTGGCCGGCATCAACAAGCTGATGCCGACCGGCGCCGAGCGTGGCCTGCTGGCGTTCAGCCGGGTGGTCGATCCGGGGCTGTTCCCGCGTTACCTCGAGCCGTTCGCGCAGGAGTCGATCACGCCGGTCGCACCTCCCGACCTCGAGGTGCTGCGCGACGCCGACATCAAGCAGTCGGCGGCCTCCGTCGTACGCGTGGTGGGGCTGGCCAACAGCTGCTCGCGTTCGCTGGAGGGCTCCGGCTTCGTCTACGCGCCGGGCCGGGTGATGACCAACGCGCACGTCGTGGCCGGCGTACGCAAGCCGCAGGTCGAGGACCAGCGCGGGCGCAGCTACGACGCCGAGGTCGTGCTCTACGACGCCGACCGCGACGTCGCCGTGCTGGCGGCCCCGGACCTCGAGCTCGGGCCGTTGACGTTCGACAAGTCCGGCAAGGAAGGCGACGGCGGCGCAGTGCTGGGCTTCCCGGAGAACGGCCCGTTCAGCGGTGGGCCGGCCCGAGTGCGTTCGCAGCAGCGGCTCCGCGGCCCGAACATCTACGGCGACCGCGACGTCATCCGCGACGTGTACGCGCTCTACGCCACCGTCCGCCCCGGCAACTCCGGTGGACCCCTGCTGTCCGACGACGGCAAGGTGCTCGGTGTGATCTTCGCCGCCTCGGTCGAGGACTCCTCGACGGGTTACGCACTCACCGCCGACGAGGTGTCCGGTGACGCGAAGGCCGGCATCCGGGCCACCAACCCCGTGTCGACGGGCGGCTGCGCCTAGCCACCGCCGATCTGCGAATGACCACGTTAACCACGTCTTTAGCGGGTTAACCACGCCCCGGGGCGTGGCGAGGCACCTACTGGCGTGGTTAACGTGGTCATTCGCGCCGAGTCAGATGGCGTCGTCGAGCCAGGCGAGCAGTTCCTTGGTGACGCCGTCCGGCGTTTCCTCGTGCGGGAAGTGCCCGGCGCCGTCGAGCAGCCGCCAGCGGTACTTGCCGGACACGTGCTCGGCCGATCCCTCGGCCGTCGAACGCAGCACCGTGGGGTCGAGCGAGCCGTGAATCTGCAACACCGGCTGAGAGACCAGTGCCTTCATCTGCTCGACGAACCGGCGGCCGTCGGTGCGGTAGGTCGCGCGGACCAGCCAGCGGTAGTACTCCAGTGCGCAGTGCGGTGCCGGCCACAGCAACATCGCGCTGCGGTAGCGCGATGCGGCTTCCTGGTCGGGGAACGCCGAGCCGGGTGCGCTCCACTTGCGCAGCAACGTCTCGACGTACGCGCCGTTGTCGGCGACGAGCCGGCGCTCCGGCAGGATCGGCGTCTGGAACGACAGCACGTGCCACGCCGACTGGGCCTGCCTGCGGTCGCGGAACGCCTGGTGCCGCAGCCGCAGCGGATGCGGAGCGCTGACGACCGCGAGCCCGTGCACCTGCGCCGGATGCAGGGCGGCGGTGGCCCAGCCGACGTACCCGCCCCAGCCGTGTCCGACGACGACCGCCGAGGAATGGCCGAGCGAACGGATCACGCCGGCGACATCGGCCGACAGCGTCATCGGGTCGTAGCCGCGGGGCGTCTTGTCGCTGCCGCCGTACCCACGCAGGTCCATCGCGATCGCGCGGTAGCCGAGCCGCGAGAGCACGGGCAGCTGGTGCCGCCAGGCCCACCAGAACTCCGGGAACCCGTGCAGGAACAGCACGGCCGGCCGTTCCCGGCCGGTGCCGGGGTCGGGAGCGGAGTCGGAGGGCTCGCAGATCGCGACATGGAAACGCGCACCGTTGGCGGCCACCCAACGGTGCGTCCACGGGCCGTCGATGTCGACGACTCCACCGGTCACGTTCATGGAGTCCAGGGTCGCACGCCTACGTCTGAGCCACGGCCTGGGTCAGCCGAGGTCGCCCGCGGCGCGGCGCGCGCGCCGGTCGGGGCGGCTCGGACGGTCGGGGTCGTCGTCGTCCAGATCGTTGTCGAGGTCGTCAGCCGCATCGGAGCTGTCGGAACGCGTGACCAGCTCCTTGGCCTCCTGTACCGACTCGATCGTGAGCGTCGGCGGGCCGATCTTCTTCAGGCTGCGCAGGCCGAGCCACGCGATCAGCGCGGCGACCAGCAGGAAGACCACCGCCACGATCAGGAACGCGAGCCACTCCGGCAGCCCGGCCGCGACCAGGCCGTAGGCCGCCGCGAAGCACAGCATGAAGAACGCCATGCCGACCAGCAGCGCGGCGACGATGAACAGCGCCGAGCCCTTCACGGCCGCGATCGCCGAGGACTGGAGCTCGGCCTTGGCCAGCTGGATCTCGCCGCGGACCAGCGCGCCGAGGTCCTGCGTCGCGCTCGCCACGAGCTGGCCGAGAGACTGCCGGTCGGTCGTCGTCGTGCCGGGGCCGTTCCCGTTGAACTTGCGCTGCGCCATCGGTGTACCTGTTTCTCAACTCGTGGAGTCCGGGGTGTATACCCACCGCGATCTTCGTGCATTCGGAACCCGCTCGGCAACGTGACTTGATTGTGCGAGCTCGTACCGAAAAGATGCGTGCTGCATCCGTAGCCAGTGGAGGGACTCGATGACGCTCGTCCCCAAGTCGGCCGCCCGCGCACAAGAAGGCGCGGGACGGTGACCGCAAGAGCGGCGAACCGCGCTGAAACTGAGCACGGGCGGCCGCGACAGATGAGCAGGTGGGCTGTTTGGCTCATCGCCGCGTTCGTGGTGGCGATCCTTGGTATCAAGGTGCTGCACATCGACCCGAGCGTGTGGACCGTAGTCGCTACCGGCTTGGCGCTCGCCGTGGCCTATCTCGTCGTGCACGAGCTCCCGCTGGGCGGGATCCTCGACGTAGTGACAACGAGCCGGCGGCAGCGCAGGGTACGCCGGCACGAGCTGCGACAGGTCGGGTTCGGTGGCAGCCTGCCCAAGGCGGCGCGCTACTCCGACTCACGTGACCTGGACGCGCGCGGGCCGGTCGAGCGCCGGCTCGCCGCCGACGAGCCCGAGCCGTCCGGCGGACGCGAGCTGCCCGGCTATGTGCCGCGCGACATCGATCCGCTGATCGACGAATACCTCGCGAACAGCGGGCTGGTGATCCTGGAGGGCCCGCAGGCGAGCGGCAAGACCCGCACGGCGTATGCCGCGCTGGGACGAGCGGACGGGCATCGCCGGCTGATCGTTCCGTCCGACCCGCTGGCGTTGCGGCACCTGGCCGACGTACACGACAACGCGCGCGACGCGATCGTCTGGCTCGACGACCTCGAGCTCTACCTCCGCGAGGGCGGGCTCGACGCACACGTACTGGAGAAGCTGTCGGGTCTCACGCTGCTCGCGACGTTGCGCAGCGAGGAACGCAGTGCGCTCGAGGCGCTCGACGGCAAGCTCGGCCGCGACATCGCCCAGGTGCTCGGCCGCGCGACCGTGATCGCGATCCCGTCGGCCTGGACGGCGGAGGAGTTCCGGCGCGCCGACGAGACCGACGACCCGCTGCTGGCCGCGGCGATGAGCAACCGGCACGGTCTGCAGATCACGGAATACCTCGCCGCCGCCCCGCAGCTCTACGCACGCTGGCGTGGCGCGCGCGACGGGCGGCAGGCGCTCGGCGGCGCGATCGTGACGGCCGCTCTGGACGCACGCCGTTGCGGCTTCTCCGGCCCGGTGCCGCGGGCGTTGCTGACCGCGCTGGCACCGCACTACCTCGCGCCGCACGAGCTGCGCTGGGGCACCGCCGACGCGTTCGACGACGCGTTCGCGTGGGCGGTGACGCCCGTACGCGGGCTCGCGGGCTGCCTGCTGCCGGCGTACGACGACTGCTTCGAGCCGTTCGATCATCTGACTACCGTCCGGTCGGCGACCGCCGGCCTGGAGAGCGTGCCCGATCCCGTCTGGGAGGTGCTCGCGGACCGCATGCCGGTCGCCGACGTCCTCCAGTTCGTCCGCGACGCGCAGGGCGAGGGACGGCACGGCACGGCCGAACGCGTGCTGGTGACCTCGCTCATCTCCAACCCCGACGACGCCGAGCTGTCGGCCGCGCTCGGCTCGGTGCTGAGCATCGACGCCACCCGGCACGACGAGGCCGAGGACTGGCTGCGCCGGGCCGCCGACGCCGGGCATCCGGGCGCGATGGCGAACCTCGGCCGGCTGCTGGCCGCCGATCCGAAGCGGCACGAGGAGTCCGAACGCTGGTACCGCAAGGCGTCGGGCGAGACCCGGCAGCGAGTGGCCGCCGAAGCCGAGGCCGAGGACCAGCAGGCCGCGGTCGTGGTCGAGACCTCTGTCGAGGAAGGGCCCGCGCCGGTCGCCGAGGCCGGCTGGCTCGACGCCGTGCTCGCCAGCGAGCGCGGGCCGCTGGTGAAGTTGCTCGACCGTGTGCTCGGCCGGTCCAGCGCGGCGGCGGCCGAGCGGTTCGGCGAGCGCGTACAGAAAACCCTTGAATGGTTGGCGGATCGGCTGCGGCGGCGGCACGTCTCCGTACTCGACCCCGACGAGCTCGGGCCCGAGTGGCTGCCCGCTCCACGGCTGTCGTGGGTGCTCGGCAGGGGAGTGCGGCTGGGTGCGGGCTTGCTCGAGACGGCGGTCGCGATGACGCTCGCGGTGGCCTTCACGGCTGTGGTCGTGACCCGCTTCTCCGCGACGCTGGAGATGCCGCCCTGGCAGGCCGCGACGGCGTGGCTGCTGCTGGCGGCGGCTGTCGTGGCCGGGAGCGTACGGGCGGCCGGGCGTTCGCAGGCCGTGACGCGGCAGCCGGCGGACCGGCGGTTCAAGACGTGGGGTCCGCTGGAGGCGGGATGGCGCTGGTGGGCCGGCGCGCTCGGCTGGATCGTCGCCGGGCTGTACGGCTGGGCCGCTGCCTATCTCGTCGCAGTGCTGGTGTCCGGCTCGCGGTCGTGGTTGCTGCCGGTGGGCGGGTTGCTGGTGCTGGCGGTCAGCGCGCCGTTCGTGATCGACCGCGCCGGGCGGCGGGCGCTGCGGTGGTGGCAGCCGGTGACGGTGAAGACCGAGCCGTACGCGCCGTTGTACGCCGGCGTCGGCGGCGCCGCGGTCATCGCCATGGTGTCGGCGGCGTCGACGATCGTCGCGGCGGGTGCGCTGGCGTTCGGTGCGGTACGTGTCTTCGAGCTCGGCGTCGGACCTGCCGTGTGGGCGGGGCTCGCGGTGGCCGCGGCCGTCGGCGCCTTCCTGCACGACGGCGGGCTGGTGTGGATGCGGCACCTGGGCACGCGGATGGGCGCGTGGCAGCGCGGCATGTCGCTGAGCCGGCGCTTCTTCGACGTCGCGACCGAACGGGAAGTGCTGGTACGCGTGCCGGCCGGCTTCTCGTTCACCGACGAGGAAGAGAGCCGCGACCTCGCCCGCGCCTTCCGCGCCCGCTGACCATTTCCGCCCGGTCTCGCGCCCGGCCGAATGACCACGTTAACCACGCAATTGGCGGGTTAACCACGCCCCGGGCCGTGGCGAAGCACCTACTAGCGTGGCGAAGCGCGAATTCGGCCTACGTGGCCGGCGTGGTTGCGCGGGTGCCGCGGCGCTGGCGGGCGGTCTCGTACAGCACGACGCCCGCTGTCGTCGGGGCACCGATCGATCCGACCGGGCCGGCCGAGCCGCCTAACGGCACGCGCACGATCTCGTCGCACACCTCGCGCCAGCCGGCCGTCATTCCCCTTGTCTCGTTGCCGATCACGAGCAGGGTCGGCCCGGTGAGGTCATAGCCGTCGACGTCGACCGTGCCCGCCGGATCGACACCGACGATGCGTAGTCCCTGCTCGCGCGCCCACCCCACGACCTCCTTGTGCGACACCTGCCGCACCACCGGCACGGCGAACAGCGAGCCCGTGCTCGCCTGAATCGTCTGAGGGTCATACACGTCGACCGAGTGCCCGGTCACGATCACACCGCTGGCCTCAAAAGCGTCGGCTGATCTGATGACGGTGCCGACGTTGACGGCAGAGGACGGCTGGTCGAACACGACCACCAGCCCGTTCGACTCCGGCAGGTCGATCTGGCTCAGCTCGTCCGGCAGGATCTTGGCGACCGCGACCAGGTCGAGCGATCCCGGTGTGTGCTCGGAGGCGGTGCCGAGCTCCCGGAGCAGTTCCGGTGCGACCTGCACGACGCGCACGTCCACCCGGTCCAGGAGGTCCTTGGCCCACGCCGACAGCTTCTCGTCCAGCGGGGCCAGCCAGGTGCGGATCGGCCAGTCGTACTCCACAGCGAGCGTCAGCGGGCGGATGCCCGTGACGATGAACTCTCCGGTCTGGTTGCGTTTCCTCCGGTTGGTCAGCAGTGCCTGCCACTGCTGGAAGCGCGCGTTGCGATTCGTGACCATCAGCACGACGGGCATGATCGCATAAGAACAACGCACAGTCACGTTCGCAGATCAGACGCTGTGTGGGAGCGTATTCACCCTGCCATCCGACGTCTGATCGAACGGCCGGGCGCGCCCTCGGAGGTCTCCACGAGAGGTCGTGGAACGTGCTAAAGGGAGACCCCGTAACGAGCGGGAAATCGCACGGGTCTAACGTCGCGTTCTGCGGGAGGGTGGAAGCACTTGTGCAAAAGGGCTTTGGCCGTGCCTTCCAACTTCCCGCAGTGCGAGCAACTCCTGTCCCAAATGGTGAAGAGAAGGCAAAACCCACAGATTCATCGGAGGTTCTGGCCGTAACTGGTCGGCCACCCCTGGTGGTGATGAGGGTTTACTGGCTAGGATCTCGTGCACGTCGCCGTGAAGCCTTAGGGTGTTCGCGTGCGAGGGGTCCCGGGGCACCAAACGCAGGGGCGGGTCAGGCTGCTTGCGATGGACCCTTGTGCCCGTAGTCTCCGCCGTACCACTAAGGACTAGAGCCCATGAGCGAGACAACCACTACAAGCGCCAGCGGATTCCGCACGGTACGCCGAGGCGGATACGACCCGGCGCAAGTCGACCACCGTGTGCGGCAGCTCACCGAGGCTGTCGATGCCGCCCGGCGCCAGTCAGTGGAGCTGGCCCGACGTGTCGAGGACCTCGAGTCCTCTCTTACATCCGCGAAGAGCGACACCCGGAAGTCCGAGCCGACGTTCGCCGAGTTCGGTGAGCGGGTGGGCCGGATTCTCGCACTGGCCGAGGAAGAGGCTGCCGACCTGCGGGCCGACGCCGCGGCAGAGGTTGAGAAGACCCGGCAGGAAGCGCAGCGCGCGGCCAACGAGATCCGCAAGGAAGCCGAGCGTTACGCCACCGACAAGCGCGGTTCGGCCAACATCGAAGCCGACCAGATCATCAGCGACGCCAAGCGCCAGGCCACGGAGATCCGTGAGGAGGCCGAACGCGACGCCACCGCGCGGCGCGAAGAGGCCGAGGCGGTCTTCGAGCAGCAGCGTGCGAAGGCGGCGCAGGCGGCGGCCGACCTGGAGAAGACCCTCGCCCAGCGGCGCGATCAGGCCGAGCAGGACCTGGTCGAGCGCACCGCGGCTGCCGAGCAGCACCTGGCGGCCGTGCTGGAGCGGGCCGAGCAGACTCAGGCCGACGCCGAGCGCACGCACGCCGAGGCCACGCAGAAGGCCGAGCGCCTGGTCGACGACGCGCAGCGCAAGGCACACGACATCGTCTCCGAGGCGAAGTCGCGCGCCGAGCGGATCCGCGCCGAGTCCGACCGTGAGCTGGCCGCTGCGACGCAGCGCCGCGACAGCATCAACGCGCAGCTGTCCAACGTCCGTCAGATGCTGGCAACGCTCTCCGGCACTGACCCGTCGGCACTGCTCGGTCTGACTGGCGACGACAAGAAGAAGTAGGCGCCCCTACCGCAACTGGGCGGCCGCGACGCCGAGCGCGAACGCGGCACCCACCAATGCGGTCAGGGCGTAGGCGGCATGGCGGAGCGTGGCCCGAAGCGCCGTTCGTTCTCCTGACAGAGCGAACAGGCGCTTCGGCCACACTCGCCAAGAGACGTACCCGAACACGCCGAGCGCGGCCAGCAGCAGACCGCCCTTCACGGCGTGCAGTGCGAACGCCTCCGGAGCCGCCGGTGCGAGGGCATATGCCCCGACACCAGTCGCCGCGAGCAGTCCGGCCAAGCCGATCACCGGCCACCTGTTCCGCGCGGCGAGTGTGGTGAGGAAGTCTTCGTGCGCGTCGTCGTCCTCGGCGAAGAATCGTGCCGCCCTCGGTTGTACGACGCGCAGGCTGTAGACCATCGCGCCCAGCCACACCGCGCCCGCCAGCGCGTGCACGACCAGAATCCCGATCCGTAGTGTCGTCTGCACGCTGCCAAGTCTGTCAGTGCGGGCAGCCTTTCTCGGCGCGGACAAATCCGCTGGTCAGACGTTGCCCAGCCTGGATACCGTCGACTGCATGCACAAGGTGCTCTCGGTCAACGTCGGCAAGGCGATCCCCAACCCCCACAAAGACACCGGTCACACCGGGATCAACAAGCGCCCGGCCGGCGGCCCGGTGGAGGTGCGCGCTCCCGGCCCCAAGCACGGCGGACTCGGGTCCGGGCTGGTCGGCGACTTCATCGGCGACACCGCCAACCACGGCGGCGACGAGCAGGCGGTCTATGCCTACGCTCGCGAGGACCTCGACTTCTGGGCCGCCAGGCTCGGCCGGGAACTCGACAACGGCGGCTTCGGCGAGAACCTCACCACCGCCGGCTTCGACGTCACCAACGCGCTGATCGGCGAGCGCTGGCAGATCGGCGACGAGGTGGTCCTGCAGGTCACTGTGCCGCGGATCCCGTGCTCGACGTTCCAGGGCTGGCTGGCCGAGCAGCGCTGGACGCGGACGTTCACGCAGGAGGCCCGCCCCGGCGCGTACCTTCGTGTCGTCCAGCCCGGCGCCATCCGCACCGGCGACCCGATCAGGGTCGTACACAAGCCGGATCACGGCGTCACGCTGGGCCTGACGTTCCGGGCGCTCACGCTCGAGGCCGAGCACCTTCCCGACCTGCTCTCCGCCGCCGACGACCTCCCTGACGACGTGATCGATCGGGTGCACCGTCGGCTGCCGTTCCAGCTCGACTGAGATCGCAGGTGTGCGGGACGGCCTCGTGATCGGGCGAAGCCTCAGGTGATGCGGTCCAGCGCGACCACGGGGATCTCGCGCGAAGTCTTCCGTACGTAGTCGTCGTACGCCGGCCAGAACGCCACCATCGCCTGCCAGGCCTGCTCCCGCTCGTCGCCCTCCAGGAGGGCCGGCCGGACGTCGAACGTCTCGCCGTCCAGCTCGACCCTGCCCTGGCCGGCCTCCCGGAGGTTGAGCCACCACGCCGGGTGCACGTCCGCTCCGCCGTACGACGCGATCACGACCAGCCGCTCACCGAGCCGCGCGTAGAACAACGGGGCGGTGCGTTCCCTGCCGGACTTTCGCCCGGTCGTCGTCAGCAACAGCTGCGGATGACCGCCCATGCCGGGCGTCGTGCCGCCGAAGCGGCGGTAGCGCCAGCTCTCGAGCCGGCCGAACGCCCGCCTGAGTGCGCGGTCGAGCTTTCCCGGTTTCGCCATGCTCGAGGACGTTAACAGTCGTACAGGCTGTTCGGGTGCACCTTCTCGCAGTACCGCACGTGCAGGTGGTTGTCGTGGTTCGCGTACTGACTCGTGAGGCCCTCGCTGATCAGCGTCGGGTCGTTGAAGAAGATCAGCGCCACGTGCCCCGGCGCCGCGGCCCGGATCGCCTGCACCAGTTGGCGAGTCGCCGCCCGGTCGTACGTCGAGGACTGCCAGGTGATCCGGCCGGCGGTGCACTGCGCGTTGTCGGTACGGATCGGCCAGATGTCGATGTCCAGGCCCACCGCGTGGCTGCTGTGCCCCGGAATGTCGCCGCCGTGCTCGAAGCCGGCGTCGCCCAGCGGCACGTTGCCCTGCCCGGTCGTCACGAACGACCGGACGCCCTGCTCCAGTTGGGCGATCGCCGCGCCGGTCGCCCAGTTCGCGGCGGTGCCGTTGCCGTCCGGGTCCTGGTCGCAGATGCCGGCGCCGAAGTCGGGATAGTCGTAGTGCCAGACGAGGTTCCGCCAGGTGATCGGCCCGGCCACGCCGTCGACGCCGATGCCCGCGTGGCTCTGGAACGTCGATACCGCGCTCTCGGTCGCCGCGTCGAACGTGCCGGACACCGAGAGGCTGAGCCGCCGCTTGGCGTTCAGCTCCACCTGCAGCGCGCGTACGGCGTCACCGGTCGCGCCCGAGCGAAGGGTCACGGCCAGCGCGCCCCACGTCTGCGGGCCCACGATGCCGTCCACGCCAAGCCCTTTGGCGGTCTGGAACGCGCGTACGGCCGTCGTCGTCGACGAGCCGAACACGCCGTCGGCCGCCACGCTCTGGCCCGCGGCGCGCAGCAGATACTGGATCGCCAGGACGTCGACACCCCGGTTGCCGCTGCTCTGTGTGTGGAAGAACGCGTTCGCGTACGCCTGCGACGGCACCGCCGCGGCGACTCCGGCGCCCATCGCCAGCACGAGAGTGAACAAGAAGCTCAAGACCCTGAAGCGACGCATCATCCCGACCCTTTCGGCGGAGAGTGCTGTGGATTTCTTCCGGAGATTGGCCCGCGGGCGTAAACGGGTCAAGCGACTGGCCACTACTGACCAACCGTTCGCGGGGTGCCCAGCGTTTGGGAAGTGACAGGGGAGGTGGACAAAGATCGCGCAGCGCTGGCGGCGGCAGGCCGGCAACCCTGAGGGGTACGCGCGGTCGAACACCGGGTCGTGCTGGCCCGGGCGATGGCGAAGCTCCCCGCCCGCCAGCGGGCGGAGTCCGGCGACAGCATGACGTTCACCAGCCTGCACGCGACTTCCACCCGCGCGACAAGGTATGTGTCCTTGACAAAAGAAATTGTCGGTGGGATCGTACGGGGGCATGGACGAGGTAGCGGTGATCGACGACCCGGCGGCGGCCGGTGTCACGCTGGACCCAGTACGTTCCCGCCTGCTGGCCGAGCTGGCTGAGCCGGCCTCGGCGAGCACGCTGTCCGGCCGGCTCGACATTCCACGGCAGAAGCTCAACTACCACCTGCACGCACTCGAGCGGCACGGCCTGGTCGAGCTGGTGGAGGAACGCCGCAAGGGCAACATGACCGAACGCGTACTCCAGGCGACCGCCGCGTCGTTCGTGATCTCGCCGGGAGTGCTGGCGGCGGTCGCGCCGGATCCCGGCAAGTCGCCGGACAAGCTGTCGGCCCGGTGGTTACTCGCGCTCGCCACCCGGCTGGTACGCGAGATCGGCGAGTTGATCGTCGGCGCCGCCAAGGCCCGCAAGCGGCTCGCGACCTACGCCATCGACGGCGAGATCCGGTTCGCGACAGCCGCCGACCGGGCGGCGTTCGCCGAGGAGCTGACGCAGGCGATCACGGCGCTGGTCTCGAGGTACCACGCCGAGTCCGCGACGGACGGGCGCGACCACCGCATCCTCGTCGCCGTTCATCCGATCGTCCCGAAACCCGATGCGAAGTCCGACCTGAACGAGGAAGCGAGCAAGCGATGACTGAAGGCCGGCGGCTCGAGAAGGTTCTCGAGTTCAACGCGACACCCGAGCAGGTCTGGGAGGCGGTCTCGACCGGCCCGGGCTTCGCGGTCTGGTTCGTACCGCACGAGATCGAGGCCGGCGAGGGCGGCAAGGCTCGCGCCGACTTCGGATCCGGCAATGTGGCCGACGGCCGGGTGCTGGAGTGGGAGGAAGGCAGGCGCGTCGTCTACGGCGGCGCCGAGAGCGACCCCGGCGAGACGCTGGAGTTCCTGATCGAGGGTCGCGACGGTGGCACCACCGTGCTGCGTTTCGTCCAGGCCGGCTTCACGGCCGAGGACTGGGAGGCGGAATACCACAGCAAGGGCTGGGACCTGTTCTTCCACAACCTGGAGCTCTACTTCGACCACTTCGCCGGCAAGCCGGTCGCCAACGCGCTGGCGATGAGCTTCACCGACCTCGACCGCGACGCGGTGTGGGAGAAGTTCGGCGCGGCACTCGGCCTCGACCCAGACGTGAAGCAGGGCGACGAGATCACCCTGCGGCCGGACGGCATGGAGCCGATCACCGGCGTCGTCGACCTGCGTTATCAGGGCGGGCTCGGCATCCGGGGCGCCGACGGCCTCTACCGCTTCGCCGGTGAGGGCGCGGACGCCTGGGGCATGGTGACCGTCTCGCACTACCTCTACGGCACCGGCCGTACCACCGAGGAAGCCACCGCGAGCTGGCGCGCCTGGCTCGAGCGCCTGTTCCCGATGCCCACCCCCTAGCTACCCTCGCCCGCCGCGAATGACCACGTTAACCACGTAATTGGCGGGTTAACCACGCCCCGGGGCGTGGCGAAGCACCTATTAGCGTGGCGGAGCGCGCGAGTCACGTGGCGCTGTGCTGATCTTGCGGCTCCGCCGCGTGGGTCATTCGCGGGCTCAGGCGATCTCGAGTACGGCCTTGCCCGGCAGCTTGCGCGCGAACAGCAGCTCGACCGCCTCGCCCACGCGGCTCCAGTCGCCCCGCCAGCCGATCTGCGGGTCGAGCTTGCCGTCGGCCAGCCAGCGCAGGAGGTACGCCAGGTGCCGGCCGAGGTCGCCGAGCGTGTTGTCGAACGCCTCGATCGTGCGACGCAGTCCCACGGTGCCGTACGGCGGGAACACCGCCGGCTCGCCCGACGTACCGCCGATCGACTGGATCCTGCCGCCCTCACCCAGCAGCTCGAACGCCTGCACCAGCTGCGGCCCGCCCACGTTGTCGATCACGCCGAACAACGGCTCGCCGATGCCCTCCAGCCCGACGACGACCTCGGCGGCGCCGAGCTCCTGCAGCCCTTCGCCGCGAGCCGCGCTGCCGACGCTCGCGATCACGTGCGCGCCGGCGATCGCGGCGATCTGAACGGCGAACCGCCCGACGCCACCGGACGCGCCGGTCACCAGCACCCGTTCGCCCGCGACGAAGCCGAGCCGCCGCAACGCGCGCAACGCCGTGCCGCCCGCGACCGGCAGCGCCGCGGCGGCACCGAAGTCGACCGAGTCGGGTACGACCGCCACGTCGGCGGCCGCGATCGCCCGCCGCTCCGCCCAGCCGCCCGACCCCGCGAACCCGACCACCCGGGTGCCGGCCGCCGGGCCGGATCCGTCGGCCGCCGCCTGGACCACCACGCCCGCCGTGTCCCAGCCGAGCACCGTGCCCTCCTCGGCCGAGCGGGCGTAGCTGAGCTCGCCGTAGTTCAGCGACGCCGCCCGCACCTCCATCACGACCTCCGCGGGGCCTGGTGTGGGCTCGGACGCCTCACCGAGGCGTACGTGCCCGGGAGCGGAGTGGTCGACGACAAGTGCGCGCATGACAAGGCCTTCCTCGCAGGAGACGGATGACGTTCCACCCGGCTCAATCCATACCCGGCAGCTCGCATTCCCGCGACTTTCCCTGCCATGCGTTGAACCGGCCGTCCGCAACACCGTCTCCTCGGTCGCGGGGACGATCGACGCGGAGCCAGGGCAGGTCGAGTCCGCGCCGGGCACCGGACTGGTGCCGGTCCGGCCGGAACGGAGCTGGCCACGGACGAGTCACTCGTCCGTGGCCAGCTTTCGCTTGTCTGCGAAGGGAAGCTCAGTCCTCGTCGCCCTTGCCGGAGCTCAGGCCCGACTTGATCAGGTCCATCACCGACGAGTCCTGCAGCGTCGTCACGTCGCCCATCTCTCGGTTCTCCGCGACGTCGCGCAGCAGCCGCCGCATGATCTTCCCCGACCGCGTCTTCGGCAGTTCCTCCACGACCAGGATCTGCCGCGGCTTCGCGATCGGACCGATCTCGGACGCCACGTGGTCGCGCAGCTCCTTGGCGATCGTGTCGCCCTCGGAGGCGGCGGACCCGCGCAGGATCACGAACGCCACGACGGCCTGACCGGTCGTCGCGTCGGTCGCTCCGACGACGGCGGCCTCGGCGACCTTCGCGTGCGACACCAGCGCCGACTCGATCTCCGTGGTCGACAGGCGGTGCCCGGACACGTTCATCACGTCGTCGACGCGGCCGAGCAGCCAGATGTCGCCGTCGTCGTCCTTCTTCGCACCGTCGCCGGCGAAGTAGCGACCCTCGAAGCGCGACCAGTACGTGTCGACATAACGCTCGTCGTCGCCCCACAGAGTGCGCAGCATCGACGGCCACGGCTCGGTCAGGATGAGGTAGCCGCCGTGCCCGTCGCCGACCGGCGTCCCGGCGTCGTCGACGACCTCGGCACTGATGCCCGGCAACGGAGTCATCGCCGCACCCGGCTTGCCGTGCGTGACGCCCGGCAGCGGCGAGATCATGATCGCCCCGGTCTCGGTCTGCCACCACGTGTCGACGACCGGAGTGCGGTCGCCGCCGATGTGCTTGCGGTACCAGACGTACGCCTCCGGGTTGATCGGCTCACCCACCGAGCCGAGCAGCCGCAGCGACGACATGTCGAACTTCGCGGGGATGTCCTCGCCCCACTTCATGAACGTACGGATCGCGGTCGGCGCGCAGTAGAGGATCGTGACGCCGTACTTGTTGACGATCTCCCACCAGCGCCCGCGGTGCGGCGTGTCCGGCGTGCCTTCGTACATCACACTCGTCACGCCGTTGGCCAGCGGGCCGTAGACGATGTAGGAGTGCCCGGTGACCCAGCCGATGTCGGCCGCGGTCCAGAAGATGTCGGTCTCGGGCTTGATGTCGAACACCGACCAGTGCGTCCACGCGACCTGCGTGAGGTAGCCGCCGGTGGTGTGCAGGATGCCCTTCGGCTTGCCGGTCGTGCCGGAGGTGTACATGACGTACAGCGGGTGCTCGGCGTCGAAGAACTCCGGCGTGTGGTCGGTGCTCTGCCCGTCGACGAACTCCTCCCACCACAGGTCGCGGCCCTCGACCCAGTCGACCTGGACGAACGTGCGCTTCACCACGAGCACGTTGCGTACGTTCGGGCACTCGCGTAGCGCCTCGTCGACCGCGGGCTTGAGCGGGCTCTCGCCGCCGCGCCGGTATCCACCCGACGCGGTGATCACGACCCGGGCGTCGCAGTCCTGGATCCGGTCACGCAGCGCGGTCGCGGAGAAGCCTCCGAACACCACGGTGTGCGGTGCACCGATCCGAGCGCAGGCCAGCATCGCGACGACAGTCTCGACCAGCATCGGCATGTAGATCGCCACGCGGTCGCCGGCCTGGACGCCGAGCTCGGTCAGCGCGTTGGCGGCCTTGCAGACCTCGTCCTTGAGCTTGGCGTAGGTGACGGTCTTGGTGTCGCCGGGCTCGCCCTCCCAGTGGAAGGCCACCTTGTCGCCGTTGCCGGCCTCGACGTGCCGGTCTACGCAGTTGTAGGCCGCGTTCAGCTTGCCACCGACGAACCACTTCGCGAACGGTGCGTTGCTCCAGTCGAGCGCCTGAGTCCACTCCGTGTCCCACGACAGCCGTCGCGCCTGCTTCTCCCAGAACGCGATCCGGTCCGCACTCGCTTCGGTGTACGTGGCCTCGGTCGCGTTGGCTTGCGCCGCGAGCTGCTCCGGCGGTGGGAATCGGCGGTCCTCGTGGAGGAGGTTCGACAGTGCTTCTTCGCTCACGGGACGGTGCCCCTCTCTGGCCTGGTTACGCACGTGTTACTGGATCTGCCCCATCTGACCTTAGTCTGCCGCCAAACGCTGGATCCACTCTCGCGGACCACACAGGCCAATACTTTCGGTCCGTACACAAATGACCACGTTGACCGGCGAGGATCTGAAGGTCAACGTGGTCATTTGCTCTGGGCTGCTGTGGTTCTCAGTGGGGTTTGGAGCCCGGCCGGGCGGGGGTCTGCAGGGAAGCGATCGCGCAAGGGGGTGTGCGCTCCGCCACCCGGCCGGGAGCCTCGGTGTCGCTAGTGCGGGGTTGCTCCTTCCGCGCCGGAACCGGTCAGCGCGCGTACCTCGAGCTCGTCGTACCGGTCCTGCGAGGTGGTGTCCTTCGACAGCACCGTCCCGAGCCAACCGCACAGGAAGCCGATCGGGATCGAGATGATGCCGGGGTTGTTCAGCGGGAAGATCGACCAGTCGGCGTTGGGGAGCAGCGACTTCTCACCACCTGAGACAACGGGGGAGAAGAACACCAGCACCACCACGGAGATCAGGCCGCCGTAGATGCTCCATACGGCGCCCGAGGTGCTGAACCGCCGCCAGAACAGGTTGTAGATCAGGGCCGGCAGGTTGGCCGACGCCGCCACGGCGAACGCCAGCGCCACCAGGAACGCGATGTTGAGTCGCTGCGCGCCGATCGCGAGCAGGATGGCCACGGCGCCGATGACCAGAGCCGCCCAGCGGGCCACGTTGACTTCCTGCTTCTCGGTGGTCTGCCCGCGCTTGATGACGTTGGCGTAGAGGTCGTGCGCGAACGACGACGAGGAGGCGAGCGTCAGCCCGGCGACCACGGCGAGGATCGTGGCGAACGCGACCGCCGCGATCAGCGCCAGCAGGATCGCGCCGCCGAGTGAGCCCTCGCCTCCGCCGACGGCCTCCGCCACCTTCACCGAGGCCAGGTTGCCTGCGGACTTGGCGACGTCGCTGTTCTCGCCGGTGTCGAGCAGCGCAGCCGCGCCGAAGCCGAGGGCGAGCGTCATGAGGTAGAACGCGCCGATCAGGCCGATCGCCCAGAGCACCGACTTGCGCGCGGCCTTGGCCGTCGGGACGGTGTAGAAGCGGATCAGGATGTGCGGCAGGCCTGCGGTGCCCAGCACGAGGGCCAGCGCCAGCGAGATGAAGTCGATCTCACCGACCAGGCTCGTGCCGTAGAGCAGGCCAGGGTTGAGGAACGCGTCGCCCTTGCCGGTGTTCTCGGCCGCGCTGCCAAGCAGGCTCGACAGGTTGAAGTTGAACTTCAGCATCACCAGGAACGTGATGATGATGGTGCCGGTCATCAGCAGGACGGCCTTGACGATCTGCACCCAGGTCGTGCCGCGCATGCCGCCGACGACGACGTAGACGATCATCAGCAGGCCGACGAAGACGATGACGCCGTTCTGCAGGAACGCGTTGCCGCTGACGCCTAGCAGGAAGCCGACGAGCGTGCCGGCGCCGACCATCTGAGCCAGCAGGTAGAAGATCGAGACGACGACGGTCGAGGTCGCGGCGGCCGTGCGGACGGGCCGCTGGTTCATGCGGTACGCCAGCTGGTCGGCCATCGTGAACCGGCCGGAGTTGCGCAGCAGCTCGGCGATCAGCATCAGCGCGACCAGCCACGCGACCAGGAAGCCAATGGAGTAAAGGAATCCGTCGTAGCCGTTCAGCGCGATCGAGCCGGAGATGCCGAGGAACGACGCGGCCGACATGTAGTCGCCGGAGATCGCGAGGCCGTTCTGTACGCCGGAGAACGACCGGCCGGCGGCGTAGTACTCCGCGGCGGTCTTGTTCTGCCGGCTCGCCCACCACGTGATGTAGAGCGTGACGGCGACGACGACCAGGAACAGCGAGATCGTCAGCGTCTGGTTGCCCTGCTCGGTCTGGGCGAGGATCGTCGACGCGCTCATGCCTTGACCTCCTTGTGGTACCTGTCGCTGAGGTTGTCGGCGAGCGGGTCGAGCTTGGAGTTGGCGTGACGCGCGTACAGCCAGGCGATGAGGAACGTCGAGACGAACTGCAGGAGGCCGAACACCAATGCGATGTTGATGTTTCCGACGAGCTTCGTGCTCATGAAGCCGGGAGCCCAGTTAGCGCAGATGACGAACAGGAGGTACCAGACCATGAACGCCACGGTCCACGGAAACGCGAAGTTGCGATATCGCTTGCGTAGCTCTTTGAAGTCATCACTGGCGGCGAGTGTCGCGTACGATTGCTTCTGGACTGAGTTTGGCTCGCTCACACTCCACCTCCGTGGTCCTGCGGACATGCCAGACGTGTGACGAAATCCTCACCGTCTTTTGCGTCACGTTAGGGACATGTCGCCACCCACGGAACCCGACTGGCCGCTCAACCGGCCGAAAGGCCAGCTCGATCGGCGTACGGCAGCCAGCGTTTCGGTAAGCGGTCGATCTTGAGCGACGAACGGTTAACGGCCCGGTGATCAACTAGCTGAACCATTCGCCTACCGATGGCCGGAACAACCGGCCACTCCGAGCTACCCCGTAGAGCCACGGGACAGGCCGAATCGCCACTAAGCTCTCATAGATGTTACGCGTGCTCGTTGTGGACGACGAGATCCCCGCCCTCGAGGAGCTCGCGTACCTCCTGCGCCATGACGGGCGTATCCGCCATGTCCTGACGGCCGGCAGCGGCGCCGAAGCCCTGCGCGTGCTGCAGCAACAGCCCGTCGACGCGATCTTCCTCGACATCCGCATGCCCGGCCTGACCGGGCTGGAGCTGGCGCGCGTACTGGCCCGGTTCGTGCAGGCGCCGCCGGTGGTCTTCGTCACGGCATACGACGACCACGCGGTCGACGCGTTCGAGCTCGATGTCGTCGACTACCTCCTGAAGCCCGTCCGGCCGGCGCGGCTGGCTGAGACCCTGCGGCGGATCGTCGAGCGCGGCGCGGGCGGTGCGGCTGGTGCGGCTGGCGCGGCCGCTGCGGCTTCCGAGTCGACGGCCGTCGGCGGCAACTCCGCCGGCAACTCCGGTGGCAATGCATACGGCCAGCCGGAGCCCGCCGACGAGACGATCCCGGTCGAGCTCGGCGGCGTGATCCGTTTCATCCAGCGCAGCGACGTGCTCTACGTCGAGGCGCACGGCGACTACGCCCGTCTCCACGTCGAGGCCGGCCGCTCGCATCTGGTGCGTACATCCCTTGCCACGTTGGAGGAACGCTGGCGGGACGCCGGCTTCGTCCGGATCCACCGCAGCCTGCTGGTAGCTCTCGCGCATGTGACCGAGGTGCGGTTCGAGTCAGGCCGCTGCACCGTGCAGGTGGGCGGCGCCGAGCTCCAGGTCAGCCGCCGTCACACCGCCGAGCTGCGCGACCTGCTGATCCGGCAGGCCCGGTCATGAGCCCCGATCCGGGCGCGAGCCAGCCGCCTCGCCGGGTCACGGTCACCAGTCCGCGGATGCGTACGTCGCGCCGCGCGCGGCAGCACCTCCGCGGCGAGATCGACGCGCAGACCCGGCTCGGGCAGGTCTACATGACCACGCTGATCCGCGCCCAGCTGCGGCTCGGCCTGCTGGTGCTGGTGATCGTCGGCATCCTGCTGCTCGGCCTGCCGCTGGTGTTCGCGCTCGTGCCGGAGGTGCGTACGGTCGACACGCTCGGCATTCCGCTGCCGTGGTTGCTGCTCGGGGTGCTCGTCCACCCGGCACTGATCGGCGCCGCGTGGTTCTACGTCCGGCAGGCCGAGCGCAACGAACGAGAGTTCGCCGACCTGGTCGACCGAGGCTGAAGGCAGGGAGCACATGGGAGCTGCGCCAGGCGTCCTCGCCGTCGTCCTGGTGACGCTACTGACGCTCGGCATCGGGGCGTACGGACTGCGGCTGTCGCGTACGACCTCCGACTTCTACGTCGCGTCGCGAACGGTCTCGCCAACGTGGAACGCCTCGGCGATCGGTGGGGAGTATCTGTCGGCCGCCTCCTTTCTCGGTGCCGCCGGACTCATCCTTGCCTACGGCGCCGACATGCTCTGGTATCCCGTCGGCTGGACGGCCGGCTACCTCGTCCTGCTCGTCCTGGTGGCCGGCCCGCTGCGCCGCTCGGGCGCCTACACGCTGCCCGACTTCGCCGAGGTGCGCCTGCAGTCCGACGCCGCTCGCAGGGTGGCCAGCGTCCTCGTGGTGGCGATCGGGTGGCTCTACCTGATGCCGCAGTTCCGCGGCGCCGGCCTGACGCTGCAGACCGCGACCGGGGCACCGGACTGGGCCGGCGGGCTGGTGGTCGGCGGCGTCGTGCTGGCGAACGTCCTGTCGGGCGGCATGCGCAGCATCACGCTGGTGCAGGCGTTCCAGTACTGGCTGAAGCTCACCGCGATCGCGTTGCCGGTGCTCTTCCTGTTCCTGGCCTGGCGTTCGGACGGCGCGCCGGTGGCGGGCGTGGAGCAGCCGGTCTTCCGCGAGATGACGACCGTACGCGTGGACACCTCGGTCTCCATCCAGGTCGACCGTCCCGTCGTGGTCACCGTGAACGGCGTCGTCGACGGAACCCGGCGCGCCGACGTACGCCTGCGGCTCGGTTCCGGCTCGCACTCGGTGCTGGCCGGCACGACGATCGTGTTCCCGCGCGGTGCCGCCGTACCGGTCGCCGAGGGCCTGCCCGAGCTCGACAACCGGTCCTGGGCGATGCCGCTCGGCGGCGGGCAGGACCATCCGCTGTACGCCACGTACTCGCTGATCATCGCGACGTTCCTCGGCACGATGGGCCTGCCGCATGTGCTCGTGCGCTTCTACACCAACCCCGACGGACGGGCCGCGCGCCGGACGGCACTCGCGGTGATCGCGCTGCTCGGCGCGTTCTACCTGTTCCCGGCGGCCTACGGCGCGCTCGGCCGGATCTACACGCCCGAGCTGCTGTTCACCGGACGTACGGACGCGGTGGTGCTGGAGCTGCCCCAGCGGCTGCTGCCCGGACTGGGCGGAACCCTGCTCGGGATGCTGGTCACCTCGGGCGCGTTCGCCGCGTTCCTGTCCACGTCGTCGGGGCTCGCGGTGTCGGTGACCGGCGTGCTGTCGCAGGACCTGCTGCGCGGCCGCGCGCCGTCGGGCGTCACGGGGTTCCGGCTGGCCGCGGTCGGTGCGGTCGCCGTACCCGTCCTGCTGGCCCTGATCGCCGAACGGTTGTCGGTGGCCGGCGTGGTGGGGCTGGCGTTCGCGGTGGCGGCCTCGACGTTCTGCCCGCTGCTGATCCTCGGGATCTGGTGGCGGCGGCTGACCTCGATCGGTGCGGTCGCGGGCCTGGTGGTCGGCGGGCTGCTGGCCGGGGGAGCGGTGGTGGCGGCGCTGGTCTCGGAGCACTCGGGGTGGGCGGCCGCACTGCTCGAGCAGCCGGCCGCGTGGTCGGTGCCGGCCGCGTTCCTGGTCATGGTGGTCGTGTCGCTCCTGACACCACGTTGGACCGCGACCGACGTCGGCCGCACGATGGTGCGCCTGCACGCGCCCGAGCAGATCGACGTCGACCGCGGTGAGTGGCGGCCCTCGGCCGAGCAGAAATGAGCGCGCGCGAGTTCCGGAAGTAGATCGTCCGGAACCGCCGTTAGCGTGCTCGCCATGACGGAAACCACCACCGAAACTGTCCTGCTCGAGCCGCCGGTCGCCGGCAACGAGGTCGACTCGCTGCTCGGCGAGCTCGAGCGCGGCCGCCGCCTGATCGCGTGGAAGTGCGGAGGCCTTTCCGCCGAGGGCCTGCGTACCACCGTCGGCGCCTCGTCGATCACGCTCGGCGGGCTGCTCAAGCACCTGGCGCTGGTCGAGTGGGACTGGTTCGCGTACAAGCTGCTCGGCCAGGCACCGCCACCGCCGTGGGACCAGGTCGACTGGGAGAACGCCGAGCCCGGCTTCGACTGGCAGCTGAGCGAGGACGAGACGCCGGAGCTGCTGATGGCGTTGTGGAAGGACGCCGTGGCTCGCTCGCGGGCGAACATCCACCAGGTGCTGGCCGACGGCGGACTGGACTCTCCGGGGAAGTGGACCTGGCCCGACGGCCGGCAGCCGAGCCTGCGCCGGATGATCGTCGACATGATCGAGGAGTACGCCCGGCACGCCGGCCACGCCGACCTGATCCGCGAGTTCGTCGACGGACTGGTCGGCGAAGACGCACCGGCCGACGTCCAGGTGTGAGCCCGGTGCCGACAAGTCGGCGGCAGTTACCGGCGGTCGGCTAGTTCCGGCGGGAAGACCACCTCGAGCCGGTCTCTCACGGCGTGCATGGTCCACAGCAGGTCGGCCAGCTGCCCGGAGTCGGTGGCCGGCCAGTCCGGCACCGGCTCCCCAGCGGCCTCGGCTGCCTGAAAGGCCGCATCGGCTGCGCTGCCGCGGATCAGCGCCCCGATGTACAGCATGCCGACATACACGCCCTTGCCGCTGACCTCGGCCGACAGCGACTGGAGGTAGTGGCGCTGCGCCGCCAGCGCGACCGGCCAGCCGCTCATTTCCGCCCAGCCGCGGATCGCGCTCGCGCCTTGGGCGCTGACGATCGCGCCGTCTCCTCGTTCGAGCATGGCCGGAAGGAACTCCCGGACCAGTTCCACGAGCGTGTAGACCGTCCGCGGCATGCCGTTGCTCACCTGCTCTGCCCTGAGCCCGGCTGCCGGAGCGAAGCCGGTGCCGGTGGCGGCGGGCGCGTAGTAGAGCGCGGTGAGGTCGCCGACGCACGCACGGATCTGCTCGGCATACGACGGCACGAGATCGGTCCGTTCCAGGTCGGCGGCGACGACGTGGGCGGTGACTCCCTCGGCCGACAGTTCCTTGGCGAGTTGGTCGAGCCGGTCCCGGCCGCGGGCGACGAGGACGACCTCGTAACCCTCGCGTCCGTACCGGCGGGCGACGGCCTGGCCGAGACCTGGGCCGACTCCGAAGACAGCGATGGATTTGAGCATGAGGTCAGCCAACCGTCCCATGCTCGGATGATCCATGGGAGAACGTCCTCGATGCCTTTGCGATCGTCTGGCACTCTGTGAAGCGTGGACGTCCTGACCGATCTCCTGCACCGCGCCCGGGCCACGAACGCGCTCGTCCGGCAGCTGATCTCACGGCCGCCGTGGGCGGTGACCTACGCCGAGGCCCGCCCGCTCACCGTCGTCGCCACGCTCGGCGGCAGCGCGTCCGTACGGCTCGACGGCGGTGTTGTGCGGTTGACCGCCGGCGACATCGCCCTCGTGACCTCGACCGGGCCCTACACGATCGCCGACGACCCCACCACGCCGGCGCAGTTCGTGATCCGTGGCGAGCAGAAGTACACCGTCGACGGCCGGGAAGTGACCGGCCCACATCACACCTCGGCTCCGCGCACGTACGGCGACGACCTCCCCGGCGCGACCGTGATGCTGCGCGGCGCGTACGAGCTGCGAGGTGACGCGGCCGCCCGCCTGCTCGACCTGCTACCTCCGCTGGCCGTCGTGCCCTCCGGCCCGCGAACCCAGGCGGCGCTGGACCTGCTGTCCGCCGAGATCGCCCGTGACGAGCCGGGCCAGGATGCCGTCCTGGCCCGGCTGCTGGATCTCGTCCTGGTGCTCGCGTTGAGGGCCTGGTGCGCGCGGCCGGGTGCGGAGCTCCCCGCGTGGTACCGCGCGCTGTCCGATCCCGCCACCGGCCAGGCGCTGCGCCTGCTGCACGAGGATCCCGCCCGCCGCTGGACGGTCGCGGCGCTCGCCGAGCAGGTCGGGCTGTCCCGCGCCACGTTCGCCGCGCGCTTCACCGGCCAGGTCGGCCGGCCGCCGCTGGCCTACCTCACCGGCTGGCGGATGTCGCTGGCCGCCGACCTGCTCCGCGACACCGAGGACACCGTCGCGGTGGTGGCCCGCAAGGTCGGGTACGCCGATCCGTTCGCGTTCAGCGTCGCGTTCAAACGAATCCACGGCGAAAGCCCGTCGGTCTGGCGGCAACCTTCGGCACCGGGCTGAGGATCAACGCGTCAGAGCATTCCCCACACACGACGAAGGGTTCCAGCGATGCGTGTGCTTTCCGGCGTGGCCGCGGCCGTTCTCGCGCTTGCCGCGGTGCCAGGTTTGCTCGCGGGCTCGGTGCCGGCGAACGCCGCACCTGAAAGCCGGCAGATCGCCACCGGCACGGCCGGCGACTTCAAGGTCGTCGTCACCGCGACCAAGGGTGCCGAGAATCCGCCCACGGCAGCGGTCACCGTCGAGGGCTTCGAGCGTTCGGGCGACAGCTGGAAGTCGGTCGGCAGCCAGCCGGTGGGCGACGAGTGGTTCTGGTTCGTCGTGACTGACAAGGGCGGGATCTGCGACTTCTCCGTCGCCGACACACCCGAGGCGACCACCTCGATCAAGGTGAACGTGTCGTCGTCGGTCGAGTGTGCGCCAGCCGAGACGTTCCATGTCGACAATGGCCGCCTCGTTCACGGGTGACGGGATGATGTTCACCATGGCCGTACGCGCGGATTCCGCTGCCGAAGAGGCGACCCTCGCCGAGTTGTTCGCCGAGCGCTACGCCGAGCTGGTCAGGCTCGCGTACGTCCTCACCGGCGACAACGAGCTCTCCGAAGACCTGACCCAGGACGCTTTCGTCAAGGCCTGGCCGAAACTGCGCGGCCTGCGCGACCAGAGCAAGGCTCCGGCCTACCTCCGCCAGACCGTCGTCAACCTCGTACGCCAGCGCTATCGCCGCGTGCTGGTCGAGCGCAAGCACCTGCCCAAACCACCGGAACCCGTGCCAGGCGTCGACGTGAGCGACGCCATCGACCTGGCCGCGCTGGTCCGCACGCTGCCGATCCGTAAACGGGCGTGCGTTGTGCTGCGTTACTACGCCGACCTTTCGGAAGAGGAGACCGCCGCGGTGCTGGGGATCTCGGTCGGCACCGTGAAGAGCCAAACCCACCGTGCGCTTCGTCAGCTGGCGCAGCTGGTCGAGAAACCTGAGAGCCGAGGATGAGCGAGCACAACGACTTCGAAGGCCGGCTCCGCGACGCCCTGCGGACCGAAGGCGACAGCGCGCGAGTCAGCCCGGACGCCCTGGGCAAGATCCGCGGCCGGATCGAGCAGCCGCGCCGCAAGCACTCGCCCAAACGAGTGATCGCGTTCGGCGCGATCGCCGCCGCGGCGGCCTGCACCACCGCGGTCATCGTCGTGCCGCAGCTCACCGGAGGCCCGGACCTGCGGTCCGCCTCGGCGCCGGAGTCCGCCGCCAAGGACTCCGCGGCGCAGCAGGACAACGACACCAGCGCGGCGAAGCCGTCCGAGACGGAGGCGTCCGGAGAGTCCCGGATGCGGCAGGAGTCGGCGGCGGTTCCGGTGCTCGGCGAGCTGGTCGTCGGCGAGGACGTGAACGTCCTCCTGACGGCCGACATCTCCGGTGACACCGCCACCGCTCGCCTGTCGGCCTCGAAGTGGGACGGCGCCAAGTGGGGTTCGCGGCAAGGACCCGTGCAGGTCGGAGCGGCGGGAGGGCTGGCGTTCGACGGCCGCCTGAGCGGGCACGTCTGCGAGTTCCGCGTGGTCCAGGCGCCCGGCAAGCCGGCGACGGTGCGGGTACGGCTGGCACAGCAGAGCGGTGGTGCGTGCTCCGACGCGTACGTCTACGAGCTGGATGGCACGACGCTGAGGCCGAAATAGTCGTAGATTCGCGCATGTGACGGACCTGCTTCCGACAGTCGCGATCGGCGTCGGCCTGGTGCTGGCCGCCGTGGTGACCGCGGTGGTGCTGATCCGCCTGGACCGCCGGCGCCATTTCGGTACCCCCGCGGACCAGGCGACGTTCCGTACGCTCCACACCGCGTCGCTGGCCTCGCCGCCGCTTCGGACCGGCCTCAACACCGCCAGTGCCGAACGCGCGGTCAGGCACCTCCACACCCTGCTCGGCACCTCCGCCGTCGCGCTGACCGACCTCGACACGCTGCTGGCCTGGGACGGTGAGGGCCAGCACCAGCACGAACGCAAGGTCGTCGCGATCGCCGAGTCGGCGCTGACCCAGGGGCGTACGGACGTGCTCGGCAGCGAGGTCGTGCGCTGCAACAAGCCCGACTGCCCGCTGCGTACGGCGGTGATCACGCCGCTGACCGTCGAGGAGCATGTGGTCGGCACGCTGCAGGCGTACGCCTCGCAGACCTCCGCCGGACTGGTCCGGGCCGTGTCGGAGGTGGCTCGCTGGGTTTCGGGGCAGCTGGAGCTCGCCGAGCTCGACCAGTCGCGTACCCGGGCGATGGAGGCCGAGGTGCGCGCGCTGCGAGCCCAGATCTCGCCGCACTTCGTCTACAACTCGCTGACCGCGATCGCCTCGTTCGTACGCACCGACCCCGCGCGGGCGCGCGACCTGCTGATCGAGTTCGCCGACTTCACGCGTTACTCCTTCCGGCGGCACGGTGAGTTCACGACGCTGGCGGAGGAGCTGCGCTCGATCGACCGCTACCTCCTGCTGGAGAAGGCCCGATTCGGCGACCGGCTGCACGTCACGCTGCAGGTCGCGCCCGAGGTGCTGCCGGTGGCGATCCCGTTCCTCTGCCTGCAGCCGCTGGTCGAGAACGCCGTCCGGCACGGCCTGGAAGGCAAGCCCGGCAAGGGGCACGTCTCGATCGTCGCGGCCGACGCCGGGAACGAGTGCGTGATCGCGGTCGAGGACGACGGGGTGGGCATGGACCCGGAGCTCGTCCGCGCGACGCTGGCCGGCCAGCCCGGCTCCGACTCCGTGGGCCTGGGCAACGTCGACGAGCGGCTGCGCGCGGTCTTCGGCGAGCCGTACGGTCTCGTGGTCGAGACCGCGAAGGGCGCGGGAACCAAGGTCAGCATGCGGATCCCGAAGTTCCACCCAGGCGTACGGGCGACCCCCTAGGGGGTGTCCTGCAAGTGTCGCCGGGCTGCGGCGGCCCTGGCCCCACGCTGGCTGCGTTGGACGAAGATCGCCCGTATGACCGATACGAACGACTCCGCCCGCCTTGCCAGCCCGGCGCCATGACCGTCCTCGCTATCCGCCGACACTTACAGGACACCCCCTAGCCCCGAGGCCAGGGCAGTCGCAGGGACCCGCTGCCGAGGATGGCTGTCCGGCCGCCGACGACGACCTCGGTGACTCGCTCGTTTCGTTTGGTGGCGGCGCCTTCCAGGACGCTCGGGCGACCCATCGCCACGCCCTGGGTGATCCGGACGGTGTACGTGCCGTCCGGCTCAGGCGCTCGCCCGGCGCGGCTCGCGAGCAACGTCGCGCAGCCCGAACCCGTCGCAGGGTCCTCGTCGATGCCGAACGCGGGCGCGAAGAACCGTGCGTGCACGTCGTTCTGGGCGCCGGCGTACACGTACAGGTGCGGCGACCAGCAGTCGGCGACGCCGGCCTCCCACGCGGTCTTGTCCAGCGTCGCGCGGTCGACCAGCTCCTTCGAGTGCAGGCGGACGAGGCAGAAACGGAAGCCGACGCCGGCGTACCAGCTTTCGGCGATCGCGTCTGCCGGCAGGCCGAGCGCCTTGGCGATCGCACTGTCCGGCGGCGTCTCGGCGGCGAGCTCGCAGGCCGGCTCCTCGAGACAGAGCCGGATCGCCGGACCGTCCGCCTCGACGCGTACCGGCCCGATGCCTTCCTCGAACACGAACCGCTGCTGTGTTGTGAGCTGCGTGAGTACGGCGGCCGTTCCGATCGTCGGATGGCCGGCGAACGGGAGCTCCTGTTGTGGCGTGAAGATCCGCACTCTGTGCGTATACGTGCCCGGGTCGCTCGGCGGCAGCACGAACGTCGTCTCGGAGAAGTTGAACTCTCTGGCGAGCCGCTGCATCGTCGGTTCGTCGATGCCGGTCGCGTCCGGGAACACCGCGAGCTGGTTGCCGCCGAACGGCCGCTCGCTGAACACGTCGATCAGGGTGAAGTCGTAGCTCATCGGATCAGCCCACCAATACGTCCATCTCGACGGTCGCGCCGAGGGGGAGCGCGGCCACACCGATCGCGGTCCGCGCCGGATGCGGTGCCGTGAAGTACCTTGCGTAGACCTCGTTCAGCTCGCCGAAGTCGTCCATGTCGGCGAGGTAGACACCGACCCGGATCACGTCGTCGAACGTCTTGCCCGCCGCGGCCAGCGCGGTGCCGACGTTGCGCAGGATCTGGTCGGCCTGGACGGCGACGTCGCCTTCGACCAGCTTGCCGGTCGCGGGATCCTGGGCGACCTGGCCGCTGAGGTAGAGCACACCCGTGGGGCCGCGCACACCGAGCGAGAACGGACCGACCGGTGGCGCGAGCTGGTCGCTGCTGATCGCGTCACGGGGTGTCGGCTCTGTCGGCTTTGGCTTGGCGAGGTGCGGAGGTACGCGATCGGCGTACTGCGCCCTGCCGTCGCCGAAGGAGAAGTTCTCCATGGCGGTCTCCGCCAGCGTGACGAAGATGTCGCCCGGCCGGACTCCGCACTCGCTCGAGAGCAACTCGGCGATCCGCGCGTACAGTGCCTTCTTCTGCTCGACGGTCCGGCCGGCGGCGAGCGTGATCTCGATGAAGACGATCCCGTCGCTGCGCTGGACGCCGAGGAACGCCGGGTCGTAGATGATCTCGTCCGCGGCATGTCGGCTGATCACCTGGAAGTGGTCGTCCGCCGGGATGCCGAGGGCTTCCACGAGGGCGCGGTGAACGTTGTCGCCAATGGCGCGGGGATCGCTGGCGTTCGCCTGGTTCAGCGAGATGCGAACGAACGGCATGGTGCTCTCCTTGTCAGGCGTTGAGCAACTGGTCGGTGCCTTCGCGGAGCCGATGTACGCGGGCGAGCAGGTCGGTGAGCTCCTCGTCGCCGAGCTCGGCCGCGACTTGCTCCTGTACGCGCTTCCAGTGCGGCAGCGCGGCCTGTCGCTTGCGGAGGCCTGCCGCGGTCAGCTGGAGCTGGCGGCGCCGCCGGTCGCCAGAGCCGACCGTCAGCTCGACCAGGCCCGCGTCGACCAGCGGGGTGACCTCGCGCGTGCAGGTCGTGCGCTCCATCGCCAGCCGGGCGGCGAGCTCGCTGATCGACAGCGGGCCCTCCTCGGCCAGGCGGGACAGGATGCTGTACGCGGTCTGCCGCAGGCCGACGGGCGCGAGCGCGCGGTCGTACAGGCGGTTGACGGCGCGGGTCGCCATCCGCAGAGTCGTGCAGACGCACTTGCTGTTCACCGGTTCCACGGCAATGAGTGTATATACACGTATTGCTGATCGGCAAGCCGTCGTTCGGGCGCGATGAGGTCAGTCGAACTCAGTCGAACTCAGTCGAACTCGGTCGGCAGCGTGGGCTCGCGGTGGTGTCGTAGCAACGCTCGCAGTTGCTCCTCCGTGCAGCGGCCGGTCGAAAGCTCCGGCAGGTCGTCCAGCGAGAAGTAGCCGACGTCGGTCGTCTCGCCGTCCAGTCCGGCGGTGGGCTCGGCGTCGTCCTGGGCCTGGAGCAGGAAGAGGTGCTTGTAGACGTGCCACGGTGATCCGGCGTGGCCGTTGTGCTTCGAGCCGTCGTGGACGAGCGCGAGCTTGACGACCTCGACGTTCAGGCCGGCCTCCTCACGTACCTCTCTGGCCGCGGCCTCCGAAGGAGCGTCGAGCGCGTCGGCCCAGCCGCCGGGCAGGGTCCAGCGCCCGTCGCGGGCCTCGCGGACCAGCAGTACGCGCTCCTGGTCGTCGAACAGCGCGCCGCGGACGTCGACCTTGGGCGTGGCATGACCCCGCTCGGCGCTCATCGCCTCGGTGTACTCCACCGGATCGCCGCCGCCGAGGATCGTGAGGATCTCCGCGGAGATCTCACGCATCCGCTGGTAGCGATCGAGGTCGTAGTGATCGGTGGAGTACGTCAGGCCGTTCTGTGCCATCGCCGCGAGCTCCACACCGATCGCGTGCAGCCGCTTGCCCGAGTCCGAAGTCATGCGACCGAGTCTTGCAGCCGAAGGTTGCCGGCGGGTCAACGCGCTCTGGCGTCCACCTGCTCGTGGGCGTCAGGCTCTGCGTACGCGGTAGCAGATGCTGGAGTAGGGCATGATCAGCCCGTCCGGCTGGGTCGCGGTCGCGTCGTACAGCCAGCCGACCCGCTCCAGGACGCCCTTGCGCTCCTCGGCCGAGAGCGTCGCGACGTACGGCCGCGAGGCCACCAGGTGGAGCAGCGCCGCCCGGTCGAGCCGCTGCCACATGCGGAAACGCTGGTACTCGACGTCGAGGTACGCCCGGGACAGCTCGAGCCCGTCGATCAGCTCCTGAATCCACAGCTCGTCGAACTGATCATCAGCCGACAACAGGGACGACAGGTGGCGTACCCACGGCACCGACTCGTCACGGCGGTTCCAGACCAGGCCGAGCACGCCACCCCGGCGCAGGACCCGGGCGATCTCACGTAACGCGCGCTCGATGTCGAACCAGTGGAAGGCCTGCGCGACGACCACGGCGTCGGCGGCACCCGTACCCAGCGGGATCGCCTCGGCTTCGGCCTGCACCGGCATGGCCGCGCGGACGTAGCGCGCCAGCTTCGCGACCAGCGGACGGGACGGCTCGAGCGCGACCACCCAGTGGCCGTCGTCGACCAGCAGCCGGGTGAGCCGGCCCGTGCCGGCAGCGAGCTCGACGACGGTGGAAGGCTCGGCACGCGGTGCGTCCTCGCCTGAGATCTCGGGTGGCGCAAGCTCGGCGCCCAGCATCCAGCGCACGGCGTCGAGCGGGTAACCCGGCCGGTTGCTGTCGTTGACGTCGGCAACGGACCCGAAGGACCGGCCCCGCGCCCGTCGTACCGCGTCGTCCATGTGTGGCCTGATGCTACGCGACTGCGTCCGCAAGCCAGCTAACGACGTGCCGAGATGCCGGAAACGGGCACCCGGAGAAAGAGGACGGCGCCCCCCAACCGCTGAGAGCGCCGTCTCCTCTGCACGTCAGATCCGGGTTACCAGGCGTGCACCTCGGTGAATGTCGGCCTAGGTCAAGCCTGGGTCCGACTGCCCTCAAGGATGGGCTGGTCGCCGCGTGGGTGCCCGGCTGCCGTGCACGTCTGCGGAGGTCCGAAGCTGCGCCTTTCGACGGGTGAAAATCTGTGAGATCTCCGCAGGACGCACTTCCTTTCTACGCCGCCGAGTCGGCCTCTGTGAAGACCTCGGCCGAGGTTTTTACTCACTAATTCGGCAGGCCCTTTGGCCAGGTCAAAGGGCCTTGCAAACAAGGTATTGTCGCGGGTTTTGGTGCAGGTGAGATGGGTAGATACTTCATCCCTGTCTGCGCGCTCTGCGCCGTCCTGCCCACACCAGGCCCGCGACGACGACGCCCGCGACCGCAAGGCTCGCGCCCGAACGTGAGGCGTGCACCATTTCCTTCAGCAGTGGGCCGTTTCCGATGCGGTTGTTCCGGCGGAACTCCAGAACCGGCCAGGCTTGCTCGGCGGCGATTCGCCGCAGTGCACGATCCGGGTTGACGACGTGCGGGCGCCCGACCGCCTTCAGCAGGGGAAGGTCGGTGATCGAGTCGGAGTATCCGTAAGCCTGGTTGAGGTCGTAGCCGCGTTCGGCCGCGAGTTCCTCGATCGCCGTGACCTTGTGGTCGGCGTAGGCGTAGAACTCGATCTCGCCGGTGTAGCAGCCGTCCTCTATGAGCATTCGCGTCGAGATGACCCGATCGAAGCCGAGGAACCGGCCGACCGGCTCGGCGACGTCGGCCCCGGCGGAGGAGACCAGCACGATGTCGTGGCCCTGGTCGCGATGCCAGGTGATCAACTCGCGCGCCTCGCCGTAGATCAGCGGCTCGACGACCCTGTGCAGCGACTCGGCGACGATGTCGCGGACCGTCTGGACGTGCCAGCCTGTGACCAGCGCGGACAGCTCCGCACGCAGGCGTTCCATCCGGGCGTGGTCCGCACCGGAGAGGAGGTAGATGCCGCGCGCGTACGCCGAACGGAGCACATCGGCCCGGCAGAGCAGGCCGGCGTTGTAGAACTGCCGGCTGAACGCGAGCATGCTCGAGCTCGCGATCACGGTCTTGTCGAGGTCGAAGAAGGCGGCGGTGCGCGAGCCTGCGACATCGGAGGTGCGGTCCATCGTTACGAGCATAGAGGCACGTGCCGCACATCTGCCGTCGCAAGCCATGTTTCTGGCCACTCCCGGCGGTTGGTAGTGGTGTCAATACCGAGTTGTGGGCGGATTTCGGGCGGGGCGACGCGGGCCGGCCGGGTGTGGCTGTGGATCTGCTGTGCTTTGGCGGGTGAATGGGCGCTTTGCGAACGCTCGCAAGCCGGCTGCCGGTCGGCGCCTTTGGCGAATGGTGGAACTGTGGGTAACACTTGATTCAGCGGTTCTCCGAGGTTGTTTGAGCGTGTCCTCGAAGGGAACTTGGTGGTAAGCGGCATCCCCCGCCGCTGGTGCCGGTCCGGTGCTAGCACGTACCGAGACCAGGAACAGCCCCCGCTCTCCCCCCGGCGGGGGCTGTTGCCTGTCCTGCCTCTGCCGGCTCGTCGCTGTTCCTGGCGGTCACTTTTCTTCCACAGGTCGGCGTTTTCCACAGAAATCAAGGCATTTCCCTGGATTCTCCGTAGATCCGTCATCGTTTGATTCGACCGGATCTCATTCGGGTGGCGTTTCCCGCGCATCCGATGCCTTTTGCCTTTCCCTGCTGGAGGAACCATGGCCGCCACGCCAACGCCGACACCGGCGCAGGAAGTCGGGCGTCCACTTCTCGTCACCGCCGACGACCGCGTGCTCGACGACGTGATCCGCCTGGCGGCCGCCTGCGGCATGGCACTCGACGTCGCGGCCGATGTCGGTGGTGCGCGGCCTGCCTGGCCGCGAGCGCCGCTGGTGCTGGTGGGCGCCGACGTCACGGCGTCGATGCTGCGATCGGCTCCGCCCAGGCGCCGCGGCGTGGTTCTGGTCGGCCACAACGACGGTGCCGCGTTCGACTGGCCCGGCGCCGTACGCCTCGGTGTCGACGAGGTCGTGTTGCTGCCCGAGCAGGAACCCCACCTGTCCGAGCTCATCGCCGCCTCCGCGGCCGGCGGCGGCCGCGCCGAAGCTCTCGTCATAGGAGTCGTCGGCGGCCGCGGGGGAGCGGGCGCGTCGGTGCTGGCGGTCGCCCTCGCACTGGCGGCGGTGAAGCTCCGCCTGCGCTGCACCCTGATCGACGCCGACCGCCTCGGCGGCGGCCTCGACGCCTTGCTGGGCGCCGAAGACTGCGAAGGCGTCCGCTGGCCCGACCTCGCCACCGCCGACGGCCGAGTGTCGGCATCCGCCCTCGGTTCCGCACTCCCCGTCGTGAGCGGCCTCCACCTCCTCTCCTGCCCCCGCGGCGACCCTCACCCCCTCCCACCGCCCGCGATGCGCGCCGTCCTGGGAGCGGCCTGCCGCCTGGGCGACCTCGTAGTCGTCGACCTCCCCCGCCACCTCGACGAGGCGGCCGAGGCCGCGCTCGACCTCTGCACCCTCGCTCTCCTCGTCGTCCCCGCCGAAGTCCGCGCCGTCACAGCCGCCGCCGGCGTCGCCGCCACCCTCACCCCTCGCGTCCCCGACCTCCGCCTCCTCGTCCGCGGCCCCGCCCCAGCCGGCCTCACCGCCCTGTCGATCGCCGAAACCCTCGCCCTTCCCCTGGCGGGTTCCCTCCCACCCGAACGCCACCTCGCCCAAACCTTGGACCGCGGGCGCCTCCCGGCCCACAGTCCCCGTAGCCCGCTGGCCCGCTGGTGCCGCCAGTTCCTGACCGACCTCAACCTCCCCACCCACCAAGCCGCCTGACTCCCGTCCGCCGTCGCCTCCACCACCGGCGAGCCCGCCCGAGCCGGCCTCACCCTCCTGTCGAATCGCCAAGACCTTCGCCCTTTCCTGGCCGGCTCCCTCCCACCCGAACGCCACCTCGCCCAAACCTCGGACCGCGGCCGCCCCCAGCCCTCGCAGCCCGCTGGTCCCGCCAGTTCCCGACCGACCTCAACCTCCCCACCCACCAAGCCGCATGAAGCCCGACTGTTCCGCCGCGCCCATCCACCGTCGCCGGCCTTCAGCCATCGCCATCGACCAGCCACACCTCGCCCCAGGAGTCACCATGGCCATCCCTGATGCCCTCGCCGACCGCGTTCGCCTGGCGCTCGCCAACGAACACGTCCGCGCCCACCAACCCTCAGCCCGTACCGCCCTCGCTCTCGTCCCCAGCGAACCCACCACCGCCCAGGTCGCCGCCGCCATCCACGCCGAGTCCGGCCTGCTCGGCGACACCGCCGTCCTCAACGCCGCCGACACCATCCACCGCGAGCTCGTCGGCGCCGGCCCACTCGAGCCTTACCTCGCCCTCCCCGGCGTCACCGACGTACTCGTCCACGGCCCCAACCAGGTCTGGATCGACCGCGGCAACGGCCTCGAACGCGTCGACGCCCGCTTCCCCGACGACCACAGCGTCCGCCGCCTCGCCCAACGCCTCGCCACCTCCGCCGGCCGCCGCCTCGACGACGCCACTCCGTACGTCGACGCCCGCCTGCCCGCCGGCACCCGCCTCCACGCGGTCCTCGCGCCGGTCTCCACCCGCGGCACCTGCATCTCGCTGCGCCTTTCCGCCCGCCGCGTCTTCACCCTCGCTGAGCTCGTCGCCGCCGACTCCCTGCCAAGCGAAGGCGCCGACCTGATCGCCAGGATGATCCGCGCCCGCCTCGCGTTCCTCGTCACCGGCGGCACCGGCAGCGGCAAGACCACCTTGCTCACCGCGCTCCTCTCCCTTGTCCCAGTGGACGAACGCATCGTCATCGTCGAGGACGCCAGCGAGCTCGCACCCGCTCACCCGCACGTCGTCCATCTCGAAGCCCGTCCGCCCAACCTCGAAGGCGCCGGCGAGATCACCCTCCACACGCTCGTACGCCACGCGCTCCGCATGCGCCCCGACCGGCTCGTGGTCGGTGAGGTCCGAGGCGCCGAAGTCGTAGGCCTCCTGGCCGCCCTGAACACAGGCCACGAAGGCGGCTGCGGCACCCTCCACGCCAACTCCGCAACAGAAGTACCCGCCCGCATCGAAGCCCTCGGCGTCGCCGCCGGCCTCAACCGCCCAGCCGTACACAGTCAGCTCGCCGCCGCCGTCGACGCCGTGATCCATCTCGCGCGCGGCCGCGACGGTCGCCGTCGCCTCGCCCAGATCTGCGTACTCCAGCAGTGCCCCGACGGCCTGGTCACCGCCGTCGAGGCCGTCCGCTTTCCGAACGAGGAGGGCCCCGGCATGCCGCGACTACGACAGCTGCTGGAACGAGCTGAGCGCCAGTGAGCCCGTACGTCCCACTCGCAGCTGCCCTCCTCGCCGCCTGCGTGTTCGTCTACCTGCCCGACCCACCGGCCGTCCTGCTGGCCAGGCGTCTGGGCGGGCCGGCCGCGATGTCCCGCGCCCAGCGTGCGATCGCTGGGGCGTTTGCCGGTTTGCTGGCCGGAGCCTGGCTCGGCCCAGCCGCGCTTCTGCTGCTCGTGGGTTGGCTGGCCGGTGTGCTCCTGCACAAACGCATCGCCCAGGCCCGAACCCGCCGCGCCCACGAATCCGGTGCGCGTACGGCGGTGTGCGAAGCCTGCGAACTGATGGCCGCCGAGCTCCGCGCCGGCCGCTCGCCGAGCCAGGCGCTGGACTCCGGAGCGGCCGTCTTCGCCGGCCTGGCCCCAGCCGCGGTCGCCGCCACCCTCGGCGGCGACGTTCCGCGCGCCCTACGTACGTTCAGCGGGCCTGGCCAGGAAGCCCTACGTCCGCTCGCCGCGGCCTGGCTGGTCGCCGAACGCAGCGGGGCGAGCCTCGCCACCCTGCTCGACCGAACCGTCGCAACGCTCCGCGAGTCCCAGTCCGTCCGCGACGAGGTGTCCGCGCAACTCTCCGCGCCGCGGGCAACCTCCCGCGTACTCGCCGCCCTCCCGCTCGCCGGCGTAGGCCTCGGCTTCGGCATGGACGCCAACCCACTCGGGTTCCTGCTCGGCACACCGGCCGGCATGGCCTGCCTGGCTGCCGGAACCGCCCTCGCCGTAACCGGCCTGCTCTGGGTCGAACGCCTGGCCCGATCCGCGGAGGACACCGGATGAACGAAGCCGGCGCGGCGTTCCTCGTCATCCTCTCCATCGCGGTCTGGACCTCCACCGGCGGCGCCGTGGGCCGCGCGCGCCGCCTCAGCCGGCGTCCTCCAGCCGCCCCGAAGCCTCCCGAGACCGAAGCCGCCCGCCGCCGGAAGGTGCTCCTGGTCAGTGCCTTCGCCGGCGTTGCCGTCGCCACCACCCTGGGCGGCGCCATCGGCATCATCGGTGGATCCGCAGCCGCCATCGGGACGGCGTACGCCCTGCTCCGCATGGAGCCCCGCCTGGTCCGAATCCGCAGGGAACGTCTGGTCGAAGAACTCCCGCTCGCCGCAGGTCTCCTCGCGGCCTGCCTCCGCGCCGGCCGCTCACCAGAACGAGCAGTCGAACTGATCGGCCAAGCCCTCCCCGGCCCCCTCGGCGTAGAGCTGGCGCTGGTGGCAGAAGCCCTCCGCCTTGGCGCGCGCCCCGAGATCGCCTGGTCCCGCCTCCTCGACGAGCCGGCCCTCGCCCCGTTCGCCCGCGCCCTCATCCGCACGTGGGACTCCGGCGCGCCACTCGCCGACACCCTCGACCACCTCGCCAACGATGCCCGCCGCACCATCCGCTCCCACGCCGACCGCCGCGCCCGCGCCGTCGGCGTCAAGGCAGCCCTGCCCCTCGGCCTCTGCTTCCTCCCCGCCTTCCTCCTCATCGGCGTCGTCCCCGTGGTAGCAGGCTCCATCGTCAGCCTCCTCCCATGACACCAGTCCTTTCGCCGACGCCGCGCCGCCCCTGAACCCCGTCGCCCCTTGCCCCTGACACCCCAACTCGCCCAGATTTCGTGTTGCCTGGTGCTCGGCCTGTCTGGTGCCCGGCCTGCCCGGCCCGGCGTGCCGCACGCCACCCCGCCCCGCTAGTCGGTCGTGCGCCGGCGCCCGCGTCCGGCCAACCGGTCTTCGTTGCCGTCACGGCACCCACGTTGCCCTCTGTCTGTTGTGCCGGCCTGGCGGGCAGATCGGCCAGCACGCCGCCTCGCCCGCCCGCATTCACTGGCGATCCGATGTGCTCGTCGTGGGTCCTCGGACCTCTCGCCGCCGTGTTGGCCTTGCTAGCTCAGCTCTGCCGCCTGTCGGCTCGGCTTAGCTGTCTGCTGGCTTGTCAGCTTGGCCCGGCTCAGCCGCCGTGGCGAGCTCGCTACTCCTTCCTCCCTCTTTCCCTCCTCATCTTCTTCGCCCTGTGCGGCCGTCGATGCGGCATCGCTCCCGCGGTCGCGTCTGAGCGTGGGCCGGGATACTGGTCCGCCGCCGCATGTTGGCTTTGTGGGCTTGGCCTGGCTCGGCTGTCTGCCAGCTCTATCGGTTCGGCTCGATCGTCTTTCGGCTCTGTCAGCTCAGCCGCCGTGCCAAACCCACTTCTCCCCTCACCTCCATCGCGTCATCTGGCTGTCGATGCGTCATCGCCAGCCGTCGCGCGAAGCGCGCGGCGGATCGCTGGCTAGTCAACTCCTGGCCAGCCCGACCGGTCGGCCGTCGCAGCCTTTGTAGACGCCGCCTCTGCATGACGCCGGTGGGGAGCGTCCGGCGTATCGGCCGGCTGTCCCTGCTTCACCCGTCCGCCGCGGCTGCCGCACACTCTCCTTCTTGTCGATTCAGCGACCGGTTGTCCCCAGTTCGGCCATCTCATCGATCGACCAGCGCGCCACCGAGATGACCATTCTTTGTCCACAGTTCGGCGCAAATCGGGGTTATCCACAAACAGAAATCACGCCCGCCAATCCCGGCAATTCGGTGGAACTCTTTCCGTGCGCCTGAAGCGGTCAGGCGCACGCCCGGCCGGCAGCCGGTGCCTCCGAAGGAGACGTCATGCCAACAGACACAGAAGATGCGCGCCAACAAGTCCTCCAACAGACCCGCAAGCGCCGGTTCAAGTCGGCGCTTTCCGGCGAGGAGGGGATGGCCACTGCCGAGTACGCCATCGGCACCATCGCGGCGGCAAGCCTCGGCATGGTGCTGATGAAAGTCGTCACGAGCGACGACATTCACAAGATGATCCTCAGCATCATCAAGTCGGCGCTCAATCTGGCAAGTTAGAAAGGGGTGGGCAAATCAGATGTTCAGCAGTCGCCTGAAGCGCCGCCGTGCTCCGCCCGCCACCGCGCAACGCGGAATGGTCACCGCCGAGACAGCGATCTCGATGACTTCTCTCGTCGTCGTACTGCTCGCCATGTTGTGGGTGGTCACGCTCGTCGGTTGGCAAGCCCGTTGCATGGACGCCGCGCGAGACGCAGCACGCGCAATGGCGCGCGGCGAGTCGGCGGCATCCAGCAGATCCGAAGCGAGCCGAAGCGCACCTCCCGGTGCACGCATCCAGATCGACGTCGTTGGGGATCTCGCTATCGCGACCGTCGGCCTTCAAGCCCGTCCGCCCTGGCCGATCCTCTCCGCTCTGCCCGCCGTGTCACTCGAGAGCAGAGCCGTCGTCGTGGTCGAGCCGCCGACAGACGAGGAGCCCGCGCCTCCGCCCCGACCGCCGGCGCCGCCATGAAGGACTCCGAACGTGGGAGCGGCACCATCTGGACGATCGCCATTGCCTGCATACTCGTCATCGCCACCTGCCTGATCGCGAACCTGACCCTCGTGATGTCCGCCGAACGTCGCGCAGGCGTCGCCGCCGACCTGGCCGCGCTGTCCGCTGTCGCATCCGACTGCGGACGTGCGGCAACGATCGCGACCGCCCACCGAGCGCGGCTCGTCAGCTGCCGGACGCTTGACCAACCCGGCTACGGCACCACAGTCGAGGTGACGGCAGAGGTACGCACGAAGCCGATCTTCGGCCACGTCTTCGTACTCAAGTCGCGTGCACGCGCGGGCAGAAGCAGCCCGCCGGCGGTCGAGTACGACCTCCCACTCTGATCAGAGCCACAGAAATCCAGGTGAACAAGCCTCCCGCATGCTTCCTGACCAGCCGGCCCGCGTCATCGAGACGGGTCGAGCGGGCCGGCGGCCGCCGGATGAGGGTCTAGCGCTGATCCTCATCCGGCACGGCCGGCGGCGTCGTCCCCACCTGCGCGGGAGCAGTAGCCGCACGCCCGGACTCCGGCTCGCCCTGGTCGCGGGCGGCCCGTCCACCTTCGATCGCCGGAGGCTCACCAGCCGCACCGGGCGATGGCTCCACCTCGGCGGCATGCTCGGAGCCGGACGGCTCGGCGACGGCCGCGGGCTCCGGCTGAGTGGCGGGCGGCGCGCTCGTCGGCTGCGCCTTGCTCCGCAACGTCTCGAGCTCCTGTCGCCGGCGCCGCCAGTGCTTGAACCCGACAACGACGAGCTGCAATCCGCCTATCAGCGCGATCGCAAGCCCGAACCCGAACAGGAAGAACCCGGAGGTGGTCGTCTCCACCCGCAAGCTACCGATCTCGACCGCCGTCTGCTGGCCGCCGCCGATCACCATGCCCGCGGTCGCCGCCGCGGCGAGGCCGACGAGAACCAAACCGAGGATGATCATGGCAAGCCTCATTTCTTCCGCTGTACGCCCGGCTAGCGGATCGTCGTCACCATGTACTCATTCCCCGCCCGCTGGGCGCACTCCAAATGATGTTCAGCAAACTGTGCCGCGATCCGGGTGTTCTGTCTGCCGATCCGGCTTTGTGGCCAGCCCGCACAACACGCCTTCGCGGACGGCGCGCCCGCGCCGCGCCGGGTCGGCAGAGCCACTCACGTCGTTCCGATGCTCCCGCCCTACGACCCGTCCGTCGACCCAGCGCGCCGGCCCGCAGGCGTCCGTACCGCCGGCGCCCAATCCATCACGGATCCACCTACGCGAACGGCTCGGCCTCGGCATTGAGCACCCACGCCCCAACCCCTCAAACCCCGGTATGACTTCCAACGTCAAACCCTGGGCCGATGCCTCCCCACCCCCACCGAGACAGAGTTGCCCCATGACCACCCCAACGCCCTTGACCACAACCGAGAAGCCCCGCTCAGGCCTCCACGCCGGCACTCTGATCGGGCGCGCCCGCCAGCAGCACGTCCAGCAGGCGGATCGCGCCATCCTTGTCGAGCGGGTTGTTCCCGTTGCCGCACTTCGGCGACTGCACACACGACGGGCACCCATCGACACACTCGCAGGCCGCGATCGCAGCCCGCGTGGCCCGTAACCACTCAGCTGCCCGCGCATAGCCTCGCTCGGCGAAGCCCGCGCCACCGGGATGCCCGTCGTAGACAAAGACCGTCACCCGGCCGGTGTCGGCGTGCCGAGCCGTCGATACACCACCGATGTCCCAGCGGTCGCATGTCGCGAACAACGGCAAGAGTCCGATCGACGCATGCTCGGCCGCGTGAGCCGCTCCTGGAACCGAGGCCTCGTCCAGGCCGGCTGCCGCGACCTGCGCGTCGTCGACGGTCCACCACACCGCCTTCGTTTCCAGCGAACGAGAAGGGAGGTCCAACGGAACCTCGTCCATCACCTTGCCAGTGGCCACCGCGCGCCGAAGGTAGCCCACCACCTGCCCGGTCACCCCGACCGTGCCGAAAGAGAGGGTCGCATCGCCCCAGTCCTGAGTACGGTCCACCTCGAGCACCCGGATCGAGGTGACCTCACGAGCGGTCGTCGTGAAATCGGGCGTCGCCGACTGTACGAACGCCACGCAAACGTCCAGGTCGAGCCGGTCGACGATGTACGTCCTGCCCTGGTGCAGATAGACAGCGCCGTCGTGCACCGCCGTGTGCGACGCAGAGGGGTCGACCGTGCCGAGGAGCCGGCCCGTACCGACCTCGACCACGCGCACCTGGCGCCCACCTATCGAGCGGATGTCGGCCAGTTCGGTGGCCCGGTCGCGCCGGGTCCAGAACCAGCCGTGTGCCCGCCTGCGTAACAGCCCGCGTTTGGTGAGCGCCTCGACCGCGGCGGGCGCAGCCGGTCCGAACAGCTCGACGTCGGCGTCGGACAACGGCAGCTCGGCGGCGGCCGCGGCCACGTGCGGCTCGAGGACG
The DNA here is from genome assembly GCF_054779015.1 of Flindersiella endophytica. Lineage (NCBI taxonomy): Bacteria > Bacillati > Actinomycetota > Actinomycetes > Propionibacteriales > Nocardioidaceae > Flindersiella > Flindersiella endophytica. Next base: position 125,421 of record NZ_BAAGYY010000003.1, read on the forward strand.
TACGGGTTGTCCGGGTCGAGCACGGTCGACTCGACCGGCGGCCCGAACAGCGCTTCGGGGTGCCGTACGAGATAGGTGTCGAGCGGGTCGTCGCGCGCGACGAAGACGGCGAGGGCGCCCTTGCCGTCACGCCCGGCGCGGCCGGCCTGCTGCCAGAGCGAGGCGCGTGTACCCGGATAGCCGGCGATCACGACGGCGTCGAGCCCGGCGATGTCGACGCCGAGCTCGAGGGCGTTCGTAGCGGCAACGGCGAGCAGCCGGCCACGTTGCAGGTCCTGTTCGAGGGCGCGGCGTTCCTCGGCCAGGTAGCCGCCGCGGTAGGTCGCCACCCGATCCGTCAGTTCGGGCGCGGCGGCTGCCAGGTGGTCGCGGGCCTGCAGCGACACGGTCTCGGCGCCCCGCCGTGACCGGATGAACGCGACGGTTCGCGCGCCGTCGGCAACCAGGTCGGCCAGGAGGTCGGCGGTCTCGGACATCGCGCTGCGACGTACCGGCGCGCCGTTCTCACCAGTCCAGTTCGTGAAAGGAGGTTCCCATAGCGCGAAGTCAAGGCCGCCGTGCGGCGAACGGTCCTGGGTGACCGCGGTCATCGGCAGCCCGACCAGCCGCTGCGCCGACACTTCGGGGTCGGAGACCGTTGCCGAGGCGAGTACGAAGACAGGATCGGCGTCGTAGTGCGCGAGGATCCGTCGCAGCCGTCGCAGCACCTGGGCGACGTGCGAGCCGAACACGCCGCGGTAGTGGTGGCACTCGTCGATCACGACGTAGGAGAGTCGTTGGAGGAAGTGCTTCCAGCGCCGATGCCCGGGTAGCAGCGTGCGGTGCAGCATGTCGGGGTTGGTGAGGAGGTACGACGCCTGGGCGCGAGCCCAGTCGCGCTCCTCCCACGTGCTGTCGCCGTCGTAGGTCGTCGCGCGGACGCCGGGGATGTCGAACTCGTGTAACGCGCGCAGCTGGTCGGCGGCGAGTGCCTTGGTCGGCGCGAGATAGAGCGCCGTCGGACTGCCGCGCTTGGTCGCTCGGCCGGTCACGGAGCGGTGTGAGGCGAGCTGGCTGAACAGCGGCAGGAGGTAGCCGAGCGACTTGCCGGACGCCGTGCCCGTCGAGATCACCACGTGCTGCCCGGCGCGTACCAGCTCCGCGGCCGCGACCTGGTGAGACCACGGCGAGCCGATACCGCATGCGGCCAGCCGTTGGACGACGGTGCCGGGAACCCACGCCGGCCAGTCGCAGGTCTCGCCGGTCCGGACGGGGACGTGCTCCACATGCGTGATGCGTTCCGCGCGGCGTCCGGTAGCGGTCAGTCGGCTCAGCAGATCGGACGGCGCCAGGCGTGGACTCGCGGGAGAAGCGACGTCGGTTGCAGCGTTCTGTGACAATGTCGATACAGTGCGCTCACGGGGAACCCGGGCCGCACTGGAGGACATGGCCACAGTGTCCCACTGGGCACCCCCATCGGCGTTCCAATGGCGGGACGTCCGAGGAGTGACCTAGTTAGGGGTCGCACGTGCATCGATTCGCCGACTCGATGATGATGGGATCGGCAAGCCGATGTTCGGTCGGCCTGACATGCTGGAGGAATCAGTGGACCTTTCGCTCTCGAACCGTTCCGAAGGCAACCACATGGTCGTCGAAGTGGGTGGTGAGATCGACGTCTATACCGCGCCAAGGTTGCGGGAGAAGATGGTCGAGCTCGTCAACGCCGGCCACTACAACCTGGTCGTCGACATGGAAGCCGTCGACTTCCTCGACTCCACCGGCCTCGGCGTGCTGGTCGGTGGCCTGAAACGCGTGCGATCGCACGACGGCAGCCTGCAGATCGTGTGTACGCAGGAACGGTTGCTCAAGATCTTTCGGATCACCGGCCTGACCAAGGTGTTCCCGATCCACGACAGCGTTCAGGACGCCGTGGCCGCCTGACGGCCCCGCGACCTGCGCCTGCGCCACACAGCTGCGGGTGGCTCGCCCCAGCTCCCGAGTGGAGCTGCGGGCCGCCCTGCCGCTTGAGCGCTCGCTCCGACGTCTACTTCGCGTGCACCCGCATGCCCACATTCACCGGCGCTGCTGACCAGCGCTGCTTGCTGTCGCCCACACCGCACACGGGCGTTGACTGCCGGTGCGCCGGCGTCGACCGGTGCGCAAGCAGGGCGGTTGGCGTGGGCACGGATCTCGCCGGTGTTGGGCACGGTCGTCGGCCCCACCGCGCGAACGTTGTTCGGCGCTGTCTGCTGGAGGCGGAGGCGCCGCAAGCCAGAGCGTTGGGCACGGTCCTCGACCGCGGTTCGCATGGACCTCTACTGCGCTGCGCTTCCGGGTCTGCTCCCGTGCGGTCGCGCTGTCTCGTCGATGTGCGGTGGCTGGAGCGTCATGCCCCGCCTTGGGACTATCTGGCGTCTCCAGCCTTCGCGGAGTGCCCAACGGCTCATCGGCAAACGGCTGTGGCTGTCTGTGGCCATCAACCGGCGACCCAGGCGGCGTCCCCTCCGCGCTAACGACGGCGGTTGCCAATACTTAATGGGCCGCACGGTCCGGTCTGGTCCGTACCGGTTTGGCTGACGTTTCATGCCCTCCCACCACCAAACGGCTCGTTCTCGGCTCGATCGCCCACTTCCGGCAGCCCGCCAGCCGGGCGGACGCCCGCCGCCGTCCGCCAACCCACCCTCCACAGCCCGGGCAGGAGCGCTCCCACTCACCCAAAACCAGACGAAACCAGCCATCTTCGAGCCCTTCGCGAGCCACTCGCCACCTGCGGTTTGTTAGCGCGCTGTTTCCCCAACAGCACTGTCGCGTTCGGGTGGGTGCACTCGTACCTGCGGCGACGCGCTAGACTCCGGCCCGCCACCGGTTTCCCGCCGGTGGCGTCGTTGTTAGCGTGCTTTCGAGGGGCGGGCCCGCAGACCTACCCAGGCTGTGCCATGGCCGCGCCTCCATGTCGAGGGCTGCTTACGAGGCTCACACAAAGCTCATAAGCCAACCGCGGGGCCACCCAACCGATGCCCCGCCAAGGAGGACGAATGTCCGGGTACGCACTCGCCGCGGCGGGTGACCTAGTCACACTCACCGGTGCCAACATCGGTTACGTCGCGGCGGTGGCGGCTATCGGCGTCGCCGCGCTGGTCATGGCCATCGTCTATCGGGGCGAGGTGCTCGCTGCGCCTCAGGGCACCGACAACATGCAGGAGATCGCCCGCGGCGTGCAGGAAGGTGCCTCGGCGTACCTCAGCCGGCAGTTCCGCACCCTCGGCATCTTCGCCATCGGTGTCTTCGTGCTGCTGTTCGCCCTTCCAGGCGACACCGAGATCCGGATCGGCCGTTCGATCTTCTTCCTCGTCGGTGCGTGCTTCTCCGCGCTGATCGGATACCTCGGCATGTGGCTCGCCGTCCGCGCGAACGTACGCGTGGCCGCCGCCGCTCGCGATACTGGCCGTGACCCGGCCATGAAGATCGCGTTCCGGACGGGTGGCACGGTCGGCATGGCGACGGTCGGTCTCGGCCTGCTGGGTGCCGGCGTCGTGGTGCTGATCTACCGCGGCGACGCCCCCGGCGTGCTGGAGGGCTTCGGCTTCGGTGCCGCTCTGCTGGCCATGTTCATGCGGGTCGGCGGCGGTATCTTCACCAAGGCCGCCGACGTTGGCGCCGACCTCGTGGGCAAGGTCGAGCAGAACATCCCTGAGGACGACCCCCGCAACGCCGCGACGATCGCCGACAACGTGGGCGACAACGTTGGCGACTGCGCCGGCATGGCGGCCGACCTGTTCGAGTCCTACGCCGTGACCCTGGTCGCGGCCCTGATCCTCGGCAAGGCGGCCTTCGGCTCGTTCGGCCTGGTCTTCCCGCTGATCGTCCCGGCGATCGGCGCGCTCACCGCCGTCCTCGGTGTCTACATCACGCGTCCGCGCGCCGGCGAGGGTGGCCTGCGTACGATCAACCGCGCGTTCTACATCTCAGCGGTCTTCTCAGCGGTCCTCTGTGTGGCAGCGGCCTATCTCTACCTGCCCGACAACTTCCAGGGCCTCACCGGCGCGTCCGCCGAGATCGTCGGTGGCGCGGGCGAGCCTGGCCTGCAGGGTGACCCGCGTCTGATCGCTTCGCTCGCCGTGATCCTCGGCATCGTGCTGGCCGCGATCATCCTGACGATGACCGGCTACTTCACCGGTACGGAGCACCGCCCGGTCAAGGACGTCGGCAAGACCAGCCTGACGGGGCCGGCGACGGTCATCCTGTCCGGTTTCGCGATCGGTCTGGAGTCGGCGGTCTACACCGCGCTGGTGATCGGTGGCGCGGTCTACGCCGCGTTCCTGCTCGGCGGCGGTTCGACGGTGCTGGCGCTGTTCTGCATCGCGCTCGCGGGTTGCGGCCTGCTGACCACGGTCGGCGTCATCGTCGCCATGGACACCTTCGGTCCGGTCTCCGACAACGCGCAGGGCATCGCCGAGATGTCCGGCGACGTCGAGGGCGAGTCGGCGCAGATCCTGACCGAGCTCGACGCGGTGGGCAACACCACCAAGGCCGTCACCAAGGGCATCGCGATCGCGACGGCCGTACTCGCCGCGACGGCGCTGTTCGGCTCGTTCACCGACGCGGTGAGCTCGACGCTCAGCGAGCAGGTCCAGAAGCTGCAGGCCGCGGGCGCCGAGGCGCCGAGCAAGCTGGTCCAGCTCTCGTTCGACTACCAGATCATCAGCCCGAACACTCTGGTCGGCCTGCTGATCGGTGCGGCGGTCGTGTTCCTGTTCTCCGGCCTCGCGGTCAACGCCGTCGGCCGGGCAGCGGGCGCGGTCGTCTTCGAGGTCCGCCGCCAGTTCCGCGAGATCCCCGGGATCATGGACGGCAGCGGCAAGCCGGAGTACGGCAAGGTCGTCGACATCTGCACCAGGGACTCGCTCAGTGAGCTGGCTACGCCGGGTCTGCTGGCGGCACTCGCGCCGATCGCGGTCGGCTTCGGCCTGGGCACCGGCGCGCTCGCCGGCTACCTCGCCGGCGCGATCGCGGCAGGCACGCTGATGGCGATCCTGCTGGCGAACTCCGGTGGTGCGTGGGACAACGCCAAGAAGCTCGTCGAGGACGGCAACCACGGCGGCAAGGGCTCCGACGCCCACGAGGCGACGATCATCGGTGACACGGTCGGTGACCCGTTCAAGGACACCGCGGGCCCGGCCATCAACCCGCTGATCAAGGTGATGAACCTCGTCTCGCTGCTGATCGCTCCGGCGGTCGTGCAGATGACGATCACCGAGTCGCCGTGGCGCTACGTCATCGCCGCGGTTGCGGCGGCGGTCATCGTGATCGCGGTCGCGATCTCCAAGCGCCGCTCCATCGTCATCGGCGACGACGCCGACGGCGGTACTCCGGCCGAGACTCCGGACCCGGAGCCGGCCAAGGTTGGCTGAGCCCAGCACGCTATAGCAACGACCGCCGAGGTCCCGGCCAACCGGCCGGGACCTCGGCGTTTCTGCGAGAAGGACTCCGGCGTCCACAGGCTGTGGATCATCAACGCGCCCAGGCCACTGGTTCTCTCTACGATGGTCGCCCGGTGCAAACGAGTTCAGCAGACCCAGCGCGTCAGCGAGCAGCAGAAAAGGAACACATGCGAAGCATTCGCCGAGTCCTACCAGCCGGCCGCCAGGGCCGCAACGCTGACCCGTCGGCGTTCGACGTGAGCTTCGAAAAGTAACGTGGCTCCGGTGTTCGAGCTTTCCGACGGCGAGGTGAAGTTGCTCCGCGAGCGCCTGCTCGCGGCCACGTTCACGGTCGACGGTGTGCGGAAGCGGCTCGGTCCGCTCGCTCACGCCGCACTGCACCGGAACGAGACGTTCCTCGGCCTGCGTGCCACCGACGACAACAGCGCGCTGTCCACGATGATCCGCCTCTGGCTGCTGCAAGCGCCGGTCGACGTCCACAGCGTCGAGGACGCGTTCGGCCGCGACCTGCTGGAGGCGCTGGTCGACCACAAGATCCTGCACCGGTACGGCAACGAAGTGATCGCCCTCGTCGACGTCCGCCCCTACGGCAGCAGCGGCAGCAGCGGCACCGAAAACGCCGACCAGGACCTCTGGCTGATCGCCGACCTCACGCCCGGTATGGACGGCGGCGAGGCCACGGTCCCGGCCGACCACGTACTCGGTCTCAACAGCGCCGCCACCACCCTCGCCCAGCTCACGGTGCGCGACAAGGTCGGCAAGGCGCTCGACCTCGGCACCGGCTGCGGCGTCCAGGCCGTCCACCTCGCCGCGCATGCCGAGACCGTCGTCGGCACTGACATCAACGACCGCGCGCTGGCGATGGCCGCCCTCACCGCGCGGCTCAACAACGTCAAGGTCGAGCTGCGCAACGGCCATCTGTTCGAGCCGGTACGCGACGAGACGTTCGACCTGATCGTCTCCAATCCGCCGTTCGTCATCTCGCCGCGCAGCGAGCTGATCTACCGCGACGGCGGCATGGGCGGCGACGAGCTGGTCCGCCGGTTCGTCACGGAGGCGCCGCGGCATCTCGCCGACAACGGCGTCTGCCAGCTGCTGGCCAACTGGATGCACGTACGCGGTGAGCAGTGGCAGGACCGCCTGCGCGGCTGGCTGCTGCGTTCCGGCTGCGACGCGTGGATCGTGCAGCGCGAGGTGTCCGACCCCGGCGAGTACATCGAGCTGTGGCTGAAGGATGCCGGCCTGCACGGCTCGCCGGTCTACCGCGAGCGCTACGAGGAGTGGCTCGAGTGGTTCGACATGCAGCTCGTCGAGCAGATCGGGTTCGGCTGGATCACCCTGCGCAAGACGTCGGGCAAGCCGGTCGTACGCATCGAGGACTGGCCGCACGCGATCGAGCAGCCGCTCGGCCCCGCGATCGCGCAGTGGTTCGCAGACGTCGACTGGCTGCGAGCCCACGGCGACGACGCGCTGTGGGAGACCAAGCTGGTCGTCGGCGAGAGCATCGAGCAGGAGATGATCGGCGAGCCGGGTGCGCGGCATCCGTCCCGGATCGTGCTGCGGCAGTACCGCGGCCTGCGCCGCGCCGCCACGATGGACACCGCCGAGGCGGGTTTCGTCGGCGCCTGCGACGGCGAGATGACCGTCGGGCAGATCGTGGGTGCGGTGTCCGACCTGCTGACGGAGGACGCCGGCGAGCTGCGCGAACGGCTGCTGCCGCGGGTACGCGAGCTGATCCTGGAGGGCTACCTCCGGGTACCCGATCCCGGCGAGGGCTCGATGGAGCGTCTCCTGCAGGGCTGACCGGCTTTTGTCACACTGAGTTCCATGGAGCGACGCAGGCTGCTGATCGCAGGTACGATCGCCGGGCTCGCCGCGGTGACGGCCTGCCAGCCCGACCCCGATCCGAAAGCGACACCCACGCCGGCGCCCAAATGACCCTCGCGCTCTGCTGGTCCCACGCACACCTACAAGCCGCCGGGCAGGCGGCGCAGCCCGGCCCGGCCACGTCCGGCGTTCGATCCGGCCCGGGCCATGCGGCACGTCGAGCTGCTGGCCGGCGAGATCGGACCCAGAGAGGCCACCTCACCAGCCTTCGGACGGGCCGGCACGTACGTCGAGCAGCGGTTTCGCGAAGCGGGGTTGACGGTTCGGCGGCAGGTGTTCGACCTGCCGGCAGGCGACTCCTGGGGCGTTCGAGTACCGAGCGGCAGGTCGTTCAACGTGATCGCGGTGACGCCGGGGTTCGGCGCGCGGCTTCCGCACGTCGTGGTCGGCGCGCATCTCGACACCGTCCCGCAGGCGCCGGGTGCCGAGGACAACGCCTCGGGTGTCGCTGTCCTGCTGGAGCTGGCCCGGCTGATCGGCCTCACCGAGGACGACCAGCTCCGGGCCGCGCTGATCGCGTTCGGTGCCGAGGAGCCGCGCGGCCAGGGCGACGACCGGCACCACTACGGCTCCAGGGCATACGTCGCGAGGATGAGCAGACGCGAGCGCGCGGCCTGCCGCGAGATGGTCTCGATGGATCGCGTCGGCACCGGAACGAACCCACGCGTCCGGTTCGGCGGAAAGACCAGCTCGATCGGGGTGTCCGGCGAGCCGGTCGCCACCTGGCTGGTCTCGGCCGGCCACGAGGTCGGCGTCGACGTCGCCTTCGAGCCGTCCGACACCAACCGGAGCAGCGACCACTGGTCGTTCCACAAGGGCGGCATCCCGGCCGCGCGGCTCGGCGGCAACCCGTACTCCGCCTACCACAGCGCGGCGGACAAGCCGGCGGTCGTCGACAGCGGCATGCTCGGCGCGACCGGAGCCGTCATGTGGGAGTGGCTCAACGACGCGCCCCACTGACGAAGACCGGCGCGTAGTTCGTCAGCTCGATCCGGTACGGCAGCAGCTCCAGCCGGTCGAGCCGCTCGCCGGTGAACGTGAGCTCGGCGACGTTCCCCTGGTGTACCTGAGGCTCCCAGTCCATGTCGAACACGAAGTTGCCGAGCGAGTGCACGATCGGCCGCCCGCGATGCCGCTCGACCGGCTGCGTCCAGTGCGGATGCCCGCCGACCACGGCGTCCGCGCCCGCGTCGACCAGCGCCCGTCCGACCGTACGCTGGTCGGCCACCGGCCGGTGCGTGTACTGCGCGCCCCAGTGCGGCAGCACGATCGTCACATCGACCTGCGCGGCGAGCGCTCGCACGGCCCGCTGCGCCCGCCGCAGGTCGGCACCCGACAGCGGCCCGGTCCGCGGCGGCATCCGGATCGTCGCGGCTCCCGGCGACCTCGCTCCCGCGGCAGGCGTCTCGCCGATCGCGTTGAACGCGAGGAACCCGAACCGGACGCCGTTCCGCTCCACGATCGCCGGAGTCCAGGCCTGGCCGAGGTTCGCACCGGCACCGACCGGGAGGATGCCCGACTCGCGGACCAGCCGGACGGTCGTGAGCAACGACCGCTCGCCGAAGTCACCGGTGTGGTTGTTGGCGAGCGACAGCACGTCGAATCCGCCGACTTTCGTCAACCCTGTCAGGACTTTCGGGTCGGCGGAGAACGCGTCGTCCTGGGTCGGCCCGCCGAGCCGCGCCAGCGTCGACTCCAGGTTCCCGACGGTGATGTCGGCGCCTGCCAGCTGGCTCGCGGTCGGACGCAGCGGCAGCGCGTAGTCGCCGGTTCGCGCCATCCGCGTACCGACCCGTCGTCCGAACATCAGGTCTCCGACGATGCTGACCGTGACCGTAGGCGGCGGGGGAGTGGTACGAGGCGTGGCCGAGGCAGTCGGGGAGCCAGAGGCAGTCCGGCGGGCTGTCTCACGGCCGGTCTCAACAGAACCAGGCGAGGGCGGCTCCTGGCCGGTGCACCCGGCCAGGAGCGCGGCGAGTGCGGCGACACAAGCCGTACGTACCGCCTGACCCATACCGCCAACCTACGCACCTGCCGCCTGACTTCAAACGGCCGAAAACCCGTTGTCGCGAAATTGCGCCCGCCGGGCCCTAGGTTTCGCCTACCCAACCAGGAACTCGAGTACAGGAGCGTGCGATGAGGCGCCGGCCCCGACGTGAGGACCTGCTCAACCTGCTCTGGCAGGGCAGCGCTGCGTTCAACGCCTGGCGGTTCGACCATCCCAGGGCAGACGTCGACCTGGCCGAAGCCGACCTGTCCGCGTTCGAACTCGACGAGGTACTGCTCGCCGGAGCAGACCTGTCGTTCGTGGACTTCTCCGGTGCGTTCCTGCGGTCCGCGATCTTCTCCGGAGCGAATCTGGCCGACGCGAAGTTCACCGGTGCGGACCTCACCGACGCGAACTTCGGCTACACCGAGCTCATCGACGGCAGGATCGCGTTCACGCCGCTGGGCAAGCGGCTCGTGCACCGCGCGGAAGTGCCTCGGACGGTCTTCACCGGCGCGATCCTCGACCGCACGTCGTTCCGCGAGTGCGACCTCGCCGGCGTCGACTTCCGGGGCTGCGACGTGTCGACGCTCGACCTGCGCCGGAGCAGTCTGGACGGCGCGCTGACCGGCCCGCTCCCCGCGGATCGATAGCGCTCAGGTCCCGAGCAGTTCGTCCGCCGTCAGCCGGACGGCGCGCAGCCGGGCTTCGTACTGCGTCGTCCCCATGTCGGAGTATTCCTGCAGCGCCTGCTCCACCAGCTCGACCGCCTCCGCCGTGCGCCCGGCGGCGAGGTAGGCCTCCGCCAGCGAAGCCGCGGCCCCGGCCGCGCCGAAGCGGTCGCCCAGCCGGTCGAAGCGCTGCTTGGCCTCCCGGGCGAGCTGCACGGCCCGCCTGTAGTCCTTGCGCGCCACCGCCACCCGCGACGCCAGGCTGGTCACGAACGCCGCGCCGCGGTGGTCGCCCCGGTCGTCGACCAGGGCGAGGCACTCGTCGGACGCGGCGCCGGCTCGCGCCAGGTCGCCGTGGTCCAGCGCCTGTTCAGCCAGATAGTGCAGCACCTGCACCTTGTCGACGACCTGCCCGAGCCGCCGCGCGATCTCGAGCGTCTCCTCGAACAGCGTCAGCGCCCGGGCGTAGTCGCCGTTCATCGACAGCATCTTCGCCAGCTCGCGCAGCGTCGAGGCGTACGTCGGCTCGTACCCGCTCTCGTGTGCGGCCGCGACCGCACGTTCGGCGAGCCCCAAGGCGACGTCGGTCGCACCCCGCTGGCCGCGGAAATGGGCCAGCGCGGCCAGTGCGTGCGCCAGGTCGCAGGCAGCGCCGAGCTTCTCGAACGCCGCGACGCACGACTCCTGCAGCTCGAGGTCGGTGTCGGTGAGCCCGCGCGTGGCCAGCTGCATCGCGCGACCCCACTCGGCCCGCCACGAAAGGCGTTCGTCGCCACCGAGCCGGCACGCGTCGCGCACCAGCTCGTGCAGCTCCAGCACGCGCTCGTGTACGAGGTAGGTGTCGAGGTAGCTCATCGAGCGGTCCAGCAGCTGCGACGCCTCGACGCACCAGCCTTCCCGTACACACACGTGAATCGCCCAGTCGAGCTGCGCCTGCTCGGCCAGGAACCACGCGGCGCCCTCCCGGGTGAGCCGGTCCGCCTCGTCGTCCGGCATGCCCGCCACGACGGGCGGCAGTGGGTCCATGGGGATCTCGTCGAACGTCAGCTCCACGAGGTTGTCGTAGGCCCGATCCGTCAACACCAGCAGGGTTTCGACATACCGCCGGACCGCGGCCCGGTTGTCGGCCACGGAGTCGGACGCGGCCAGCTCGGCGGCGTAGACCACCAGCAGGTCGTGCAGGCGGTACCGCGGCTCGCCGGTCGGGTCGAGCCCTGTCTCCGACAGCAGCGACGCCTCCATCAGTTGCTCCACCAGGCGTTCGCCGTCGGACTCGTCAGCCAGGACGCCGACCGCCCACGCGGGCACGTCGATCGGGCCCAGCAACCCGAGCCGGCGGAACGCCAGTGCCGCACCGGGCGGCAGGCCCTGATAGCTCAACGCCAGGCTGGAGCGGACCTCCAGGTCGCCGCTGCGCAGCTCGTCGAGCCGGCGCTTCTCGTCGGAGAGGCGCGCAGCCAGTCCGTCGAGCCCAGCGGACGGCCGGGTCGCGAGCCGCGCGCCGATGATGCGCAACGCCAGCGGAAGCCCGCCACACGCGTCGGCGATCTCGCGTGCGGCCAGCGCCTCGGCCGCGACGCGTTGCGGGCCGAGCATCCGCGTGAGCAGGTCCAGCGCGTCGCCGGTGCCGAACGCACCCGGGCGTACGGACCACGCGCCGGGCAGGTCGGCGAGCCGCCGCCGCGACGTCACGAGCACCGCGCAACTGGAGGTGCCGGGCAGCAACGGCAGCACATGGCTGGTGCCGGCCGCGTCGTCGAGCACGACGAGCACCTGCCGGTCGGCCAGCCGGGCTCGCAGGACGGCCGCTCGCGCGTCGACGCCTTCGGGCAGGTCGTCGGGAGGCAGCCCGGACCCGATCAGCAGCTCGGCGAGTACGTCGGAGGGATCGCGAGGCGCCGGCCCGGCACCGTCGAGCCGGACGAACAGCTGTCCGTCGGGATAGCGCTGCCGCAGCCGGTGGGCGACCCGGATCGCGAGCGTGCTCTTGCCGCTGCCCGGCGTTCCACTGATCACGACGATCGGCGGCGAGGCGGCTCCGGCCGCATCGTCGGCCGTCCCCGGAGAAGCACTGCCCAGCCGGGTGAGGACTTCCTCCATGAGCGTCGCCCGTCCGACGAAGTCGCCGATCGCCGGCGGCAGCTGGCACCGCGGCACCCAGCTGGCCGGACGTTCCGGCTCCGGCTCGGTGGCGGTCACCGCGGGCGCGGGCGACGTCAGGTCGAGCGCGGGATCGCCCGCCAGGATCTGTTCCTGCAGACGTCTGATCTCCGAGCCCGGCTCCAGCCCCAGATCCTCGACGTACCAGGAACGCAGCCGCGCGAACGCCTCCAGCGCGTCGGCCTGCCGCCCGCAGCGGTACAGCGCGATCATCAGCTGGCACCACGTACGCTCGCGCAGCCGGTGCTCAGCCGTCAGCGCGGTCAGCTCACCGACCAGCTCGGCGTGCAGTCCGTCGGCGAGCTCGAGGTCGATCCGGCGCTCGATCGTGCGCAGCCGCTGTTCCTCCAGCCGCGGCACGACATCACGCTGCAGGGACTCCGACGGCGCGTCGACCAGCGCGGGTCCGCGCCACAACGCCAGTGCTTCGTACAACAGCGCGAGCTCGGTCGCCGGCTGGTCGGCGTACCGGCGCGCGTCGGCGAGCAGCCGGGTGAAGCGCAGCAGGTCGAGCCGATCCGCCTCGACCTCGAGGAGGTATCCCTCCGGGCGGGTCTGGATCGGGTCGGCGGCCGGCTCGGCGACCTGCGCGGTCAGCTCCCTGCGCAGCCGCATGACGTACGTCGCGAGCGTCGCGCGCGCCGTCGCCGGCGGGTTGCTGCCCCACAGACGTTCGATCAGTTCGGTCGCGGGTACGAGCCGATTTGCGGATATGAGTAAGGTGGCCAGCACGACCCGGAGCTTGCCGGCGCTGATGGGGATCACGACGTCGCCTGCACGCACCTCGAGTGGGCCGAGCACACCGAAGGACAACCCAAAGGACGGGTTTGTACCCATTTGGCCTGACCCCCTCTTGACGTGCCCCGCTGTACAAGTCAATAAGACTAGTGCGCCACGACGTACGCTCGGAATATGATCTCTGCCCCGTGACGGGTCTTGGAAGGAATGTGGTACCTGTACGGTTACGGTCTTGCTGGTTTTGTACGTTCGAAGTGACCAGCAGTAGTGGCGTGATCCAAACCTCCCGCTAACGCCAGAAAGGAGCAGCGTGCCCGCCAAGAAGACGGCCGCGTCCGCCGAGGACGCCAACCGGCTCGTGATCGTGGAGTCGCCGACCAAGGCGAAGAAGATCGCGGACTACCTCGGCCGTGGGTACGTTGTGGAGTCCTCAGTCGGACACATCCGCGACCTGCCCAACGGCGCGTCCGAAGTGCCCGCCAAGTACAAGGGCGAGGCCTGGGCGCGGCTCGGCGTCAACGTCGACCACGGCTTCGAGCCGATCTACGTCGTGCCCAGAGAGAAGCGGCCGACGTTGAAGCGGCTGAAGGAGCTGGTGTCCGACGCGGGTGCTGTCTACCTGGCGACAGACGAGGACCGCGAGGGCGAGGCGATCGCGTGGCACCTCCTGGAGGAGTTGAAGCCGCGCGTTCCCGTCCACCGCATGGTCTTCCACGAGATCACTCCCGACGCGATCCGCAACGCCGTCGAAAACCCCCGCTCGATCGACGAGGACCTCGTCGACGCGCAGGAGACCCGCCGCATCCTCGACCGGCTCTACGGCTACGAAGTCAGTCCCGTGCTGTGGAAGAAGGTCATGCCGAGGCTGTCGGCCGGCCGGGTCCAGAGCGTGGCGACGCGGCTCGTCGTCGACCGTGAGCGCGAGCGGATCGCGTTCCGCGCTGCTTACTACTGGGACATCATCGCCGACCTCGACGCCGGCGAAGGCCGTGACCCGCGGGCGTTCTCCGCGCGGCTGGTCAACGTCGACGGCAAGCGCGTCGCGCAGGGCCGCGACTTCGAACCCACCGGCGAGCTGAAGGCCGCGGTCCGCGAGACCGTCGTCCACTACGACGAACAACGCGCCCGCGCCCTGGCCGAAGGGCTCCGCGAGTCCGACTTCCACGTCCGCAGCGTCGAGTCCAAGCCCTACCGCCGCTCGCCGTACGCGCCGTTCCGCACCACCACGTTGCAGCAGGAGGCCGCGCGCAAGCTGGGCTACGGCGCCGCGCGCACCATGCAGGTCGCGCAGCGGCTGTACGAAAACGGCTACATCACCTATATGCGTACCGACTCGGTAACACTGTCGGGCACCGCGATCAACGCCGCGCGCACCCAGGTGCGCCAGCTGTTCGGCGACAGCTACCTCCCCGACAAGCCGCGCGTCTACAACAGCAAGGTGAAGAACGCCCAGGAGGCGCACGAGGCGATCCGCCCGTCCGGCGACACGTTCCAGACGCCGGCCGAGACCGGCCTGCGGGGCGACGAGTTCCGGCTCTACGAGCTGATCTGGATGCGCACGATCGCTTCCCAGATGCGCGACGCCGAAGGCCGCACGGTCACCGTCCGGATCGGCGCGCAGGCCCGCACGGGTGAGAACACCGAGTTCTCCACGTCCGGCAAGGTCATCACGTTCCACGGCTTCCTGAAGGCCTACGTCGAGGGTGTCGACGACGCCAGCACCGAGACCGACTCCGCCGAGCGCCGGCTGCCCGACGTGGTCGAGGGCGACGTGCTGTCGGCGACCAGGGTCGCGGCCGAGGGCCACGAGACCCGCCCGCCGGCGCGTTACACCGAAGCCACGCTGGTGCGTGAGCTCGAAGAGCGCGAGATCGGCCGGCCGTCGACCTACGCCTCGATCATGGGCACGATCATCGGCCGCGGCTACATCTACAAGAAGGGCCAGGCGCTGATCCCGACCTGGCTGGCGTTCGCGGTGATCCGCCTGCTGGAGCAGCACTTCTCGCACCTCGTCGACTACAACTTCACCGCCGGCATGGAGGACGCGCTCGACGAGATCGCCCGCGGCGAAGGCGACATGGAGACCTGGCTGGCCCGCTTTTACTTCGGCGGCCAGAACGGCGACGCCGACCGCGAGGGCCTGAAGCGGCTCGTCACCGAGCTCGGCGAGATCGACGCACGCGGCATCTCGACGTTCCCGGTCGGGGGTCCCGACGCCGGAATCGACCTGCGGGTCGGGCGCTACGGGCCGTACGTCGAGGACGGCGACGGCAACCGCGCCAACGTTCCCGAAGACCTGCCGCCCGACGAGCTGACGCTGGAGAAGGCTCGCGAGCTGCTGTCGCAGCCGGCAGGAGCGGAGCAGGAGCTCGGCACCGATCCGGAGTCCGGACGGCCGGTCGTGGCCAAGGCAGGCCGCTTCGGGCCGTACGTCACCGAGGTGCTGCCCGAAGACGCGCCGAAGGGTGTGAAGCCGCGCACGGCCTCGCTGTTCAAGGACATGAGCCTCGACACCGTCACGCTCGAAGACGCGCTGCGGCTGCTGTCGTTGCCGCGGACGCTGGGCAAGGACCCCGACGGCGGCGAGGAGATCACCGCGCAGAACGGCCGGTACGGCCCGTACGTCAAGAAGGGCACCGACTCGCGCTCGCTGACGGCCGAGGAGGAGCTGTTCACGGTGACGCTGGAGCAGGCGCTCGAGCTGTTCAAGCAGCCGAAGGGCCGCGGCCGGCGGGCCGCGTCGGCGCCGTTGCGCGAGCTCGGCAACGACCCCGAGACCGACAAGCCCGTCGTGCTGAAGGACGGCCGGTTCGGCCCGTACGTCACTGACGGCGAGAACAACGCGACGCTGCGTCGTGCCGACGACCCCGCCACGGTGACGTTGGAGCGGGCAGCCGAGCTGCTGGCCGAGAAGCGCGCCAAGGGCCCGAGCCCGCGTCGTACGGCGAAGAAGACGACCGCGAAGAAGACCACGGCCAAGAAGACGACGGCCAAGGCGACGGCCGCCAAGAAGTCGACGGCGAAGAAGACGACGGCCAAGAAGACCGCGAAGAAGTCGGCCAAGAAGTCCGGCTGAGGCTCGCTCGCAGGCCAAAGGCGTGAACCGCCCATAAGCTTGCGGGGTGTGGGGCGTCCTGGTCGTGCTGATCTCTGTGTTGGTTTCGAATGCCGCTGTACCCGCGGCTACGTACCAACCACCGTTCGTCGTCTATCTCGCGCCGGCTGACGCGGGCGGCTCCGACCTCAACGACGGCCTCACAGCCGAGCGCCCGATCAACACGCTGATGCGGGCGCAGGGGATCATCGCGCTGGCCCAGCCTCCGACCGACGTCGAGGTGCGCATCAAGGCCGGCGTCTACATCTCCCAGCCGTTGTGGGAGTGGCGCACGTACCTCCCCGGGCGCACGATCTCGTTCATGCCCGACGACTACCAGCCGGGCGACAGCGCCGCCGGGATCAGGGCGCGGCCGATCTTCCGTAACGCCAAGTGCGGCGGAAAGTACTGCGAGGGCTACTGGTTCCAGCTGCGGCTGCCGATCGCGCCGAGCGAGGACCTGTATGACGGAGGCACCAGCGGGCTGCGGTTCTACTACCTGCAGGTCGAGAACTACTCCGCAGGCGGCGTCTCCGTCTACGGCGAGTCCGAACGCGAGCACAGGGACAAGCGGTACAAGCCGGCCGTGTGGCGGAAGGCGAGCAAGGGGCTCAACGGCAACACGTTCGTCGGCATGAACTTCCGGCGGCTCGGCAACAAGTGGACGCGCGGCAAGTTCGGCTACGGCGCGATCACGCTGACGAACTCGTCCGGCAACCGCATCGTCAACAACTCGTTCAACGAGATCGAGAACGCCGGAGCGCGCGGGCCGTACATCCACGGCGTGTACGTCACCCACTTCAGCTCCGACAACCGCGTCGAGCGCAACACGTTCAACCGCAACAGCGGTGACCCGGTGAAGGTGCGCGACCAGAGCAATCGCAACGTCTTTCAGGGCAACGTCTTCGTGCGTTCGGGCGAGCAGTCTTTCTACCGCGACGAATACTGCGACCGCCGGTGCGCGCTGGCCTACCACGTGGTGCGGCAGTGCGCGTCGTACGGCAACCGGTTCGTGCGGAACCGGCTGGTCAGCGGGTATCGCGGTGGGCGGATCACCCCCTGGACGCTCGGCCCCGGCGGCATGACGAACGCGGGCAGCGCACCGTGCAAGCTCCCGAAAGGCGAGCCGCGGCTGCGTACCGGCCACAACTCCTGGGGTTGACCGCGGAGTCCGGCCCGCCTACCTTCTGCAGGCATGAGACGGTGGGGAAGAGTTACGGCGACATTGCTCGGTGCGGTTACTTTGTTCCTCGGCGGCAGCGCCTCGGCCTCTCCGGCGCCCGAGGCAGAGCCGCAGGCGGCATTCACGGTCTACCTGGCACCCACGAGCGCCGGTGGATCCGATGCCAACGACGGCCTGACGCCCGCCACGGCGGTCAACACGCTGGTACGTGTCCAGGGGGTGCTGCGCCAGCACCGTCCCGCGACCGACGTCGAGGTGCGAATCAGGCAGGGCACGTACGTCGCGCCGCCGTTCCACGACTGGCGCTTCTACGTTCCGGGCCACTCGATCTCGTTTCTGCCGATCGACTACGTGCCAGGCGCCGGGTTCCCGGCCGGCGGATTGCCGGTGTTCCGGAACGCCAAGTGCGGCTCGATCTACTGCAACGGGTTCTGGCTGCAGCCCCGGCTGCCGAGGGAGACCACGGATCCCTTGTACGACGGCGGAAACAGCGGCCTGCGCTTCTACTACCTGCAGGTGGAGTACTACTCCGCGGGCGGGATCTCGATCTACGGCGACTCCGAGCGCGACGTGGAGGACGAGCGGTACGACCCGCCGTTGCAGGTGCGGGGGAGCCAGGGCCTGAACGGCAACACGATCTTCGGCGTGCAGTTCCGCAACCTCGGCAACAAGTGGAGCCTCGGCACGTACGGCTACGGTGCGATCGTGCTGACGAACTCCTCGAACAACCGGATCGAGAACAACCACTTCGTCAACATCGAGAACGCCGCGGCGTCGGCAGGGCTCATCCACGGCGCGTACATCACGCACTTCAGCTCGTCCAACACGATCACGCGGAACAAGTTCTCCTACATCAGCGGTGACCCGATCAAGTCGCGGAACCTGAGCAACTACAACGCCGTGGAGAACAACACGTTCTCGCGTACCGGCCGGATCTCCTACTATCGCGGCGAGTTCTGCGACCGCCAGTGCGCGATCGACAACGCCATCCCGCGGCAGTGCGCATCGTACGGTGACCGCTTCTTCAACAACGTGGTGCAGAGTGCGTACGACGGCGGCCGGATCTCGAACTGGTCGCTCAGCCCCGAAGGTCTGACGTACGCCGGAACCGCGCCATGTTCGATCCCGGCCGGCACCGCGCGGATCGCGACAGGCGGCAACACGTCGTAGAGGGGCAGGCGGAGCCTGCCCACTTGGAGCCCGCCGCCTCCCCGCCCGCCGCGTCCTGGTGCGCGGCTGCGGCGGCTGCTGCGGGACTGTCGGTCCGACCTCCTAGGCTGGCCCAATGGCAGAGCCCACCGCCAACAGCAGCGTGCCCGCTGACCGGGCCGACGACGCACCCGCGCACGACCTGCGCGCCGTGCTGCGGATCGCGCCGTTCCGCAAGCTGTGGATCTGCCTCGGCCTGTCCAGCCTGGGCGACTGGCTCGGCCTGCTCGCGCTCACCGCCATGGCCAGCCAGCTGGCCGGCGGCTCGTACGCCTCCGCCAACTTCGCGATCGCCGGCGTGCTGCTGCTGCGGCTCCTGCCCGCCGTCGTCATCGGCCCGCTCGGCGGGTTCATCGCCGATCGCCTCGACCGCCGCTGGACGCTGGTCGTCGGCGACGTGCTCCGGTTCGCGCTGTTCGCCTCGATCCCGCTCGCCGGCAACCTCGTCTGGCTCTACGTCGCGACCCTGCTGATCGAGGCTGTCAGCCTGGTCTGGCTCCCGGCCAAGGACGCCGCCGTCCCCAACCTCGTCCCGCGAGAGCGCCTCGCCGCCGCCAACCAGATCTCGCTGGCCACCACCTACGGCTCCGCGCTCCCGGCCGCCGCCCTGTTCACCCTGCTCAGCCTGCTCAACAAGACCATCGAGCGGCTGCTCGGCGGCCTCGGCTCCACCGTCGACCTGGCGCTCTACTTCAACGCACTCACGTTCCTGATCGGCGCGCTCGTGGTCGCGGGCCTGCGCGAGGTCTCCGGCCGCCCCTTGCCCCACACGCCCGGCGAGGACGGCCAGAGCAACATGCTGCGCTCGATCCTCGACGGCTGGAAGTACGTCGGCAGCAACCGCCTGGTCCGCGGCCTCGTGATCGGGATCGTCGGCGCGTTCGCCACCGGCGGCGTCGTGATCGGCCTCGGACGCACGTTCGTCGCCGACCTGAAGGGAGGCGACGCCGGCTACGGCGTGCTGTTCGGCGGCGTGTTCCTCGGCCTGGCGATCGGGATGGGCGTCGGGCCGCGGCTGCTCGGCGGGTTCTCCCGCAAGCGCCTGTTCGGCCTGTCTCTGATCGGCGCGGGCGTGATGCTGACGGCGATGGCGCTGATCCAGAACCTCGTCATCGTGTCCGGCCTGGTCGTGGCGCTCGGCTTCTTCGCGGGCGTCTCCTGGATCACCGGCTACACCATGCTCGGCACGGAGGTCGACGACAGCATCCGCGGGCGTACGTTCGCGTTCGTCCAGTCGATGACTCGGGTCGCGCTGGCCGCCGTACTCGCCGTGGCGCCTGCGCTGGCCGGCACGATCGGCACCCACCGGCTGCCGTTCCCCGAAGACGTCCAGCTCAGCTACAACGGCGCCTCGATCACGATCTTCGTGTCGGCGATCGCGATCATCGCGGTCGGCTACGTGTCGTACCGCCAGATGGACGACCGTCGCGGTGTGCCGCTCGCCCGCGACCTCCGGGCGGCGATCAGGGGACACGACCGCGGAGTGTTCTCCGACCACGGGCTGTTCGTCGCGATCGAGGGCGGTGAAGGAGCGGGCAAGTCCACGCAGCTGCGGCTGCTGGCCGACTGGCTGCGGCAGGCCGGCTACTCCGTGACCGTCACCCACCAGCCGGGCGCCACGCCGATCGGTCTGCGGCTCCGAGAGCTCGTGCTGGGCGACACCACCGGGCCGCTGTCGCCGCGTACCGAGGCGCTGCTGTTCGCAGCCGACAAGGCCGAGCACGTCACGACCATGATCCGGCCCGACCTCGAAGGTGGCAACGTCGTGATCACCGACCGCTACATCGACTCCGCGCTGGCTTACCAGGGCGGTGGCCGCGAGCTCAGCCAGTCCGACGTGCTGAAGCTCAACCGCTGGGCGACCGGCGGCTTACGCCCGCACGTGACGATCCTGCTCGACCTGCCGCCGGAGGTGGGGGTGGAGCAGCGCACCACCGAGCCGGCCGACCGGCTGGAGCGGGAGCCGCTGGAGTTCCATGAGCGGGTACGCCAGGGCTTCCTCGACCTCGCGGCGCTCGACCCCGACCGCTATGCCGTGATCGACGCGACCCGCTCGCCGGAAGAGATCGCCGAACGGATCCGAGAGCAGGTCGAGCCGTTGCTGGGGCAGGTACACATTCGTAGGGTTGGGGAGCAGCAGACGGAGCAGGGCGCGCTATGACGACAGAGACGACCGAAACCGCCGGGGTCTGGACCGATCTCGTCGGGCAGGAGCCCACGGTGGCGGTGCTGCGGGCTGCCGCGGCCGGAGCGGCCGACCGGCTGAAGGGCGGCGCCGGCACGGGCATGACGCACGCCTGGTTGCTCACCGGGCCGCCGGGCTCCGGCCGCAGCAACGCGGCCCGGGCGTTCGCGGCGGCGCTGCAGTGTGATCGCGGCGGCTGCGGCGAGTGCTCAGCCTGCCGCACGTCCCAGGCCGGCACCCACCCCGACGTCACGCTCGTACGCACCGAGCAGCTGTCGCTGCGCGTCGACGAGATCCGGGAGCTCGTACGCAAGTCGGCGATGTCGCCGGTCGGGCAGCGCTACCAAGTGCTGGTCGTCGAGGACGCCGACCGGCTCACCGAGCAGGCCGCCGACGCGCTGTTGAAAAGCCTCGAGGAGCCGGCCGAGCGCACTGTCTGGCTGCTGTGCGCGCCGACGGTCGCCGACGTGGTGCCGACGATCCGGTCGCGCTGCCGGCTGCTGGTGCTGCGTACCCCTCCGACCGGCGCGATCGCTGAGATGCTGCAGCGGCGCGACGG
The DNA here is from genome assembly GCF_054779015.1 of Flindersiella endophytica. Classification (NCBI taxonomy): domain Bacteria; kingdom Bacillati; phylum Actinomycetota; class Actinomycetes; order Propionibacteriales; family Nocardioidaceae; genus Flindersiella; species Flindersiella endophytica. The sequence goes on from NZ_BAAGYY010000003.1 coordinate 146,514, forward strand.
CGTGAGCCCCGAGCTGGCGCTGTTCGCCGCCCGTGCCGCGCAAGGCCACATCGGCCGGGCGCGGGCGCTGGCGCTCAAACCCGACGTCCGCGAACGCCGCGAGCGCGTGCTGGCCGTGCCCAGCCGGATCGGCGAGCTGGCCGGCTGCGTCACGGTGGCCGGTGAGCTGGTCGAGGTGGCGGCCGAGGAGGCCAAGCAGGCCACCACGGAGCTCGACGCGGCCGAGCTGGAGGAGCTGGAGCGCACGTACGAGCTCACCAGCGGCGGCAAGGGCGCGCGCGGGCGTTCCCGGGCGATCGACGCGGCCAAGAAGGAGCTGCAGGACCAGCAGAAGGTCCGGGCCAAACGGCTGCAGCGCGACGCGCTCGACCGCACTCTCCTCGACCTGCTGGCCTACTACCGCGACGTGCTCACGGTCGCGATCGGAGCCGAGGCGGAGCTGGTCAACGACGACATCGGCGCCGACATCCGGCGCCGGGCGGCGAGCATGCGGCCCGAAGAGGTGCTGCGCGACGTCGACGCGATCCTCGCCTGCCGCGACGCGATCGCCGCCAACGTCGCGCCGCTGCTGGCAGTGGAGGCGATGCTGATCACTCTGTGGAAGGGCCACGGCGGCGATCGCTGAGCGTCGCGCGACGCTCCGTTGGCTGCCTGTGGAAGAAGGCGCAGGGCTTTGAGGTGAATCTCGTAGGGTGATCCCCGTGGATTGTGATGGGATGCGCTCCGGACGCAGGACGAAACCGGTTGCGCTGCGGCTCGCGGCTGGGCTGGCGGCGCTGTCGGCACTGGCCGTAGTCGCGTCTGGGTGCGGACTCGCGCCCAACGCGGCCGATGCTGCCGGCGACAAGTCCTCGCCGGCGTGGCAGCAGTCCGGCGCCCCCACGTCCAAGCCGACCGGGCCCTCCACACCTGGCGACGACCCCGCCGACATGCCCTCCGATGTGGCCAAGGGCCTGCAGCCGTTCTACGAGCAGCGGCTGGAGTGGCGAGACTGTGGAGCGGTGTCCGGACAGCAGTGCACCACGCTCGAGGTGCCGCTCGACTACAACCAGCCGACCGAGAAGAAGATCGAGCTGGCCGTGCTGCGCGTGCGAGCCGGCGACCAGAGCAAGCGGATCGGCTCGCTGGTGATCAACCCGGGCGGCCCGGGCGGCTCCGGCGTGGAGTACGCCCAAGCGTCCTCGCTGTTCATGGGCGCGGAGGTGCGCGAGCGCTACGACATCGTGGGCTTCGACCCGCGCGGTGTCGGGCAGAGCTCGCCGGTCGACTGCCTCACCGACCCCCAGCTCGACACCTACCTCGCCGCCGACGGCTCGCCCGACACGCCGCAGGAGATCCAGCGGCTGTCGACTCTGTCGAAGCAGTTCGCCAAGGGCTGCTCCGAGCGCAGCGGCGACCTCCTCAAGCACGTCGGCACCCCCGACGCTGCCCGCGACATGGACGTGCTGCGCTCGGCCCTCGGTGACCAGGAGCTCAACTACTTCGGCGCGTCGTACGGCACCTACCTCGGCACCACGTACGCCGAACTCTTCCCCAAGCGCGTCGGCCGCGCGGTGCTCGACGGCGCGGTGCCGCCGGAGCTGAGCGGCAAGGAGATCGGCGTCGGCCAGGCAAAGGGCTTCGAACGCGCGTTCAAGGCCTTCATCGACGACTGCATCGCCCGCGACGGCTGCCCCCTGGGTGACACCGAATCGGCGGCGTACGACCGGTTCGACCAGTTCCTCGACGACCTCGACTCCCACCCACTGCCCGGCGACGGGCCGCGCAAGCTGACCCAGGCGCTCGGCGTCAGCGGGATCCTCGGCTCGCTCTACCGCAAGGACTCCTGGGGAGCGCTGCGTACGGGCCTGTCAGCGGGCCTCAACGGCGACGGCTCGTACCTCCTGAGCTACGCCGACCAGTACGCCCAGCGCACCCGCGACGGCTACCACGGCAACGGCAACGAGGCGATCCTCGCCGTCAACTGCCTCGACCGCCCCGACGTCAAGTCCGTCGCCGACGCCGAGAAGGAGCTGCCCGCGTACGAAAAGGCCTCGCCCCGCTTCGGCAAGTTCATCATGTGGGGCGCGCTGGCCTGCGCCTACTGGCCGGTGGCGGTGCAGAACCAGCCCCACCAAGTGACCGCGGCGGGCACACCCCCCATCCTCGTCGTCGGCACCTCCCGCGACCCAGCCACCATCGTCGAGTGGTCCCGCGACCTCGCCTCCCAACTCTCCTCCGGCGTCCTCCTCACCCGCGACGGTGACGGCCACACGGCATACGGTGAGAACAAATGCATCGACTCCGCGGTCGACGCGTACCTGGTGGAAGGCAAGACCCCGAGGGACGGCCTGAACTGCCCCGAGGAATAGTCCCCTTCCTGCAGCCCGCGCGTGGGGCACGGTATGCTCTACGCTCGTGCCTTAGCGCACAGGCCGCCTTAGCTCAGCCGGCAGAGCAACGCATTCGTAATGCGTAGGTCTGGGGTTCGATTCCCCAAGGCGGCTCCACACCTGACCAGCGCAAATGCGCCGGGCGGATCTTTGTCCGGTCCGGCCATGGAATCAAACATGGTGCGAAGCACGCCGCATGTGGCGTGCTTCGTTGCTGTTTGATCAACATCGAGCCGGCCCTTCCGTGTGGCCGCCTCGACATTGAGTCCGGCTCATCTAAGTCGGCGGCAGGCGCGCTTAAGTGAAGGAGATTCGAGTACTTTCGTCCCAAAGTCGCAGGTCAACAAGTGTGCTCCCCGCACTCGCGGGGTGATCCGGTTAACCGGTCCACAAAGGCCGGAGTCGCGTAGTGCTCCCCGCGCCCCTGGTGGCGGTTCCGGACGTGCGGGTCTCGGTTCCTTCGTCGCCCAAGCGGGCAAGGAGCTTTCCCGTGGTGGATCAGCCGATGCCGGCCTTCGCGGCCAGCTCGGCGGTCGTGCTGTGGGGGTTGGCGCGCAGCGCGGCCCTTGGTGGTGCCGCGCGTCTTCCAGCATCTGACACGAGGTCTTCGGCCCACACTTCAGCGCAAACCAGGCTTCCTGAGCTACAAATGCACCGGGCCATCTCGCCGGATGCGCGTTTCCGCTTCGTCGACATCACCCTCTGGGAATCGGCCGCCCACATCAAGGCCGCCAACATCAAGGCCGCCAACATCAAGGCCGCCCACGACGAGCACTTCGGAGAACTCCTATCCCGTCCCGAGTTGGAGGGAGTCACGGCACAACCCGGAATCTACGAAGTCATCTCGGAAGGCTGGGGGCAACCCGACCGGCTGCCCTGTCCCCTAACTACCAGCCGCGCAAGGTCGGGCGCGGCGCCTAGTTCCCGGAAAACCTGGCAGGCGGCGTCCCACTCCAGGCTCGCACCGTCGGCGTCACCCAACCGCGCGCACGCCAGCCCGATCAGCATCCGGGTCCGGGCGGCTTCATAGGGCGCCGCGAGCTCTTGCCAGGAAGCCAGCGCCCGGCGCAGCGCCGCACAACCGGCTGCGGCTTCGTCACCGGCAAGCAGGACGGAGCCGCGCGCATGGCCGGCAACCGCCCGCAGATAGACCGACCCGAAGGCGGCGGCGATCCGTTCCAACTCGTCGGTCGCGGACGCCGCCGACGGCACCTGGCCTCCGGCCAGGGAGATCTCGGCGTATGCGCCGAGCACCCGGGCCCGTTCCACCGCCAGGGCTGCTTCGTCGAGCGCCCGCCGGATCGCGGCTGCCGCGCTCTCGACCTGACCTTGTGCCAACCGCAGCAACGCCAGTCCCGGCTGCACCGCGTGACCGTAGCCGCTGGCCTGGCGATACGCCTCCTCCGCCCGGTCGTAGGCCCCGCGCAGCCGGAGCAGCTCGGCCTGCTGGTACATCGCCATGCCCATGGCCGGGTTGCCAGGTGAGTCGGACAGTTGCTCGCGAGCCTGGCGTACTTCCGTCATTGCCTCGGCCCAGTCGCCCCGCAACTGCGCGATCTCCGAGCGGTGCACCAGGCACTGTCCGCGGTACGGCTTGAGGTCCGGCTGGGCCGCGCACCAGCGGCTCAGCGCCGCGGTCCACTCCTGTGCGCGGCGCAGATCGAAGACCGCCCGGCAGGCGATGAGCACTGCACAGTAGATGATGCCCGCGGGGATCGGAGACACCTCGCCGGTCGTGACCGCGACCATTGTCTCGTCCAGCACGGCGATGCCGGGGCCGAGCTCGTCCTGAGCGATCAGCGCCTGAGCCACGCTCAGCCGGGCCAGCGCCAGCAGATCGGGGTCGCCGAACCGCTCGGCTGTTGCCGCGATCTCGCTCGAAATCCGGTGTGCGGTCGCGGGATCGCCCGCGCTGATTGCCTGCAGCGACGCCGGTATCAGCAGGTAACCGTGCTCGACGCAGTCTGGCGTCGCTTCGAGCAGCCGCCCGGCCCGCGCAAGCCAGCCGCCGCCACGGGCTTGCTCGCCTCCCATGGTCAGCGTCAGGCCCAACCAGAACGCTGACCGCGCGGCGCGGGCGGGCTGACCGTTCCGCCGCCAGGCGCGGTGTGCCTGTTCCCAGGCCGCCGCACAGGCGTCCAGCCGACCGGTCAGGTACGCCGCGACCGCGAGCCGGTCGAGGTCGTCGGCGCTCGGCGTGGCAGCGCGGGCCAGTCGGTGATAGGCCGCGCCCCACGCGCGGCGCTCGTACGCCTGGCGTCCCGCAGCGATCGCCGCACCGGCTCCGGCATCGGCTGCGTTATCGGCTGGGGGTCCTGGCGGGGCAGGCGGTGCCACGGCTGGGTCCGCGGTGAGGATCTGCTGGAGCAGGCGTTGCAGCGGCGGGCTGGGGTCGATGCCCAGTTCCTCCATGAGCCGGGCACGCACCTGCTGGAAGTGCGCGAGCGCGTCGGGCTGTCGGCCGCACCGGTACAGCGCGAGCATGAGCTGGGCGGCCAGCCGCTCGTCCAGCGGATGCGCGGCGGCGTTGGCCTTCAGGTCAGCCAGCAGCACGCTGTGCAGCCCGGCAGAGAGGGCGGCGTCGTTACGGTCCAGTTGTGCGGCGAACTTCGCGGTGTCGAGGCCGGCGCGTACGGAGTTCAACCAGGGGGTGTCCAACGTGGCGAACGCCTCGCCGCGCCACAGGCCCAGCGCCTGCTCGTAAAGGTCAACCGCCTGCTTCGGCTTCTCGCACGCCCTGGCGTCAGCGACGAGACTGTGAAACCGATGCACATCCAGTGCCGCGGAATCCACCGAAAGCACATAGCCCCCCGGCCCGTGCACGATCCGCACATCCTGCGCGGCGGCCAGGATCTGCCGTAACCGCGACAGGTAGCCCCGCAACACGGCACGGGCACGCTGCGGAATCTGATCGGCCCACACTCGGTCGATCACCACATCGGCTGGCACTGTGCGGTTGGCATCCAGCAACAGCGCCAGCAACACACACCGCTGCCGCGCATGACCGATCTTCACCGGGCGACCGTCGACAAGGGCGGTAACGTCGCCGAGCAACCGGAACTCCACCGCCATGGCAAATCCCCCCGAAGCTCCTCATATCCAAAAGCAGGATACCGGGCACGGCTCGACCAGGCGATTCAACGATCGCCGAAGTCCCACCGAACGGGCGGCATCATCACCATGGCGAGCCACTGGAGGCGAATGGGCTGACCGGGCTCGACTAGCGCTCGGCTAGTGGAGCCCGGTCAATTTGGCCGCAGCTACTGCGTGGCGCAGATCGCGTACGCGGTGACCGTCCAGTTGCCCGGGAAGTCCGGGTCCGCTTCGAATGCGTCGATGAAAAGCGAGTTCGGTGGCGTGCTGGCGTTACCGTTGGGCGCGAGGTCGTCAATCACGACCTCACCGGTCGCACCCGTCAGCTCGTGCCCGGTACCGGTCAGCACTTTGCCAGCTGGGCAGACCGCGGTTTCGTCCTTGGAGTTTTCGGAGCCGCTCGGGCTCGTTTCCGGGACTCTGACCAGCCCGGGCACCGGGAAGGCGCAGATCGCGTACGCGGTGATCGTCCAGTTGCCTGGGAAGTTCGGGTCTGCCTCGTAGGCTCCGACGGTGACCGCGGTCGGCGCCGTGGTGGTGCTGCCGTTGGGCCGGAAGTCGTCCACCACCACCTCTCCGAGTGCGCCGTTGAGCTCGTACCCGGTGCCCAGCATCACTTTGCCGGCTGGGCAGGCCGCGGTCGCGTTGTCGAAGTCGGACGAGTTGCTCACGCTGGTTGCCGGAATCCTGACCAGGCCGGACACCGGGTTGGCGCAGACCGCGAACGCGAGAACTTGCCAAGGAGTGCCGACAGGGTCCTCCTCGTACGCCCCGACGGTGACCGCGGTCGGCGCCGTAGTGGTGCTGCCGTTGGGCAGGAGGTCGTCCACCACGACCTCGCCGGTCGCGAAGTCCACCCGATATCCGGTGCCCACCAGCACCTTGCCAGCCGGGCAGGTCGCGGTCGCGAACTTGGGAGAGAGGTCGTCGAGGGCGCTGACGCCCGTTATTCTCACCAGGCCGGGAACCGCGGCGGAAGCCTGGCTCGCGCCGGCGACCGCGAGCACCGAGCCGGCAAAGGCGAGCGCGAGCGCCACGCCCGCCGCCAGGGCCCGCCGCCGTCTATGAATCAATCGACTGTTCAAGGCAATGTCCTTCCTGTGTTAGTTCGCCTTTCGTAGCCACTGTCGACGGGCGGGATTCGGCGAACATTCGACAGTCGTTGAATCGCCTGGCAGGAGCGGTGTCGTACGGCGCGAGGACGGAGCCATGGTGGTACATCCCTTCTGAAGTCGTGGGATGGCCGCCTGTCGTCCGGGCAGGAAGATGTCGTACCAGCCGCCGATCGAACTGACCGGATGCCCCAGTTGAAGGGCGTCTCCAGGGAGAAGCTATCCGGACGGAGGAACCCGAGCTCGAGTGACGATTCGGTCACCGCCGGGATCATCGCCTTCACCTGTGGCGGCACGGCGTCCGCGACCCGCCCACTGGACGTACCCGAGATAGCTCATCCCGATCAGGATCATCGAGTCGCCGAACCAGGGCTGCCTGGTCATCCAGTCGATGGTGTCCAGGCCGTCCTCACGCTCGCGTCGCATCGGGTCGAACGGACCGTCGGAGCCGAATGTGCCACGGGTGCTCTGGACGAAGACCTGGAATCCGCGCTCTGTCAGCGGCCGGCCGTCAGCGAGGCGATGATGCCGTTGCGGCCGTACGGGAGACGGATCAGCGCGGTCGGCAACCCGTCACCGCCGGACTTGGGTGCCCAGCGGTTGGCCAGCGGGACCGCCCCGTCCCGCATCGGTGTCTTCAGGGCTCGCTCGATCACGACGTTCCTGGTCGGCGGTGGGGGAAGGTGTTACAGGCGCTGGGTGAAGTGACTCATCAGGTTCACTGGACACGACCTCCGTGGGTGGGGGTGAGACGGTCGGCCAGATCGTACGGATCGAGCCGGGAACCTCACACCTCTGTGGCGGGTTGAGCGTCGACCAGTTCGGTGAGTTGGGCCTGGTAGTTCGGGCAGGTGGCGATGTCTGCGTGTGAGCAGTTCAGTCCGGCTTCGAGGAGGTCGAGCGCCGACTGCAGGGCTGCCATTCTGGTCTGCAGCGTGCGGTGGTTGCGGCGAAGTACGTCCTTGCGGGTGGCCGGGTCGTGTGCGGCGAGGAACGCGCGGATGTCCGGGAGCGAAAGGCCGGCCGTCTTCGCGCACATGATCGATGCCACCCGGAACAGGTCGTCGCGGCTGTAGCGGCGGCGGTCGCCTTCGACGCGGGCGGGATAGAGCAGGCCTACCGACTCCCAGTGCCGCAGGACGTGCGTCGGCAGCCCGAAGTGGTCGGCGACCTCGCCGATCGTCATCAGACTTGACTTCATGTCGACATTAAGTCGCACCATGGCGGGCATGTCCAGCCTTCTTGATGTCCTCGATGCCATGGACACGCAGCCCATGACCGTCGAACTACGTACACGGTCCTATCAGCTGCTCGGCGACCTCACCGACCAGACCGTGGTCGACGTCGGCTGCGGCGCCGGCCGGGCGGTCGCCGAGATGGCCGAACGCGGAGCCCGCGCGGTCGGCGTCGACCTCGACCCCGAGATGATCACCGCCGCCCGGCAGCGCTGGCCGGCGGGCGCCTTCCACGTCGGCGACGCCTACGAGCTGCCACTGGAGACCGGGTCGGCGTCCTACTACCGCGCCGACAAGGTACTGCACACCCTCGACGACCCGCCGCGAGCCGTGGCCGAGGCCAGCCGGGTACTCGCGCCCGGCGGCCGGGCCGTGCTGCTCGGCCAGGACTGGGACACCATCGCCATCGACTCCCACGACCCGGAGACCACCCGCCGACTCGTCCACGCGAAGGCAGACGCGCTCCCCTCCCCACGCGTCGCCCGCAGCTACCGCAACCTCCTGCTCGACGCCGGGTTCACCGATCCGGTTGTCGAGGTGCACACCGGGGTGTTCACCGACGACACCGCGCTCATGCTGCTGCACCGAGTCACAGACGAGCAGAGCTGGCTCGCCGAGCAGGCCGAACGCGCACGCACGGACCGGATCTTCGTCGCGGTGCCGTTCTTCCTCGTCGCCGCGCAGCGATAGGGCCGAGCCTGCGTCGCCGCGCGACGCGCAGCTGACCAGCCGGGATATGACGACGAACACCACGACGACTGCGTTAGGAGACCCCTGATGGCGCACTCGCGAGACACCTTGCATGACACGGACGAGTCACGTGAGCGGCGAGGGCTCGCGGACCCCCGCCGCCGCTGGAGGATGCTCGCGGCGATCTGCACGGCGCAGTTCATGCTGATGCTCGACCTCACCGTGATCAACATCGCCTTACCCGACATCGGCGCCGATCTCGGCCTGAGCCGCGTCGCGTTCACCTGGGCCGTCAGCGTCTACGTACTGTTCTTTGGTGGGTTGCTCCTGCTGGGCGGCCGGCTTGCCGACGTCTTCGGCGCACGTTCGATGATCCTGACCGGCCTGGCGGTCTTCATCGCCGCCTCGCTGGCCAGCGGCCTGGCCCAAGACGAGAACCTGCTGATCGGTGGCCGCCTCTGTCAGGGCGTCGGGGCCGCGCTGCTCTCCCCGGCCGCACTGCGGGCACTCACCGGCCTGTTCCACGGTCCCGAACGCAACAAAGCGCTGGGCGTGTGGTCATCGCTCGGCGGCATCGGCTTCGCGGCGGGGCTACTCGTCGGTGGACTCCTCACCAGCGGTCCGGGCTGGCGCTGGGTCTTCTTCATCAACGTCCCTATCGGCGTCGGCCTACTGGTTGCCATCCGCGCCGTCGCGCCAGAGCGTCGGACGGCCGGCGCCGACAGGCGCGTCGATGTGGTGGGCGCGGCGACCGTCACAGCCGCCACCGGCTCGTTCATCTACGGCATGATCAACGCCGGTGACCACGGCTGGGCAGATCCCGGCACGCTGGTTCCCGTCGCGGTCGCCGTCGTCCTGTACGGCGTGTTCACGGCCGTCGAATACATCGTGCGGACTCCCCTGATGCACCCGGGCATGCTGGTGCGCCGTCCGGTCGCGACCGGCGCCTTTCTCATGCTCATCGCCGCCGGCGTAACCGTCGCGGACTTGTTCATCACCTCGCAGTACCTGCAGCACCTTCGCGGCTACAGCGCGCTCGCGACCGGCCTGTTCTTCCTGCCCCCGGCTCTGGCCACCATCGTCGGCGCCACCCTGGGCGGACGCCTGGTCGGCACCCTCGGAACCCGGCCTGTCGCCTTCGCCGGCCTGGCCCTGGTCGCCATCGGCAACGCGCTTCTCATCGGCCTGTCGCCAGAGGGCAATGTGTACGCACAAGCGCTCCCGGGCGCCGTCCTGTTCGCACTCGGCGGCGGTCCTGTCTTCGTCGCCGCGACCACCGCCGCCCTCGGCCGAGTCGCTCGACACGAGGCCGGGCTGGTCTCGGCCATCATCTACACCTTCAACCCCACCGGCTCCGCCATCTTCATCGGAATCGCCTCCACCGTCGCCGCCGCCGGGCTCACTCGCACGCCCGCGATCGAGGGCTTCACACACGCCTACGCCATGTTCACCGCTGTCGCCGCCGCAGCCGCAGCGATCACACTCGTCCTCGCATCGTCCAGCAGGCCACACGACACCTCCGCCACCCGGGATTCGTCCTGACGCGCCCCGGAAAAGTCAGAGCCCTACCGGTCAAGGTGCCGTGGTCGGGCAAGCGCGGGGAACGTCGACTGGTACATCCGGCTCGAGCAGGGCAGGGGTCGGTGTGCCCAGCGCCGCAGTACTTGATGCCCCTGGCGGACGCGCTGCTGCTATCGGAGCCGGAGCGGCAGCACCTGCACCTGGTAGCCCGGTGCGAGTCGCCGGCACCGCGGCACCGGCCGGTGCCGGCGCGCGCCTCGTTGCGGGTGATGCTGGCCGGGCTGTCGCAACTGCCGGCCTATGTCGTGGGCTTCCGGCTCGACGTGCTGGCCCACAACCAGGCTGCGGCGGCGCTGTTCGGAACGGGCTTCGGCACCGGCTGGCGGCCAATCTCGCACGGCTGGAGACCCGGCAACCCGCCGCACGCAGCTGGACTGGCGTCAGGCGAGGCTGGGAGAGTCCCTGCGAGGGCTAGAGGTCGTTGCCGGCGTAGGAGAGATTGAAGCTCTTGTTGGTCAGCGGGAAGTCGGGAACGATGGTGTCGGTGAGGGCAACGGGGAGTGCCGGCCAGTTGAAGAAGGAGGGGTCGACGATCTTGACGCGGGTGAGCCGGCCGTGGTCGTCGAGTTCGATGCGGTGGGTGAGGGTGCCGCGCCAGCCTTCGACGATGCCGGCTCCGCTGCTCGCGTGGGCCCGCCGGGGTGGTTGGGCGGTGGAGGTGAACGCCAGTCCTGGTTTGAGTTCGAGCTGCTCTGCCAGCTGGGTGATGATGTTCAGGGAGGTCTGGATCTCGTTCGCTCGTAGGTTGAAGCGGGCCAGGACATCGCCGTCGGTGCTGGTGTGGACGGTGAGCGCCGGCGTCAGTTCGACGAAGGGGTGGTCTCTGCGGGCGTCGATGTCGACCCCGCTGGCGCGGGCGACGTAGCCGAGTGTGGCGAGGTCGCCGGCCTGCTGGCGGGACAGGACGGCCGTGCCGGTGAAGCGTTCCCGCACGATGCTGTTGCCGAGCGCGAGTTGGACGATCTCGGCGATGTCGGCCGCGATGCCCGTCAGAACGGTGGGATCGGGGAGCTGCTGGATCTCGGTGTGGCCGGGGCGGATGGCGCCACGCAGCAACCGGTGCCCGGTGGTGTCGGCGTTGAGCCGCAGCAGTTGCTCGCGGACTCGTTGGGCGTGCGCGGAAAGGATGCCGTAGCCGACGTCGTTGCAGAGTGCGCCGATGTCGGTGATGTGGTTGTAGATGCGTTCCAGCTCCAGGAGCAGCGCGCGGACGCGTTGTGCGCTGGGAGAAACTGGGATGCCGAGGGCTTCTTCGACGGCGAGGCTGTAGGCGAGACAGTGGCCGACGGCGGTGTCGCCGCTGATCCGTTCGGCGAGCTCGACACCGTCTTGTGGCGTGCGGCCCTGGAAGAGCTTCTCGATGCCCTTGTAGACGAACCACAAGCGGGGCTTGAGTTTCAGGATCGTCTCGCCGACGACCGAGAACCGGAAGTGGCCGGGTTCGATGAGTCCGGCGTGGACCGGGCCGACGGGGATTTCGTAGACGCCTGGCCCTTCGACCGTACGGAACGGGTAGGGCCCTTCGGGGTCGCCGAATGCCGGCGGCTCGCCGGCGTCGGCGCGCATCGGGTGCCAGCCCTTGGGCCAGTGGAAGTGCCGTACGAGGCGTCGCGGTAATGGATGGTCGACTGGTGTGATGCCGAACAGGTCGTGCAGCTCTCGTTCGAACCGTCCGCCGGGAAAGGAGATCCCGGCGATCGTGGGCAGATAGGGCTCGGCCCGGTCCAGGTGCACCGACAGCTCTGTGCGCCGGTCGGGGTTGGTTGCCAGGAACAGATAGACGACCCGGAAGGTGTCACCGTCGTCGTGGCCGGCGACCAGGGCGAGCCGGAAGCCTTCGGTCAGCAGGCCGGCGCTGCGCTCGACGAGCTCGGACCGCGAGAGATGGAAGGTGGATCTGGTGCTCGTGGCGATTGGTCCCGGGGTTGTCATGGTGTTCCTACCGTTGCCGCGGCGTCGAGGAGCAAGTGGTTGAGCGGGCCGAGCGTGACTCCGAGGACGGCGCAGGCGAGCAGCCCGGCCACCATCGGCAGGTTGGCTGTGAGTGACCCTGTGAGCGACCCTGGGAACTGGCCGGCTGCGGGCTTGGTCTCTGCCGGGCCGGGGTCTCCGGGTGTGCCGAGGAGTATCCGGCTGGTGTGGGACAGCAGCGCGGCCCCGATGGTCAGTGTGAGGACGAGCGCGGCGGAGGTGGCCCAGCCCAGGCCCGTGGCGAAACCGGCGGTGGCGATGCCGAGCGTGCTGGCGAACAGGCTGAACGGAGGGAAGCCCAGCAGGGCGAGGATCCCGAGGCCGAAGCACGCGGCCAGCACCGGCTGCCGGACCAGCAGGCCGCGGACGCCCGCGATCGTGCTTGTCCCCGTGCTCTGCAGGATTCGGCCGGACCCGATGAACAGGACGGACTTACCCAGCCCATGCCCGAGCACGTGCAGCAGCACGGCAGCGATCGCGCCACGTGTCCCGGCGGCCGCACCGAGGGCGAGCAGGCTCATGTGCTCGATGCTGGAGTAGGCGAGCATCCGCTTGTAGTCGCGTTGCGCCAAGATCAGCGAGGCGGCCACCAGTAGGGAGGCGATCGCGATGACGATCAGCAGCGTACGGGTGAAACCGGGGCCAAGGGCGGGGTCCGCGACGGCCTTGACCCGCAGGATCGCGTAGAACGCGACAGACAGCAGGACTCCGGACATCAGCGCCGAGACCGGTGCGGGTGCTTGCCCGTGCGCGTCGGGAAGCCAGGCGTGCAGCGGCGCCAGACCGGCCTTGGTGCCGAACCCGATGATCAGCAGCGCGACCGCGATCCGGGTGACGCCGTGGTCGAGGTCCGGCGCGTGCGCCACCAGCGTGGTCCAGTCCAGCCCGCCGGTATGCGACGCAGTGCTGGATCCTGGTCCGGCGTCAGGTCCAGCGTGCAGTGCGGCGTAGTTCAGCAGAACCGTGCCCAGGAATGCCAGCGCGATTCCGACCGAGCAGATCACGACGTACTTCCAGGCCGCCTCGATCGCGGTGCGGGTACGGCGTTGACCGACCAGGAACGCGGTGGCGATGGTGGTGGCCTCGACCGCGGCCCAGAGCACGCCGAGGTTCGCCGCGAGGACGGCGGTGGCCATCGCGGCCAGGAACGCTTGCACCAGGAGGCTGTGCCGGCGTGCCGTCCTGGGCGTCGCCCGGCCGGCGTCGATCTCACCGGCCATCCAGGCAGGGGTGGCCGAGGTGGCGATCAGCGCGACCGCACCGATCGCGATCACCAGGTACGCGCTGAGCGCGTCGACCCGCAACAGCCCGGCGACGGCGGCACGGGACTGGTGGACGGAGACAGCTACGGCGACCGTGACACCGGCCACGAGCATCCCGGCCGCGCAGGCCGCGGCTACCCACCTGGTGCCCGAACGCCAGCCGAACAAGGCGTACACGACCGCCCCGAGCACCGGTACCAGGATCGGTGCGGCCACCAGCAGGCTGGTCATGAGTCGCGCAACTCCTTCAGCTCGTCCAGATCCGTGTCACCAAACGTCGACCGGATCCGCCCGGCCAGCAGTTGCAGCACGAGCACGATGAACAACACATCCAGTGAGACCGCGAGCTCGACCACCAGGGGAACTCCGGCCGTCGTCAGGAACGCCGTGGTGGTGATGCCGTTGTCGATCAGTAGGAATCCGACGATCTGGGAGACCGCGCGCCTTCGCGTGACCAGGACGAAGAAACCGATCAGAACGACGGTTATCCCGGTCGGGATGGCCTGGGCCGCAGGCCCTGGCGCCAACGCCACCAGGGGCGCGGACACCGCGTAGGCGAGCAGCGTCAGGCCGGCGCCGACGAGCAGGGACACCGCCACGTTGACCAGGGGCCTGGTCTCGCGTGCCTGGGTGCCGCTGCCGAGCGCCCTGTGCACGATGACCGGCAGCACGACGGCTCGCAGCGCGAGGATGCCGGCCGCCAGCACACCCAGCTCCACCGACCCGTCGTGCACCGCGACGATTGCCACGATTCCGGCCAGGAACGCACCCTGCAACGCGAACAGCCGGATGATATGGACGAGGTCGCGGCGCCACAGGACGAGGACGGCCGTGAGCAGGAACGCGCCCGCGGCCAGGTTCAGCAGCTGAACGTACGTCGCTTGGTTCATCCGCTCACCGATCCGCTGTAGAACGATGCGACGACGGCGAGCAGTGCCAGCAGGAACGACCCGGCCAGCAGCTCGGGCACCCTGAACAACCGCAGCTTCGCCATGAACACCTCACCCGCCGCGAGGACGACGGCCAGAACGGCGGCCTTGGTGGCGAACGCGGCCACGGCGACCAGCAACGCCAGGGGTGCCACACCGATGGCGATCCCCCATGGTGCGAGGAAGCTCGCCAGCAGCCCGAGGAACACCGTCAGCCGCATCGCCGAGGCCCACTCGACGATGGCCAGGTCGGGTCCGGAGTACTCCAGGATCATCGCCTCGTGCACCATCGTCAGCTCCAGGTGCGTGGACGGGTTGTCGACGGGCAGCCGTCCGGTCTCGGCGATGATCGCCACCGCGACGGCCACGCCGGCCAGGATCGCGGCGGGTGTGACCACGCGGCCGGGCTCCTCGGCGGTAGCGGCCACGATCGCGGCCAGGTTGGTCGAGCCGACCGGCACTGCCAGCGCGAGGATCGCGACCAGCAGCGTGGGCTCCACCAGTGCGACTATCGTCATCTCGCGGCTGGAACCCATACCACCGAAGGCGGTTCCGGTGTCGATACCGGCCAGCGCGGTCGCGACGGTACCGAGGGTCAGCAACGCGACGACCGCGAACAGGTCCGCCGCCGGGTCCAGCGGCGACCGTGTGGTCAGGAACGGCGCCACCGCGCAGACAACCAGGGTGGTGGCGGCCAGCACCAACGGCGCGATGCGGAAGACCTCACTCGTCCCCTGCGGTGTCAAAGGTTCCTTGCGTAGGAGCTTGCGCAGGTCCCGCCACGGCTGCAGAATGCCGGCTCCGGCGCGGCCTTCCAGCCGGGCGCGTACCTGCCGCATCACGCCGACCAGCAGCGGCGAGCCGAGCGCGATCAGAACGACCTGGGCGAGCGCGCCGGTCACACCGATGAGGGTGTTCACCGCGTCACCGCCAGCAGGATCAGGACGCCGGTCAGCGTGACGAACCCGTAGCCGAGGTAGCGGTGCACGCTGCCGTTGGCCAGCTGGCGGCCGGCCTTCCCCCAGCGTCTGGCCAGGGTGATGACGGGATGGTAGAGCCGCCGCTCGATCCGATCGGGGACACGTCGCCGGTACTCGATGCTGTCGACGAGGTAGCGGGACTCGGTGACATGAGTGACGTTCACATCCTGCTCCGGTGCCAGGACGTCGTCGAAGACCCGCTGCAACGGTTCGGCGAACGACGTCGCGGTGTACTCCATCCGCGCGGTCAACGGCCCCGCACCGCAGTCCCACAGCCGCGCCGCCCGGCGTTGCCGCCGCGCGAGCACGACTCGTAGCGCGAGCACCAGCAGCAGGCCGGCCACGGTCAGGGCGACGGCGACGATCAGCGGAGAGATGGAGCCCGCGAAATCGTCCAGTCGAAGCGTCAGGAGCCCTTGTGTAGCAGCTATCGCGCGGTGCGACGTCATCGTCGAGGCCACGCCGCCCAGCAGCGGGAGCAGCAGTCCTGGGAACATCGCCAAGACGAGGATGGCACCGGACATCAGCCCGGCCGCGGCAAGCATGCTGGTCGGGCTCTCAGTCGCCCGTGCCGCGGCTTGGCTACGAGGCTTGGCCAGAAAACCGATCCCGAACGCCTTCACCAACGTCGCCACACCCACACCGGCAGTGAGCGCGATCGCCGCCACCGCGATGGTCATCGTGACAGCCGTCCCAACGCCGTTCGACCTCAGCCCGTGGACCAAGCTCTGCAGCAGTAACCACTCGCTGACGAACGCGTTGCCAGGCGGCAGGGCGGAAGCGGCCAGCGCACCGACACCGAAGAACGCCGTCGTGGCGGGCATGCCGATCCTCAACCCACCAAGCGAATCCAGGTCACGAGTCCCGGTGGCGTGCAGCACCGAGCCGGCCGACAGGAACAGCACGGTCTTGAACGTGGCGTGGTTGAGGATGTGCAGCAACGCGGCGGTGATCGCCAGCCCGGCAACGACCGGCTCGCCAGTGGCGGCGAACATGCCGCCCGCACCTACGCCGACCAACACCAGGCCGAGGTTCTCCGTCGTCGACCAGCCGAGCATCCGCTTCAGGTCGGTGGCCATCGCCGCCTGCAGGATGCCGTACACCGCCGACACGCTGCCCAGCACGAGCACCACCAGCCACCACCACGCGGGCCCGCCACCCAGCAGGTCGAAACCCACCCGCAGGATGCCGTACACACCGAGGTTCACCATCGCCGCCGACATCAGCGCCGACACCTGACTCGGTGCCTCCGGATGAGCGCGCGGCAGCCAGGCGTGCAACGGCACGATCCCGGCCTTCGACGCGAATCCCACCAGCGTCAACCCGAACACCAGCGACCTCAACGCCGGCGACAACCCTTCCGCACCTTCCCGCAACTGCTCGAACCGGCCATCCTGCGTACCAACCTGGGTGGCGAACAACACCAGCCCGACCAGAATGGTCACCAGCCCCAGATGGGTGAGCACCGCGTACCACACACCCGCCTCGGTCACCGAGGCCCGCTTGCGATGCTCCGACAGCACCAGCAGCAGCGACGCCAGCGCCATCAACTCCCAGCACAGCAGGAACGTCGCAACGCTGGCCGCCAGCGGCACCAGCATCAACGCGGCCACGAAAACCGCGAGCACCACATGCGTCACGCGGCCGGCACGCCGGCCGTACCCGACGTGATAGACCCCGACAACCGACGCCACCGCGCCGGTGACCGCGACGAAGAACCCGCCGAGCTGGTCCAGGACCACATGGACGCCGAACAACGGAAGCACCGCTGGGAGATCGACCACCAGCCGCTCGCCGGCAGTCCCGGCAACCCCGGCGACCACGGCCGCACCACCCGACACCGCGAGGGCGCAGCCGACCACCGCCGACCGAAGCCGTACCGGAACCAGCAATCCGGCAAGCGCGGACAGCCCTGCCATGGCCAGGCACACCGCCAGGCCAATCTGTGCCACGCTCACCGGCCGGTCACACCGCGCAACGCCGCGACGATCGCCTCGGGAGGTGGCGGACAGCCCGCAACCTCGACATCGACCGGCACAAAGTCTCCGACCGCACCGGCGACACCCGGTCCACCGGAGAAGACACCACAGTCACGGGCACAGTCACCGACCGCGATGACCACCTTGGGCCCAGGCACGGCCTGATACGTACGCCGCAACGGCTCCGCCATGTTGTGAGTCACCGGCCCGGTCACCAGCAGGCCGTCGGCATGCCGCGGCGAAGCGACCAACCGCGCGCCGTACCGCTCAACGTCATACACGGGCCCGAACGCCCCACCGATCTCGATCTCGCAGCCGTTGCACGACCCCGCGTCCACGTGCCGAAGCTGCATCGATCCGCCCAACGACTCCGCGACCTCCGGGCTCACTCGGCCGCCCTCCTCGAGGCCCGGCGCCGGCTCGGCCACCCGGCCGGTCCGCAGGATCTTCCGCAACAAACCCACAACGACATTCCCTCAACTTCTCGACGAGCGGCGCTTGGACGAGGACTTCCTACCGGCTCCGCTGACGCCGCCGGTACCGCGCAGGTCCTCCAGCAGCTCGGCCTGACCAGAAAGCACATTGGTCAAAATGGTCCGAGCCACCGCCAAGAGCTCGGCGACATACGGGCTGACCAGCGAGTAGAACACCGTGGACCCCTCGCGGCGGGTGGTCACCAAACCCGCCCGCCGCAGCACGGCCAGCTGTTGCGACAGATGCGCCGCTTCGATACCAACCTCCGGCAGCATCTCTCCCACCGAATGCTCACGCTCACTGAGCAACTCCAGGACCCGGATCCGCGCCGGATGGCCGAGCGTCTTGAAGAACTCCGCCTTCAGCTGATAAAGCGGCGTACTCACCCGCACCGACCCGTCCGCTCGAAACGGCGAGCCGACTGCCCACGCCTGTAGATCTTCATTACTTGCCAACTTTAGCAACTACGAAAACCAACACACCTGGGCCGGGTGCCGCGGCGCGCGACTTCCCTTCCGGGCTTGGTCTCTCGCGGGGGTGCCTCGTTGATCACCCTGGGCCTGTTCAGTATTGGCGAGGCGCGCGGCCCTCTGGAGCTTCGATCAGGCACGGACTGGGTGGCTGCCGAGCTCAGTGCTCGGCAGCGTGAGCTCGTACTCGAGCCGCAGTTCCTTCGACAGCGGGCCATCCTCGCTGCCTAGGCCTTTCGCAGCCGCCAACGCCGACCTGGCCGCTGCCGGCCGGCTGTTTCGCCGCGCGTGCGGGGAGGGCGAGTAGCGTGCCGACGCCGAGTGGGACGCCGACCAGATAGACCGCGAACGCCGCATGCCACGAGATCCCGCCTACCGCGCGTGGAGCGAGTTCGTGCCCTACCTCGACTACGACGTGGAGATCCGCCGCGTCATCTACTCCACCAGCGCCGTCGAGTCACTCAACGCCCGCTTCGGATTCCCACAGCGCCCGAGTCCAGCTGCTGGATGAGTGCTGGTTGGTATCCCATGGTGTGCATGACGGCGCGGGCGTGGGCGCGGTAGAGCTGGTCGGTGTCGTGGATGAGGTGGGTGAGGCTGCCGAAGATCTCGGTTCGGCCGGGGTCGGCGGCGCCGGATCGGACAGCATCGTGGTAGGTGGTGAGGGCGACTGTGGTGAGCCGGCCCCCGGCGGGCGTGGTGACGTCGCCGGAGGCTTGGTAACCGGGGACGGGTGTACCGAAGATCAGCGCGAAGTCGGCCCGGTGGGCCAGGGACCAGTCGCGGTAGGCCTGGCAGATCGCCCACCAGCGGTCCGCGTGGTCGTCGGCGGAACGGGTGTCGCGAGCGGCGGCCACGGCGTCGGCGAGGGAGTCGAAGGCCTCGGCGCAGAGGGTGCTGATCAGATCGTCGTGGCTGGCGAAGTAGCGATAGAGCGCCGAGGGTGAGGTGCGCATCTGCCGGGCGATCGAACGTAGCGACATCCCGCCCGGGCCCTGTTCGGCGAGCTGTTGCCGGGCGAGGTTCTTGATCTCGTCGATGGTGGCCTGCCGGTATGCCTCGCGCGCGCAAACCGTTGACTTCACGTGGACTTGAAGCAGGAAGCTGACCGGCATGACGACTCCAGTGATCGCCGCCCTTGACCGCGCGGAGCGCCAGCCGCAGGCCGCTCGGCCGCGCGAGCGCTCCGACGATCTGCTGACCCCCACGCCGGGAGCGCGCGTTCTCGACGTCGGCTGCGGCACCGGGGGCCATGCTTGGGCCCGACTCGACACGCCCCACCCACAGGTCACAGGTGTGAACGCCGGCGGCCGGGACGAACTCGAGGGCCACCGTGACGTCGGCAGGTTGATGCTCTGGTTGCAGTTCGCTCCTGTTTCTGGCCGTGCGGAAACGTGCGAACCCGATGAAACAAAGGGATTCGGACTACTGCGTACGCGGTGCGAGACGATCGCTGGATCGAGTCTCGACTTCAGCCGTCGGCGATACCAGGTCGCGATGGATAACGCGAATCAGTGCTGGTCAGTACCAGTCGCGTTGGACCAGGTTGCTGCCGTAGACGTCCCCGGGTTCGGCGTTGGGTAGCGTCCATTGGTTCCATCTGAGCGGCCGGTCACCTGGTGGGTGGATGCCGTGTACGACGGTGCCGGCGAGTTTGCCCTGGCCGCCGGGTGCGCCGATGAACAGTTCGGTCGCTTTGCCGGTGTTGCCGGCCCCGCAGGAGAGTTGGGCGCCGAAGTGTGCACTGGCGGTCACCTGGCCTCCTGTTGTCCTGGCGGTGAGGTTGGGTGCGTCGGGCATCCCGATGACCGCGCCGGCGTCGGTGACACCGTCGACGTCCTTGCCGGGCGCACCGGCCAGTAGCAGCGCGGTTGGATCGCGGTCGTACTGGATGTATGCACAGAGTGCGGCACCGAACCGGTCGCCCTGCTCTGCCCGGGTACCGTCGGCGTCGTTCTCGGTGTATGCCGGTCCGCCTCGGAACCTCCACTGGCCCGCAACGCGTTCCAGGCCGACCACCATGCCGGCGTCCCGGACGCCGTCGACGTCGCGGCCGGGTACACCGATCCAGATGCCACCGTCCCGGCCCGGCGCGAACGACGAGCCGAACGCGTCGCCGGCCGCCGGCTTTCCGGGCACACCGTCCTTGCCAAGGTGGTGGATGCGGTACGTCAACCCGGCGACCGCCAGCCCGGCGCC
This sequence comes from Flindersiella endophytica, assembly GCF_054779015.1. Lineage (NCBI taxonomy): Bacteria > Bacillati > Actinomycetota > Actinomycetes > Propionibacteriales > Nocardioidaceae > Flindersiella > Flindersiella endophytica. The sequence continues at coordinate 166,861 of NZ_BAAGYY010000003.1, forward strand.
CGGCTGCCCATCGACTGTGGCTCCGGGCGCGCCCCACCAGTCCGTTGTGAGCGTCGTGCCGAGCCGGTCGCCGGACTGCGGTGGGCGGGGGGAGCCGCGGTTGTCCAGCGTGTGCAGCACACCCTGCACGTCTGGCAGCTTGCCGCTGTAGTCGAGTTCGATGTACTTGGTGAGGTCCAGGACGGCCACGCCACCGGCGGCCCTGGCGTCGCCGACGTCCAGGCCGGGCACGCCCACGTACACCTGGGTCGCGCCGTAGTCCTCGGTGGCATGGGCGTCCATCGCGGCGCCGAACTCGGCGCCGGCTTGAGCGTGCCAGCGCGTGGCGGTGGACTGCTTGGTCTGTGAGCGGCGGACCAGGACGTCGTTCTGGGTGATCAGGTCGAGGTATCGGAACGTCTTACCCGTGCGTTCGAACACGAAGATGCCGCCGGCGTCCGGTTTGCCGTCGACAGTCAGTCCGGGTGCTCCGACCAGCAGGAAGTTGGGGCTGCGGTGTTCGATCTCGATCAGTTGGCCGGAGAACACGGCGGCGCCGAACCGCAAACCTGGTTGCGGCTTCGGTGGGGCAACCACCTGGCGTTCCCCCGTCGTGGCGCGGAATTCCACGACACCGGAGCCGTCCTGCCCGGGCGCGCCGACATAGCTGTCTGTGAGGGGCGGATCCTTCACGCTGCCGAGGTTCTGGTTCGCAGCCGAATCCGAAGGCGAGGCGGTCGGCTGGCCCTGTGTGCACCCGGCGGCCAGGAGCACCGCGGCGCAGGCCGCTAACGTGGGAATCAGTGACACATCGTGTCCTTGCAGTTCAGCCGACGTTACACAAGTACCGACTCGGCAAGACCACGGAAGGTTGCCCCATGAGTGGGTAGGGGCTGGTGTGCGAGTGCGCGCATGACGTCGCGGAGGCGTTCTTGAGAGCGACGGCCGGGCGGCCGTCGCTTCGTTTGTTTTGTTGCCAGGCGGCGGAAAATCGTGGCGCGGTGTCGGATCGGGCGGTCGCCGTTCGTGGGGAAGGTGCAGGGAGGTCGCAGTGGCCACCTCGGCAAGGAGAAGACATGAGGTTGACGCCATGCGCAAACTGACCTTCGCCATGAACGTGAGCCTGGACGGCTACATCGCCGCGCCCGGCGGCGACCTCAGCTGGGGCGTACCGAGCCACGAGCTGTTCCAATGGTGGTCCGACCGGGTGGGGGCGACGAGCCTGGCGCTGTACGGGCGGCTCCATGGACATCGGCGGTGTCACGCTCGCCGCGGCGGCCATGCGGGCCGGGCTGATCGACGAGTACGCGATCGTCACCCATCCGGTCCTGGTGGGCGGCGGCACGCCGTTCTTCACAGCCCTGGACAACTGGGTGAACCTGAGCCTGCTGGAGACCCGGACGTTTCCCGACGGTGTGGTCCTGGCCAGGTACGAGACCAGGCGCTGAGTGCCCGACGTCGGATCAGCGCGGGCTTCGGGTACCGGTCGGGCGATTACTGATTCAGATACGGATTCGGGCGCCGGTTGGTCTCCCTAGCATCGAAGGAGCACGGGTGGAACGGGAACTGATCGACGTTGACTGGAGCAGATCGTGACTACAACTGGCCGAACCAGACCTTTCCGATTCGGGGTCGTCGCCCCGATCATGACGGACCTGCCGGCATGGCGGGACCAGGTGCGCCGGATCGCCGACAGCGGGTACTCCACGTTGCTGATGCCGGACGTCCCACCTTGGCAGCCGGCGCCTGGACCCACGCTGGCCGTCGCGGCGACAGTGGCTGACCTGCGAGTCGGTACTTGGGTGTACGCCTCCGCGCTGCGGCAGGCTCCGAACACCGCTTGGGAAGCGCACTCGCTGTCAGTGCTCACCGAGGGTCGCTTCGAGATGGGCATCGGCATCGGCAGGCCTGGCATCGAATCCGAGCTGGGACTGCCCGTTCTGCCGCCGGGCGAGCGGCTGGCCCAGGTACGGAAAACCGTGACGACGCTGCGAGATCTCGACGGCCCCGACCTGCACACGCCGGTAGTGATGGCCGTACGCGGACCGAAGGCCCGGGCCCTGGCGGCCGACCAAGCGGACACAGCCACCTTCGCGCTGATGCCGGGAGACGATCGGGCCGAGATCACGCGGGTGGTACGCGAGTTCCGCCCCACCCGCGACGTCGAGCTCTCGCAGCATGTCGCGGTGGTCGGTGACGCCCGCGCGCCGTTCATGGCGCCGCCCGACATCGACCCGACAGCCCTGCGCGCGACGAACTCGCTGGCGATTCTTCCGGCCGACCCCGCGGCCGCCGCCGAGGAGATCCAGCGGCGACGGGAGGAGATCGGCTTCTCCTACTTCGTCTTCGGCGCCAACTCCGCCGACACGCTCGCCCCGGTCGTTGCCAAGCTGGCCGGACACTAGGCGGTCTGTTCCAAGGGGTCGCCGGTCAAGCGCGCGGCGCATGGCGTCGCGCGTCAGGCGACCCCTGGAACAGATCGTCTAGGGGGTGGTCCGGCAGCCGGGCCGGCTCGGTGCAGGCCGGGTGGCGGTGGGGATGGGGTTGTACGGAGCGCTGGGACTACGCCGGACTCGTCCTGCCCGTCGCCGGTGCGGGCGAGGCAGAGGAGCCGGCGGCTGCAACGTGGATGCCATCAAAGCTCACCTCGCTCTGGGCGGCCGGTTGGGGCCCGGCTCAGCCGGTGTCCGGGCCCCAAGTCCTGGTTCAGGCGTTGAGTTGCTGGCGTTGGCTGGTGCTGGACACTTCGACGCGGCGTGGCTTGGCGTGTTCGGCGACGGGGAGCCGGATGGTCAGGACGCCGGCGTCGTAGTCGGCCTCGAGCTTGTCGGTGTCGAGGGTGTCGCCGAGGAAGAGTTGCCGGCTGAAGGAGCCCTGGGGACGCTCGGAGGCCACGAGCTCGATGCCTTCGCCGTCCTGGGTGGCGCCGCGACGCTGTGCCCTGACACTCAGCACGTTGCGTTCCACCGTGAGCTCGATGTCGTCCGGTTTGACGCCGGGAAGGTCGAAGTGGACGTAGAACCAGTCGTCCTTGCGGTAGGCGTCGATCGGCATGGCCGCCGGACGCGCTGTTGTGCCGAACACCTGCTGGGTCAGCCGGTCCAGCTCGCGGAACGGATCGGTCCGCATCAACATCGTCACCACTCCTGTTGCTCTGCTTTCGTCTCGGTTGTGGTTGTGAAGAGGTTCGACGTTGTCGGAAGCTTGCCGCTTCCGATGTACTTACCTCTGATTATCGGCCTGATAATCTGATTGTCAAGCGCAGATTTTGGACCGGCTGACCGCAGATGCAGCCCCGAGACGTGGAGGGCGATGGCAGGCCGTACGCAGCACCCCGTCAGCACCCCGACCGGCGCGTCGGCCGACCTGGTGCCAGGAACAGAACCAGGGCCGAGCGGGGATCGTGGTGTCTACGCGATCTCGGTGGCAGCCGAGCTGACCGGCATCGAGCCGCACATGCTGCGCACCTGGGAACGCGCCGGCCTGCTCGCTCCCGGCCGCTCCGAGGGCGGCACCCGCCGCTACAGCGCGGACGACCTCGACACCGCACGGCACATCAACGAACTGGCCACCGCGGGCATCAACCTGCCCGGCATCGCCCGCGTGCTGGACCTGGAACGCCAACTCCACGACGCCCACCGTGAGATCGACCGGCTCACCAAGAAGCCACCTCACCGCTGACGCCCCCGGGCCCCGGCCCTGCCGCCGCGCAAACCAGGTGAACAAAACCCCGGGCCGCCGGTTTACGCCGCAGGCGGCGGAGCCGTCGTGGTGCGCCGGACAACGAGGGTGGGGGAGAGGATGACGTGCGTCGACGGCTTGTGGGGATCGGTGATGCGGTCCAGGAGCAGCCGGGCCGCGTTGGCGCCCAGCTGCGGGCCGGCCTGGTCGACGCTGGTGAGGGAGATGGGCGCGAAGGCGGCGTAGGACGTGTTGTCGTACCCCGCGACGGAGATGTCGCCGGGTACGGAGAGGCCGGCTTCGGCGAGGGCCTCGAACACCCCGATCGCCACGATGTCGGCGCCGGCGAAGATGGCGGTCGGGCGGGGGGAGCGGGCAAGCAACTCCTTGGTGCCGAGGTAGCCGCCTTCCTGGGTGTAGCTGGTGGAGGCGATTGCGATCTCGTCGGCCAGGCCGTGGGCCGCCATCGCCTCCCGGTAGCCGGCGGCCCGGATGGCGTTGGGCATCTCGGCCAGGCGTACCCGGTTCTTCTCCTGGTGCTCGACGTGCCCGATCCGCCGGTGCCCCAGCGCGGCGAGGTGGTCGACGACGAGAGCGGCGCCCGCGAAGTCGTCGTCGGCAACAGTGTCGTACGGGGTGGAGCGGCCGTGCCGGCCCACCACGACAGTCGGCACGTCACCAGCCATCCGTTCGAGGCGGGTACGGCTGGACTGCGGGGCGACCAGGATCAGCCCGTCCATCCCGCGGTCGATCATCGACTCGGTGACCGCGGTCTCCTCGCGCTCACCGCAGGCCGGTCCCAGCAGCACTTGGTAGTCGGTGTCGCCGAGGCGGTCGGTGATCCCGTCCAGGATGTCGGCGAAGAAGGGGTTGCGGATGTCGGGCACCAGCACGCCGACGGTGTACGTACGACCGCGCATCCCCCGCGCCGCGGCCTTCGGCCGGTAGCCGAGCTCGGCGATGGCCTGCCGCACCTTCGCCTGCATCGCCGGGCTCACGCCATAGGCATCGCGCAGCACCTTGGAGACTGCCGTGACGGACACCTTGGCGTGCTGTGCGACATCCACGATGGTGACTCGCCGCGGTGACGCGGGTGGCTTCACACGGTTCCTCCGAGGCGACCGAAAAATCGTTTCGTCTCGAAGTGTACGGAGGGTCCGGCTGGGCCGCCCGCGCAATCCCAGGTCAGACGGCTGCGAAAGAGGTCACCGAACCTCCGCGGTGTGCGAGCCCGCACCGAGCTCCGTGTCCGGCCGCCCCGCCAGCGACAGCACGCCGGTGACTCCGTCCGGGAGTTCGGTGTCGACCGTGAGAACGCCGTCCTCGCTACGCCAGCCAACCTCGACCCGGCCGTGTGGTGTGTCAAGACCGGCTTTCGCCCAGGTGAGGCCCCCGCCCGGCCGCGGTGCGATCAGCACCCGCGAGTAGCCCGGCTCCAGTGGTGCGATCCCGCCGACGACCCGGTGCATCCAGTCGGCCACCGCGCCCAGGGCATAGTGGTTGAAGCTCGTCATCTCGCCGGGGTTGATGCTCCCGTCGGGCAGCATGGAGTCCCAGCGTTCCCAGACCGTGGTGGCGCCCATCGTCACGGGGTACAGCCACGACGGACACTCCTGCTGCATCAAGAGCGCGTAGGCAGCGTCGAGGTGGCCGGTCCTGGTCAACGCGTCGGTGATGAACGGAGTGCCGGCGAAGCCGGTCGAGATGTGGTAGCCGCTCTTGGCGACCAGCTCGGCCAGCCGCGAGCCCGCGACCTGTTCGACCTCCGAGTCGAGGAGCCCGAACGTGATCGCCAGCGTGTAGACCGTCGTGCAGTCGGAGAACACAACGCCGTCAGCCGAGACGTAGTGCTCGTTGAACGCAGAACGCGTACGCGCCGCCAGTGCCTCGAACTCCGCGGCATCGTCCGGCCGCCCCACCAGCGTGGCGGTCTCGGCCACGATCCGGGCGGAGCGGTAGAGGCACGCGGTGGCGACCACACCCTTGTCGGCCTTGGCGTTCGCCGGCTCGTGCGGGGACGCGTCGGGGTCGAGCCAGTCGCCGAACTGGAAGCCGGTGTCCCACAGCCCGTTCGGCGACGTGAGCGTGCCGACCCGGCGTACGTGCGCCGCCATCGAGTCGTACTGCCGCTCGAGCACGCCGCGATCGCCGTAGGCCTGGTAGAGCGTCCACGGCACCCAGACCGCGGCATCGCTCCAGACCGCCGTGCTGTCCGGCGCGGGGAATCCGCCCGGGCGGGGCAGCAGTTTGAGCACGTCGGGGATCACGAACGGCACCATGCCGTCGTGGTGACGCTGCTCCAGCGCCAGGTCGGCCAGCCAGTCGGACAGGAACGCGTTGACGTCGAAGAGGTACGCCGCCGACGGTGCGAAGGCGGCGATGTCGCCGGTCCAGCCGAGCCGCTCGTTGCGCTGCGGGCAGTCGGTCGGCAGGTCGAGGAAGTTGCCCTTGGTGCCCCAGACGACGTTGCGATGCAGCTGGTTGAGCAGCGGATCCGAGCACTCGAACGACCCGATCCGCCGCAGCGCGGAGTGCACGACGACGGCCGAGATGGAATCGGACGTCAGCTCGCCGGGCCAGCCGCTGATCTCGGCGTACCGGAAACCGTGGAACGTCTTCGTGGGCTCGAAGAAGTCGTCCTCGCCGCTCAGGATGAAGCGGTCGGTCGCCTGCGCGTCTCGCAGCGGCCGCACACCGAGCTCGCCGTCCTCCAGCACCTCCGCGTGCCGGATCCGGATCTCGCTGCCGCGCGGGCCGCGGACGGTGAAGCGCAGCCAGCCGACGAGGTTCTGACCGAAGTCGGCCAGCGTACGCCCCGACGGCGAGGTCCAGATCTTCACCGGCGCGAGCGTTTCCTGCCGCAGCACAGGCGGACCGACATACGGCGTCAGCCGCGCCTTGTCGAAGTCGAGCAGGCGGGCGTTGACGACCCACCGCTGCTTCGCGCCGAACGTGTGCCAGTCCGGGTTGCGCCGGCGGGCGTCGATGGTCTGCCCGTCGTAGATGTCGTCGGCCAGCACGTCGGAGCCGACGGCGGTCCAGGTCTCGTCGGTGCCGACGACCTGCCGGTGCCCGTCGGAGAAGCCGATCTCCAGCTGGGCGATCAGGCCGAGCCGGTCGCCGTACAACTCGCGCATCCCGGCGAACGCCAGCCGGCCGCGGTACCAGCCGTTGCCGACCGAGACGGTGAGCACGCTGCGCTCGCCGAGGAACGAGGCTACGTCGTAGGAGCGGTACCGCAGCCGCCACTCATAACTGCTCCAGCCCGGGCTGAGCACGTCGTCGCCGACCGCGCGGCCGTCGATCGCGGCCTCGAAGACGCCGAGGCTGCTGACGTGCAGCACCGCGGTCTCGACGGCGCCGTGACCGGCGTCGAGCTCGATCTCCTTGCGGAACAGGGGAGCCGAGCCCAGGTCGGCGTACGGGGTGATCATCGAGGCGGACCAGGAAACGGTGTCGGACATGTTCACCTTTCAACCCTTGACGGATCCGGCGGTCAGGCCGGCGACGATGTGCCGCTGGAAGAACAGGAACAGCAACAGGGGCGGGACGGTAATCAAGACAATATCGGCGAACAGCAGGTTGTACGAGGTGTCGTACTGACTCTGGAAGTTGAACAGCGTCAGTTGAACGGTGGCGTTCTTCTCACCGGGCAGGAAGTAGAGCGGGTTGGTGAAGTTGCTCCAGACGAACACCGACTGCGCCACGACGACCGTGACGATCACCGGCCGCAGCAGCGGGAGGACGATCCGGAAGAACAGTCCGAGCGGGCTCGCCCCGTCCATGATCGCGGCCTCGTCGAGCTCGCGTGGAATCGTTGCCATGAACGCCTGGAAGAGCAGGACGCAGAACGACAGGCCGAACGCGATCTCGACCAGGATGAGACCTGGCAGCGTTTTGAAGATGCCGAGCAGCTGCATCACCCAGATGGTCGGCACCACCGCCGGCGGGACGATCAGCCCGGAGAGCATCAGCAGGTTGATCGGCCCCTTCCAGCGGCTGCGCCGCCGCTGCAGCACGAACGCCGCGGCCGAGGCGAGCACCACCATCGCCGTGACGCTCACGACGGTGAGGATCGTGCTGTTGATGAACGCGATGATCAGGATGTAGTCGCGGGTCCGCAGCACCTCCCTGACGTTCTCGAACAGCTGCCAGTGCTGCGGCCACGAGAAGTGCAGCGCGGCGGCGTCCTGCTGGTCCTTGGCCGCGGTCAGCAGGATGAACGCGAACGGCAGCAGGAACACGATCGTGAACAGGACCAGTGCCAGCGCGCTCAGCGGATAGTTGTAACGGCGGGTCTTCACGGCTGCGCTCATTCCTGGGCTCCCTTCCGGTTGAACCACCAGAACAGCGGTACGACGATGCCGGTCACGAGCAGGAACAGGATCACGTTGCCCGCGGTCGACAAGCCATAGAAGCCGGCTTGGTACTGCTTGTAGATCACCGACGCGATGACGTCGGACGTGAACCCAGGGCCGCCCCTGGTCATCGCCCAGATCAGGTCGAACGACCGCAGCCCGCCGATCAGCGAAAGGATCAGCACCGACACGGTCGCCGGTCTGGCCAGCGGCAGCGTCACGTGCCAGAAGTTCTGCATCGAGCCGGCGCCGTCCACCTTGGACGCCTCGTAGTACTCCCTCGGTATCGCCAGGATGCCGGCCATGTAGATGACGGTCGCCAGCCCGACGCCCTTCCAGACATCGACGAGCGCGACCGACAGCAGCGCCAGCTGTGGATCGGTGAGCCACCCGGGCCCGCTGATGCCGACCGCGCCGAGCGCGCCGTTGATGGCGCCCCGCTCGGGGTTCATCAGCACGGTGAACGTGATGCCGACCCCGATCGTGCTGACCAGTACCGGAAAGAAAGCGACCGAGCGCATGAACGCCCGTCCGAGGATCCGCGAGGTCAGCAGCAACGCCAGCCCCATCCCGAGGACGACCTTCAGCCCGCAGGTCACGACGGCGTAGATCAGGGTGTGCATCAGACCGGACGCCAGCGCGGGCTCCTGGAAGAACTGGACGAAGTTGTCCAGGCCGATGAACTCCGTCTCGAACAACGTCCACCGGGTCAGGCTGAAGTAGAACGAGGCGAACGCCGGCACGAGGAACAGAGTCGTGTAGACGATCCCGGCCGGCAGGACGAACCAGAAGGGGTACGGACTCTTGCGCCGACGCGGTTTCGCGGCGTCCTCGCGTAGCTTGGTCGCGGGCGCTGCCGGTCTGGTCTGCAACATGTGGCGCTCTACCAGCCTTCGAGTCCCAGTTGCTGGGCCTGCTTCTCGACGTCCTGGTCGTAGCGGACCGCGCCGTCCTTGGCGGACCTGATGCCGGAGCCGACCTCCACGGTCACCTGCTCCAGCGCGGGGCCCTTGACCGGCGACTGGAACTCCAGAGCCGTCGTCACCGCGCCCTTCTCGACGTAGGCGTTGAGGTCCTTCACCGCCGTGGTCACGTTGCTCGGCAGCGCACAGCCCTCGACGACGAACGGCCCGCCGACGGGCGCGGGCCGTGCCTGCGCCTGGCAGCCCTTCGGGGACGCCATGAACGCCTGGAGCTTCTTGGCGGCTTCGAGGTTGGCGCCCTCGGTCGTCTTCGGGATGAAGATGCCGTTCGGCTCCCAGATGGTGGCGCCGGCCTTGGCCGCGTCCGTACCGGGCAGGGCGAAGAAGCCGACGTCGTCGACGTGCTTCGGTGCCACGCCGAACATCGGCGCGACGGCGACGGTGAGCATGGGGTAGTGCGCCGCCTTGCCGGTCGCGACCGCGGTCAGGCCGTCCTCGTACTTCGCCGAGGCGAAGTCCTGATTGAGATAGCCGGACTTGAACACGTCCTCGAGGTGTTGGAAGCCGGCGAGGGCGGCCGGGGTGGTGGCGTACTTCGCCTTGTTGGCGGTGTAGTCGCTCGCGAACGACGGATCGGCCGCGGCGACGTTGTGATAGTCGGCGAGCACGAAAATCTGCGACGTCCAGGTGTCGCCGAAGGTCTGCTCGACCGGGGTGAGACCGGCGGCCTTGACCTTCTGGTTGTTCGCCATGAACTGGTCCCAGGTCGCCGGGATCGAGAGACCGAGCCGGTCGTAGACCTTGGTGTTGTAGAACACGCCGCCACCGGTGCTCGGGCCCCATGGCGAGCCGTAGACGTTGCCGTTCGCGCTCACGACCTCCTTGAAGGCGCCGTCGAGCTTGCCCACCCAGCTCTCGCTCGTCACCGGGACGAGGTTCTTCTCCGGGCTGATCGCCTGGAACAGGGAGCCGGAGTTGTACTGGAAGACGTCGGCCATCTCGTCCGTGGACAGCCGGGTCTTGATCAGGTTGTCGCCCTCACTGCCACCGGGTCGGGTGTCCAGGCGGACATCGATACCGGGGTTGTCGGACTCGAACGCCTTGATCACGGCGTTCGCGATCTTCACGTTGGCCGGATCGTTGCCGACGAGGAACGTGATCTGGGTCTTGCCTTCCGGGCTGTCGCTGGCGCCCAGGGAGCCCGCGCCGCACGCGGACAGGGCGAGTGCTCCGGTGGCCAGCACGGCAACAGCCAGGTGGCGGCGGTATGAGGAGTCGGGCCTCATGCGTACCTCCGATCAATGGACCGCCAAGGCGATCGAGGCCGGATGACGTCGGGAAACGTTCTTTCGCGTAGTACCAGTTAGAGTACGTATTGAAACGTTTCACTCAACGATCAGTGGGTAACGTTTTCCACGAAGGTTGCGCCCGACTTTAGGTTGTGACCCAGGCGACGTCAAGAGGTTGCCGCGGTCGGCCAGAGCCTGCTGTTCTGCGTGGTCGTCCTCACCCAGTACGCGTGAGTCAGCGCATCGTCCGCTGTGCGGCCGGCGGCGGACGGGGGTGGCCGCGGCCTACCCGTCCGCCGCCAGCTGCTTCCTGGCGAAGTCGACAGCCTCGGCCAGGAGGGTGCGCCACAGGTCACGGTCGACCGTGGGGACGGCCACCCACTCGCGGAAGACCTTGCCGGACGGGGCGAACGGCTCGCCGGTGCCGGCCTCGACGAGGGCCGTGACCCGTTCGCGGGGGAGCTTCAGGACCAGGCAGCCGGACTTGTCGTCGTAGGAGGCGAGGAACTTGCCGGCCAGTCGTACGCATGGGTAGCCCATCATCGTGGCCCGGCCGATGGCCGGGTCGTACAACAGGTCGTCGGTGAGCTCGTCGTAGAGGTCGCGGGCGTCGTCCCCGCCGGAGTGCTCCGCCGGGGACGTTCCCTTCGTACGTCGCGCCATCAGGTCGCCGTCAGCTCGTCGGTGGGGTGAAGACGCCGAACAGGTTACCGGCCGGGTCACGGAGGTAGGCGAACGTCGGTGCGCCGGGGCCGGGGTCGAGGTGCTTGCTCACGACCGAGCCGCCGAGCTGTTCGGCGTCGGCGCAGGTGGCGTCGACGTCGGCGACCAGGATGTAGAACACGGCGTGGTTCGGCACCTGCCCGCCGGTGCCGAAGATGCCGCCCATCGGGCCGTCGGCACCGGAGGCCTTGATGTTGCGGTAGTCCATGCCGCCGGAGGCCGACGGGCCGTCGGTCTCGAAGGTCCAGTCGAAGAGGCTGCCGTAGAACTTCGCGGCGCCGTCGGGATCGCTGGTGGCGACTTCGAACCAGGCCAGGGCGCCGGGTGCGGGGACGGTGCTCATGCGGGTCTCCTTCAGAGTGCGGATCACCTGCCGAAGCGGCAGGTCGCACCTACGGTCTCGGGCGCAGGCGACAGCCCTATGTCGGTGTTCGGCAGAAGATCTTCGCCGTTCAGCGCCGAGGCCGGCAGCTTGGTCTCGTAGCCGTCGACGATCAGGTCGGGTATGTCGCGTCGCGGGCGCGGCGGAGACGGTGTGGGCTCGGCCCGGGTGATGCGGTCCATGCGGAACACCCGGTCCTCGGTTCGCAGGTGGCACCAGGCGCTGAGGTAGGAACCATTGGGGCCGACGACCACGTGCTGCGGCTCGACCTCCCTGGTGGTATCGATACCGCCGGCATCGGTGTAGCGGATGCGCAGCACCTGGTTGTCGCGTACGGCCCGCCAGACCGTCTCGGCGATCTCGGCGTCGGGGTCGGGCACGGGCTGGACGAGCAGCCGTACCTTCCCGGCGGCGGTACGTGCCTCGGCCAGCGCCCGCTCCGGCATGGCAGCGACGATCTTCTGCAGGGCGCTACGGGCGTCGCGCTTGAACAGCACGTGCTCGTTCCTGCTCAACGCCACGGCGACGGCGGCCGCCTCGCGAGGGGTGAAGTTGAGGGGAGGCAGGCTCATCGAGCGGTCGAGCGTGTAGCCGCCGCCTCGCCCCTGCTTGGTGGCGAGCGGCACGCCGGCCTGCCCGAGCGCGCTCAGGTCACGCTCGACGGTGCGTACGCTCACCTCGAAGTGCGTTGCGAGCTGCCGCGCTGTCCTGCCCCGCGCCCCGGCGGCACGCAGCTCCTCCACCAAGGCGTACAGACGATCGATGCGGTTCACGGCATGAGAGTAAGCGAGCCAACCGACATTGCTCGTCGCCGTTTGCAGCCGTGGAGCGTGGCTCGGGGCAGAGGAGCCCTGCCAGCGGCGGGTTTCAGGCCTCGGTGCCTCTCCGCAGAGGCTTCGGCGGTAGTAGACGACGCGTCAGTTGCGGTCGCGGTGGACCAGGCCGGCGGGCAGCATCACGCTGCAGTGCTCGCCGCCGTTTCGGTCACCAATGCGCCTCGGCGGAGGCCGCGGCGGTAGACGACGCGTCCGTTGTGGTCGCGGTCGATCGGGCCTGGGCGCCGCGTCACGCCGAGAGTGCCTACCGCTGTTCCGGCTGCGGAGCGTGGCTCGGCCAATTCCAGCCTCAACTCACCAGTGCGTCCCCGCGGAGGCTGCGGCGGTAGTAGACGACGCGTCCACTGCGGTCGCGGTGGACGAGGCCGGCGCGCAGCATCACGCCAAGATGGTGCGAGACCGTGGCGGGGGCGAGTACGTGGCGGCGGCTCAGGTCGCCGGTCGAGCGGGGTTCGTCGAGATCGCGCAGGAGGGCGGCACGGCTGGCGCCGAGCAGGTCCGCGACCGCGGCGGCCTGGTTGCGGTCGGCTGCCGGCGCGCCGACGCCGCCGGCCGGGTAGCAGAACACCGCGGCCCGGGCGTCGTGCAACTGGACGCCGAGTCCGGGCCAGCGGATGGCGCTCGGCGCCAGCACCAGGTCGGCCTGACCTACCGCATGGTGCTCGTCGTACGCCGACGTGATCTCCAGCCGGCCGCCCGTCCAGCGCAGGTCCGGGTGGAGGCCTCCGAGCACCGCGCCGACACCGGCCTGGGCGAGCTCGGTGCCACGCCGGCGGATGTCGGCGTCGAGCGTGGCGCGTAGCGCGGACCAGCTGTCGGCGAAGGCGGCCCGCCAGAACGCGTACAACCCCGCGGCCACCCGGCCGGCCAGCGTCCCGGCCTGCACTGCCTCGCGTACCCGGGCCGACAGCTGCCCTTCGGCCGCGAACCATCCGATCTCCCGCTCGACCGCATCGGCGGGCGTCGCAGCGACGAGCTCCAGTTGGACGCCGAACGTCCGGGCCGGCCGAGCGACGGGCGGCGGGGCGGGCGTGAGGAAGTCCGGGGTGTACCCGCGACCGGACCGCGGGAACAGCTCCGCCACGAGTTGGGTGTCGGCGCGCCGCAGCGCCGCCCGCGCGGCCGGCCCGGGATCGCCGTAGACCGGATGCCGGCGGCCCTGCGCGGCGAGCAGCAACCAGCCGGCCAGCTCGTAGGCAGGCGACGGCGCGAGCCGCAGGCGCGCCAGGCTCGCACTGTCAACGTCGACCACGATCACGCGCTCCATGCTAAGCCGCGCGACCGTTCGAGCTGGGTCGAATCATTACCGCCGGGACGGCCGCCGGCGTTTCACTCCTCTCACGTAGTCGCCTGATACATCCTTCGAGGAGCCGAAACCGTGAGAACCCTGCTACGTACCGCCATCTCCCTGGTCGCCGTGACCGCCGCTGCCGTACCGGCGGTGGCGATGGGCGCCGAAGCGAACGGCGAGCCCCAGACCCAGACCCAGCATGCCTGTGCGGCGGACTTCGACCGCGCCGTGCGTACGTATGTCGACTCCACCGCCGAACGCGACGCGAAGCGGTTCGCGTCCGTCCTCCACCCCGACGTGACCGCGATCTTCGCCGACGGCGAGGTGCTCTACGGCAAGGAGCGGACGATGGGCTTCATCGGGCCGTTCTTCGCCACGTCCGGCTGGACGCAGACGTTCGACGAGCGCACGCGAGAGGTGCGCGGCTGCCGTACCGCGTTCGTCCTCTTCGACTCGGTGTTCACGCCGTCGCCCGGCGCCGAGCCGATCGACTTCGTGATCGGCGTGACGTTCACCTACGAGAACGGACGCTGGCTCGCCCTGCAGAACCAGGACAGCAACGGCCCTTCGTACACGACCGGGTCGTGAAGGCCGGCCGGAACAAAGGACTTGCCTTGGATCCGTTGGCTGTGTGAGCCTCGGCTGCGATGACGGAGCTGATGCCCGCGGCGCAGGCGGAGCTGATCGTCGCCTATCACGGCGAGGTCGCCCGGACGTGGCTGCGCGAGCTGCCCGCGCTGGTGGACCGTTGTGTGGATCGCTGGAAGCTCACGCTGTTGCCGGCGTTCACCGGTGGCGAGGCCGGCTGGGCGGCTCCGGTCGTACGCGAGGACGGGAGCCCTGCCGTCCTCAAGCTCGCGATTCCCCTTGTGGACATGGACGATCAGTGCCGGGCGCTGCGTTCCTGGAACGGTCGTGGAGCGATCCGGCTGCTGGGCTACGAGCCGGACGACCGCGCCTGCCTGCTGGAACGTTGCCTGCCCGGCACCGATGCCGCAGGCTTGCCTTCGGCGGAGGCCGACGCCGTCGCGGCGGAGGTGCTGCTCGGGCTCTGGTCGGCGGACCCTTCGCTGCATCCGGGGATGTCCCTGGCGGACTGGTGCGAGCACCTGGCGGAGCTGATGGACAGCCGTGCCGATGAGTTCCGTACGGTGGCTGACGTCGGGCCGTTCTACGAGGCCGCCCGGCTCTACCGTTCGTTGCCGGCCTCGGCCGAACGGAAAGCCTTGCTGCACGGCGATTTCCACCGCCGGAACCTGCTGCGTTCGGGCCGCGGCTGGCTGGCGATCGACCCGATGCCGCGGATCGGCGACCCGGCGTTCGACGTCGGACAGTTCCTGCGGATCGACCTCGGCCCGGACTCCGCGAAGCGGGCGGACGCGTTCGCCGATCGGCTCGGGCTCGACCGGAAACGCCAGCGGGCTTGGCTTTTCGCGGTGGGTACGCAGGCCGCGTCCTGGCACCTGTCGATCGGCGATCGATCGACCTACCAGGCGTTCATCGACGTTCTCGCGAAGCTGATGTGACCGCTTGGTCGTGAGGACACGACCGGCGAGCTCGGCCGGCGTGGTTCGTGACTCGGCGGACCCTCAAGCGGGGTTGGGCTTCGCGGTCGTTCCACCTTGGCCGACGTCCAGCCGCTGGCCGTACGCCCGCATCGCCTGGTCGACCGACTTGCGCGTCTTCGCGGGGTCGTCGCCGTAGCCGACGAACAGCCGGCGGTTCATGTCGGCGAAGTGCAGCACCAGATGCTCGCGCGGCATGAGCTCCGCGATCGCGAGGCTCACCATGCCGTGCCGCATCGTCCACAGTTGTACGGACCAGCCGAGCGCGTCCATCGGGCCGGCCGCCTCGAACCGGCCTGCGTCCACGCAGCGGCGTACGGCCTGGACGAGGCGTTCGAACGTGTCGTTGCCCGCTTCGGGGTTCCCGTGGCGCTCGAGGAACATCGCGCGGTAGAGGTTCGGGTTGGCGAGCCCGTTCGCCAGGTACGCCACGCCCGCGGCGGTCAGGTCGGTGACCGGATCGTCGGTCTTCGGTACGGCGTCGAGGTCGGCCGCCAGCCGCGCGAAGCCCTCCCGACGGACCGCCCGGTGTACCTCGTCCATGCTGCCGAAATGCGTGTAGACCGCCATCGTCGACGCGCCCACCTCGGTGGCGAGCCGGCGCGCCGTCAGGCCGTTCGGGCCCGCCTCGGCCAGGACGCGGGCGGCAGCCTCGACCAGTTCGGCTCGGACCGAGGGATCGGTGGATCTCGGGCTCATGGGTTGACTGTATTGCCATAACTAAGTTACATAACCTTGTTATGGCTGTTGCAGGCCTTCGAGACCGAGAGGAAGGGGAGGTCCATGTACGTGACGACAGAGCGAGCCGCGGCCAGCGTGCCCGGTTTCGGGAGCCGGCTGGCCAACGTCGGGCTGTGGGTGCTGCAGGTCCTGACCGCGCTGTTCTTCCTGATGGTCGGCATCGGGAAGCTGACCGGCTCACCCGAGATCGCGGCGACGTTCGACCAGCTCGGGTTCGGCGACTGGTTCCGTTACCTGATCGGCGTACTCGAGATCGCGGGAGCCGTCGCACTCTTCGTGCCGCGACTCGTCGGGTTGGCGGCGCTGGCGCTGGTCGCGCTGATGATCGGAGCGGCGGTGACGCAGCAACTCGTGACCGGCGGCGGCGTCGTGCTCCCGCTGGCGCTCCTCCTCCCCTCAGCGATCATCGCCTGGGGCCGCCGGCGCAGCCTCGGGCGGCTGTTGGCCGTGCTCCGGCGATAACCGCTCGACGAACCGCCGTACCTCGGCCCGCGTCCCCAACCGATACACCGCGACGCCCGGTCCGAGGCCGGCCAGGAGCGCGAGTACGTTCGGCCGGTCGGTCCGGCGGTAGTTCCAGATCCACCGCAACCCGGCCGGATCGAACGACTCGTCCGCGCCGTCCGGAAGGTCGGGCCTGCGCCGCCGGCGGTCGCGCAGCATCCGTTTGGTGACGCGCCACAGGCACAGCCAGCGCGACAGGTCCAGGAACACGATCGTGTCGGCCCGCCGCAACCGGCCGTCGACATCGACATCCCGCAGGAAGTTGCCGTCGAGCACCCATTCGTCGCCGTCGACGGCTTCGCTCAGACGGGCCAGCGCCTGCTCCCGCGGAACCGCGCTCCATCCCGGACCCCAGAACAGTACGTCCAGATGGACAACCGGCAGCCCCGTCCGGCGGCTGATGGCCCACGCAAGCTCGCTCTTGCCGGCGCCGCCCGGGCCAAGGATGAGCACGCGTTTCACAGTCCGGCAGCGTAGGCGCCCGCAGCCGCCGTCCGCCAAGCCATTTCGCCCTGCGCTCGGCGGGCTTCCGCGGTCCTCGAGAAACCGGTTCCCGGCCAGCCCGCCGCCGACGGTCGGCTGTCGAGCCGTCTCGGGCCGAAGCCGACATCGCTGCGCTGCTTCGAGAAACCGGTTCCCGGGCAGGTCGACCGCAATTGCGCCCGAAGTCATCGCAGACGTGAGTCGCCCTGTGCCGGTGCAGCTCCCACAGCCTCGAGAAACCGGTTCCCGGCCTGTCGTCGTCGGCAGTTGTCACCGGGTTGGCCCTCCCGTCGTTCGAGAAACCGGTTCCCCGATGCGCCCTTCTCATGGAGGTGGTCTGCCGGGCTGTTTTGGCCCGCGAGTTCCGTCTGGCTCTGCTTATTCGAGAAACCGGTTCCCGCGTGAATCAGAGCCGCGACCGCGGTCCCGAGAAACCGGTTTCTGAGCGCACTTTGGCGGCCGGGAACCGGTTTCTCATCCGGTAATCTGACCGCAAGTGGAGGTACCTTGTACTCCGCGTAGGGCCGGCGTCGGCCCCTTTGAGTAACTGGGAGGGTCCGATGGCGAAGCCGGCCAAGACCGGGGTGACGATCGGCGAGGTGGCCCGGGCAGCCGGCGTCTCGAGAGCGACGGTGTCGCGGGTGATGAACGGCCGTTCCACGGTCGCGCAGGACATCGCCGAGCACGTACGTGAGGTCGCCGAACGCCTCAGCTACCGCCCGAGCAACGTCGCCCGCAGCCTCTCGATCGGCCGGACGAACTCCGTCGCGCTGGTCGTACCCGACCTCGGAAACCCCCTGTTCCAGCAGATCCTGCGCGGCCTGATGGCCGCCGCCGACGAGGACGGCTGCCGCGTACTCGTCGCCGAAAGCGCTGAGGACGCGCTCGCCGAACCCGAGATCGCGCACGAGGCCCGAATGCGTTGCGACGCGTTGATCCTGGCGTCGCCGCGGATGGCGGACGACCAGCTGCTCGAGCTGCTGCCCCTGGTGAAGCCGGCAGTACTGATCAACCGCCAGCTCGACGACGGCGACGTCCCCGGCTTCTGGGTCGACTACGCCGACGGCATGCGCTCGATCGTCGCCCACCTGGTGGAGCTGGGGCACCGCCAGATCGTCTACGTCGAGGGCCCGGCGGGCAGCTCGTCGGGCGTGGCGAAAGCAGCGGCGCTGAAGGCCTCGGTGGAGCAGTACTCCGGCCTCGACGTCAGCACCCTGCCCGGCGGCTCGACCGTCGCCCACGGATACGCCATCGCCGACCAGGTGCTGGCCACCCGCGCCACGGCCGCGATCACTTTCAACGACCTGGTGGCGTTCGGGCTGCTCGCCCGGCTGAACGAGAGCGGCGTCGCGGTGCCAGGCGACATCTCGATCGCCGGCTTCGACGACATCGAGCTGGCCCGCTACGCCACGCCTTCCCTCACCACCGCGGCCGTGCCGCAGGCCGAGCTCGGCCGGGCCGCCTGGCAATCCCTGCGCGACGTACTCCGCACCGAGCCGGACGACGAGTACCCATCAGCCGCGGATGGTGCCGTGGTGCCGAAGGACGGCGCGGCGGCTGTGCGTACGGATGGCGGCAGGTTCGAAAGCTCACAGGAGAGCACGGGCACCAGGTTCGTCCCGAAGCTCGAGGTGCGGGCCAGCACCGGCCCGGTGCCGCCGGCGCGCCGCTTCTCCGCTCCGTCGTCCGACACGGCCGGCCTCTCCCGGAGTACGTCCGGGCCGGGGGCCTCGGCCGCTTGGCGTTCGGACGCGACCGGCCTGGTGCTCGAGGGGCTGGGGACGCCGCTGGCCCGCTACCAGCCCGGCGACGATCTGCCCGACGTACACAGCCCACGTCCGTACCTCGATCCGATCCACTCACTCGCCGGCGTACCCGTCACCGAGCGGAGCCCCGTCGACCACCGCCACCACTACGGCCTGTCGCTGGCGATCGCCGACGTGAACGGGACGACTTACTGGGGCGGACGTACCTTCGTCCGCGGGCAGGGGCCGACGCTGCTGCCCAATCATGGCCGGCAGATCGGCGGTTCGGCCCGCGTCTCGGACGACGGTACGACGCTGACGCAGGAGGTCGAGTGGGTCGACCAGGCTGGAGTGCATCAGCTCGCGGAGGACCGGACGCTGCGCGGTGTGCTGGTACCCGAGGTCGAGGGCTGGGCGCTGCGGTGGCGCAGCCGCCTGATCGCCGACCGGGAGGAGCTGACCTTCTCCAGCCCGGCGATCAACGGGCGTCCGGGCGCGGGGTACGGCGGACTCTTCTGGCGCCTGCCGAACGCCGACGAGACGCTCGTGCTGGCGGCCGGCGCGGCGGGGGAGACATCGGCGCACGGTTCGCGTTCGACCTGGATCGCGTTCGCCCAACGCCGCGGCGAAAGCTGGGTGTCGGTGGTGCTGGCCCAGCCCACCCAGGCCGACTACCCGTGGTTCGTCCGAGTCGCCGACTACGTGGGCGCGGGCCCGGCGGTGGCCTGGGACTCCCAGACCGTCATCGAGGAAGACGACCACCTCGACCTCTACCTCGACGCGATCATCGTCGACCGCCAGCTGGACCGGCAGGACGCCGCCGACCTGGCCGAACTCGCGATGGCCCGCCTGAGCGTCGGTTTCCCCTCGGCCTAGCCCGGTTCTGCTGCCGCTGGCGGCGGCGAGCCGTTCGCTTCGCGGCTGGCCCGGCCAACGCCCAGCCGTCGCGGCGGCGGGTCGGCGGGTCGGTTGTCGCTGTGCCCTGGCCCGGTCGCCGTGCTCTGGCCCGGTCGATGCCGCGAGCCGGCATCGGTCGTCGAGGCGCCCTCTGCGGCGGACCGCACGTCGCGTTGTGCTCGGCATGTGTGGCGCCGGCTACGCGGGCCGTCGTGTCCGCTTGCGCACTCCCGTCCCTGGTCCACCCCCCTGCAGCACTCTGGCTCGGCCGGTGCGACTTGCCGCACTCGTTTGGATGCCGTCACGCTCTTCGAGCGATCGCCGGTGCTCACTGCGGGCGCGTCGCATCCGCGCTGGGGCGCTGCGCTGCTGGGCGGAGGTGCTACGTCGGGCGTGCCGCGGGTACGGCTTGCTGTGCGATCTGCGTCGCTGTCGCCGCGTTGTTCGAGGAGGGCGGATGCTGGCTGCGAGCTCGTCGCCCGCGCGTCGCATCCGTGCTGGGGCACCGTGCTGCTGGGCGGAGGTGCTACGTCGGGCGTGCCGCGGCGCGCGGCTTGCTGTGCGATCTGCGTCGCTGTCGCCGCGTTGTTCGAGGAAGGCTGATGCCGGCTACGAGCTCAGCAGCCCGCGCATCCGTGCTGGCACCGGATCGTGCTGTGCTGGGAGGCGCTCCCGCATCGGCAGGTTGGTCGGTTGCTTCCGGCGCTGCGCCTTACTCCGCGCGGTTGGAGTCGTCTCCGTGCTCGGGATGGGGCGACGCCTTGGCCTCAGTCCTTGTGTCATTGGGGCGTGCTTGACGCGCTGTGAGAGCGAGACTACGTTCCCAAGAAACCGGTTTCTCGGACCTGTCATAGTGCGGGAGGAAGCCCGATGTCGCAGCTCAGAAGGCTTTTTGCGCGAACCGGTACATCAGTGACGCTTGCCGCCGTGATCGCGGTTTCGGCGGCGTTCGGGCCGCCGGCTCAGGCCCGACCCTTAGCGCATGGGTCCAGCTCGATTCCGGGCGAGACCGGGGTTGATCACGCGGGTGACAGCGGCCCAGTTCGCGGGCGCGAGAAACCGGTTTCTGAGGGGGTCCAAGGCAGCAGCCAGCGGTCCAGCCAGGCGCATCCCGAGAAACCGCTCTCCGCGACGGTCTCCGGCAGCGCCGGCCAGCGTCGTACGATCCAGCCCGCGCCCGCAGCCCGTACGACGGTGGCCGCCTGGGCCGGCGCCGGCCGGCTGGATCGCAGCCTCGGCAACCCGACCGATCCCGCCGTCGCCGGGAACCGGTTTCTCCGAGCGGTAGGCGCCCCGCACACCGAGACCGCGGACGGGCCGGTGTGGTCGCCGCGAGCAACCGGTTTCGCGTCCACACCCTCTGATGATCTGCCGGAGGGAACGATCGGCGGCACCGGCGGGCGTACCGTCATCGCATCGGATGCGGCCTCGCTCGCCCGCCACGCCGCCAGCACCGAGCCGCTGACCATCGTCGTACGCGGAGAGATCCAGGTAGAGCCGTTCGGCTCGATGATCCGCGTCGCCTCCAACAAGACGATCGTGGGGCTCGGGCCGCGAGCCGCGCTGGTCGGCGGCGGCCTGTTCCTCGACGGCGTCCACAACGTCATCGTGCGAAACCTGACCTTCCGCGACTCGTACGTGCCCGCCGACTGGGACGGCAAGAGCGCCGACAACGACAACGACGGCATCCGGCTGGACACGTCGTCGCACGTATGGATCGACCACAACGAGTTCGCCCGGCTCGGCGACGGCCTGGTCGACGTACGTCAGGACTCGACTGCCGTCACGCTTTCGTGGAACCGGTTTCTCGATCACAACAAGGCAATCGGTGTCGGCTGGACGACAAACGTGATCACCACGATCACGTTGCACCACAATTGGTTCGCCAACACCTACCAGCGCAACGCGAGCGTCGACAACGTGGCCGCCGGGCACCTGTACAACAACTATCTCGACGGATTCGGGCAGTACGGCACGATGTCGCGGGGCGCGGCGCAGCTGGTGGTGGAGGCCAGCTACTACGTCAACGGCGAGGACCCGATCGTCGCGAAGGACGCGGACTCGAAGGTCGACTCGCGGGGGAACCGGTTTCTCGCGATCCGCGGTCGCCGGGACCAGACTGGTTCGACTTTCGAACCGTCACAGTTCTACGCCTATCAGGTCGATCCGGTCGACGACGTACCGGCGATCGTCACAGCCGGCGCCGGTCCGGTCGGCCCGATCCGGGAGATCGGCCGCCGGGTACGCGTCGCGCTCGACGGGTCGGGCGACTTCGCCAGCATCGGCGCTGCTGTGGGCGCGGCAGCGCGGGCCACCCATCCGGTGGAGATCGTCGTGGCGCCGGGCACATACCGTGAGGTGGTCCGGGTCTTTCCCGACGCTGATCACCTGACGATCCGAGGCACGACGCGCGATCCGGCTGATGTCGTGCTGACGTACGACATCGCGGCTGGGCAGCAGAAGTTCTACGGCGGCACGTTCGGTAGCAGCGGCTCGGCGACACTCGCCGTGTTCGCGAACGACGTGACGCTGCGGAACCTCACCGTGCGCAACGACTACGACGAGGCAGCTAACGGACCGAGTCAGTCGCTGGCGCTGCGTACGATCGGTGACCGCATCGTGCTCGACGGCGTGCGGCTGATCGGCAACCAGGACACCTATCTGG
This sequence comes from Flindersiella endophytica, assembly GCF_054779015.1. Classification (NCBI taxonomy): domain Bacteria; kingdom Bacillati; phylum Actinomycetota; class Actinomycetes; order Propionibacteriales; family Nocardioidaceae; genus Flindersiella; species Flindersiella endophytica. Next base: position 188,923 of record NZ_BAAGYY010000003.1, read on the forward strand.
CCGAGTCGCCTTCGCGCGACGTCCAGTCGCGGGTGTACGCGACGCGCTCGTACGTCGAGGGCGACGTCGACTTCATCTACGGCCGGGCGACGGCAGTGTTCGCGAACAGCACGATCCGCTCGCTCGACCGGCACGCGACGGTGAACGGGTACGTCACGGCGGCGTCGACCGTCACGGGGAACCCACACGGTTTCCTCTTCACCGGCTGCCGCTTCGTTTCCGACGCCGCGGCGGGCTCGGTGTTCCTCGGCCGGCCGTGGCATCCGAGCAGCGATCCGAACACCGACCCGGCAGTCGTCGTGCGCGACTCCTGGCTGGGCGCCCACATCGGAACGCCGGCCTGGACCGACATGAGCGGCTGGTCCTGGCGGGACGCGGAGTTCTTCGAGTATCGCAACACCGGACCCGGCGCCGCCACCGGCGACGGCCGGCCGCAACTCACGGAAGAGCAAGCAGCCTCCGCAACGGTTGCCTCCTACCTCGCCGGCCCCGACGGCTGGTCACCCTGGCGCCGCTGAACTGGAGTCGACCATGGCAGCGGCCGTGGCGAGCGCAACGCCGCGCCGGCGAGCGCTCGACGAAGCGGGGTGAGGCAGATGTGCCGAGCAGGGGCAGCGGTCGACGAGGTACGCAGTGAGTACGCGAGGAGGAGCAATGTGTCAGTCGCAGCTTGGCGGGAGGGATGTGGGGTGGTGTCGGCGTTCGGGCGCGCAGGGCGGCGGCGTGCGTGTGCCGGAAAGGACGGGCGGGTTGCGGAGACCACAACAGCGGCGAGCATGCCTACGCGCGAGGCATCGGCGGTGACGAAGCAACGGCACGCGGGCGAGTCACGGCAAAGGGGCGGCTGCGGCCGCGCACTGACCTGCCGGCCGCAGAAACCGCCCCAGCAAACGCCCTGTCGTCAACCCCAGGCTACGAAGCCTGGTAGACCTCCAGCTCGACGATCCGCGAGTAGTCGTTGTTGTTCGACGCCAGCGCCACGATCCGCACGCCGGTCGTCAGCAGCGGCGAGTCGTACGTGAACTCCACCACCCCCGCCGTGTTGTCGCGCACGCTCGACACGTTCACCCACTTCCCACCTTCGTCCAGGACCTCGACGTCGAAGTCCTTCAGGCCGTAGCGGGCGGCCGGGAAGCGCACCGAGTTCAACGTGTAGACCACCACCCGGCCGATCGGCTGCGCCCCGCCCACCGTCGAGATCGCGTAGGTGTCGGGCCAGACTCGCGACGTACCGTCGTTCCAACCGGTCAGCGTGTCCCAGTCCTCGGAGCTGGTGTTGCCGTCGACCCCGCCGCAGACGGCGAAGTTGCCGTGCGTCGACGACGCCGAGACCGGGCCGCCCAACGCCAGGTTCGCGCCCGGCCCGGACGGCTTCGGCGTCACGACAGCCGACGACGACGCCGACGGCCCGCGCGATCCGACCTGCACCGAGACCCCGTACGTGCCCCCCGCGGACCCCAACGGCGCCGAGATCTGCGCGGTCACGACCACATCGTCCGAAGGCGGTACGTACGTCGAGATCACGTCGTGCGACGTGGTCAGCGGCCCTTCCGGCTCGATGAAGACGTCGACGTACGCCCCCGTCGAGCCGGTGTTCCCGATGTCGATCGGCAGCGGCTGCCCACCGCACGGCGCGGCGAGCACCGCCATCGGCCCAGGCGCGACGGACAACGTGATCGAGCCCCGCGCCGCGCCCGCGGGCCCGGCCGTACCGAACAGCACCGCACCCAGCAGCGCTGCGAGGGTGAACATGCTGAGACCCCTTGTCATGCGTGAGATCACTGCTCAGGCTCCTTCAACGGCTCGGGCGGCTCCACCTCGTCGGCGCTCGCGTACGCCAGGCCGCGTGCCGCGTTCTCGCTGACGTCCTGCAGTCCCGGCACACCGGCCTCGACGACCAGCGAAGCGCGCGTGAACACCTCAGCGCCCCGCTGCCGTACGTACGGCACGACGCGGTAGTCCGCGTTCCAGGTCTCCGGCGTCACGGAGAAGCGCACATAGCCGCGCTGCCCGTTGTAGAACTTGATGTGGTCGTTGGCGGCCAGGAACTGCGTCCCGAACTCGTCCATGTCGGCCCCGTCCATACCCGACGAGATCGACGTGCCGAGAAACTCCGTCGCGATCGTCGGCGAGGCCGGGTCGTCGAAGTTCTGCTTGACGTTGGCCGCCATGCTGCGGTGGAAGTCGCCCGACAGCACGATCGGGTTGCGCACCTGCCGCTCGACCAGTCCGGCCAGCACCCGGTCCCGAGCAGGCGTGTAGCCGTCCCACAAGTCCATCGACAGCGCCAGGCCGGCGTTGGTGTTGAAGTCGACCTGCGACAGCATGATCTGCTGCGCAAGTACGTTCCAGGTCGTACGCGACTGCGCCAGCCCGTCCATGAGCCAGGCCTCCTGCGGGTCGCCGAGCAGCGTGCGCGCCGGGTCGAGCCGGTCCACGCAGTCGGTCCGCAGCCCGTCGCCGCAGGCCTGGTCGCTGCGGTACTGCCGGGTGTCGAGCACGCTGAACTCCAGCAGCCGCCCGAACGTGAAGCGCCGGTAGATCGGCATGTCCGGCCCCACCGGCTCCAGCGGCCGCAACGGCATGTGCTCCCAGTACGCCCGGTACGCGTTCGCCCGGCGCACCAGGAAGTCCTCCGGCGTCGCCGACGGATGCGCGAGGTTGGCGTAGTTGTCGACCACCTCGTGGTCGTCCCAGGTCAGGATCCAGGGCGCGGCGGCGTGTGCGGCCTGCAGGTCGGGGTCGAGCTTGTAGAGCGCGTACCTGTCGCGATACTCCGACAGGTAGACGGTCGGACTGAAGTACTTGTCCGGCAGCGTGGCGTCCGGCCGGCCGCCGTTGGTCCCGACGCCGTACTCATAGAGGTAGTCGCCGAGGTGGAGGACCACATCGACGTCCTCCTCCGCCAGATGGCCGTAGGCCGTGTAGTAGCCGTCGAACCATGCCTGGCACGACACCATCGCGAACCTGAAGTCGTCCAGGACCTGCCACGTCGCCGGGGCGGTCTTGGTCCGCCCGACAGGCGAGATCTGGTTGCCGGCCTTGAAGCGGTAGTAGTACTCCCGGCCGGGCCGCAGCCCGCGCACGTCGACGTGCACCGAGTGGACGTACTCCGGTTTCGCCGTGGCCGTCCCGCTGCGAACCACCCGGCGGAACTGCGGGTCCTCCGCGACCTGCCAGGGCACGGGTACGCGTACCTGGTCCATGCCGCCGAGCGACGCCAGCGGCTCCGGCGCCAGCCGCGTCCACAGCACGACGGAGTCGGGCAGCGGATCGCCGGACGCCACTCCGAGACTGAACGGATAGTTGCTGAAGCTGGTGACCTCGCGAGTCCGGGTCGACGGCTGCGTCGCCAGTGGTCCGAGTGCGAGCGCCAGCGCGCCCAGCCCGAAGTACCCGACGAACTGCCGCCGGTCCTGTTGGCCGTACGGTCCGTACGGGCCGAGCTGGTCGATGCTGAGCGAGGCACGCTCAAGATCGTGGTTGCCCCTCAAGGTATGGCCCCTCCCGCCCATGGCCCGCCCGTGAAGCGGGCCAATCGCACCACGGTCGCCAGCCTGGTGAACGCCGTGGTGACGTGGAGGTGAAGGCCCTGCCCCCGGTCGGTGAAACGTCGATCTGTCCGGCTCCACCAGGTGGCCCCTCCACGCTGATCTCGTCCGGAGTCAACCTCACGGCATACACCTTGTCCAGTGGGCAAAACCGGCACCTAATGGCCTGTTCACGTGCGTGAACACACGCGACGTGTTGGTTTCGTTACCTTGGAAGGCGTTTGCCTGATGTGAGCCGCTGGGCACATTCCGGGGGAATGCCGGCAGCTCGTACCAAGTGACCTTGTTAGTGGCTTGTTAGAGCGGCCGGTTTCACTGTGCGCGGGCACCCCACACCACCCATACGGGGACGAGGAGACATGACCAACCACGTACGCCGCCTGCTGGTGGCGTCCATCATCATGCTCAGCACGGCCGTTGGGCTGGCCGCGTGCGGCGGCGATGGCTCGGGCAGCGCGGATCCCACGACATCGGCCGCGAGCGACGATTCGTCGGCGACGCCGACGCCGACCGAGCCGCCGGAGCCGACATCGTTCGACGACGTGCCGACCAAGGCGCTGACCTACCACTACTCGTCCAGCGATTTCGCCGTGATGCTGAAGCCGATGCAGGTCCAGTACTTCTCACAGTTCGCGGACACGCCGGCCGAGCCTGGCACGAAGTTCATGGTGGTGTTCACGGCGATGCGGCCGAAACTGGCCGACCGGGGCGTGAATCACCTGCAGATGAGGGAGCTGTACCTGCGCTTCCAGCCCGCCGGCACGGGCTGCTCCAGTCCCTCTCACGTCAACAACGTCGAGACCTGCTTCATCACCAACAAGACCTCGGTGATGCCCATAGCGATGGATGAGTCGGACTGGCAGTCGGAGACCTGGATGACGCTCGACCTGATGGGGATCGATCTGGACGCCGGCGTCGACTACCGAGAGCCGCTGGTCTTCCAGATCAAGGACGGGTCCGAAGCCAAGGACGGCTACCAGCTCTGCGGAAACGCCGACGGCAAGTTCCTCCTCGGGACCGACGACGAACTTGCCGAGCTCCCGTGTGTGCCGATTCCCACTCCTGACGCTACGGGGAACTGAAAGATGACGATGCGTAAGACGCTGACCGCTGTGCTGATCGCCGGAGTGGCTCTGGCGGCCGCCGCGGGCTGCGGGTCCAAGACCGACGACAGTCCGAACGCCGACGACAAGTCGTCCGCGTCCGCGTCGGCCAAGCCGACCAGGACCGCGACGCCGACGCCGACGTTGCCGCCCGCGAAGACCGCCGACCCGCCGCTGAAGTTCGACAAGGCGGCCGGGGTCGACCTGCCGTTCAAGCTGGGTCAGGGCAACCTCGCCGGCGACGTGACGACCAACTTCACCACGCTGTCCGGGCGGACGGCGTACATCGTCAGTGCGTACGACCTGTCGGCGGTCGACCTGATCAGCGCCAAGCAGCTGTGGAAGACGCCGATCGAAGGTGCGCCGGCCGACCCGAACGCCCAGGCCGGGCCGTTCGTGAACGACGCCGGGCCACGTCCGCCGCTGGTGTCGGAGGACGGCAAGACGGTCTACGGCGCGTTCCCGGTCACTGTGCCGGGCAAGGGCACCACGCCGTCGCACTTCGCGGTCGTGGTGATGGCCGTCGGCGCGGAGAAGGGCGACGTCGAGTGGTCGGCGCTGGTCGACGCACCCGACCCGGACACCAATGGCGACCGTGCGATCACGCGCGTGCTTGGTGTGACGGACCAGGCGGTCGTCGTCACGTACACCACCACCAACGCTGCTGAGACGTTCGCGATCGCGCCGAACACGAAGGAACCGCTGTGGGAGGCGCGTGGCTTGATCGCCCGCAGCCTGAACGGCGACGTCGTTGTCGGCATCAGTGACGCCGAGCCGGGGCTACCGTCGCAGACGCGGATCGTCGGGGTCGGGCTGACCGACGGCAAGGAGCGCTGGGTGGCCGCCGAGACGTGGAGCGGCGCGGTCGAGAACGCCGGTCCCGACACCGCGATGATCGCCTACGTCAACTCCACGGGTGACGAGACGATGGCGTTCGTCGACCCCGCCACCGGGAAGCCGAAGCAGTCCGCGCTGGCCAGGAACGGTGGCATCGAGGGACTGAGCGAGCTCGGCGAGTGCCAGTACGACCAGAAGTCGATCATGGTGTGTCAGGTCGGCGGGGAGATGTCGCAGATGATGGCGTTCGACGCGTCGACCGGCAAGCAGCTGTGGGCGCTGCCGAAGGACAAGAACGACCAGCGCCAAAGGCCGGGGTTGAGCGCCGTCTGGCACGGGGCGATCTACGGCACGACCTCCAACGGGCCGATCGTGCTGGACGGCCAGACCGGGGCCGACAAGGAGATCGCACCGGGGATCGCGCCGGACTGGGTGAGCGAGTACGGCGGCATCGCTTCGAGCGTCGATGGCGCCGACGGTCCGGTGGCGTATCCCGTGGCCGAGTAGCTGCCTCTGGGTTTGCGGGGCTGGGCCCGTTCCTGGCGCGGGGGGTGCGCCGGGAACGGGCCTGTTTGTTTGCCGGCACCGCGATGAGTTGACCGCGGTGTGGAGGTCCATCTCCTCGAAGAGATTTCGTAGGAAGATCTCGGCAGAAAGTTCGGGAAGGCTGTCCCGCGCGGGTCGGTGGCTCCGACGTAGCGGTCGACAGGCGCCCGGCACTGGCGAGGCGCCGCGAACATCGAGGAGCCGGACATGCAGTACATCCTGTTGGCCTACACGAACCCGCAGAGCTGGACCGACGCGACGGCCGAGGACGTCCAGAAGGCGTGCGACTTCTACGAGGAGCTCGGCAAGGAGCTCATGGAGTCGGGCGAGGCGGTCTACAACGCGGGGCTGGGCGAGCCGTCGCACACCGTGACGGTACGCAAGGGGGAGAGCGGGCCGGTCGCTACGGATGGTCCGTATGCCGAGCTCAAAGAGGTGCTGGTGAGCTTCGGCATCGTCGACTGCAAGAGCCACGACCGCGCGCTGGAGATCGCTGCTCGCGTCGTCGACGCGTTGGGTGACACGGTGGAGGTGCGGCCGCTCGGTGCTGGGGATCCCGGAGCGGAGCTTTGAGAGAAACCGGTTTCGAGGACCTGCTGCGCGAGCTGGCGCCGCAGGTCCTCGGTGCGGTCGTCCGGCGGTACGGGCACTTCGACGCGGCCGAGGATGCGGTGCAGGAAGCGCTCCTTGCCGCCAGTTTGCGGTGGCCGCAAACTGCGGTACCCGCAGATCCCCGTGCCTGGCTGATTCAGGTGGCCGCGAACAAGCTGACCGACCAGTTGCGGAGTGAGCAGGCCAGGCGGCGGCGCGAGGACACGATGGCGGTACGCGTGCCGTTGGACTCGTACCTGGCGCCCGCGGCTGACCTGCCGCGTACCGGCGACCAGGACGACACCCTCGTTCTGCTGCTGATGTGCTGTCATCCGGTGCTGGCCGAGCCGGTGCAGGTCGCGTTGACGTTGCGGGCGGTGGGTGGGCTCACGACGGAGGAGATCGCGCACGCGTTCCTCGTACCGGAGGAGACGATGCGGAAGCGGATCACACGGGCGAAGCAGCGGATCAAGGCGTCGGGGGTGCCGTTCCGGATGCCGCCGGCGGCGGAGCTGGACGCCCGGGTGCGGGCGGTGCTGCAGGTGCTCTATCTGATCTTCAACGAGGGGTACACGGCGACGGCGGGGCCTGCCTTGGTGCGGGCCGATCTGACCGCGGAGGCGATCCGGCTGGGGCGGATCCTGAGGAACCGGTTTCCCGCTGCTGGCGAGGTGGCTGGGCTGCTGGCTCTGATGCTGCTGACGGACGCCCGGCGGTCGGCGCGGCTCGGGGCGGACGGCTTGGCGGTGCCGCTGGCCGAGCAGGACCGGGGTTTGTGGGACCGCGCGGCGATCGCGGAGGGCGTCTCGCTGGTGACGTGGGCGATGTCGGAGAGCCGGCTCGGGCCGTACCAGGTGCAGGCGGCGATCGCGGCGGTGCATGACGAGGCTTCGCGTGCGGAGGAGACCGACTGGCGGCAGATCCTGGCGCTGTACGACCTGCTGGAACGGGTCGAGGGTGGGAGTTCGAACCCGGTGGTGCGGCTGAACCGCGCGGTCGCGGTGGCGATGGTGCACGGCCCGGCGGCGGGCTTGGCGGCTGTGGAGGAGTTGGCATCGGACTCGCGGCTCGGTGAGCAGCATCGGCTGAACGTGGCGCGGGCGCATCTGCTGGAGCTGGCGGGGGACCTGGCTGGGGCGATGGCGCACTATCGGGCCGCTGCTGGGCGGGCGGGGAGCTTGCCGGAACGGCGGTACTTGCTGACGCGGGCGAGCAGGCTCGAAGGAACGCTACCGGCTTAGCTTGTTTTGATGGTAGCGTTGGTTGTTGTGAACGTGGACGCTTCCAACCTGCCGCTGGTCGCTGGGCACCGTGCGCTCGACCTGGTGAACACGGTCGAGCCTCGGGTGGCCGGGCAACCGCCGGAACGCGACCACCTGGGGGCGCCGTCGGCGCTGCTGGTGTGGGCACGTCGAGCCGGCCTGGCCGACGAGGCCGAGCTGGCGGAGGTGGCGCGAGCCTGGGAACGCGACCCCGGCGCTGCGCGGGCCGCGCTGGCCGCGGTGACGGAGATTCGGGAGTCGCTGTACGCCGCCCTGGCCGCCACGATGGGCCTGACCCCGGCCGACGCGGCCGAGACAGGGGCGGCGCTGGAACGGCTGCACACCAGGTGGCATGCCGCAGTGGGTCGCTCCACCCTCCGCCTACAACCAACCCAGACCGACGCTGCCTCGCCCGCCGCCCACACCACTCGAGATGGCGGTGCCGGTGCGGTCGCGGAGGGGTTCGACGGCCAGTTCCGTGCTGCGGCTGATTCGGGAGCTGCCGTCCATGTCGACGATGCTGCTTCGGCCGCGGCCCACGCCTCTCGAGACGGCCCTGATGCGCAGGCGGATGGTTCCGGTGATGTCGGTACACCGGCCGATCCGCGCACTGCCCTCCGCGCCACTGGCGCTGCTTCGCCGGTTCACGCCGCTCGAGACGATTCCGGAGCGATCGTGGAGGGGTCCGATGGCGGCGTCGGTGCTCCGGTCGATCCAGGCGCTGATCTCTGGCCAACCGGGTCCGCGGCTTTCGCTCGTTCCACTCCCACGCTCGTTGTCGGGATGGCGCCGGCGTTGCTGTTGCCCGATCGCGCGGCTGCGGCCGCCTATGAGCTGCTGTTCAGCGCCGACCTCGGGCGGCTGGGGCGGTGCCCTACCGAGGACGGCGGTTGTGGCTGGCTCTTCCTCGACCACAGCCGTAACCGCTCGCGGCGGTGGTGCCGGATGGCCGACTGCGGCGCCGAGGTCAAGGCGCGCAGGCTCACCGAGCGCCGGCGCGCGGCGCGCACTCCCTCCGCCTCAAGCGACCTCTCGAGCTGAGGAAACCGTCAAAATGGCTTACGTAGGTAGCAACGCTCGCGCGATCGGCACGCTGCTCGCGCTCTCGGTGTCCACGTTCACCTACGTCACCACCGAGACCCTCCCGATCGGGCTGTTGCTGCTCATCGCCGGGGATCTGGACGTGTCGCCGTCGGCGGTCGGGCGGTTGGTGACCGGTTACGGGCTCGTGGTCGTCCTCGCGTCGATCCCGTTGACGATGGTGACGCGCAGGGTGCCGCGGCGCTACCTGCTGACCGGCCTGCTGGCGACGTTCGTGCTGGCCATGCTGCTGTCCCTGCTTGCCGACAGCTACTGGATCCTCCTCGCCACCCGCGTGGTCGTCGCGCTGACGCAGGCGTTGTTCTGGTCGGTGGCCACGCCGACCGCGGCCGGGCTGTTCCCTCCGCGCATCCGCGGCCGCGTGCTCGCCGTCCTGTTCGCGGGCCCGTCGGTTGCGTCGGTGTTCGGCATCCCCGCCGGAACCTGGCTCGGCCAGCTCGCCGGCTGGCAGACGCCGTTCGTCGCCCTCGCCGCGGTCGGCCTGGGAGCGATGGTGAGCCTCGCCGTCCTGCTGCCCACGTCGAAGCCGGAGCAGAGCCACGCCGCCCGCGGCACCGAGCCGGACGCGAGGCGCTACTGGCTACTGGTCGTCACCACCGCGCTCGCGATCACCGGCGCGTTCGCCGCATTCACCTACGTCAGCCCGTTCCTGATCCAAGTAACCGGTTTCTCGGCGGCTGCGATCGGCCCGATCCTGATGGTGCGCGGCGTCGTCGGCATCGCGGGCATCGGAATCGCCGGCGGCCTCGCCGATCGCAACGCCTGGCTCGCGATGGTCCTGCCGGTCGCGCTGCAGGCCGTGGCCCTGCTCGGCATGTACGCGTTCGGCCAGGTCAGAGCCGTAACCGTCGCCCTGATCGGACTGTCCGGCGTCGCGATGGCAGCCCTCGCCAGCGCGCTGTCCGTACGCGTCCTCCAGGTCGCGCCCGGCGACTCGTCGGTGGCCTCCGCGGGTACGTCGACCGCGTTCAACGTCGGCATCACCGCCGGCGCCCTGCTGGGCAGCGTGCTGCTCCCGGCGTTCGGCGCCCGCAGCACCGCCCTGGCCGGCGGCCTGCTGAGCCTCGCGGCCCTCGCCGTCGCGCTGCTCGAGCCGCTCGTCGCCAGGCGCCCAGGTCAGAGCATGATCACCAAGCCCGCACCTGCGTGTGCGCCGAGCGTTCCGTAAGGTCTGTGCGTACATCTCATTCACGAAAGGCAGGGCTGTGGCCACACTGGAGCGGACCCTGGTCGTCCTCAAGCCGGACGCCGTCGCGCGCGGGCTGGCCGGCCGGATCATCCAGCGGTTCGAGGACGCCGGGCTGAAGATCGTCGCGACGAAGATGCGGGAGCTGGACGCCGAGTTCACCCGCAAGCACTACTTCGACCTGGAAGAGCGCCACGGCAAGCAGGTCTACGACGCCACGGCGGCCTCGATGCAGGCTGGTCCCGTGATCGCGATGGTGCTGGAAGGCGTCGAGGCGGTCGCGAACGTACGCCGGCTCGTCGGCGGCACCTACCCCAACGAGGCCCCGCCCGGCACGATCCGCGGCGACTTCGCGCACCAGTCGAAGGCCTACTGCGTCGGGCTGGACAAGGCCGTCTCCAACCTCGTCCACGCGTCGGGTAACTCCGACGAGGCGAAGTACGAGGTCGAGCTGTGGTTCAGCGCCGATGAGCAGCACGACTACCGGACGCTCGCGGAGCCGTTTACGTTCTAGGCGCGTGTTACGGGCCAAGATCGGCGATATGTCGTTCAGTAAGCGTCTGTGACGGGTACGGTCGACATGTGATCGTGCTTGTAGCTGCACTCAAGGGCGGCGTTGGAAAGACGACCACCGCCGTGTATCTCGCTGCGCTGGCGACCTCCAACCGGCGGTCGGCGACCCTCGTGGACGCCGACCCGCAGGCGAGCGCGGCCGAATGGATCGAATATGCGGGCGATGAACGATTCAAGCGGATCGAGGTGGCCGAGGCACCGTCCGGCCGGCTGCTGACGAAGGCGCTGGACCGGATGGAAGCCGACGACATCGCTGTCATCGACCCGCCCCCGGGCAACGAGCGGTTGCTGAGCCAGGCGATGGAACGCGCCAACGCGGTGGTGGTCCCCACCCGTGTCGGCGGGATCGAGACATCGCGGGCCGAGGCCGTACTCGAGATGGTGCCCGATGGCGTACGCGCCGGGCTCGTGATCACCTCCGCGCGCACCTACACGCGCGACTACAAGGAGATCATGCAGGCCTGGTCCGAGGGCGGCGTGCCGGTCTGGGGCACGATCCCCGAACGCGTGGCGATCGCCGCCGGACCGAACGGGGCGCTGTGTCCGGAAGGTCTCGACGCCTATCGGAAGGTGTGGCGCCGGGTCCTCGCGGCCTCGCGGATGGCCGGCTGAGGACGGCCGCCCGGTGCGGTTGCTGCTGCTGGCCGACACGCACGTACCCGCGCGTGCCCGTGAGCTGCCGGCGCAGGTCTGGTACGCCGTCGCCGAGGCGGATGTCGTGGTGCACGCGGGCGACTGGGTGGACGTCGCCCTGCTCGACCAGCTGGAGGCTCGATCGGCCGCGTTGGTCGGCGTCTACGGCAACAATGACGGCCCAGCCCTGCGGGAGCGACTCCCCGAAATCGCCCGGGTCGAGCTGGCGGGCGTCCGGCTGGCCGTCATCCACGAGACCGGACCGGCCAAGGGCAGGGAGGCGCGCTGCGCCACCCAGTTCCCGGACGACGACGTACTGGTCTTCGGCCACAGCCACATCCCCTGGGGCACCGTGGCACCGAACGGCCTGCGCCTGCTGAACCCCGGCTCTCCGACCGACCGGCGCCGCCAACCCGTGGCGACCTACATGACCCTCGACCTCGCCGACGGCGAGATCGGAAAGGTCGAGCTGCACCCAGTGCCGAAGCCCGCCTGAGAGCGGAGCCGCTGCCCGAGAGCCGATCACGGAGAGCCCGACGGCGAGCGCCGACCGGCCGGTCGGCGCGGGGCCGGCGCCGATGAACGATGAGGGCTGGGTCTCCGGCGAGGGCGGGGCCAGATCGGGTGCGGACGGCTGCCAGGCGGTTTGCTTGTGGCGCGCCAGCGGCGGGTGGTCGGGGAGTGGCCGGGCGATCCTGTTGCTCGATGGGGAAGGGAGCGGCGGGGCGCAGCCGGGAGCACGGTCGTCGAGTCCGAGCCGGCGCTGGCCGAGCGAGGGTGGGCGGACGATCCGGGTACTGCCGTCGAGCGGCAGTGAGAGCCGGGCCGTGCCATGATCCGCGGCCGCAGCGGTGGGGAGGTCGCCGCTGCGGGGATCCGGGAGGCTAAGCCAACGTCGGCTCGTCTCGCGCTCGGAAATGTGGCGCAAGGTCGGGTTGACGTCAGCCGAAATCCGCTACGCCACTTGCGAATACCGCGCGGCCAGCGAGGCTCTACGCCCCGACCAGCGGCGGACCAACGAACCCCAGCTCGGCGCCGCTGGTACGGAGAGGAGGGTCATGTTCGCTTCGGAAGGCGTGCGGCTTCCCTTGCGCTGGTTGCATCCTCCGCAGGCCGCGATCGTGTTGATCCAGGTGTTGCCGCCGCCGCGAGAGCGCGGCAGGATGTGGTCGACCGTTGTCGCGGGGGCGCCGCAGTAGCCGCAGCGGTGGCCGTCCCTGGCCAGCACTCCCGCCCGAGACCAACCGGGCTGGCCGGAGCGGCGCCACCGAGTGTCGACGTACTGGATCAGGCGGAGCACCCGCGGCCGAGGATAGACGCCGAACGCACGGTCGGGTTCGGCTTCATGAACGACGGCGACTTCCCTGAAAAGCATGCAGATCGCGTGTTTGATGCTGACCCAGTGGAGTGGCCCAAGGTCTGCGTTTAGCACGAGTACCGTGTTCACCGGTCCAGCCTCCCTTCGCGGGGTCGAGGTTAGGAGCGGCTGCCAGGAATCGAACCCGGCTCTTCGCCTCGGCATGGCGATGCACTTCCGATGTGCTACAGCCGCGAAAGCAACGAGTGGTTTTGTTCATCTGGACGACGTGTTCTGGATACAAAAATGCCGCCCGTTCCCCATAAGGACAGGCGGCTAGGTGCATGTGGTGGTTACACCCTGGTTGTACCACGATGCCTGTCCCATGTGGTGGCGTGCTCGCTCTCGGCCAGAGCTCGCACACGGTCGGCTGCGGGCATGGCGCCTTCGCCGCGCGTCGCTGGCAGCGACGGCGTACACGAGGTTCGCCACACCATGTGATATCTCCTGACTCGGTTTGCTTACGCCTCAAGAATAGATCTTCCGCACCCGGACTGGCAACGGTGATTTCCGGCGTGGTGCGTCAAGAATTGCTTTGCGATTGGACGATATTGGCCATGGTCCGGCCCATTTCCGGCCACACCAAACCGCCCCCTGAACGCAAAGATCAGCCCTCGAGGACGCTGACCTCGGTGCCGTACTCGCGAGCCGCCTGGAACAGCGGGTCCAGCCGCGCGCCCGTGAGCGCCTCCGGACGGACGACGAGCCGCCAGTCCTGTGTCGCGCAGTCGTAGTCGGCGCCGCTGGCCTGAACCAGTTTCAGCTGCGCGTCGACCATAGCGCGGTCGTCGTGGTGCGCGGGAACGATGCGTAGCCGTACGAGCATGGCCGATCACCTCACCTGAGCCAAGTGTGCCCCGTTCAGGTCGCCGCTGCCCACAGCTTCCGGAACAGATCGCGGAAGATCGCGTCCCGATCGAGGTCGCGGATCTCGCGTACGAGATGCCGTGACGGGTCGTGACTCCACGCGTGGTTGTCGTTCAGGACGGGACTCGGCACCAGCACCGACGGTGCCCAGTCCGGATTCACCAACCAGGCAATGGCTCCGACGTCCCAGATCTCCTTGGACCGCCCGAAGTGATCGTCGGAGTGAGCTTCGTAGATCTCGGCGAGGTACGCACCCAGCGTGCCGTACGGACGCACGTGCCGGTCGATTTCCGGCAACGTGGTCTTCAGCTTCTCGGTGACGTTGACACACGGCACGTGCACCAGTGGCACTCCGCAGTCGAGCAGCACCCGGGACGCCCGCATGTCCTGGTAGACGTTGTATTCCGCGCCCGGATGCCAGTACGACGGATTGCCGCCCAGCCACACCACGACGATCTTCTCGGCGATCTCCGGTGCCTTCAGCAACGCCGAGGAGACGTTGGTCGGCGCGCCGATCGCCACGACGTACAGCGGCCGCTCGCCGTCCCGCGCTGCGGCGCGGGTGATCAGGTCGTCGGCGGCCGGGCTGTCGACGGCGGTCGCGTGGCCGGGCAGCCAGCTGCTGGAGCCCTCGAAGACGAAACCCTCGTGTGTCCGGCCGACCCGCTCGAGCACGCGCAGGATCTCCTCGTAGCTCAGCCGCATCCCCTCGGCCGGCCCTGACAGCAGAGGGTTGGCGAACGGCGCGGCGTAGACGGCCTCGAGCCGGATCCGCTCCGGCGACAGCAGGGCGTACGCCAGCGCGAACTGGTCGTCGATCTCGTTGTAGGTGTCGGTGTCGAGCACCATGTCGACCTGGCCGGCGGCAAGCTGCGGCTCCTCGAGCCGGCGAACCCGTTCAGCGTCACTGAGCGCGGAGAACTCGGTCATGCCAACAGGTCTAGCAGACTTCCCGTACCACGCGTCAGACGCCACTTTATGCGATCGGAGGTACGCCGGGATCTTGCCGGCCCCGCGCTCGCCGCTCGGATCCCTTGTCCTGAAGGCGGCGCGCGCTCACCTCTGGTCATCGTCCAGCGCGACGGCCGCGACCGGGCTGCAGCCGGGCGCGTCCTCCCGGCGTCCGGCGGCGGCGAGGATGTGCTCGGGAACTGGCCGCCGGCCTCCCGTAGAGCCAGGCCGAACCGCCGCTGTACGACGTCGGGGTGCTCCTCGGTGACGCTCTTGGCGTTCGGGGTCGTCGGTCTGGTCGATCGGGTGGAGCAGCGCACCCTTGCCGTTCGCCTTGATCGACAGCCACCACTCGTCGGTCGCGCCGGCGACGCCGTAGTTCCACGCCGTCACGACGTGATCGCGAACCTGTGGAGCGCCCGCGGTCACGGTCGGCAGTACCTCCGGGAACGCGCGGTCGAACCGGATGGCCTGCTCGGCGAACCGGTCGAGGTTGGGCGTCGGGATGGCCGGAAAGTCGTCGCCCCGGGGGTGGCCGGTCTCCGCAGCAGCCGACGGCGTCGCGCCGCAGCTGTCGAACACGATGAGGACCACGTTCGGGCGGTGTTCGTTCCGCGGCATCGCTTCGTCCTTCCTTCGGGGAGCCGGTAGGGGACTGGCGAGGAATTAGTCAATTTGGGTGACCCGTAAAACGAAAAAGCCGGTCATGAGGGTGTCAGTCGAGGGCCGGTCTCGGCCATGATGTGCGGCATGCGACCCGAGGCCGCCGACCTGCGCGCGATCCGCACGCACAACCTGCGTGCCGTCGCCGAGCTGGTGCGTAGCCGTGGCCAGGTCGCCCGGCGCGAGATCGCCGATACGCTCGCCATCAACAAGGTGACGGTGTCAAGTCTCGCGGCCGAGCTGATTTCGCTCGGCCTGCTGGAGCTGGGCGAGCGCCTCGAGACCAGCCGGCCCGGCCGGCCGTCGAGGGCGCTGCGGGTGGACCAGACGGTGCACGCGTCGATCGTGGCCGAGATCTTGCCGGATCAGGTCAGGCTGTCGGCGTGGTCGCTGTCCATCGACCAGCTCGAGCTCCCGTCCCTGGGACCGGACATCCACCCCGTGCGCGAGGGGCAGGAACGCACGGTGCCCGCTGTCGCCAAAGCCGTCGGCAAGGCCGCGACCTGGCTCTCGTGGAAAGGCCGCCGGGTGGTCGGTGTCATGGCCGCCGTACCCGGCCTGGTCGACGCAGCGGGCGGGCAGGTCGACGTCTCCGAGCCGCTGAGCTGGCACGATGCGCCGCTCGTCGATCTGTGGGGCCAGCGCGCGAACCTGCGGGACGTGCCGATCGTGCTCGGCCGGATCGCCAACCTGGCGACGATCGCCGAGTGGCGGCACCAACCTGAGGCCGGCGACCTGCTCTGCCTGCACGGCGGAGAAACCGGCATCGGAGCGGGCGTCGTCGTCAACGGCACCCTGCTCTCCGGCAGCCGGGGCCGGGCAGGGGAGCTGGCGTTCGGCGGGCCGCCGCACCTTGGGCTCTCCGAGCTGCTCGAGACGGCCAAGCTCCCCGCCGACGCCACGGTGGACGACCTGGTGGAGCGCCTCGACGCCGAGGACCGGCTCGCCTGGTGGGCCGTACGGGAGCTGGCGGAGCGACTGGCCAAGCGGCTGGCGGCACTGACCGCCCTGCTCGATCCGTCGGCTGTCGTGCTGGCCGGCTACTTCCCGCCGCTGGAGCCCTACCTGCGCCCGTTCCTCCTACGCGAGCTCGGCTTCGCGATCCGACCGCGGCCGGAGGCCGGTTACGAGCTCCGCTCCGGCGCCCCCGATGCTGCCCGCGTAGGCGGAGCCATCCTGCTCGCCGACCGTGCGTTCGAACGCCTCGACTCCCGCCTGCTCTAGCGAGAAGCGTCGGAGTCGCGAGCCGCGCCGGGCAAGCAGGTTGCCGGCATGGGGACCGCTCGGCTTCGCCGACGAGACAGGGCTCGGCAAGGTGCGTGGAAGGCCTCGAGCTCGACCGGATCGCCGCGCCGAGCCTCGGCATGGCGGCGTTTGCCGTGGGCGCCGTCGATCAGCTTGTACTTCGAGTGCACGCGGATGTGGATCTCCGGCGCCACCTTGAAGTCGCACGTCGTCGGCTGCGGTCCTTGCCGCTCGCGGCCGGGCTCGGGCTGATTCACGATGATCTTCAGCCGCGGCGCCCCGGTCGTAGGCCAGCGACCAGCCGGTCGGTCGGCAGGCCGCGTGTACGGCGAAACCCAGGCGGCGAATCCCCGTCTGGACAGGGACTCCCCTCAGCTTGCTGCCAGCACGGCCAGCAACAGCCCCTTGCCCACCGCGGCGACGGTCGAGGTGAACCCGCCGTCGGTCTCGACGATCTGCAGGAACCCCGCCACCTCGTCGGGGTGCGACAGTACGTTGTCGACGATCAGCAGGCCGCCGGGTCGCAGCACGCGTCGTGGATGTGGCCACCAGCCGGGGTACTCCGGCCGCTCGGAGTCGAGGAACAGCGCGTCGACGCTGCCGGCGGCGAGCCCGCTCAGCACCTCGCCTCCGTCGGCCTGGCGCAGCGTCACGTACTCGGTGAGGCCGGCCCGCGCGACGTTCCCGGCCGCCTCCTGCTGCACCTCGCCGTCGAGGTCGACGCTGAGCAGCGGTTGGCCGCCGTTGGCGCGCAGCACGTCGGCGAACCAGATCGTGGAGTAGCCGTTGGAGGTGCCGATCTCGACCATGGCCTGGGCACGCATCGCGCGCAGGACGACCGCGAGCAGCGCGGCGGAGTCGGGCTCGAGGTTGCGGCGGCGCAGCAACCGGTCGCTCTGGCTGGCGTCGTAGTCGACGCCCGCCTGGTGGAGAGACTCGAGCTGGTCGCGCAGGTTCGTATCCACGGCTTTCAGCCTAGATCTGCGCCATGCTTGGGACCGTGAGCGTGCTCAGTGAGATCGACCACGCGGTCGAGGTCTTCGTCCACGGTTTCGGCTTCGTCCGGAGCCGGAACCATCCGTACGTCGCCGAACGCGTCGGGCCTGCGTGGGTCATGCGGGACGCCGTACGGCGGGACCCGAAGAGGTACCGCCGCGAAGAGTGGGTGGCGTGCGGCGTGGAGCCGGCCGCGCTGGTCCAGCTGGCCGCCGAGCACGCGCGAAGCCGCTACTCCCTGTGCGTCGTACGTCCGGAAGCGGCCGATCCGGAGCCGATTCGGCAGGCCTACAAGGAGTTGGGCTTCCGGCTGAACGCCACCGAGCCCTTCCTCTGGCACCAGCTGGCCGACGTACCGCCGCCGCCCGACCAACGCGACGTCGCGATCGAGCAGGTCACCACACCGGAACAGGCCGAACTGCTGCGGTCGGCCGGCGGCCCGAAGCTGCCGCCGGACGCCTTCGATGCCGCCGGCCGGATGCGGCAGTACGCCGCACTGCTGGAGGACGTGCCGATCGGCTGGGTCGCGAGCATCGCGGTGCGCGACGGCCAGGACACGGCGTCGACCTGGTGCTCGGACCTCTACGTCGCGCCGGAACACAGACGGCGCGGGATCGGGCGCGCGCTGATGACCCGCATGCTGCGCGACGATCGTGACCGTGGCATGCGGAGCTCGGTGCTGAGCGCGAGCCACGCCGGTGCGCTGCTCTATCCCCGCGTGGGTTATGAGGCGCTGGGCGAGTTCCTGGTCTACACCCCGGTCAATCGGCCGCAGGAGTGAATGTCGCGGTGAAGTGCCGCAGTCGCGCCGGCTGCCGCACGATCCGCAGCCCCTGGATCTGCTCGGCCTGCTTGGCGACCAGCGTGACCACCTCGATCACGTAGTCCATGTGGCTCTGGGTGTACGTCCGCCGGGGAATGGCCAGCCGCACGAGGTCCATCGGCGCCACGCGTTCCACGCCGTCCGGCCCGAGACCGAACATCACCTGCCCGATCTCGCACGAGCGCAGGCCGCCCTCCACGTAGAGCGCACAGGTCAGCGCGTGTCCCGGATACGCCAGCGGATCAAGGTGCGGCAGCAGCGCCCGGGCGTCGACGAAGATCGCGTGGCCGCCGAACGGCACGACCACCGGCACGCCGGCCCGCTCCAGCGCCTCGCCCAGATAGCCCGTGGACCGAATGCGATAGCGCAGGTAGTCCTCGTCAATCGCCTCTTGCAGCCCGACCGCGATCGCGTCCAGGTCGCGCCCGGCCAGCCCGCCGTACGTCGGGAAGCCCTCGGTCAGGATCTGCAACGCGCGAAACTGCTCGGCCAGCCCGTCGTCGTTGAGTGCGAGCCAACCGCCGATGTTGGCGAGCGGGTCCTTCTTCGCCGACATCGTCATGCCGTCGGCGAGCGCGGCCATCTCCCGTACGATCTCGGCGACCGGCCTGTCGGCGTACCCCGGCTCGCGCGTCTTGATGAACCACGCGTTCTCGGCGAACCGGCACGCGTCGAGGAACAGCGGCTTGCCGAACCGGTCGCAGACCTGGCGTACCTCCCGAAGGTTCGACAGGCTCACCGGCTGACCGCCGCCGGAATTGTTGGTGACCGTCACCATCACCAGCGGCACGTCGTCGCCCCTGGACTCGAGCAGCCGCGTCAGGGCCGCGATGTCGACGTTCCCCTTGAACGGATGCCGCGACCGCGGCTGATTCCCTTCCGGAATCACCAGATCCACGGCCGCCGCGCCGCTGAACTCCACGTTCGCCCGCGTGGTGTCGAAGTGCGTGTTGTTCGGCACCACCTTGCCCTGCCCGCCGACGACGCTGAACAGGATCTTCTCGGCGGCGCGGCCCTGGTGCGTCGGCAGGATGTGGCGGAACGGGAACAGCTCGCGCACGGCTCGCTCGAAGCGGAACCACGACGGAGCACCGGCGTACGCCTCGTTGCCACGCTGGATCGCGGCCCACTGCTCGCTGGACATCGCGCCCGTTCCGGAGTCGGTGAGCAGGTCGATCAGTACGTCGTCGGCGTGGATGGCGAAGAGGTTCCATCCGGCGCCGGCCAGGATCGCCTGCCGCTCCTCACGGGTCGTCATCCGCATCGGTTCCACGCTGTGGATCCGGAACGGCTCGATGATCGTACGGAAGCGGTCGTCTCGCATGCTGAGAATCGTCGCATGCCGCAGCCGTTCCGACCGCGATTTCAGCCGCCGTTTCGGCCTGCGAATGACCACGTTAACCACGCTCTTGGCTGGTTAACGTGGTCATTCGCCCACGCGGCGGAGCCGGCGATCGGCACTTCGCCACGCCAGTAGGTGCTTCGCCACGCACCGGGGCGTAGTTAACCCGCCAATTACGTGGTTAACGTGGTCATTCGCGGCACCGCTCGGGCGGAGGTGACGGGTCAGTTGCCCGATCCGGGACCCACGCCCTGCATGATGTCGCCGCAGGCTTCCTGCGCGGCCTGGAGCTTGTCCGGGTCCTGGCCCTTGCCGTTGAGCTTGATCATGCCGGGGTTGTTCGGGTCCGGGTCGTCCATCTTGATGCCGTGCTCGCGCATGCACGTGGTGAACTCGCGGATCTTCTCGACCTGCTTGGGATCCATCTGCTGTCCACCGAGCTTGCTCGGCGCGTACTTCCGGCAGGCATCCTGGGCCTTCTCCATCTTCTTCATCTGGTCCGGGCCGGCCTTCTCGACCTTCATCTTGATCGTGCCGTCCGGGCCGGGGTCATCCATCTCGACGCCGTTCTTGCGCATGCACTCGACGAATTTCAGCGCCTGCTCTTCCCGGTCGAGCGTCGGCGAAGGCGACGCCTTCGCCGAGCTCTTCGGGTCGCCGTCAGCAGAGGCGACTTGTGTGCTTTCGGGCTTTTCGGCGCAGCCGGTGAGGAACAGGGTTCCGGCGGCGAGTAGCGCGACCATCGCGCTGAGTGTTCTCTTCATGGCGGTGCACTCCTTTCGCACCAGCCGATCTCAGCGGGCGGCACGTAAGACAGGCGTCAGCAAAGTCGGCCGACCCGGCCCACCCGGGTTTCCTTACGTTGTTCTTATGTCGAACCACCACGATGGCTTCCATGAGAGTGCTCGTTGTCGAGGACGAACGGCTGCTCGCCGACGCCATCGTGGAAGGGCTGCGCCGGGAGTCGATCGCGACCGACGTCGTCTACGACGGTGACGCCGCGCTGGAACGCCTCGGCGTCAACGACTACGACGTCGTGGTGCTGGATCGCGACCTGCCGGTCGTGCACGGCGACGACGTCTGCCGCGACCTCGTCGCCTCCGAGGCCGCTACGAGGGTCCTGATGCTCACCGCCTCCGGCGAGGTCGGAGACCGCGTGGACGGCCTCGCGCTCGGCGCCGACGACTACCTCGCCAAGCCGTTCGCGTTCGCCGAGCTGATCGCCCGCGTACGTGCGCTGAGCCGGCGCTCGCGGCCGGCACTGCCACCGCAGCTGGAGCGGGCCGGCCTGCGGCTGGACCCCAACCGGCACGAGGTGTTCCGCGGCGACGAGCAGATCGCCTTGTCCCGTAAGGAGTTCGCGGTACTCGAGGAGCTGATGCGGGCCGAGGGCGTGTACGTCTCTGCCGAGCAACTGCTCGAACGCGCCTGGGACGAGAACATCGACCCGTTCACCCACGTCGTCCGCGTGACGATCATGACGCTGCGCCGAAAGCTCGGCGATCCGCCGGTCGTCGAGACCGTGCCCGGCGTGGGGTACCGGATCCCATGAGCCGCCCGCGCGGACTGCCCCGCCCGACGATCCGGCTGAAGCTGACGCTGATCTACGCGAGCCTGTTCTTCGTCGCCGGCGCCGCCCTGATCGGCCTGACGTACTTCCTGGTCGCGCAGAGCCTGCCCGTCAAGACGGACCTCAGGGTGCTGATGACCGGGAAGAACCTGAGTCCTCCCTACCTCATCGACAAGGAAGACCTGATCAAGAGTCAGGCGTTCTTCGAGAAGAAGAGCGACGAGGCCGCGGCTCAGCTACGCCAGGACACGCTCGACTCGCTGCTCGCCCAGTCCGGGATCGCGCTCGGCCTGGTCGGGGTCGCGGCCGCGGGAGCCGGCTGGCTGATCGCGGGCAGGGCGCTGGCGCCGATCCACCAGATCACCGAGACCGCCCGCCGGGTGGCCGATCGCAGCCTGCACGAACGCATCGCGCTCGACGGGCCGCGGGACGAGCTCACCGAGCTGGCCAACACGTTCGACGACATGCTCGAACGGCTCGACCGCTCGTTCGACGGTCAGCGCCGGTTCGTCGGCAACGCCTCACACGAGCTGCGGACACCGCTCACCATCAACCGCACGCTGATCGAGGTCGCGCTGTCCAGACCGGGCGCGTCGGCCGACGTCCGGCAGCTGGGGGAGACGCTGCTCGTGGTCAACGAACGCCACGAACGGCTGATCGACGGCCTGCTGACGCTGGCGAAAAGTGATCGGGAGGTCACCGAACGCGTCGACGTCGACCTGGCCGAGCTGGTCGAGCACGTGGTCTCGCAAAGCCGGCCGGCGGCCGAGGCGGCCGGCGTCGAGGTGAGCACCGCCCTCTTCACCGCACCCGTGACCGGTGATCCGGTCCTGCTCGAGCGGCTCGCACACAACCTGCTCGACAACGCGATCGCCTACAACCGCCCGGGCGGCGAGGTCGTGGTGACCACCAGTTGCTCTCTTGGCCAGGCCCGGCTGGAGATCGGCAACACCGGCCGGACGCTGATGGAGTACGAGGTGCCGCGCCTGTTCGAGCCGTTCCGGCGCGGCGGCGCCGACCGTACGGAGTCGGCCAAGGGCGTGGGCCTCGGGCTCTCGATCGTGCGGACGGTGGTCCAGGCTCACGGCGGCGAGGTCTCGGCGATGCCGCGAACGGGCGGTGGGCTGGTCATCGAGGTGAAGCTCCCGGAAGCGAACGTGTTCTCATAGAGGTGTGACATGCGGGGAGTCTGGTGGCGTCGTACCGGATGAGAAGGGTTGGCAGCCACCAAGACACGAGGAGCACGCCGAGTGAGCCCGGAACCGCCAGACTTCGTGGAGTTCGCCTCCGGCCGCAGCACACAGTTGTTCCGCAGCGCCTACCTGCTGGCGGGCGACTGGCACCTGGCCGAGGACCTCGTACAGACGACGCTGGGCAAGCTCTATGCGTCGTGGCGGCGGGTACAGAACGCCGACAACCCCGTCGCGTACGCTCACACGGTTCTGTTCCGTACCTTCGTGTCACACCGGCGGCTGCGCAGCAACAGCGAGTTGCCATCCGAACAGCTTCCAGAAGGTGCGGCGCCGGTCGGCGACCCGGCACTGCG
>NZ_BAAGYY010000004.1:0-167287 GCF_054779015.1 Flindersiella endophytica
CGGAGGAGGAGCCAGGAGGGGCCTCCGGCGATCGACGACAACGCAGCCAGCGTGGATGCCAGGCGTCGCGCGTCAGGCGACCCCTTGGAATAGATCGTCTAGGCTGCTTCGATGATCGAGGTGCCGCAGGTGTTCGCGCGGGAGATCGTTGATCGAGAAGGCGATGCGGGAGCGCGGTGGATCGCTTCGCTGCCAGGGCTCGTCGACGAGCTTCTCGAGCGGTGGGGGTGCACAGCGCCGACCGGCTCGGTGATGCACGGGCGGGTCGGGATCGTCGTACCGGTGCGGCGGCGCTCTGATGGAGCGGCGGCCGTGCTGAAGGTCTCGTTTCCCCATCCAGGCAACGTGCACGAGCCGCTGGCGTTCGCGACGTGGGCGGGGCGTGGGGCTGTGCTGTTGTACGAGCGGGACGATGCGCGGTTCGCGATGCTGCTCGAACTGGTCTCGCAGAGCACGTTGCTCGACCTCGACGATGACGACGAGGCGGCGGCCGTCTGTGGCCGGCTCACCCGGCGGCTGGCCGTGCCTGCTCCACTTGGACTGCCGCGGCTCAGCGATCGCGCGGACCACAACGAGCGCTCCGTGCGCGACGCGTTCACCGTGCTGCGCGACCACGTGCCGCGGCGGGCTGTCGAGCTGGCGCTGGGCACGGTCCGCGAGCTCGTTCGTGAGCAACCGGAGCTGCTCGTCCACGGCGATCTGCACTACAAGAACATCGTCCGCGCTACCCGTGAGCCCTGGCTGGTCATCGATCCGAAGGGGTTCGCGGGCGATCCGGCGAGCAACGCGATCGGCGTACTGATCGGCGCCTTTCAGCGTCAGCTGCCGCTTGCCGACGTCGCGCACGTGCGGCGGAGGCTGTCCCTCTTCGCATCGGCGGCCGAACTGGAACGCGAACGTGTGGTGCGATGGGCGCAGCTGCACGCGCTCCTGCATGCGTACCGCGGCCGCAGGTCCGGTTCGACGCGCGGTGTCGAGCTCGCCGAGCGGGCGGCGACCGTTTTGGCCTGAGCGCGTGGCGTCGGCGGAAATGTCGTTGCGGCTCGGAGGCGGGGCGCGTAAGCATGGTCGGCATGAGCGTGAGCGAGCTGGAACGGTACCTGTTCGACCTCAACGGCTTCATCGTCGTGCCAGGCGTGCTTGACGCGGACGAGGTGGCGCGGCTCAACGAAGGGCTCGACCGGCAAGGGCTCGAAGGGCTGTCCGACGCCGAGCGGGAACGCAAGCTGGAGTGGCTACCCTCGTTCGGCGGACCCTTCCTCGACCTGATCGATCATCCGCGGATCCTTCCGTACCTCCTCGAGTTCGTCGACGAACGCGTGCGGCTCGACCACGCGTACGCCATTCAGATGGTCGAGGGCACGCCTGGCCTTGGGCTGCACGGTTTTCCGGACGACCGGCCGCGCAACTGCGCGTGGTACCACGTGCGCAACGGCTGCATCTCCGCCGGACTCACCGTTGTGAGCTTCGCGCTCACCGACGTTTCGGCTGCCGACGGTGGGTTCGTGTGTGTGCCAGGGAGCCACAAGGCGAACTTCCCGTGCCCGTTCCTCGACGCGCCGGCGGACGGGCAGGCTCCGTGGCTGAGGCACGCCGAGCTCAAGGCCGGCGATGCCGTCATCTTCACCGAGGCCTTGACGCACGGATCGCTGGACTGGGTGAACCACGAGCCGCGGCGGGCGTTGTTCTACAAGTACGCGCCGGGACAGTCGGCCTGGCTGTCGTACCAGTGGAGTTCGGAGGAGCTGGCGGCGTTGACTCCGCGGCAACGGGCGCTGGTCGGTGCTCCTGGCGTCTATTACGCCGAGAGCCGTGAGGAGCGGGCGCCGATCTCGCTCTAGGCCGGCACGGACTGCTTGTCGGCGCTCGGGAGGCCGACTGTCAGCCTGAGTATTTCTGTCGCATTTGCTGCCAGCCCTCACCTACCATGCGGCGGTGGACATCTTGGGGATCGAGGTCGAGACGTCACTCGTGCGCCGCTGGGCCGGCTGGCTGGCGCCGGCCCGTCAGCCGTTCTTCTTGACCGCCGCCGAAGCAGTCGAACTCGGGCTCGCTTCAGAGGCCGGCCTCGTGGACACCCTCTCACCGGAACTTCGCGACACCTACGAGACGTGGAACCTCGCCAAGGATCTGGAGGTCGTGTGGCTTGACGAAGACGCGTTCCATGCTCAGCCGCCCGATGTTCGCGCCAGGCTCGTCCTGGCGCAGGCCAGACACGGGCGAGGAGCCGTGCCGTCCATAACGGATTGGACGGACCTCCTTGATGCAGAGGTGCTGCGCCAGCAGGCCGACGGGCATCGGTTCGTCTGGTGGCCAACCCTTGTGGAGCACCAGCTCGAGACCATCCTCCAGCGCGTTTTCGGCGAGTGGCAGCTACCCTGCCAGCGCATGGCGGTACCGGAGGAGATCTGGCGCTCAGCCTCATCCATACTTCCGCGTGCCCGAGCACTCAGTGGAACCTTCGCCGGTGGGAGCAGAGGAAGCTCGTTCGCGAGAGGGAGCGCAACGTTCTGCTTCGCCACAGTCATGGCAGCGGCAGGAGTCCAGAGCCCCGACGAGGAGCCCTTCGACGCGTGGCTAGATGCGAACTGCGCCGCAGGCGGCAGCGACGACTTGCCCGGCACTGTACTAGTATGGCGCGACGCCGACGGCAACAACACGCACGCGGCCGTCACCCTTGGAGGCGGCTGGGTGCTGCACAAGCCAGGTCAGGAATGGCTCAGCCCTCGCCAGGTTCTCACAGTGCGCGACGTCATCCGCCTCGCTCCGCCAGGAGTCACACTCCACCGGTACTCCCTGCTGAACGCCAGCGCCCGCGTCTCCCTGGACGAGCCGGCCTGAAAGCCTGCGTCATAGGTCGATGGTCGCCCCGGCAGCTCAGCTTGCGAGACAGAAGACATGCCCCGCTGGATCGGTGTAGACCCGAACGTGGGACTGCGGCTGCCACGGTGTCGGGGTTGCGCCAACTGCTACCGCATGCGCGTGGGCTGCCTCGAGGTCATCGACGTTGAAGTCGAGGTGCAGCATCATTTGCTGGCTGTCGGGCTTGGTCGGCCACGTCGGCGGCCGATAGTTCGGCTCGCCCTGGAACGACAGTTGCGTGCCGCCGCGGGGGTTCTTGACCGTTGACCAACCCTATGGCAGTTCGATCAGTGCCTGTACCGGCCAGTGGTCCGAGCCGTACTCGCCTTCGATTGTGGTGGTGTTGATGCCTGCCACCCTGGTGCGGATACCTGGCCGGGTGAGGATCCAGTCGATCCGGTCGCCGTCCGGTGTCGGTGGGCGGTAGCCGTTGTACGTCGCATAGAGGTCGGAGACGCGCTGCTCTGCCACCAGCCAGGTGTCGAGGAGTTCGCCGTCGCCGGCCAGGGTGGTGTACGGCTGCGAGCGTTCCGCGGGCACGTTGAAGTCGCCGGTCAGGATCACCGGCAACGAGGCGTCGAACGCGGCGATCGACTCGCGCAACAGGTCGGCGCCCTTGTTCTGGGCGCGCTCCACCGCGTGGTCGAGGTGCGTGTTGAGCACCACGAACTCCTTGCCGGTCACCAGGTCCTCGAACCGAACCCACGTCGCCATCCGTACGCAGGTGTTGCCCCAGGTCGCCGATCCGACGACCGAAGGCGTGTCGGAGAGCCAGAAGTGATCGTACTCGCGCGGCTGCAGCCGGTAGGAGTCGAAGAAGATCGCCATGAACTCGCCGCGGCTGCCGCCTTCGCGGCCCGCGCCGACCCATTCGTACCCGGTCGGCAGGTCGTCGGCGACCTCGCGGATCTGCTGGTAGAAGCCCTCCTGCGTACCGATCACGGTCGGCCGCTCGGCTTCCAGCACCGCCGCGGTCACCGGCCTGCGCGGCGGCCACGGGTCCGGGTTGGTGTCGCTGGCGTTGCGCAGGTTGTACGACATCACGTGCAGCAGCGGGCTGTCGGCCCGGCCGATCATGGGTCGGACGGACTCGTTCGTACGCAGGTGAGACGACAACTCGGACCTCAGCATGCCGACAAGCCTGGCTCGCCACACGCCGTAACGATGGCGCGGGTCTCGTCAACGAGCGCTTTCGTCACCGAACGCAGCGGCTCAGATCTTCGCGCGATGGAAGTTCTGGTACGAACGCGACGGCGTCGGTCCGCGCTGCCCTTGGTACCGCGACCCGTACGTCTCGTTGCCGTAGGGGTACTCCGCCGGCGACGACAGCCGGAAGAAGCACATCTGACCGATCTTCATCCCCGGCCAGAGCTTGATCGGCAACGTCGCGACGTTCGACAGTTCGAGCGTGACGTGCCCGTTGAACCCCGGGTCGATCCACCCGGCGGTCGAGTGGGTGAGCAGGCCGAGCCGCCCGAGACTGGACTTGCCCTCGAGCCGCGACGCGATGTCGTCGGGCAGCGTGATCAGCTCGTACGTCGAAGCCAGCACGAACTCACCGGGGTGCAGGATGAACGGCTCGTCCACCTCACACTCGACCAGGCGGGTCAGGTCGGGCTGCTCCTCGGCCGGATCGATGTGGGGGTACCGGTGGTTCTCGAACACCCGGAAGAAACGGTCGATCCGCACGTCCACGCTGGACGGCTGCACGAGCGATGCGTCGAACGGCTCGAGCACGACCCGGCCCTTGTCGATCTCGACGCGGATATCTCGGTCGGAGAGGAGCATGCGCGCGACGATACCCTGATGCATCGGCTAAACTGCCTCCGGCGCGTGTAGTTCCGGCGCCGCGCGGGTGTAGTTCAATGGCAGAACAGCAGCTTCCCAAGCTGCCAGTGCGAGTTCGATTCTCGTCACCCGCTCCACCCTTCAGCATGGCAACGGACCAGGTCACGGCCATGATCGACATCACCTGAGCCTCTCTTCGATCGTTCGGCCAACGCGGCAATCCGGACTGTGTGCCAGCCACGTGCCATTCGGGCATCGGAGCGGATTTGCCCGCCGAGGCTGCGCCGTTTGCCCTGGCCAGAGCCGTACACACCCTCCGCCTCGTCGACCGCTCGGGTCGAGCTGCCTTGACCCTGGCGTTCATAGAGCCCGCGATCTGGCGGCACCGATCCGGTCGGCCTGGTGCGCCGTCAGGGGTCTCGCCGGTCCAGCGACCGGAGACGAGTACCCCGCGCCCTCCGCAGTCCAGGCGCTCGCGATCGTGTGTCTTGACTCCGCATCGGCCCGGCGTCATCTCAGCGTGCGCATCCGCTGCACGCCGCATCGGCGCGCACCAGGGGCGGCGCTACACCATGACCTCGACGTCAGCCGGGTTCGCCGCAGCGGACCACGCGGTCGCAGCAGGCTCGGGCTGGCTCGCCCAGTAGGCACCCGGACCACCGCGCCACCTCGGCTCGGCATCGGGCTGCCGCAGTCGGCCCGATGCTTGGCCACGTCACGCGCCACGTCACGCGCCACGTCACGCGCCACGTCACGCGCCACGTCACGCGCCACGGCCTCTCGGCGTCGGCCGCAGGAGTCTGCAGCCGGACCCAGGCTTGGCTCCGCGGTGTCGCGAGTGTCGCTATTTCACGTCAGGGCTATCCAATGGCTACTCCCCCGTCTCGCCGTCGATGGATTCGCGGATCAGGTCGGCGTGGCCGTTGTGGCGGGCGTATTCCTCGACCATGTGGACGAGGATCCAGCGCAGGCTGGGCGTACGGCCGTCGGACCAGCCGCGGGCGGCCAGGGCAGACGGGCCGCCTTCGGCGAGGACCTTCTCCGTTGCAGCCCGGGCACGGTCGACCGAGGCTCGCCAGAGCGCACGCAGCTCGTCGGGCGAGTCGTTGGTGGCGGAGTGCCAGTCCCAGTCGCGGTCGGCGCTCCAGTCGACTGACTTCCACGGCTCGGGTGGGTCTTGGCCGAGCAGGATCCGGATGAACCAGTCGTCTTCGACGTAGGCCAGATGCTTGAGCATCCCGCCCAGCGTCATCGTCGACGCGCCGACGGTCGCGTTCAGGCCGTCGGCGTCGAGCCCGGCGCACTTCCACTCCAGCGTGGCGCGCTGGAAGTCAAGGAAGCCCAGAACGGTCCCCGCCTCGTCGCCGTCGAGGGGCGGTTCGGGGCGTCCTTGGTCGTCGAACTCTGTCATGGCGGCGACCTTACCCGCGCCCACCGACAACCCTGCCCGGCCGACGTTCCAGCCCTCGTAAGGTACTGGCCGTGGCCTTCATGGACTTCTTCGTCAACTCCGAGTACATCGACGCCGAGCGTGAGATCGACCTGATCAGCCTCGGCATCGTCGCCGCTGACGGACGGGAGTTCTACGCGATCTCGACGGAGTTCGACGACTCGCGCGCCAACGAGTTCGTCCGTACGGTCGTCCTCCCCCTGCTCGAGCCGCCCGGCCACCCGGCCTGGATGAGCCGCGCCCAGCTGAGGGCCGAGCTGCTCACGTTCATCGGCACGCACCGCCCGCGTTTCTGGTCCTGGCTCGCCGCACCATGGGACTTCATGGTGATGGCACAACTGTTCCCGCCCGCCGATCGCGTGCCCGACGGCTGGCGTTACACGGCGTACGACGTCTCGCTACTGGTCGAACGTGCCGGGCTCAGCGTCGAGCCACTCGATCCGAGCCTGCCCCAGGCGCCGCCGGACGTACATCACGCGCTCGCCGACGCCCGCTGGGCACGCGACCTGTACCGCGCGGTCGAGCACCGGCCCGGCGTCGCCTAACGTACGAAGACGTGACCCAAGCCGACTGTTACACCTGCGCCCGCGAAGCCGAGCTTGACAGTCTCCCACCGCGGGAGCGAATCGGGGTCGACGAGCACTGGCGGGTCGTCCACGCGACCGGCAGCGGGCTGCTGGGCTGGCTGGTGCTGACGCCGCGCCGGCACGTGATGGAGGTCGCCGGGCTGACCGACGACGAGGCGCGCGGGCTGGGCGGCTGGCAGGTACGGCTCGCGCGGGCGCTGACCGCCGAGCTGGGCGCGGACGCGGGTGCCGCGAAGGTCTATGTCGCGGAGTTCGGGGAGAAGCCCGGCTTCCACCTGCACTTCCACGTCGTACCGCGAGCGGCCGATCTCACCGAAGAGCGCCGTGGCCCCAGCGTCTTCGGCTACCTCAACCAGGACGCCGAGCACGAGACCACCGCCGAGGCCCGCGACGACCTCGCGCTGCGCCTTGCCGCGCGGCTGGCGGGATGACGCCGGGCTACAGGGTCACGTCGAGCATCGTGCTCCTCGGACGCATCCCGAAGCGCTCGTAGAACCGGATCGCCGCGGTGTTCGCGGCGTACGCGTGCACCACCGCACGCGCCGCGCCGACGGCCTTCGCCCAGCCGAGGAAGTGCTCGACCAGCGCCGCGCCGTGCCCGCCGTTGCGCCGATCGCCTTGTACGTAAAGGCTTTCGAGCTCCGCGGACCGCACCGGCCGGATGTCGTTGCCATCCTTCAGCCGGGCGACGAGGTAACCAACCGCCTCGCCATCGTCGACTGCGACCCAGACCACGTTGCGCTCGCCGTCCGCGACGAGCTCGCGGAGGTACGCATCGCGGCCGGACCACCCGAGGTCGACGAACGGGTCGCGCGTGCCCGCGTCCTCGTTGAACAGGCCCTCGTTGAGGACGGTGAGAGCCGGCAGGTCCGAGGCCGTGGCCTTACGCACATTGGTCATGGGGCACAGGCTAGCCGGTTTCAAAAATCCTTGTAAAGCGTTCAAAACAAGGCGATTAATGACTTGCCTTCCCGTGGTTCTATGGATGCCAGAACAGCCACCGACGGAGGGTGATGTGAGCGGACACGCGCTGGCCGGTATCACACTGGTCGCATTAGGTATGGTCCTCACGCCAGGGCCCAACATGATCTATCTGGTTTCCCGCTCGCTCACGCAAGGACGCAAGGCCGGGCTGATCTCGCTTTCCGGCACCGGGGTCGGATGGCTGGTCTATCTCGCAGCGGCCTGCTTCGGGCTCAGCATGATCTTCGTCTACGTGCCGGCGGCCTACACCGCGGTCAAGCTCGCCGGCGCGGTCTACCTCCTCTACCTCGCCTGGAAGACGCTGCGGCCCGGCGGCCGGTCGGTGTTCGAGCCACAGGCGTTGCCGCCAGACTCGCCACGCAAGCTGTTCACGATGGGTCTGGTCACCAACCTGCTCAATCCCAAGGCCGCGTTGCTCTATCTCTCGTTGCTGCCGCAGTTCATCGACGTTCAGTCCGGCCAGGTGATGCTGCAGAGCTTCATGCTCGGCGGCATTCAGATCGGGATCAGCCTGCTGGGCAACACCGTGTTCATCCTGACGGCCGGCGCACTTGCCGCATTCCTGTCGACCCGGCCGACCTGGTTGCGGTTCCAGCGTTACGTCATGGGCACAGTGCTGGCCGCGCTGGCGATCAAGCTCGCGACCGATCGATCGAAGGCGGTGCTATCGACGCCATAACTCTCTTACTCAGGACAGGTCCTTGCGCATCTGGACGTTGACCGGTCGGAAACCCCTTTTTTCGTAGAGGTTCTTGGCGGGCTCATTGCCGGCGTGTACATAGAGGACGAGCGACGTGGCGCCGTGCTCGGTGGCCCAACCCTCCAGGGCGTCCAGCAGCCGAGTGGCGATGCCGCGGCGGCGGTACTCACTCGTCACGGCAACGTCCGCGACGATGACGAACGGCCCGTCATGGCGGACGACGCCCTGCTTCGGCTCTGGCTCCAGGTGGCCGGTGACGAAGCCGACCAGGCGATTGCCTGCCTCCGCGACGATCCGGCAGGTGGTCTCCGGCGGCTCCCGGAGGTACTTGCGGAAGTCCTCGCCGAACTCCGGCGCTCGGTAGTCCTCCGGCCAGTGGTCGGAGTGCCAGGTCGCCTCTTCGGTATAGAGATCGACCACGGCCTCGATGTCGTCGGGCGACCGCATCGGCCGGATCCGGACTTCGTCCATTCCAGGAGGCTACTGGCCGCGCCTGGCCACCAGGCTCCGGCTCCGCCACGCCTGCGCTCGGGCTCCACCACACAGGCTCCGCCACACCAGCGCTCGGGTTCCGGTACGCCTGGCCACGGGGCTCCAGCACACGAGTTCCAGCGCGCCCGCGCTCCGGCTCCACGCCGGCACACGGGCTCCGGCACACGGATCGCGGCTTGGATCGGAGGTGCGGACACGCTTCCCGAAGGTCGGCCGCGTCGGCTTCGTGCCGAACCCTCGTTCGCTACCTGCCGGGCCGATCAGGTGGCGGAACCCGCACGACTGCAACGCCGCACGCGTCAGCTCCGCCCGCCGCCGGGTGAAAACGACTGGACGCTCCAACAGCGCTCGCGCGAGACTCGCGGCGTGCCATCTCGTGTCGTGCTGCCCGAACTGCCCGCCGGGCGGCCGCTGCTCATGGCCATCGACGGGTGCAGCGGGGCGGGTAAGTCCACGCTGGCTCGCGTGATCGCCGACGGCCTGGCGGACGCGACCGTCGTCCACGGCGACGACTTCTACGCCGGTGAGCCGGCCGGCTGGGAGAGCTGGGAGCCGGCCGAGGCCTACAGCGGCTTCTGGGACTACCGCACCCTCGAACGCGATCTCCTGCAGCCGCTCCGGCTTGGCACCACCGCCACGTACCGGCCGTACGACTGGGATCGCAACCGGGTCGGCATCGCCACGGTCGACGTCCGGCCCAGCCGCGTCGTGATCGTCGAGGGTGTGCTGACGCTTCGGCCGGAGCTCCTCGGTTACTGGGATTTCGCCATCTACGTCGACACGACCCCCGATGAACGCCGGCGCCGCATCCTGGATCGCAACGAGAACGACGAGATCCACATCGCGCAATGGACCGCGGGTGAGGACTACTACGTCGAGACGCATGCGCCGCACGCCTTCGCCGACATCGTTCTGGACGGCGGGAAATCCGCTGGAACGCCGGACTACCCGTCGTTCATACTGCCGGGGTGATCACGCGCATCAACCCTGAATCCCTGCACGAAACCCCTGGCTATCACCACATCACCGTCGTCGAAGCGGGCCGGCTGGCGTTCCTGGCGGGACAGTGTCCGCTGGCCAAGGACGGCTCGATCGCCACGGACATCGACGCGCAGGTCGACCAGGTCGCCGCGAACGCGTTGGCCGCGCTCGCGGCCGTCGATGCCACGCCTGAGCAGGTCGTACGGTCAACCATCTACGTCGTCAGCGACGAAGGCCCGGTGCTCGCCGCCGTGTGGCGACGGCTCAACGAGTCGGTGATCGCGGGTGCGTTCACCACCGCGAGCACGCTGCTCGGCGTCGCCCAGCTCGGTTTCCCCGGCCAGCTCGTCGAGCTCGACCTGACCGCGGCGCTGCCCACCGCGGGCTGATGGAGGCGAGCTGGGGAGCGGCCGCGTACGAGATCATCACGCGCGAGGCCGGCCCGCTCGAGACCACGAACCGCTTCCACACCTGGGGCCCGACGATCGTGTTCGGCGCGCAGCCCATGACCGGCCCGCCGGTCGTACTCAAGGCCAGCGAGCTGCAGAACGTCGCGATCGAGGCCGCGACCTGCACGCGCGCCGGCAAGGCCGGCATCCCCACGCCCGAGGTGCTCGCCGAAGGCTTTGACCAGAGGTTGCCGGGCGGGCGCTGGTTCCTGATGCGGCGCATACCCGGCAAGCGCTGGACCGATGTCACGTTCGACCGGCAAGGTGATCTTGCCGTACTCGAGCAGCTGGCTGCCTGCTTCCGCACCCTGCACGCGATCCGGCTGCCGGGCTTCGGCCGGCTGACCGAGGCCGGCGGCGGCGAGCGGGCAAGCTGGGCGGAGTGGCTGGCCGACGGATTCCGCGCGTCGGCAGATCCTCTGATCGCCCGCGGCCACCTCACCGCCGAGTTCCACCAACTCGTCGGCGACGTGCTCGACGCGATGGCACCGTTGCTCGCCTCCCGTCCGGGCGCCCTAATCCACGGCGACCTCGGCGACGGCGAGGTCTACGTCGATCCCGAGACGCGGAAGATCACCGAACTGGTCGACTGGGGCGCGGCAGTGGTCGGCGACCCGCTGTACGAGTTCGCGCGCTTCGTCGCCGGAGGCCCGGTCGACGACCCGCGGCCGGAGGCGTACCGGCCGGCGCTGCTCGACTTCTACGGCGGCCGGCAGGGGTGGTGGTCGGGGCTAGGACGGATCGACGCGGAGGCACTCGCCGAGCTGTACGACGCGTACAACGCGATCGACAACGCACACTGGAGCCTGGTCGAGGGCTACGACTGGATGGACTCGCTCTGCGCGAAAGGCCTCGGCCTGCTGCGCGACCTGCGATGACGTTCTCCCCGAAAGGGATGGTGGGGCGGACGTGGTGGTCGGGGTAGGGCGGGGGAATAGTGCAGGTGGCGACATCGTCGAACGGGAGTGACCATGGTCCATGTGCGTGCGCCGGAGCTGACCGGCCGCGGCGGCTGGCTCAACACCGGCGGCCAGAACCTTCGACTCGCCGACCTGCGCGGACGGTTCGTGCTGGTCGACTTCTGGACCTTCTGCTGTGTCAACTGCCTGCACGTGATCGAGGAGCTGCGCCCGCTCGAGGCGAAGTACTCCGAGACGCTGGTCGTGGTCGGGGTGCACTCGCCGAAGTTCGTCCACGAGGCCGACCACGAAGCCGTGCGCTTGGCCGTCGAGCGGTACGCCGTGCACCATCCCGTGCTGGACGATCCGGAGCTGTCGACCTGGCAGGCGTACACCGCGAGGGCCTGGCCGACGCTCGTACTGATCGATCCGGAGGGGTACATCGTCGGGCAGTTCGCCGGCGAGGGGCACGTGCATGCGATCGACGCGCTGCTGGCCGAGCTCGTGCCCGCGCACGACGCGCGGTCGACGCTCCGGCGGTCGGAGTCGCCGTATGTCGCGAGCAGCAGCCAGAGCACGACGCTTCGCTTTCCTGGCAAGGCGATTCGGCTGCCGAAGGGGCGCTTCCTGGTGTCGGACACGAGCAACGGGTCGCTGGTCGTACTCGAGCCCGACCTGACGACTGTCGTCCGGCGGGTCGGAACCGGGGTACGCGGGCTGCTGGACGGTGGACCGACGGTCGCGCGGTTCGCGGAGCCGAACGGACTCTGCATGCTGCCGCACGAGGTGGCGTCGCAGGTGGGGTACTCGGTCGTGGTGGCCGATACCGTCAACCACGCCTTGCGTGGGCTGCGGCTTCGTTCCGATGACGTGCACACGCTGGCCGGCGACGGGCGGCAGTGGATGCCGGGCGACGGTACGACGGCGATGTCGAGCCCGTGGGATGTGGCGTGGTACCAGGGCCGGGTGTGGATCGCGATGGCCGGCATCCACCAGCTCTGGACGTTCGATCCGCTGACCGGTGAGGTCGAGGTGGCGGCCGGCACGACGAACGAGGGCTTGGTGGACGGGCCGGTTGAGTCGGCGTGGTTCGCGCAGCCGTCGGGTCTGGCGGTGTCGAACGACGGCAGTAAGTTGTGGGTCGCCGACTCGGAGACGTCCGCGCTGCGGGTGATCGAGAACGGCATGGTGACGACCGTCGTGGGCACGGGGCTGTTCGACTTCGGCTTGCGGGACGGGCCGGCGGCTGAGGCGCGGCTGCAGCATCCGCTGGGGTTGTGCGTGTTGCCGGACGACTCAGTGGTGGTTTGCGACACGTACAACGGGGCGCTTCGGCGCTACGATCCGGTCGCCGAAACCGTTAGTACGTTGGAGACCGGGCTCGCCGAGCCGAGCGACGTGCTGCTCGACGGTGACGACCTGATCGTGGTGGAGTCGACGGCGCACCGGCTGCTGCGGTTCAAGCTGCCGGCGATCACGGCGGCGGCCAGGCAGGTGGCGGGGCCGGCGCACCAGACCAAACGTCCGACGACCACGATCGCGCCTGGTGAGGTCGAGTTGGTGGTGGTGTTCGATCCGCCGCCGGGGCAGAAGCTGGACGACAGCGACGGGGCGCCGACGCGGCTCTACGTCTCGGCAACGCCGCCGGCACTGCTGCGGGAGGGCGATGGGAAGGGCGAGCAACTGGCGCGGCGGCTCGTGCTGGACCCGGCCGTGGGCGAGGGCGTCCTCCACGTAGCCGCGATGGCGGCGACCTGTGACGCGGAAGCCGAGCATCCGGTGTGCAACATCCACCAGCAGGACTGGGGCGTACCGGTCCTACTCAAGCCCGGCGCCGAACCGAAGCTCACCCTCATGCTCGGCGGCGCGCTCGAAGGCTGAGCGTACGGGCGCGCGTGTGAGCCGGTGGTGCGGGTGGGCCGCGGCTCCAGGCGAGGTGGGTCCAGCCGCGTGGGATTTGGTGACAAAGTTGGAGCCAGGATTGTCGCCGAACTTGTCTACACAGTTGTGGCCGAACCGCATGCGGGATCGTCGACAATCGTGGCGACACAACTGGCGACGATCCCGGCGACACAATTGGCGACGATCCTGGCGACACAATTGGCGACGATCCTGGCCACAGTCCCGGCGACACAATTGGCGACAGTCCCGGCGACACAATTGGCGACGATCCTGGCCACAGTCCCGGCGACACAATTGGCGACAGTCCCGGCGACACAATTGGCGACAATCTTGGCGACAGCCCTGGCGACAATCCTGAGCGGGCGGGCGGGCGGTCGCCCGGGTCGGGTGGTCGCGATGGGCGGTGGACGCCGGCTGCCGCAACGGGGTCGGCAAGCGGGCCGCTAGCCGAGGCGGGCGGCGGGCGCCGACGCGGCTGTCGGCTCGGCGAGGGTGGCCAGCAGGCCCTCGCGTACTGCGGCCAGACCTGAGCCGAGGGCACCGAGCAACACCGCGTCGCCCCTTACGGTGGTCGCGGCTACTTCGCCTTCCAGTGGGCCTTCCAGCGGCGACATCCGGCGGAGTGCGTCGGTGACTGCGTCGCGGAGGGCAGGGCCTCCCGCTTGGCCGATCTCTCCCCCCAGCACGATCAGCGGTGGGTCCAAGACCGCTACCACTGCGGACAGGCCCACGGCGATCCGTTCGGCCAGCGCGCGGAGGAAGGCCAGGTCGCGCTCGGAGCTGTTGGTCGCCGCCGCTGCGACGGCTGCCTGCGGAGTCGCCGCCGTGATGCCGAACTCGCGGGCCTGTTCGAGCACCGCCGGCCCGCCGACCAGATCCTGGAAGTCCTGCTCCGATTGCCCTCCGAGCCCGCGACGCCCGACCGGCATGTAGCCGATCTCGCCCGCGCCGCCGCGGGAGCCGCGCAGCAACCGGTCGCCGAGGTCGATGGCGAGGCCGAGACCCTCGGCTCCGAGCCACAGCAGCGTGAACGCGCCGCGCCCCGCCGCCACGCCGGAGCTGCGTTCGGCTACCGCGGCGAGGTTGACGTCGTTGTCGACTTCGACCTTGCAGCGCAGGCGTTTGCGGATCTCGCCGACCAGACCGGCCCGCGACCAGCCAGGCACGTCGACGTAGCGGATGGTATCGGTGCGTTCGTCGTACGAGCCGGGTACGCCGAGCTGGACGTGCAGCACCCGCTTGCGAGCCACTCGCGCCCGCCGGCACAGGTCGGCGACCGCGGTGTGGACGAGCTCGACCGGGTCGGTTGAACCGAAGTCGATGTAGGTCTCCAGGGTCGCCCGCACCGAGCCGGTGATGTCGGCCAGCGAGCCGACCAGCGCCGGACCGGTGGCGTCACGGACCTCGCGTACGGACAGCGCGATCGTGAAGCCGACCACGGGGTTGACGGCGTAGATCTCGGCGTTCGGGCCCGGCCCACCACTCGACCGGCCCGCGACGACGACGAGTCCGAGCTCGTGCAGCCGGCGGAGCACCTCGGACGCGGTCGGCTTGGACAGGCCGGTGAGCTCACGCAGATCGCCGCGGGTGAGCGTGCCGTGCTCCAGCAGATAGCTGAACGCGGCGCTCTCGTTCATTGCCCGGAGCAGCCTGGACGAACCGGCGAGCCTGGTCATGCCCCAAGCGTAATAGGCAGGTGGTCTAACTATTGATGGATCCGCAGGAAAACGCTATCCGAAAGCCTTGACCTCGCCGCCGGCGCGGAGCATGGTCGAACAGAAAGGAAACCTTGCTGACTAATCGACGAGAAGTGGAGTCTGTCATGCAGAACGTTTCGCGTCGCCACCTCCTCGCGGCGGGCGCGGCGAGCGCGGCCGCCGCACTGCCGATCACGGCGGGCATCGCCGGCGCACGGCCGGCCGCCGCCGCGAGCTGGGACCTGCGCTGGTCGCCCGAAGCCGCCCGCGACGGGCTGGCCGCGTTCGAGACCATCGAGGACGACCGCGCCGACTCGCACCCGGCGGGGCAGCCGCACATCTTCGTCGAGGGCGACAACTTCCGGTTCAACATGCACACGGTCGACCGCGACACCTCCACCGACCGGCAGCGCCAGGAGGTCACCGGCGGACGTAACCCGGCCGGCGGGGCGTACATGCAGTGGAAGCCCGGCGAGACCTGGCGCGTGACGTACTCCATGTACATCCCGAGCTCGCTCAAGGCCACCACGACGTTCACGCACATCATGCAGACCAAGCAGCCCGGCACCGGCACCTCGCCGATCACGGTGACGTCGCTGCGCCGCGTCGACGGCGTGCAGACCATCGAGCACAAGATCTTCGAGCCGAACATCCTGGTGGGGCGGACGAATCTCGAGCCGTTGCACAACAAGTGGATCGACGTGGAGTACGAGATCAAGATCGGCGACGGTACGAGCGGCCGCGTGCGCTGGGTGATCCGCAGCGGCGGCAGCACCGTCATCGACGTCACGAAGAGCGGCGTCGACACCTTCCTCGCCGATCGGGTCCGGCCGAAGTGGGGCATCTACCGCTCGCTCGGCGACACCTCCGGCTCGCTGCAGAACTGCTACCTGCTGCTCACGCGGATGCGCGCGTACAAACAGGTGTAGTCAGGGCCGGCCCTGCCCGGCGAGTAGGGGCAGGGCCGGCCGGACCGGCCCCGTCAGCCGGCCCGGATGTGGTCGCGGACCCACGTGCCGGCGGGCTTCAGCGACGGCGTTCCGGCGTACGGACCGTCCGGGCAGGTGCCCTCGTTGAAGACGGCGCCGGAGCGGAAGTCGTCGGAGTAGTTCCAGTTGACCCAGCCGATCTGCTTGGCGGCCAGCAGATCGAGGTAGCGCTGCGCCATCGCGAAGTCGTTCCCGCCATCGCCGGTGTAGGTCTGGGTTCCGAACTCTGTGACGAACATCGGGATCCGGTCGGCAGCGCGCGACAACGCGTCGAGGTACTCGTCGCCGTGGGACGCGGCGTAGAAGTGGAACGTGTAGAGCACATTGCTCGCGTCGACGGGGTTGTTCACGACGTCCGACTCGTCGCGACCGTCGGAAACGCCGAGCGAGGACCAGGCCGGAGTGCCAACGATGACAGGCGTTTCGGGGTCGTACTGCCGGATCACGGGGATCAGCTCTTCGGCGTAGCTCTTGATTCTCGACCACTCGACACCGCTGGGCTCGTTGGCGATCTCGTACAGCAGGTTCGTCTTGTCGTTGTGGCGTTGGGCGATCTCTGCGAAGAACGTCTTGGCGCGGGCGAGGTTGTAGTAGGGATCGCCGGGATAGAGCATGTGCCAGTCGACGATGACGTAGAGACCGCGCTCGGTCGCCTCGTCAATCAGGTTGCTCACCAGGTTGGTGAAGCCCTCCGGGTCGGTCTCGTAACCGTCCTCCTGGATGTACATCGACAGGCGGATTACGTCGGCGTTCCAGTCGTTCGCGAGCGCGTCGAGGGACGCGTCGTTGACGCAGTTGCGGTACCACTGCAGGCCGTGCGTGCTCATGCCGCGCAACTGGATCGGCCGGCCACTGGCGTCGCAGAGCTTGGTGCCGCAGACGCGGAGCTGGCCGTTCGCCTGTGCGGGGGCCGCCGCCGTTTTGGACACCGCTTTCTCCGGGTTCAGCGGGAACGCGGACGCCGTTCCGACCGGTGTCAGGATCAGGGCGGTGAGTACGGCAGGCAGGACTCTTCGGAAGAACTGTCGTCGTCTCATTTTCGGCACGATAGGTGGGGCGAGGGTCGGCGTCAATCGATTCGTTAGGAAAGCTGCCTAACTAACAGCTTGCTGCCACGCGGTGGCCGGATGGCTCGCAGCCGGCGGAAGTAAGGTCTGTGATCGTGACCAGCGCACCCTTGCTCTCCGTACGCTCCCTGCGGCACGCGTACGGCAAACACGTCATCTTCGACTCGATCTCGTTCAAGGTGGCCGCCGGAACCGCGCTCGCGCTCGTAGGCAGGAACGGGTCGGGCAAGTCGACGCTGCTGCGGTGCATCACCGGGGCGGAGGAGCTGTCGGGCGGGACGGTGGAGTACGCCGGCGAGGCTTACGACGAGACGTCGCCGAGGGTGCGGCGTGAGGTCGCGACGGTGTTCGACGACATCGACTTCTTTCCGGACCTGACGGTGGCCGAGCACCTCGACCTGCTGGCGCGGGCGCACGGAGTGGCCGACGTCGAGGACAGGGTCGACGCGGTGCTGTACGAGCTGGGGATCGCCGGCGCGAGCGACCAGTTTCCGGGCACACTCTCGTCGGGACAGCGGCACCGGCTCGCGCTGGCGACGGCGTTCGTCCGGCCGCGGCGGCTGCTGTTGCTGGACGAGCCGGAGCAACGCCTGGACGACGAGGGGCGGACCTGGCTGGCGGAGAAGCTGCGCGCGGACCTGGCCGACGGGGTGGCGGTGGTGTTCGCCAGCCACTCGCCCGACCTGGTGGAGGCGGTCGCCGGCAAGGTCCTTCGAGTGGACGAGGTGAGCAAGGCCGCCCCGGACGCACCAGCCAACGGCGAGGACGGCGAGGACGGCGACGGGCCGGGCAGCGATGGGCGAGCCGATGGGAAATCCGGCGGCAGCGGTGGGCGCAAGAGCGGCAGCGCGGGCAAGACTGGTCGGCCAAGTAGCGACAGCCGTGCCGACGACGCGAAGGCCAGGGGCGGCAACAGCGGCGCGGGTAACAGCGGCAAGACCGGAGCCGGCAGCGCAAGCGGCACGGGCAGCGGCGGCACGGGCAGCGGCGGCAAGACCAGTGCCGGCAGCGCGGGCGGCAGCGGCGCCAAGGCTGGTGGAGGCGGGCGCGGCAAGCAGCGTAAGCAGCGCCGCCCGGCTGGTGGGCAAACGCAGCGGGACGCGTGATGGCGACGACCACTGCTACCGCGGCGATTCCGTCGGCTCGGCGGATCCAGAGGGAGCTGCGCACCCTACGCCGCGGGCACTCCGACCAGACCTGGCTGCAGGCGATCGACCAGCTCTACTACTGGCTGTTCAGCATCGCCATGATCGGCTCGATGGGTGGTGTCGTCGTCCATCGGGCGTGGGGCGAGATCGCGGTCTGTGAGACCGCCAGTTGTGTCGACGCGCGGGACGCGTTGCCGTTGCCGGTCGGGCTGGCTGTGCTGGTGCTCGC
Organism: Flindersiella endophytica; assembly: GCF_054779015.1. NCBI lineage: Bacteria > Bacillati > Actinomycetota > Actinomycetes > Propionibacteriales > Nocardioidaceae > Flindersiella > Flindersiella endophytica. The sequence continues at coordinate 18,225 of NZ_BAAGYY010000004.1, forward strand.
CGTGCGCACGTTGCTCGCTCTCGGTCCGATCGTCGCGAGCCGGGCCAGCGCGACCTGGTTGCTGACCACCCCCGTGGACCGCACCGGGTTGCTGGTCAAGAAACTCGCCGCGCTCTGCCTCGGTGGCCTGGTGATCGGCGCCGGGCTGCTGCTCTCGGTCGCGACGCTTGGTGGTGGCACGGCGAGCTCCGTCTGGCTCGCGGCGTCAAGCGGAGCTTGCCTCGGCCTGGCGCTGGTGACCGCGGCGGTCGTCGCGCAGCCGCATCCGCCGGTACGCAGGGCGCTCAAGGCGATCTGCGACGTCCTGCTCGTACTCGCCATTGCGATGTTGCCGTTGTTCCTGCTGGACGCCGCGCTCGCCTCGTCGCGGTGGATGCGGCCGGCGCCGCTGCTGGCGGTCACCGCGATCGCCGGTGTGGCCGCGATCCCTCTGCTCGTACGCGCCATCACCAAGCTACGTGCGATCCCCCGGCGCGAAATGGAAACCGGCGGCGGCCTGCTCACCGGGCTGGCCGGCGCCGCGACCTCGATGGACACCTCGCTCATCTCCGACCTGCTGACGTCACGGCGGTTCCGGGCGCTCGGCGCCCGCACGTCGCGAAGGGGCAGAGGCAGCGGCCGGGCCGCCATCGCGATCCGCGAAACCCAACGCTGGTTGAGGTCGCCGTACCGCATCGTGATCGCTGCCGGCCTGCTGGTCGTGCCGTACGCCGTCTCGCGGATCGGTGTGCCGTCGATCGTGCCGATCACGGCGGCGATCGCGGGCTACCTGGGGCTACGACCGTTCGCCGGCGGCCTGCACACGATCTCACGTTCGGATGGGTTGCGCAGATCCCTTCCGTACAACGATGTTCCGCTACGCCTCGCACTGTCGGCGCCGATGCTCGCCTTCGCTGTGCTGTGGAGTCTCGCGATCACACCGGCTCTCCCCGACCACACGCCGCCGGTTGCCGGCTGGATCGCCATGGCCGCCGCGATCAGCGCCGGCGTGCTGCGTTCGGTGACACGTCAGCCGATCAGATTCGACGGCCCGCTGATCTCGACGCCGGCAGGCGCCCTGCCCGCCGGCTTCGTCGCGCAACTGTTCCGCGGACCGGACTTCCTGCTGGTCGGCGTCGCCCTGCTGGCGCTCGGGGTCTGGTGGCAGCTCTCGGTGCTCCTGCCGTTCGCCTTGCTGGCGTTCGCCCTCTGGAAGGGCGGCGCCCGGGCGTCAGCACAGCGCGCGCTCGACGCGGCCAACGAAGCCAAGCGACAAGCCGCGGTCCCGAAGGGCTGAGCAGGAAACCCCAGGCGGCAGCGACTTCTACGGACGCCAGCACAGCGCGGGGTCGGGGTGGTCGAAGAACCCGAGCGACCGGTACAGCGGCGCACCGTCGTGCGACGCGGTCAGGTCCACGCGCGCGACGTCCTGCTCGCGGAACCAGTCGAGCAGCCCCAGCATGATCGCTCGGCCGTGGCCAAGCCTGCGGTGCGCGGGATCGGTGACCATGCCGATCACGTGCCCCACCCGGCCGTTGTGCGAGTGCGGCCCGGGAAACCACTGCTCGACGGTTCCAATGCCGCAGGCAGCGAGCCGACCGCGTTCGCCGTCGACGACGAGGACTCGGGCGGCGTCGGTGGCGAGCTTGGACCGGAGTACGCCGGCAAGGGCCTGTCGCCAGCCGTCGCCTGCCGACGAGGGGTTGAAGAACTCGCCGCCGAGCGTCTCGAACAGCAACGCGCGCAGCCGTACGAGCTCCGCGATGTCGTCTTCCACTGCCTGCCGCAGCTCACTCATGTAACGACTATAAGGCCAATCTGCTTGTTACAGCAGGCAGGGTTGAACTTTCCCGCAACCAATTCCGCCCGGTGCACATCTCTTGTCCCGAGGGATGGGCCCCCGCAGCCACGCCACCCGCGGGGAAGGCACCAGGGAGGGAGCGTGCCCGTACCGCTACCGAGGATTCCGACAGCGGTACGGGAACGACCTTTACAACGTTGAATAGTGCGACTAAGAACTGATGGGCAAGCATTGCCCTCAGGAGGTCGCAGAATGCCCGGACGACGGCGACTGACGATGATCGGTGCAGGGTGCGCCGGTCTGATCGCCACCACGATCCTTGCCGCTTCACCCACCGCCGCCGTGTCACCGCCCGGCAGCTCAGGGTCGAACGGCACGAGCCAGCACAGCACCACGGCCGGCGCCACCTACACCAACTACGTGACACGGGGTTACTCGATCGACTTCCCCGACCCTGCCGTGATGCGGGGCAAGGACGGGAACTGGTACGCCTACTCCACCGGCGGGCCGTTCGACGAGGACGGCGATCCAGGCTCTTCGTACAAGATCGCGAAGTCCGCCGACCTGGTGCACTGGGAGGACGCCGGCCCGGTGTTCCCCGAAGGCCGCCGCCCGAAGTACGCCACTGCCACCACGGGTTTCTGGGCGCCGGACATCCGCTACCTCAACGGCCAGTACCTGCTGTACTTCACCGTCCCCGACACAACGTTCACCACGAACGGCTTCGACCCCGCGATCGGCGTCGCGACCGCGCCCACGCCGGCCGGTCCGTGGACCGCGGCCGACGAGCCGCTGATCCCGCCACGTCCGAACGGCGGCGGCTGGGACACCACGATCGACCCGGCGATGTTCACCGACACCGATGGGACGCACTACCTCTACTGGGGTGGGTACGGCACCGGCATCTGGGTCGTGCAGCTCTCCGCCGACGGCCGGCAGGCCACCACCGAGCCGCGGCACATCGCGTCGTCGCGCTTCGAAGGCCCGAACGTCCTGCACCGTGACGGCTGGTACTACCTGTTCGGCTCGTCGGCCAACTGCTGTGCCGGCCCGACGACGGGGTACACCGTGTTCGCCGGCCGCTCGCGCAGCCCGCTCGGACCGTTCAAGGACAAGCTCGGCGTCGACATGCTGGCCAGCCGTACCGGCGGCACTCCGGTGATCGCGCCGAACGGCAACACGTGGATCGGCACAGGCCACCACTCGGCCGCGCTCGACCTGTCGGGCGAGTCGTACATGGCGTACCACGCGATCGACCGGAACGACCCGTGGCTGGACGTTTCGCCCGGGTTCACCATGCGTCCGATGAACATCGACAGGATGGACTGGATCGACGGCTGGCCGCTGGTCCGGGCGGGGCTCGGCGCCTCCGACACTCCGCAGCCGGCGCCGGTCGCGCGCGGCGACGTCGACGACCACTTCTCCGACGCGGCCGCGACCGCGCGGAACTTCCGTTCGCTCCGGGGCGGCCTGACCGTCGCCGGGCCGGACGACCGGTCCGACTCCGGCGGCTTCGCGCGACTGGCGAACGGGACGGTCGCGGTGACCAGGCCGCTCGGCGCCGACGTCCGCGTCGAGGCCGACGTACGCAGCGGCGCTGGCGGCATCGTCGGCGTGCTGGCTCGCGGCGACGTACGCGCGGTGGTCGACGCGCGCAAGCACGAACTGCGGATCGAGGCAGGCGGCCGGTCCAGCTCGACGAGGCTGCCGGACGGCTTCGACTACGGCGCCTGGCACGTGGCCGCTCTCGAGGCCCGCGGCGCGACGATCACCGCGAACGTGACGGACGCACGGCTGAGCGACCCGTGGGCGGAGACGTCCCTGCGCGTGTCGCGCGTCGACGGTGGTGCGACCGGACTGGTCGGCACCGGCGAGGCGGACAACTTCTCGGCCAACCGGCTGTACCGGCCGGTGACTCGAGCCGTGCCGGATCCGCGGCCCGGCAGCGTCGACGGCGCACTGTCCGACGAGTTCTCCGGCGACACGCTCGGCGCCGGCTGGACCTGGCTGCGGCAGGACGACCAGGCCAAGCTCAACGGCGGCAACCTGGAGTGGCCGACCCAGGCGGCCGACATCGTGGGCGACGGCACGCCGGGCGTGCTGTTCCGCGACGGACTGGACGGCGACAGTGATTTCACGGTCGAGACCAAGCTGACGCTCGACATCGGCACCGACGTCGTACGCAACTTCCAGCAGGGCGGCCTGATCGTCTACGTCAACGACGACGACTTCCTGCGCTACGACGTGGTGGCCGTCGGGCCGACGCGGATCACGGAGTTCGGCAAGGAGACGGTGTTCCAGGGCCGGCGCTCGTGGGGCGGCGGCGTAATCGGCGCGCCCGGCGAGACGACCTGGCTGCGGCTCGTGCACAGCCGGGACCCGCAGACCGGCGAGCACCGCTACCGGGCCGGCTCAAGCACGGACGGCAAGCACTGGACGTGGGGCCTGACCTGGACGCTTCCGGCTTCGGCACAGCCGAGGATCGGCCTGGTGTCGCAGGGCTCCTCCGCAGCAACGGAGCAGCAGTACGGCAAGGCGCTGTCGCAGTTCGACTACTTCCGCGTCATGCGCTGAGCCGCCCTCCGCTAATGACCACGTTAACCACGGCTTTGGCTGGTTAACGTGGTCATTAGCGCTTCGCCACGCCAACAGGAGCTTCGCCACGCCAACAGGAGCTTCGCCACGCCCCGGGGCGTGGTTAACCCGCCAATTACGTGGTTAACGTGGTCATTCGCGGGGTTGGGCAGGCGGTAGGCGGTCAGTGGGGCGTGGCCGCGACCAGGTCGTTTGCCGGGTAACGATGTAACTGCGTAAGCTGCGAGCGGAACACTTTCCGTTTTCGCTGGAGGCAACGTGAGCGTTACCCGATTCGGCCTGCAGATCCCCAGTTTCACCTATCCCGACGTGCCCGACAGTGCTTTGTTCGACCGGATCGCGGCGATCGCGAAGACGGCGGAGGACTCCGGGTTCGACTCGGTGTGGGTGATGGATCACTTCTACCAGCTTCCGGGCATCGGGCCGGAAGACGACCTGATGCTGGAGGCGTACACGCTGCTCGGCGGCCTGGCCGCCCGTACGTCGAAGGCCAAGCTCGGCACGATGGTGACCGGCGTGACCTACCGCAACCCCGCCATGCTCGCGAAGATCGTGACGACGCTCGACCTGATCTCGTCCGGGCGCGCGATCCTCGGGCTCGGTGCGGCGTGGAACGAGAGCGAGCACCGCGGTTACGGCTTCGAGTTCCCGTCGACGGGTGAGCGGATGGACCGGCTCGAGGAGGCCCTGCAGATCGCCAAGGCGATGTTCGCCGAGAGCCCGGCGACCTTCACCGGCAAGCACTACGCCATCGACAACGCCTACAACGTGCCGCGCCCGGTGACCGCCGGCGGGCCGCCCATCATGATCGGCGGTAGTGGTGAGAAGCGGACGCTGCGGATGGTCGCGAAGTACGGCGACGCGTCCAACCTGTTCGGCGACGTCGAAACCGTGAAGCACAAGCTCGGAGTGCTCGAGAAGTGGTGTGAGGTCGAGGGTCGCGACCCGGCCGAGATCACCAACACCAAGCTCGGCACGCTGATCATCGCGCCGACCGCCGAAGCGGCCGAACGCAAGATGGCCGCGCTCGCCGAGCGCGCGGGCGCGACCGCCGACGCGGAGCGGCTCGAGCGGCTGCAGGCGATGGTCGTCGCCGGCGGACCGGAGCAGGTGCAGGAGCAGGTTCAGGCGTACTTCGACGCCGGCCTCGACGGCATCCTGTTCAACCTGCCGGACGCCTACGACCTCGAAACCGTCGCCCTGGCAGGCGAAACCCTGGCGGCGCTGGACAAGTAACCGGACAAGCAAAACGCCTGGCATCGCCCGCGCGCGGCAGGCTAGATTGCCGCGCATGCGAGTTCAGGTGATCAGCGTCAACCACGGCACGACGCCTTACGCCGATCTGTTGCTGCGGTCGCTGGTCGCGCACCATGCCGACCGCAGCCAGATCGACGTACTCTTGCTCGACAGCCAGTCGCCCGATCTCGAACGTCTCGACTGGGCTCGGCGACTCGGAATCGAGGTCGAGCCGTCGGGCTACGCTCTCGACGTGCCGATCACGACGCACGGCGAGATCCTGCGCGACGGCATCCTCGCCAAGGCCGGCTGCGACGCCTACCTGCTCGTCGACTCCGACGTGTGTTTCCTTACAGACAACACGATCCAGGCGATGGCCGCCGAGTTGTCCGCCGACCCGAAGCTGTTCGCCGTCCGCGCGCTCTGGCAGGGCTGGGGTGACGAGTCGCTCTACGAGCCCGACGGCTACCCCAACCACAACGTCAGCCGGATCCGGCAGAGCGTCCGGATGTTCGGCCAGCCGGAGTTCGGCGGCCCAGGGGAGTGGGACACCGGCTACGGCGACCGCGTGCATCCGTTCTGCGTCCTGGTCCGCAACGACACACCGTTCCGGCTCGCGGTCGAGCTGATCGGCCTCTCCCCTTCGGCGACTGAGTGCGTCAAGGGCGCGATGTGGTGGGACACCCTCGGCCTGCTCACCCAGGTGATGAAGACCCACGGCCGCACCTGGCGCCGCTCCAGCCGCCGCGTCCTGCATTTCTCGAGCGTCAGCTGGACGACCTACGAGGCCGAGGAGAAGAACGCCCGTCGCGACGAGCTGCTGCGGCAATACGCCCACGTCACCGGCTCGCAGACCGCGTAACGGGCAACAGAAATGGCCACGGGGCGAGCAGGGCGCGCGCTCACGTGGCCATTCCTGAGGGGGTTGCGGTCGCTCAAGGGGCGAATGAGCGACCGCGTCAGTTGGTCTAGAAGGCTTCCTCGGCCAGTGTCATCAGGTCGTTGTCGGTGGCCTCGGCGATCGCACGTTCGGCCGACAGCTTCGGCAGCACCTGCCGGCAGAACCACTGCGCGGCAGCGACCTTGCCTTCGTAGAAGGCGGTGTCGGCGGCGCTGGGGTCGCCGGCGAGCTTCTCCTGCGCGACTTCGGCCTTACGCAGCAGCAGCCACGCGCACACCAGGTCGCCGAGTGCGAGCACCAGCCGGGTGGTGTTCTGGCCGACCTTGTAGAGGTTGGTGATGTCGCCCTCGGGCGCCTGCGGCTGGGCCTTGAGCAGGTCGCCGACCATCGCGCCGACGATGCCCTGCACGTCCTCGAGTGCCTTGGCCAGCAGGCCACGCTCGACCTTGAGCCGGCCGTTGCCGGCCTCGGACGCGACGAACTCCTGCACCTGGGCCGACAGCTTGCCGAGCGCCTGGCCGTTGTCCTTCACGATCTTGCGGAAGAACAGGTCGAGACCCTGGATCGCGGTCGTGCCTTCGTACAGCGTGTCGATCTTCGCGTCGCGGACGTACTGCTCGAGGGGGTAGTCCTGCAGGAATCCCGAGCCACCGAACGTCTGCAGCGACTCGGTGCCGAGCAGCACCCAGGCGCGTTCGGAGCCGTAGCCCTTCACCAGCGGCAGCAGCAGGTCGTTGAGGCCGGCGGCCTCCTTGTCGACCTCGCCGCGTGCCTCGGCGTCGGCGATCTCGTCCTGAACAGTCGCGGTGTAGAGCACGAGGGCCCGGAGCCCTTCGGCGTAAGCCTTCTGCGACATCAGCGACCGGCGTACGTCGGGGTGGTGAGCGATCGTGACCCGCGGCGCGGTCTTGTCGGTCTGGCGGGTGAGGTCGGCGCCCTGCACGCGGGACTTGGCGTACTCCAGCGCGTGGAGGTAGCCGCTCGACAGCGTGGCGATGGCCTTGGTGCCGACCATCATGCGGGCGTACTCGATGACCTGGAACATCTGGCGGATGCCGTCGTGGACCTCGCCGAGGAGATAGCCGACCGCCGGGGTGCCGCCCTCGCCGAACGTCAGCTCGCACGTGGTGGAGACCTTGAGGCCCATCTTGTGCTCGACGTTGGTGGCGTAGACGCCGTTGCGCTCGCCGAGCTCGCCGGTGTCCCAGTCGAAGTGGTACTTCGGAACGAGGAACAGCGACAGGCCCTTGGTGCCCGGGCCGCCCGCGCCCTCGACGCCGACCGGGCGCGCGAGCACCAGGTGGACGATGTTGTCGGACAGGTCGTGCTCGCCGGCGGTGATGAAGCGCTTCACACCCTCGAGGTGCCAGGTGCCGTCGGGCTGGAGGTGGGCCTTGGCCTTGCCGGAGCCGACGTCGGAGCCCGCGTCGGGCTCGGTGAGCACCATCGTGGCGGCCCAGCGGCGTTCGATCATCCGCTGCGCGATCTTCTGCTGCTCCTCGGTGCCGTTGCGGTAGATCACGTGGGCGAAGCGCGGGCCGCTGGCGTACATGAACAGCGCGGGGTTGGAGCCGAGCACCAGCTCGGACGCCGCCCAGCGCAGGGACGGCGGGCAGGGCTGGCCGCCGAGGCCGGAGGGGATCTCCAGGCGCCACCACTCCGCGTCCATCCAGGCGTTGAAGCTTGCCTTGACCTCGTCCGAGAGCGTCGCAGTGTGCGTCTTGGGGTCGAACACTGGCGGAGTCCGGTCGCCGGACTCGTAGGACGCCGCGATCTCGTTGGTGGCGAGGCGGTCCATCTCGGACAGGATGCTGCGCGCGGTGTCGAGGTCGATGTCCTCGTACTGGCCGGCGCCGAGGATCTGGTCTCGGCCGAGCACGTCGAACAACGTGAACTCGATGTCGCGCAGGTTGCTGCGGTAGTGGCTCATCGGCGCTCCGTCACTTCAGCGGGTTACCCGTCAGTAGTCTACCCGCTAGTAACTTTGCCTCGCTGGAGCAAACTTCGCAACCCCGACGCGAACGACTCGGCGTCGATGTCCTCGAAGATGGCGTATTGCAGGATAAAGCCGGGCCAGAGGGCGAGCAGGACCCTACCGATCCGCTGCGGATCGCCCGGCCCGATCTCGCCGCGTTCCTGGTAGTAGACGACCAACTCCGCCATCAGGTCGCGCATCCCGCCGATCAGGACACCCATCTGATCGCGGAGCGCCGGCGACCGGACCGCCTCCGCCCAGACCTGCACGGCGATCTTCGCCACACCGAACTCGCTGTCGAGCTGCTCGAACGTCTGCCCGATCCGCAGGAACGCCTCGTGCAGCGGCAGTGGCTCCTCGGACTCGAAGACGCCGCTGAAGGTCTGGCCGAGGTGGCCGATCAGATCGGTGGCGATCGCCCCGATGATCTCTTCCTTGCTCTTGAAGTAACGGTAGGTCGCGCCGGCGGACAGCTGCGCCTCGGCGAAGATGTCCTGCATCGAGGTCGCGTGGAAGCCGTTGCGGCTGAAGCAGATCCGGGCGGCGTCCATGATCTGGCGGCGGCGAGCTTCAAGGTGCTCTGGAGAGACGCGTGGCATGTGCCACATCGTAAAGCGAACGTTCGTTCTTGACAAAGCAGGTGTGAGGTCGCAGGCTGGGGGCAGTTCAAAGAGAACGAACATTCGTCTCAGGAGACGCCGAGATGTCCACGCAAGACAGCGGGCCGGCGCACGCCGGCCGCACCAACGAACGGACCGGCCAGCCCACGCGGGCCACGAGTGCATCGGCACAGAGCGAGATGACAGGCAGCTCCGTACGGGCGGCGGCCGATCGGGCCGAAGCCGCGGCAGAGCGGGCCGAGACCGCGGCCGCCCGAGCGGAAACCGCGAGTAGCGGTGGCGAAGCCACCCCCGTTTCCGCTCCGGCCGAACCGGGACATCGCCGCCCGCCGACAACTCTGATCGGGATCATCGTGGTGCCACTCCTGGTCGCGGTGGCGCTGACCTTGTTCGCCTGGCCGGCGGCGAACCTGGAGCCACGCAACCTGCCGATCGGCATCGCCGGACCTGCACAGGCGGTGGGTTCCGTCGAGCAAGGACTGACGGCCAAGGCCGGCTCGGACGCGTTCGACGTGCACACCTATCCCGACGAGGCCGCCGCACGTTCGGCGATCCAGGACCGGGAGATCTATGGCGCGATCTCCGTCGGACCGTCCGGCGTGACGTTGCTCACGGCATCGGCCGCGAGCCCGGTGGTCGCGCAGCTGCTGCAGCAGGCCGGTACGCAGCTGGCCGCCGCCAACCCTTCGGCTCCGGCGCCGAAGGTGGTCGACGTCGTACCCACAGATCCGGACGACCCGCGCGGCGTGGTGCTCGGCGCGGCGCTGTTCCCCCTCCTCCTTGCCGGCCTGGTCGGTGCGTTCATGCTCGGTACCCGCACCCGGCCCGGCCTGGGACAGGCCGGCGCGCTGATCGCGATCGCCGGGCTGGCCGGGCTGGTCGTCATCGGAATCGCGCAGGGCTGGCTCGGCGCGTTCGGTGGTGACTGGTGGGTCAACGCGGGCGCGTTCGCGCTCACGATCCTCGCGATCGCTGCGGGCGTGGCCGGGCTCGGCGCGGTGTTCGGGCTGCCAGGGCTCCTCGCCGGCGCGGCGCTCATGGCGCTGGTCGGCAACCCGTTCTCCGGCCTCACCTCCGCGCCCGAGATGCTGCCGACCTGGGTCGGCGTCACCGGGCAGTACCTCCCACCGGGCGCGGGCGGGACGCTCGTACGCAGCACGGCGTTCTTCGATGGCGCCGGAGCCGACCGTCCGCTGTTGGTGCTCGCCTGCTGGGCGCTCGCCGGTCTTGCGCTCGTCGTGGTCGGACGGTGGGTACGCCCGTCACAGCGCGCAAACCCGGCTTGACGTTACCTGTGGCCAGACGCTTTCTGACCGTCGCCAGCTATTCTGGCGGCGGTCAGTCTCCGTTCGGAATACCACGCGGCGGAGCCGCAGATAAGTACCTCACCCAGGGAGCGACAAGCCGTGTCACTCGAGAGCCCCGCCACTCGAGAACTCGTGGTCTTTTCGGGAAGCGCACATCCGGAATTCGCAGCGGAGCTCTGCTCGACCCTCGGGGTCGAGCTGTCCGAAGCGAACATCGAACGGTTCTCCAACGACTGCATTCAGGTGCAACTGGGGGCCAACTGCCGGCAGCGGGACGTCTACATCGTTCAGCCGCTGGTCCCGCCCGTACAAGAACATCTGATGGAGCTGCTGCTCATGCTCGACGCGGCACGTGGCGCGTCGGCGGCTCAGATCACAGCGATCATCCCGCACTATGCGTACGCGCGGTCCGACAAGAAGGACCAGCCGCGCATCTCGATCGGTGGCCGGCTGGTCGCCGACCTGCTCCACACGTCCGGCGCGGGCCGCGTGCTCACGATGGCGCTGCACGCGCCGCAGGTGCACGGGTTCTTCAGCATCCCGGTCGATCATCTGAACGCGATCGGCGAGCTCGCCGGGCACTTCCAGTCGCAGGACCTGTCGAACTGCGTCGTGGTCTCGCCCGACCTCGGCAACGCCAAGCCGGCGTCTGCTCTGGCGCGGCTGCTGGGAGTGCCGGTGGCTGCCGGGAGCAAGCGGCGGCTCGCGGATGACAAGGTGGTCATCGACACCATCGTCGGCGACGTCGAGGGCCGCGACGTGATCGTCCTCGACGACGAGATCGCCAACGGCGGCACGATCATGGAGCTGCTCAACAAGCTGCGCGACCACAACGTCGGGCGGATCTCGCTCGCGTGCACGCACGGGTTGTTCACCGGCAAGGCGATCCAGCGGCTGGCCGAACAGACCGACGTCACCGAGATCGTGACGACGAACACAGTGCCGCTGGCACCGGAGAAAAGGCTGCCGAACATCAAGGTGCTGTCGGTCGCGCCCCTGTTCGCGGAGACGATCCGCCGGATCCACTTCGGCGAGTCGGTCAGCAGCCTCTTCTCAGCGACGACCCCAGCCGTCGGCTAGCCCGCCACCGCACCACCGCACCCCCGGCCTCCCGCCGCCGGGTCGCTGCGGCCGGCCACCGCACCCGCCACCGCACCCCGGCCACCCGCCACCGCACCCCGGCCACCCGCCACCGCACCCCGGCCACCCGCCACCGCACCCCGGCCACCCGCCGCCGGGCCGCTGCGGCAGCCACGGCCTCGCGCGAATGACCACGTTAACCACGTAATTGGCTGGTTAACGTGGTCATTCGCGCCTCGCCACGCTGGACGGACCTTAGCCACGCCCCGGGGCGTGGTTAACCAGCCAAAGGCGTGGTTAACGTGGTCATTCGCGCACGATGCGGGAGAGCCAGTCAGGTCAGCGCCACGGGTTGGGTGGTGGCGGCGGAGTGTTCGGTGGGGTGTTGAGCCCGCCGGGACTGCCGGCGGGTGCCGGGCCGCCGTAACCCACTACCGCGGGTGGCTCGGGCGGGAGCTCCGACAGCAGTTCCTGTGCCAGCGACGCGGCGTCCGGGTGGCCCGAGTTGACTGCCTGCTGGTACACCGCTCGCGCGGCCGCGATGTCCCCTCGCGCCGTCAGGATTCCGCCGAGGCCGACCGCCGCTGACGGCGACGCGTCCGGGTGGCCGGAACGGATTGCCTGGTTGAATGCCGCCTCTGCCGCCGCCGGCTCGCTGTGCCGGGCCAGCAGGAGCCCGAGGCTGAACGCCGCCCGCGGCGCGTGCTCCGGATGGTCGGAGGCGATCGCCTGGTCGAGCGCTGTGCGCGCCCCGAGGACGTCGCCCTGTTTGCTCAGCAGCAGGCCGAGGTGCAGCGCGGCCTTCGGCAGCTGAGTGCGGTGCCCGGACTCGATCACCGTGTGGAACGCGGCCCGCGCGCCGTCGTTGTCGCCGAGTTTGGACATCGCCATGCCCGACCCGACCGTCGCGGCGAGGCGGTGGGAGCTGCCGCCGGCGTCGATGGCGTAGCGGAAGCCGTCGGCGGCCGCCCGGTGGTCGCCACGGAGGTACGCCGAGACGGCGATCCCGAATGCATCGGCCGGCCCGGCCATCGCCAGCAGCTCCTGCCAGGCGAAGCCCGGCACCGGTCGCGCGGCGAGGTCGCCCATCCCGTCGTCGACGGCGACGAGGTAGTCGAGCGCCGCCCAGCCTCCGGTCTTGCCGCTGCCCACCGGATGGACCAGGCCCTCCAGCATGCTGATCGGCTCGGTCGCCCAGTCCATGCCGCGCGTGAACTGCTCCGCGTCCGGCGCGACGCCGGCATCGATCGCGCGCAGGTAGAGCGGGAACAGCCGGCGCAGCTCGTAGTCAGGAATCGGCCAGTTCAGCCCGGCCCGGCGCCAGTCGACCATGGCCTGGACGATCGCGGTGCCGGGGGCGTTCGCCTGCCCGCCGATGCGGTACTTCGAGACCAGCTCGGGCGCGCCGACCAGCGCCTCACCGACCGAACGCTTGAACTCCTCGCTCGGGTAGCGCCACCGAGCCTGCGCCAGCTCCTCGTCGGTCAGCGCGAGCTCGAGCTCGACGACCTCGGCCCGGCTGAGCGCCATGTGCGCGGTGGTCGCGACGTCGGACCCGCCTCGCCGCAACTGCTGGTAGCGCCGCAGCGGGATCGTCGCGACGATCAGCGCCCAGCGCGAGATCTCGTCGATCACCGGCCACGACAGGTGGTCGAGCAACGGCCCGTCGATGTCGTCGAGCCACACGATCGCCGGCGCGGGATCGATCGACGGCAGCGGCCGGACACGCGTCAGGTCGACCAGCGCGCGCCCGTTCTTCGGGATGATGACGGCTGGATTGCGGCCTCCGAACGCCGAACGGACGGCTTCCAGCGTGGTGCGCGTTTTCCCAGCAAGCGCTTCACCGACGACCAGCAGAAAGGGATACGGCGGCTCGGACTTCGACAGCACCAGGTCGACATCGCGATCGGCGACCGGGCGCTGAACATAAGGTGCGTCAGTACGGTCGCCGTATTTGTTCAGCGCCACACCGAACGCCTCGTCCGATATCTCGCTCAGCCGCGGCAGCGCGCTGTAGGGCGACTTCACCCGCAACAACTCGTTGATTTCCGCGCGCCGCTGTTGCCGGACTTCTCGCCGGGCCGCGGCCCGCGCCCGCAACTGGGCGCGTACGAAGAAACTGATCGCCACCAGCGTCAACAGGAGAAACAGCGCGGCGAGCACGAAGCTCACCGTGCCCGTGAGCTTCGTGGCCAACTCGTTGACGACGGCCAGCACACCGAACAACACGGCGACTGCCGCGAACGCGATCGCGAAATGCAGGTGATGAGCGCCCGGCGTTTCCTCCAAAACCGCGGCAGGATCGCTTTGCGCGTCATCGGAACTACTGACCGCTACATCGGCGGGCGCCGCGTCACGACCATCGGATTGGTCGGACTCAGGCATGGACGAACGGTAGCAATTACACCGCTATGTACGGAAGGCTTCAGAACAGACATTTGCGGCGCCACCGCGCTGACCAGAACGACGAGAAACTCAACGACTTTGCTTGGTGAGCCGTCGTTCCGAATAGGTCTTCCGGAAGTCGATCAGCGCCGTGCTGCTGACGACATGGAGGTCGTTCACGGTGCCGTCGAACACGTCGGCCGGCCAGTCGTACCGGATCGAGCCCCAGAAGTTGGTGTAGTAACCCTGGTCGTCCCGCTGGACGAGAATCAGCTCGACGCACACGTCGTCGAGGTCGAACGCTCGCTTGTGGGGGAACCGCTTCAGCAGTTGCTCGGGAACGCGCTCGGAAGCCAGGAGCTCGTCGAGCGCGGCCAGATCGGACGCCGGACAGAGCAGGTCGAGGTCTTGGTGGTCACGAGGCGGCACCAGGCCACGCATCTCCTCGGCCCAGCCACCGAACACCCAGGTGTGGACCCCTGCCTCCGAAAGCAGTGCCATTGCTCGTGCCACGAACTCGCGGTCGTTTCGCACCCGGCACACGCTACCGCTGGTTCACGTGTACGCAACATCCCCGTCAGCCGGGCGCCGGACGCGATTAGATCGAATCGTTACAGCGCCGGCGACCGGCTGAGACGAGGGCCTGCTAAAGACTGCCGAGCAGCTCGAGCGGGAACGGTGGCTGGGCCAGTGGCCGGATCGCCAGCCGGACAAGCATGAGCGGGTTGTCGTCGCCCGCGATCCGGTTCTGTTTGAGCTGGTCGCAAGCAGTACAGCGATGGATCAGGACCCATTCGCCGTCCCGGCGTACGGTGATGGCGATCGGCTCCATTGACGCATGGCACTCGGAGTCGCGGTCGCCGGGTAGGTCGTCGTCAAGATGCTTGGACCAAAGGCAAGTCGGGCAGTGGTTTCGGTGAGCCGTTCCGGGCGCGTCGGGCGGTACGTCGAGACGACAGTGGACGCAGCGGAACGGCCGCGGTCGCGCGCGGTCTCCGGCGCGACGACGGTTGTGGTTCAAGGGTGGAGCCCCTATCGGTGTGAGCTGGTTGGGTTTCCGTCAGCGAGACGGCGCGCCAGCTCCGGGGCCGGAAGGTCAGCTTCCGTTACCCCTACAGGGCGCGCCAACCAGGCGGGCGTCCAACATTTACACTCCGATGTCCGGGCTCGGGTGGAGCTCGATAAGAGACAGTTCCAGGACAGCAGATCAGTCGCCCTGCTGTCGAAGGATTTTCCAGCCGCCGTCGACAGCCTCTGCCTGCCAGCCGTCAGCGAGTCGCAACGTCCAGCCGTCGCCGGTCGTGGTGCCGGGGACCTCCGGCGGTTCCGGGCACACCAACCGGATCTCACTGAAGTCCTGGGTCACAAGTGCGCCACGGGGCGCTTCAAGGAATGAGCCGTCCCCGTTGCGCCAGCTCAGGTTGCCCCGGTGCACTCCGTCGTCGAGCGGGACGACATCCTGCGGGTTGAAGCTGATCATCTGACCGTCTAGCGAGAGCCGCAACAGCGGGCCGGTCGCGTACGCCTGCCGCAACCCGTCCACCCGCTCCCGATGGCGACCCTCCCGTTCTCCTTCGGTCCTTCGCACCTCACTGAGGCCGTAGACCGCGCCGCGCGCATCCGCGACCGCGGCTGCGAGCAACGCCTGCAGATCACGCTGCCGTACGACCTCGGCAGTCCAGCCCGGGCCGAGCGCGTCCAGCAGGAAACCGTAGGCGGGGCCGGTGACATACGCGAAGCTGCGAGCCCAGGCCGCATCGGCGGGAAGGCTCCGGGCGTGGCGCGCGACCTCAGAAGGTGTCGCTTCGGTGAGCCGCCACGCGGTGTACTCCGGGAGGCCCTCCCAGATCTCCAGCTCGCGTTCACGGCTCGCCTCGGACGGGAGCGCGGCAGCGAGCCGATGGCTGTGGAACACGAGGGCATCGGCCGCCGCGGCGACTCGTTCGGCACCCGTCGACTCCAGTGCCGCGCCGAGGGCGGCGAGCTCCATCCGCAGCCAGGTTCGGCCCTCGGCGCTGTCGAGCAGGTCCATGCCGTCGGCGACCTCGGTGTTCACCTCGCCAGGGAACAAACGGCCCTGCACGACGTGGAACGCCTCGTGTACGAGCAGGCGCACCACGGCATCCTGATCGTCCGGCAACGGGAGAACGACCGTCGCCCAGGTCCGGCCGGCCCACGCCTGCGGCGTGTTCGAAGCCGCGATCCCGGCCGGGCGCGGACCCGCCCACACATTCGACTCGACCGGCTCGTACCCGGCCACGCCAGGGTCGGCTGTCAACAGGATCTCGTCGTCGGTGATCCCCATCCACTCGACCTCGGCGAGCGACCTTCCCCACAGCCGACCGGCGTCGGCCTGGACGTGGGCGCGCGCCGAGGTGGCCGCATCAGCGAGACTGACCATGTCGAGAACTCTGACAGAAGAGAGGCTCGGAGTGAAGATCCGACGTGGCGCGCGTGCTGTGCTGATCGACGGCAACGGCCGGCTGCTGCTCATGCGGCGTTACAAGAAAGGCGAGACCTACCTCACCACGGTCGGCGGCGGCATCGACCAGACGGACCGTTCGCCGGAGGACGCCATGCGCCGCGAGGTCTTCGAGGAGCTCGGCGCGGTCGTCGGCACCGCACCGCTGATCTACGTGCTCACGATGCCGCTGGACGGCGTGCTCACGATGCAGTACTTCTACCTCGCGCGGGTGCTGGACATGAACTGGGAGGCCCGCACAGGGTCGGAATACCAGGGTGACAAGGCCGACGCCTACCAGCCGTACACCACGCCGTGGGACGCCACTCTCGCCGACCTCGAGCTGAGGCCGAAGGAGCTGCGCGACTACCTCGTCCAGAACGCGCAGGCCCTGCAGGAGCTGATGAGTTAGGGCCGCTCCGGGGTCAGCAGCCCGCGGTTGTAGGCCGTCGCCACCGCTGCCGCGCGGTCGTTGACGTCGAGCTTGGCGTAGATGTGGAGCAAGTGGGTCTTGACGGTGGCCTCGGAGATGAACAACGCCTGTGCCGCTTCACGATTCGACTTGCCCTGCGCGACCAGGCTCAGCACCTCCAGTTCGCGTTGGCTGAGCGGCTCGCGTTCCGGTGCACGCAGTTGGGTCATCAGCCGGGTGGCGATCGACGGCGAGAGCACCGACTCGCCGCGCGCGGCACTGCGTACGGCACGCAAGAGGTCCTCGCGTGGTGCATCCTTCAGCAGGTAACCCGTCGCGCCGGCCTCGATCGCGGGCAGCACGTCGGTGTCGGTGTCGTAGGTCGTCAGCACGAGCACGCGAGCAGCGTCGCCGCGCGCCTTCAGCTGCCGGATCGCCGACACGCCGTCGACGCCGGGCATCCGGAGGTCCATCAGGATCACGTCGGGCTCGAAGACCTCCGCCAGTCGCAGCGCCTCCGCACCCTCGTTCGCCTCGCCGACGACATCGAAGTCGGGATCTCCGACGAACATGCCGCGCAGCCCGTCACGTACGACCGGATGGTCATCGACGATCAGCAACCGGATCACGCTCCACCAACCCCCTCTGGCCCCGCTTCCTGTGGCAGCGCCGGAACGCGCGCCGAGATCGCAGTGCCCATCCCGGGCTCCGACTCCACTTCCAAGCTCCCCGCCAGGCGATGCACCCGTTGCCGCATCGCCGTCAGCCCGACACCGCCGCTGGCACCGTTCACGGCCGACGGATCGAAGCCGGAGCCGTCGTCGCGTACGTCGAGCGTCACGACGTCGCCCATGTACGACAACGTGAGCCCGACGCGGCTCGCCTTCGCGTGCTTGGCGACGTTGGCGAGCGCCTCCTGCGCCATCCGCAGCAACGCCACCTCGACCTCCGGATGCATCGGCCGCGGATCGCCGGTGGTCGTGACCTCGGCGGGTACGTCGTTGATCGCCGACCACTGCTTGGCCACCGAGGCGATCGCGTCCGGCAACCGCGCGGACTCCAGGTGCTGCGGCCGGACCGCCTGCACCGAACGCCGGGCCTCCGAGAGGCTGTCGCGGGCGAGCCGCAGCGCGTTGTCGAAGTGCCGCTGCCACTCCTCCGGGTCACGCCGGACGTGCTCGGCGGCCTCCAGCTGCGTGATGATCCCGGTCAGGCCCTGCGCGATCGTGTCGTGGATCTCGCGGGCCATCCGTTGCCGCTCGTCGAGGACGCCGGCCTCGCGGGCCTGCGTCAGCAGCTGCGCGTGCAGGCCGGCGTTCTCCTCCAGCGCGGCTTCAAGCTTCGTCACGGTCTGCCGGCGCTGCTCGGCCAGCTGGGAGACCTTCTCCCCCGCGATCGTTCCCAGGCCGATCGCGAACGTCTGGATCAGGATGATCGTGCCGTACAGCGCGACCGTCTCCACCGTCACCGGCGGGAACCCGGCCGTCACGATGTTGATGCTGATCGACGTCGCGAACAGGCCGGCGAACACCAGCAGCATGCGCCGGAGCAGGAACGCGTGCAGGAAGCCGGTGATGGTGAAGACGAAGAAGTAGAGCTCGCGCATCGTCAGCAGCGTCGCGAGCGTCAGGAAGCCGGCGAAATAGACCGCCATCGGCAGCAGGCGTTCGCGTCTGGCCTGCGGGGCGAGCGTGAACCAGAACAGCACCCACAGGAACGCCACGCCGGCGATGGCGAGCGTGACCAGCCGATCCGGCCAGGGCGCGTCGGACACCGTCAGCAGCAGCGTGGTGCTCACCGCCAGCGTGACGTACGGCGTCCAGTGGACGGTGATGTTGCTGTTGCGCTCCCACTTGGTCTGCGACCGCTCGGCTTCGGTCGTTCGCATCGTTCGCCTCCTTTCCGGCGTACCGTCGCTTCCTGCCATGCCTGTCACTCCCAGCGGAACAGCCTCGCGGCCACGCCACCAGCGATTACGGTAATCGCCGCCAGGTAGGCCAGTTGCAGCGGCCGAACACCGCCGTCGCCGCTCCAGCTGTCGAGCAGCGCCTGGACGCCCGGCGGGGTGTAGTCGCCGATCCGGACCAGGATGTCGGGCAGGAGATACCTCGGCACGTAGACGCCGCCGAAGAACATCACGACGAAGAACAGCGGCATCGCGAGCGCTGTGCCGACCCGGGCCGTGCGGGCCATCGACGCGACCAGCAGGCCGATGGCGAACAGCGAGGCGAGACCGAGGACGAACGCCGCGACGAACCCGAGTGGCTGCTTCGGCAGCGGGACGTCGAACGCCAGCTTGCCGACGACGACCAGCAGCGCGACGGAGACGAACGCCAGCACGGTGTTCACCACCAGCTGGGCCAGCAGGAGCTTCCCAGGGCTGGCCGGGGTGGTTGACAGCCGCCGCAGGATTCCCTTCTCGCGGTAGGTCGCGAGCCGGATCGGCAGCATGTTCACGCCGAGCACGGCGAGGGTGATCACGATCAGCGACGGAGCGAAGAGGTCGATGAAGCGGGCGCCGCCGAACGTCTCGTCCGGCTGGCGCAACGCGGGCACGGCGCCGAGACCGAGGAGCAGGCCGGTGGGGAGCAGGAACGTGAAGACCCAGCCCGCGGGGTCGCGGAGGAAGAGCTTCGCTTCCACCTGGATGAGCTTGCCGAGCTGTTTCATGGTGACAGGTCCTTACGCGTCGATCGTGCGGCCGGTGAGCTGGATGAACGCGTCGTCAAGGTTGGCTTGCTCCACACGAAGCTCCTGGGCGACGATCTGGTGGCGGGCGAGGAACGACGTGACCGTGTGCACGAGGTTGCCCGTGCCGGAGACGACGACCGTCCGGCCGGCGAGCTTCACGTCCTCGACGCCGGGGAGCCCGGTGAGCTGCTGCTCGTCGAAACCCTCCGGGCGGCGGAAGCGCAGGCGCTGCTCGGCGTTGATGCGTTCGATCAGTCCGGCCGGCGAGTCGAGCGCGACCACCTTGCCCCGATCGATCAGCGCCAGGCGGTCGCACAGCCGCTCGGCCTCTTCCATGAAGTGCGTGACGAGCAGGACGGTCACGCCACGGTCGCGGATGTCCTCGATGACCTGCCAGGTGTCGCGCCTGGCTTGTGGGTCGAGCCCGGTCGTGAGCTCGTCGAGGATCGCGATCCTCGGATTGCCGACGAGTGCGAGCGCGATCGACAGGCGCTGCTTCTGGCCGCCGGAGAGCTTTCGATACGTGGAGTTACGTTTCTCGGCGAGCCCGAGGTCGACGATCAGCTTGTCGTAGTCGACCGGAGAGTTGTAGAACGAGGCGTAGAGGTCGAGTGCCTCCCACACCTTGATCTGGTCGAACAACTCACTTTCCTGCAGCTGCACGCCCACCTGTTCGTGCAGAACTTCCCGGTCGCGGCGCGGGTCCATTCCGAGTACGGAGATGGTGCCGCTGTCCTGCGTACGCAAACCCGCGATGCATTCGACCATGGTCGTCTTGCCCGCGCCGTTCGGACCGAGGATGCCGAAGATCTCACCCTCTTCGACCGCGAGCGAAACGCTGTCGACGGCGCGCTTGTCGCCGTACTGTTTGACGAGATCGGTCACCTCGATAACTGTCATGCCTTCAGCTTGGCCGCCGCCACCGGCTCCGGACATCGGCCAGGTGGCCTGACCTGCCAGTGGCGGCGGTTGAGACCTCGGTCAACCGATCGGTTGATGCGCATCCATCCGGCGATACCTTGCGGCGATCACCAGTCCGGCGGCGATGAACACGATGTTCTTGACCACGAACTCGCCTTCGGTGGTGAGCATGAGCGGGTTTCCGTGCTGGAAAACGACGTCGGGTTGCATCGCGACCGACAGGAACGTACCGGTCAGGTGGGCGACCAGCGCGGCGCAGACGATCGTGAGGAGCCGGCCCGCGAGCAGCGCCAGCCCGAGCGCGATCTCGAACCCTCCCAGCAGCGGAACGACCCACGCCCGGTCGAACCACGGGAGAGTGTTGGCCACGAAGTCGGCGAGGGGAGTGACGTTCGCGACCTTGAGCGCGCCGAACCAGACGAACACCAGACCGATGGCTATACGCAACAACGGAACACTGAATTGTTGAAGTTTTTGAATGGTTCTGTTTTCTGCTGCCTGGAGAACGAGAACCAGGTCAGGACGGGACGATCTCATGGCTTTACTCCTGGGCGTGAGAGTTGCTTTCGAGACCCGGCCGTGCGCCTGTACGGAGGGGGCGCAATCCCGTATTCGAAATCATTGTTGCGCCCGCACGGGTGGGCGCCACACCCCCAGGGGTGATTTGGTTACCGAATGACTCCGAACGATTACATGAATGGATCGAATACAACTGAGAGAGCGGTTTCCAAATCGCGATATTCGCGATAGTGGACGGCTCGCATGCCGAGCTCGCGGGCGGTCTCGACGTTTCGTTCGCTGTCGTCGACGTAGAGGCAACGGGCTGGGTCGGCACCCGCACGTTCGGCGGCGATCCGGTAGATGCGCGGGTCGGGCTTGCAGACGCCTTCCCTTGCGGTGTTGACGATCGCGTCGAACGCGTTGTGCGCCCCGAGCTCGGCGAGCTGCTCCTCCAGGAGCGTGGTCGCGTTGGACAGGGCGACGACTCGCACGTGGCGGCGGGCCTTGGTGAGCAGCGAGACGACCTCGGCGTTGGCTTCGCCGTTGCGGGCTCGCCAGGCGGCCACCAGTTGCCGGGCTCGTTCGACCGAGCCGCAAACGGGCTGCAGGTCAGATGCGACCTGGGCGCGCCATTCCTCGTCGGTGACCTGGCCGGTGATCGCGGGCAGCAGGCGGTGCTCGGCGAACGCGTGGCCGGCGAGGGTGCCTTCGGGGAGGCCGAACGCGGTGTCCCAGCGGGTCATGGAGTCGGGCGGCCAAAGCCGTACGACGCCGTCGACGTCGCTGATCACCGCGTCGAACGCGCCCTGGTCGCTCGCCGGCGCGCTCGTCTCCCCGCTCATGTCCAGGGATTCTGCCATTGTCGGTGGGCCCACCTACGATTCCTCGCATGGAAGTCCTCGCACGCAAAGTGGCGCTGGTGACCGGAGCGAGTCGCGGCGTCGGCAAAGGCATCGCGCTCCGCCTCGGTGAGGCCGGCGCGACTGTCTATGTCACGGGGCGCACGGTGGTCGAGGGCGAGGGTGCGATCCCCCTGCCCGGCACGGTCTCGGCCACCGCCGAGGAGATCACGGCGCTGGGCGGTGCCGGCGCCGGTGTCGCCTTGGCGTGCGACCATCGCGACGATGCTGCGGTCGAGGCGGTCTATGCGGAGATCCGGCGACGGTCGGGCCGGCTCGAGGTGTTGGTCAACAACGCCTGGGGCGGCTACGAACACTTCTGGGACGGCACGCAGTTCTGGAACGAACACGGATTCTGGACGGCTCCGATCTCCCGCTGGGACTCCATGTTCGCGGCGGGTGTGCGCGCTCACTACGTCGCGAGCGTTCAGGCAGCCCGGCTGATGGTGCCGGCGGGCGGCGGCCTGATCGTTCACGTCTCCGCCGAAGCGGCGGGCAAGGACGACGCCGGTGTCGCATACGGCGTTGCCAAGGCCGCGACGGATCGGATGGCGGCGTGCATGGCGCACGAGCTTCGGGAGCACGGGATCGCGGTCGTGTCGTTGTATCCCGGACTGGTGCGCACGGAGTCGGTGCTGAAGGCCTCCGAGTATTTCGACCTGTCGAGCTCGGAGTCGCCGCTGTTCGTCGGACGGGTGGTGGCGGCGCTGGCCGCCGACCCCGATGTCATGCGCCATTCAGGAAAGGTGGTGACCACTGGAGAGCTCTCAGCTGAATACGGGATCGACGACCCCCAGCCCATGGCCTAGCCCGGCCACGGGACGTGCACGGTCACACGTTCGCGGAGTTGCTCGCTGATGAACCACAGCTCACCGGTCGCGGGCCAGTACGACAGGTTCTCGGTGTTCTTCGGCGCCTTCGTCCACACCGTCGTCGAGTCGCCGCCGATGCCGCGATGCAGGCAGCTCGGATAGTCGACGCCATCGCCGATGTTGTCGGCGTACTCCGGACAGACACCGGTGATCACGAACGCGTTGTCGTACGCCGTCGCGCCCTGCATTCCCCACACGGGCGACGCGAACGCCTCGCGGGCGTGGACGTAGCCGTCGGTGGAGATCGCCGGCAACGCCGTGGAGGCGTCGAGAGGCCAGCGTACGATCCGGCCTCCGCCGCGCGTGGTGTGCTCGGCCGCGACGAAGGAGTCCGTACCGCTGCGATCCAGCGCGAGGCTCGAGAAGCATGGGTGATCGCCCGTGCTCGGCGCACAGCCTCCGCCGCCCTCGTACCAGAACGCGCCGATCTGTGGCAGCGCGAACGCGTGGTAGCGCGCGTGGAACCGGCCGTCGGTGCCGAGGCCCACCTCGGCTGTCGAGGTGTCGGTTCGCCAGACGTGGTTGAGATCGAACACTCGCAGCACGGAGCCACCGGTCGCGACGACCAGCTTGTCGCCGTACCAGAACAGGCCGTGCCCGTGCCCGGCGATCGCCTGGAAGGCGGTGCCGGACGTGGGCTCTACCAGCAGCACGTGCCGGTACTTCCGGGTCGCGAGGTCGACGAACGACACCCGGATCAGCGAGTCGTCGGTGTAGTGCCAGGTCGCTGCCACGACGCGCCTGCCGTCAACCGTGCCTGACGGTTGCGCGTCGCCGGAGCCGGTCACGCCCTGCGGGATCCAGACGTTCTCGTCGTCGTCCTCGCCGTCCTGCCAGCAGAAGCCGTCCCGCGGGATCGAGGCCGACAGGTACGTCTCGTGGCAGAGCGCGCGGCCCTGCCGGTTGGCCTCGTCGAGGATCGGCGCCAGGCCGGCCGGGGTCAGCTGCGCGTTCTGCTCCAGCTGGGCGATCCGCTGCCCGTACGTCGCGAACGTCGAGCCCGCCACCAGCTGGAACCCCGACGCGTCGATGCGCGGAAACGCCGCCGCGGCTCGGGCGGCGGGCCGGCCGAGCAGCGCGGGTGCCGTGAGTACGGCCAGCGTGAGCACGACGGCGACTGCGACGGTGAGCAGGGCCGGCGGCGGCAGGCTGCGACTACGCATGCCTGCAAAGTCCGTCGTGGCCCGATTCGTGTCAACCGGCCTGGCAGCTGGCTGCCACACCGGACGGCGTGGTTCCCGGCTTCGGCGAGGCGATCATCGGCGCGCCGGCAGCCGAGCTGTGCCGGGCGTGAACTCGTTCGAGGGGTTCGGGTGAGAGAAGTCGACCGGGTCATGCGCCTTCGTAGAACACTTGACCCTCGACCAGGACGGAGCACTCGATGCCGGCGACCACGCAGCCTTCGGCAGAACCGACACTCGGCGACGCCGAGGTCATCGAGCGGTCCTGGGATGAGCCCGAAGCATTCTCCGCGGTCTTCGACCGGCACGCGGCCGAGATCCACCGTTACGTCACCCGTCGGCTGGGCCACTCGGCCGCCGACGACGTGGTGGGCGAGACGTTCCTGGCCGCGTTCCGGCGAAGACGGAAGTACGACCTCGGCCGGGGCGACGCCCGGCCGTGGTTGTACGGGATCGCGTCGAACCTGATCGGCCGGCACCGGCGGGCGGAGGTGCGGACCTACCGCGCGCTCGCCCGTACCGGCAGCGATCCGGTCGTCGCCTCCCTCATCTCCGAAGACTCCGGAATCGAACGCGCGGAGTCACGGGTGGCGGCCGCAGCCGTCGAACGTCAACTGGCGGCCGCGCTGGTGGGACTGTCCCGCGGTGACCGCGACGTGCTGCTGCTGTACGCCTGGGCGGATCTGGCGTACGACGAGATCGCCGGCGCGCTGGGGATCCCGCTCGGCACGGTTCGCTCGCGGTTGCACCGGGCTCGAAGAAAAGTACGTGAGGCGCTGGGCGGAACCAATCCTTTGACCGAAGAAGAGGAGCCCAGCAATGGATGAGATGCAAGCCCTGCGCGAGCTGCGCGGGGAGGTCGAGCCGGCCTCGCCGCGGCGAATGGCGGCGCTGCGAGCCGGACTGTTCCGGTCGATGACCACTGCCCCACCGCGCCGCAGGTTTGGCCTGCCCAAGCTCGCCTGGCGGATCGGCCTGGCGGGCGGGCTCGCGGTCGCGATGCTCGTGGGAGTCACGGTCACGCAAGGCGGCTGGTTCCGGCCCGACTCCGCGAGTGCCTCGGTGTTTCTCGAACGCGCCGCGACCACCCTGGCAGCGCAGCCGAGTCCGCGGGAACGTCCCCGCGACGACCAGTGGCTGTACACGAAGAAGATGACGACGAACGTCACCATCCGTCAGGAGCTCGGTGACGGGTCTGATTCGAAGTCCCGGAGCGATCGCGAAGTCGACGTCGTGACGAGCGAGGGCTGGTTCCGGTTCGACGGCACGGCGATGGCCGGTTACGACGAACGTGGCAAGCTGCGGCAGAGCCCGATCGACCTGACCGGCGACGACGAGCGCTATCCGGCACAGGTCTGGAACATGCACGCCGCCCTTCCGCTCGACCCCGACAAGGTACTGGCCGCCGTTCACGCCGAGGTGAAGCGGATCTATCCCGACAATCCGGAGTTCCACCACGGCCAAGGGCTCGACGAGCGGACGATCTGGCTGATCGGCGCCCTGCTCGGCGAAGACCCCGGGCTGGTGCCGGCACCGGAGCAGCAGGCGGCGCTGTACCGCGCGCTGGCGAAGGTCCCCGGCTTGACGATCACCCGTGGCGTCACCGACCTCGCGGGCCGGGAAGGAGTGCTGTTGTCGCGTCGCACGCGAACGTTCGAGTTCGGCATCGTGATCGATCCGGACACCTACGGGTTCCTCGGCACGGCGAGCCGGGTCGAGAACGGGAAGGTCGTCGAAGGGACGTCGCTGCTGCGGTCGGGCATGGTCGACAGTGCGGGCGAGCGGCCGTAGTCAGGGGGTGGTGACGTTCGCGGCCGGCGGCCAGCCCCAGGCCGCCGGCCGCGAGCATCACTGTTTCCGGAGTGGCTAGCGGTGGTTCAACTGGTAGTTCAACGGAAGTCGCGGGACATCGTGCGGATCGTCATCGGCAGCTCGGCGAACTTCTCCGCAAGCACGTTGGTGACCCCCTCGGAGCGTTCGAGCATGCCACGAATCAACAGTGCTGGCGAGCTTCTCGCGATTTTTCGGTACTTGTCCCAGACCACTTGCGGGCAGATCACGTTGATCATGCCGGTCTCGTCCTCCAGGTTGAGGAACGTCACGCTCCCGGCCGTCGCCGGACGCTGGCGATGGGTGACGACGCCGCCGACCAGGACCCTGCGTCCGCTCTCGTGCGTCTTCAGCCGTTCGGCTGTGATCGCGCCGCACTTGTCGAGGAAGTCGCGTACGTAGCGGGTCGGGTAGTCGTCCGGCGAGATTCCGGTCGACCAGAGGTCGGCCATCACCTTTTCCGCCCCGTTCATCACCGGCAGCATGGGCGTCTGATTCGGCGGCTGCTCCTCGCGTAGCTGGTCCGGGCGTTCCTGCGCGGCACTGCCGGCCATCCACAGCGCCTGCCGCCTGGTGAGCTCGAAGCCGTCGAACGCGCCGGCCGTCGCCAGCGCCTCGAGCTGTGCGGCGGTCAGACCGGTGCGGCGAGCGAGGTCGTTGAGGCTGGTGTACGGACCGTGCTGCTCGCGTTCGCCGACGACCTGCTTGGCCACGTCGTCGCTGATCGACTTCACGTCGGAAAGCCCGAGCCGGACGGCGAAGTTGCCGTCCCTGCGATGTTTCTCGTCCTCTGCCGGCGCTTCCGGATCGTACGCCTCGATCGGTGGCGGGAACTGGTTGAGACACCCGGGATCGCCGGTCGGCCGGCTGGCGTCGACCGTGTCGTCGAGCTGCTCGAGGTCGGCGAACACACCGGAGAAGCGCAAGTCGGGCTTGCGTACTTCGACACCATGCCGCCGGGCGTCGGCGACCAGGCTCTGCGGGGAGTAGAAGCCCATCGGCTGGGCACGCAGCAGCGCCGCCAGGAAGATCGCTGGATAGTGCAGGCGGAACCACGCGCTCGCGTAGACCAGCAGGGCGAAGCTGATCGCATGGCTCTCGGCGAAACCGAAGTCGGCGAACGCCTCGATCTTCTCGTACAGCGAGTCGGCCGCCTCGCCGACGATTCCCTTCTTGCGCATGCCGTCGTAGAGCTTGTCCTTCAGCGACCCGATCTTCTCCAGGCCGCGCTTGGAGCCCATCGCCCGGCGCAGCAGGTCGGCCTCGTCTGCCGTACAGTCGCCGACCTCCACGGCGATCTGCATCAGCTGCTCCTGGAACAACGGCACGCCCTTGGTGCGTTCGAGGACGTCGCGCAACGACGAGTGCGGCGGCTCGGGCGCTTCCAGGCCGGTCTTGCGGCGGATGTACGGATGGACGGCACCGCCCTGGATCGGGCCGGGCCGGATCAGCGCGACCTCGATGGCCAGCTCGTAGAACGCCCGTGGACGTAGTCGGGGCAGCGTCGCCATCTGCGCGCGGCTCTCGACCTGGAACACACCAACCGAGTCGGCGCGGCAGAGCTGGTCGTAGACGCCCTGCTCCTCCTTGGGAATCGTGCCGAGATCCCAGCGCTCGCCGAGATGCCGCTCGATGTCGTCGATCGTGTAGCTCAGCGCGGCCAGCATGCCGAGACCGAGCAGGTCGAACTTGACCAGGCCCATCCACGCGCAGTCGTCCTTGTCCCACTGCAGTACGGTGCGATTCTCCTTGCGGGCATGCTCGATCGGGCAGACCTCGCCCACCGGGCGCTCGGTGAGAACCATGCCGCCGGAGTGGATTCCCAGGTGGCGTGGGGCCTTCATCAACTCCTCGGCGAGCTCGATGACGCGCTCCGGCACCTCGCCGTCCTGGTTGACGAGAGTCGAGCCCCAGGAGTCCATCAGCTTGGACCAAGCGTCCTGCTGACCCGGGCTGTAGCCGAACGCCTTGGCCATATCGCGGACGGCCAGCTTCGGGCGGTACTGGATCACGTTGGCGACCTGGGCGGCGTTCTCGCGACCGTACTTGTTGTAGACGTACTGGATGACTTCTTCCCTGCGGTCGGAGTCGAAGTCGACGTCGATGTCGGGCTCTTCGTTGCGGGTGGTGGAGAGGAAGCGGGCGAACGGCAGGCGGTAGGAGTAGGAGTCGACGGCGGTGATGCCGAGCGCGTAGCAGACGACGGAGTTGGCGGCGGAACCCCTGCCCTGGCAGAGGATTCTGTGCTTTCTGGCGAAGTTGACGATGTCGTGGACGATCAGGAAGTAGCCCGGGAAGTCCTTGTCCTCGATGACCTGCAGCTCGTTGGCGACCCGCTGCTCGATGGCATCCATGTCCTTGCGGCTGAAGTTGCGGTAGCGGTCGCGCACGCCCTTCCAGACCTCGCCGCGCAGCCAACCCATCAGGCTGGTGTACGGCTCGGGGACCTCGAGCTTGGGCAGGTTGGGCTTGGCCTTCTTCAGGGGAAACGCGAGCTCGTCGGCGATTTCTGTTGTCCTGGCCACGGCGCCTGGGTAGCGCGCGAAGCGGCGGGCCATCTCGGCTCCCGTACGCAGGAAGGCGGTTCCGGTGGCGGGCAGCCAGCCGTCGAGGTCGTCGAGGCCGCGCCTGGCGCGGACGGCTGCCATCGCGGCGGCCAGCCGGGCACGGGCAGGCGTAGCGAAGTGGACGTTGTTGGTGGCGACGATCTGCAGGCGGCGCTCATCGGCGAGCTCGGCCAGCGCGTCGTTGCGGTCGGTGTCGAGTGGGTAGCCGTGGTCGATCAACTCGACGGCGATGTTGTCGCGGCCGAAGAGCGCGGTGAGGCGGTCCAGCTCCTTGGCGGCGGCCGCTTTGCCGTTGCTGGCAAGGGCATGCGGAACCAGGCCCTTGCGGCAGCCGGTGAGGATGCGCCAGTGACCGTCGGCGGTGGCGGCCAGCTTCTCGAGGTCGTACTTGGGCTTGCCCTTCTCCTTGCCTTTGAGCTGGGCATGGGTGATGGCACCGGCGAGGCGGTGGTAGCCCTCCTCCCCTTTGGCGAGGACGAGGAGGTGGGTGCCCTCGGGGTCGGCGACGCCGTTCTGGGGGGCGGTGAGGCCGAGGGAGAGCTCGGCGCCGTAGATGGTCTTCAGGTCGTACTTCTCGGCAGCCTCGGCGAGCCTGACCACGCCGTAGAAGCCGTCGTGGTCGGTGAGGGCGATGGCCTTGAGGCCGAGACGGACGGCCTCCTCGACCAGTTCTTCGGGATGGCTGGCGCCGTCGAGGAAACTGAAGTTGGAGTGGCAGTGCAGCTCGGCATAGGGAACCTGGGGCCCAACGGGCGGCTGCGGCCGATCCGCGGGCGACGGGTCGTAGGGCGGGCGATGCTGCGACCAGGCAGGACTGTCACCGCCGTCGGCTTCGCCAGGCGGCCCGCCGGGCCGGCGTCGACCGGACAACCGCCGCTCGAACTCCGACCACGAGATCGGTGGATTACCCCAGCCCATCAGCCGACCCTCCCCACCGAGCAACGCCAAACGAATCCGAACCGTCGCCACCCACCGGCGAGATGGCACCCGCGCTGGAGCCACTCGCCAGCGATGCCCTGGCCGACCGCGCGGTGGTCGACAGCGACGGCAAAGCCAGGCACGGCATCGCGGTCGCCGACGCGGCGATCGGCGGTGCGGCGATCGGTAGCGCAGCAGTCGGAGGTGCGACGGTCGACAGCGCGACAATCGACAGCGCTGGCAGCGCCAAGCGCGGCGCGGCGGTCGGCGGAGCAGCAATCGGCGGCGCGGCGGGCGGGTGGCCGGCGGTCAGTCATGGCAGGCCTCGATCCACCAGCGGGCGTGTTCGTGGAGGAGGGTGTAGGCGCGGCCGTCGGCGCAGAGGACTTGGAGGCGGACGTAGTGGCGGGCTTTGCTCTCGTCCCACCAGCGTTCGGTCACGGGCCAGGGGCCGGCCCAGCGCTCGATCGCGGTCGCGGGCTCGCCGCGGCGGCGCAATGCCTTCGGCGGCTCCAGTAGGTCGCCGCGGTTGTCGAGGGTGGCGCCGAGCAGGTCGATCGGTTCAGGGGTGGGGAGGACGGTGGCCGGGGCAGGCATCGGTAGCCGGCCGGGCCAGGGCGGGTCGGCCGGGCGTTCGGCCATCGGCTCGTCGCCCCACGGGACGAGGGTGACCCGGGATGTGAGCGAACGGCCGCCGCCGAGGACGGCGGTCAGTACGGCTTCGTGGCCGAGCATGCTCTGGATCCGGGACAGGCCGCGGTGGACGTGTTCTTCGGGTGCCCGGTCTCCCCACAGCCCTTCGGCGAAGCCACCGGTACGGGCCACCTCTTCGGGCATGAGCCGGACACCGGTGACGCCGGACACAAGGCCTTCGTGGTCGGAGTCTTCGGCGCGGCGGCTGCCGGCCCGGCCCTGGGCCTGCCAGCGCACGCGGTCGATCACGTCGGCGGCGCTGAACCAGCGAGGGTGGCGCCAGCGGCGTTCGGATACCTCGCCGTTCTCGGTGTGGAGCTCGATCAGCAGGCACGTACACACCAGGTCGCGCTCGGTCAGGCCGGCGATCAGCCGGTCGGCGGCGCCCTTGACGGCGAACGCCACCTGGTCGACCCGTTCGACAGCGGGTTCGAGGTCGACGCCGGTGGACAGGTCGGGCGGCAGCCGGCGAGGCGCGAGCGGGCGATCCTCGTCGCCGGAGGCCAGCCGGTGGGCGAGCGCACCGTCGGTACCGAACCGGGCCAGCACCTGGCGGCGGGGCAGCTCGGCGAACTGGCCGAGCGTACGGATGCCGAGGCGGCGCAGCAGGTCGACGAGCTCGGGGCGTTCGAGCAGGTCGATCGACAGGCCGGCCAGCGACGTGGCGGACTCGCCGGGCGGGAACTCGGCGTACCCGACCTCGAGCCCGGACCTCGCTGCCTGCTCAGCGGCGAACGGCCCGTCGGCGATGCCGATCACGCAGCTGTAGCCGACGACATCGAGATGGTTGTGGAGTACGTCGGCGAACGCGTGCTCACCCCCGAAGTAACGACTCGGCCCCCGCGCCGCGACCGCACACACCCCGGGCCGGATCACCTCCACCCCCGGCGCGATCGCCTCCACCGCATCGATCACCGGCTCGAACGCCCGCGCATCGACGGTGGGGTCGTAACGCAAGGCCACCAAATCGGGACAGCGGGACTGCGCCTCCCGGACCCGCATGCCGCGGCGCACCTTGACGTCGCGGGCCGGCTTCGAGCAGGCGAAGATGCGCCCCTTGTCGAGTACGGCGAGCGGCTCGTTGGGCGAGTAACCGGCCTCTCGGGCAGCTGCGGTCACCGGCCAGTCAGGCAGCCAGATCACGACGGTACGCATGCCGGAAACGCCTGCCGCGAAGGGTGACGCGAAGGATGGAACAAGTGGCAGCGCCCCCAGCCATAGCCAACGCCCAGCCGACAGCCCGGGCTCCAGTGGCAGCTCCGGCCGCCACCTGGCGCACCGCTCAGGTCAACGCTCAGCACTTCACGTGAACCGCAGCGCCCGCCACGGCGCTGAAAGCGGCTCAAGCGCAGGCCCCAGCTCCGGCGACATCCCTGGCCATCGCTCAGGCCGATGCTCGGCACCTCATGTGAGCCGAAGGACCCGCCACGGCGCGGGCTGCCGGGGGTGCCGCGCGAGCTGGCATCCAGCGCCTCGCGGCAGCCGCGGCACGGGAGATGGCGGTGCGAGGGCAGGTCACAGGCCCGGGCGCTGACCGGAGCACCGGGCGGGCTCAGGCGCGGTCGGGCGGTGGTGGCGTCGGTACGCCATCCGCCTGGCTCGGGCGTGGCTGATGCGAGCGCTGAGCGTACCGACATCGTGGGCATTGTGGGGTCAGCTCGCCTTCTGCTGTTCGCGATCGGCGAAGGCACGGGTCAGCGGGAGGACCGGGGCGGTCTCCTCGACTTGGGTTAACCGGCCGTCGTCGCCGGGGAGCCAGAGGTTGGTGGTGCGCGGCTGCCAGCCCACGCCGCGGCCGGAGGCTTCGACCGTGACCTGGCGCTGGGCGAGGTAGCCGTGGCCTTCGCCCAGGCCGGACCACTGGCTCGACGTCACCGCGAACTGCACCTCGCAACCCGGCCACGCCAGGTTGCGCTCGGCGCGGGTTCCGGCGCCGGCCCGGCCGGCCGATCCGGCGACGATCAGGACCGTGCCGCGCTCGCGTAGGCGAGCCGCCAGCCGGCGGGTCTGGGCGTCCGGCGCGGGTGCCGGAGGCTCCACGACCACTACGTCGAGTACGTCGGCCAGCGCACCGACCACTTCCAGCCAGCGCGGCCCCGGCGACGGGACCAGCACCAGCCGGCGCAGGTCGATGCCGTAGCCCGCGGCCGCCTCGACACCGAGTCCGGGCAGCCCGGCCACACCGCACCACAGCCCGGCCTGCGACGGTCCGGCGAGCAGCCCGAGGATCACGCTGGTGGACGCGCTCGGGCCCGCAGTGCGGTCAGCTTGGTCCGCCACGGCATAGACCGCGCCCTTGCGCAAACCCGGGCCCGAGAGCAACCGGGAGAACGCTGGATCCGTCGGCACCGTGGCGGCGACTTGTGTGGTGGCCAGCTCGGCGCGCAGCTGCTCAAGCGTGGCTCGGCGCCGCCCTGCCGAGGTCACGCTGCCGGATTGGCCGCTGTGCGCCGTGCTGACCATCACACGAACGATTATCGAACATCAGTTCGAACAAGTCAACACGGCTGGCGCCTCGACCGCCTCCAACTACCCAGCGCCACGACCACCCAGCCCACAATGCCGACCTCGATGATCTTGAACCCGTTTGTCCGGCTGCTGGCGTTTCGCACCGTCGGGGCCTAAGCTCCCACCGGGGCCGGGAGGGGCTCCGGTTCGACAGAGCCAGAAGGAGACCTGTGTCCCAGAACGTCATCCTCAGCAAGCGGCTGCTGCTTCGCCCGCTGACCGCCGAGTCCGCGCAGGCGATCGTCGACGGCAAGCGGGAGCCCGACTGGGCGGATGACTACCCCGACACCGGAGACTTCGAGATCGCGCGCTACGTCGCCGGCTCGCCCGCGCTGTCGCCCGAGGCCGTCGACTTCGGCATCCGCCAGGTCGTCGAGATCGGATCCGGCTTGGTGGTCGGCGGAATCGGCTTCTTCGGCCCACCCGACAACGGCTGGGTCGAGATCGGCTACGGCATCGTCCCGTCGCGGCAGCGACGCGGGTACGCCACCGAGGCCCTCGCCGCGATGCTCTCCCACGCCTGGAGCTTCCCCGACGTCAAGGAAGTCCGCGCCGGCACCACCGACGACAACCCCGCATCCCAAGGCGTGTTGAGAAAAGCCGGCTTCGAATACACCGGCAAAGACGGCGACGAACTGCGCTACTCCCTGATCCGCCCGTAAGCCCGGTAGCCCTTTCCGCCCGCACACGATCGTGGTGAAGAGCGGCGCGCTCAAGCACTTCGCCGAGCGATGTACTGCCTGGCATGTCTAGACTACCTTCATGCCAGCACCCCTCGAACGGTTCGAGCAGGCGCCGGAACGTCCACCGGGCAAGGTGATTCGGCAGCTCGGCGATGATCCTGCCGCGAGCTGGGAACGCAGCAAGGTCGGCTACGACGGGCACTTTCCCAACGGTGGCATCTGGCGTTTCGAGCCCGGGCTGGTCGTGAAGCGGCTCGGCGCGCAGTTCCTCGGCCGCAACAAGGTGTGGCGCGGGTCGCTCGGGCCGGGGCATCCGCACTGGTGGGTACGCGAGGCCGAGTTCTACCGCTCCGAACTCGCCACCGACGGTTGGGGGCCGCAGGCGGCCGCCGCTCGTTGTTATGGGGTCACCGACGGGCTGGCGGAGACCATCGAGGTCTGGCTGGAGGCGGTTGAGGTGGCCTCCGAGCAGCGCGACACCTACGAGAAAGCTCTTGCCTCGTTGGCCAACTGGCAGCTCGCGACCACCAAAGCCTCCGCCGGCTGGCTCTCGCGCGACTGGATACCCACGCACCTGCGACGCCACGGTCTCGTCAACGCCAAGACCCAGGCGCACCCGAACTGGGAGCTCGCCATCGAACGCGGGCTCGACCCACGCGTTCGCGAGGCCGTGAGCAACCGCGTCACAGATCCCCCAGAGGCTCGGAAGGCGCTGGCCGAGTTCCCACCCGTACTCACCCACTACGACTTCCACCACTGCAACATCGGCCGCACACCGGACGGCGGCGTTCGCGTGATCGACTGGGCTTACGTCGGCTGGGGTCCGGTCGGCCACGACGCCGGTCACCTGGCCCTCGACAGCTGGCATCAGGTCGGCTCGACGCCCCGCACCAACTGGGACGAGCTCACCGGCACCTACGTCGACGCGATCCGCGAGGCCGGCTGGACGGGACCGGCCGACGAGCTGCGGCGCTCGATCGCCACGTCCACAGCGATCCGGCACGGCTGGCAGATCGACGAGCTGCTCAACGCCGCCACGAAAGCACCGGACGAGGTCTGGGCGACAGGCGTCCAGCAGGTCGAGTTCGTCGCGGAGTTGATCGAGCGGTTGCCGCGAAACTGAGATGCGTGAACCGCCGTAGGTTTGGCAAGCTCTACAAGCGTGACAGAGCAAAGCGCGCCGGCGGCGGAAGGCGGCCGGCGCATCACCTGGGACCAGACGCCCGCTGCCGTACGCCACGGCATCGAGGCGATCGCGGGCGGACGCGTCGTGAGCGCACACGGCCAAGCTGGAGGCTTCTCCCCCGGCCTGGCCTCCGTACTCCACCTCGACAACGGGCAGCGCGTCTTCGCCAAGGCAGTCGGGCCCGAGCGCTCAGCCGAGGGCCCGCGCATGTACCGCGACGAGCTTCGCGTCGTCTCCGCCCTACCCGAAGCCGTGCCCGCGCCGAAGTTCCTCGGCTCGTACGACGAGGACGGCTGGGTCGCCCTGGTCTACGAGGCGGTCGACGGCCACCAGCCGGCCGTGCCATGGCGTAACGACGAACTGGAGCGGGTCCTCGACGCACTGACGGACCTGGCGACCAGCCTCACGCCGGCGCCGATCGAGGCGCTACCCATCGTCGGCACGGAGGACTTCGACGGCTGGAGGCAGGTCGCCGCCGATCCGCAGGCCGTCTCGGCGCTGGAGGAGCTCGCGCCCTGGGCTGCGCAACATCTCGGCGAACTGGTCGAGCTGGAGGCGGAGTTCCAGCACGTCGGCGCCGGAAAGACCTTGGTGCACGGTGATCTACGCGCCGACAACATGCTGCTCACCTCCGACCGCGTCGTCTTCGTCGACTGGCCGTTCGCCAGCCTCGGTGCACCGCACTGCGACCTGATGTTCATGCTGCCGAGCGTCGCGATGCACGGCACCGATCCGCAGCCGATCGTCGAGCGGCATCCGCTGACCCGCGACGTGCCGGATCACGACCTCGACGTCACGCTCGCCGCACTCACCGGCTACTTCATCCCGCACTCCATGCAGCCGCCGATCCCCAACCTGCCGACGATCCGGCAGTTCCAGTGGGCGCAGGGCATCGCCGCCCTCGACTGGATGATCCGCCGACGAAGCTGCCGTACGGCGGCACCGACGCGATGTTCGACGACACCTGCGGCAACCTGATCTGCCTGCACCAGGACCACTGAACGCGGCTTAGGTGAGCCGGTCGAGCGTTCGCAACACCTCAGAACGCCAGCCACGGTAGGCCGACGGCTCGTCGACGTAGGAGAAGTTGCTCGTCACGACGTCCGAACCGCTCACCAACCGCTTCGCCCGCTCGATCAGCCGCGGGTCGGTGCCGGCCGGTGCGCGGTCGATCGCGGTGCGCAACGCGTCCAGCAGATTGTAGTCCTCGAGCCCGTCGCGGATGTTCTCCAGCCGGATGGACGGAATCGGGCCGTCCGGTCCGGGGTAGAGCAGCGAGCCGTCTCCGGCCAGGTTGTTCCAGGTTCGTGGCTCCCACGAACTGAGCGGTCCGGAGTCGAGAATCCCGTGCCCGTACCACCGATCGACGCGATAGTAGAGGAATCCGTCAACTCCGGCCTGGTGTGACATCGGGCCGAGCAGGACGCGCAGCTGTCCCGGGTCGTAGTTGACGAACAGGTTCGGCGTCGGATTCGTGTTGCCCGCGTGGAGATACCACCAGGCCTCGCGCCCCGCGGCGTGCCGCTGCGAGATGATCGCCGGGTCGTACCACGGGACGTCGCGTACCCACCAGTCGATCAGGTCGCCGAGGCCGTTCTGGCTGCCCATCTGGTCGTCGATGGCGGTCGTGAGCACCTTGACGTCGGGGAAGCGTTCGTTGAAGCGCGTCAGGACGTAGGTGATGACCGCGGTGTACTCCGCGCGGGTCTCGTCGCAGCAGTAGAGGTACGCCTTGTCGGCGAAGCCGGCGGCGCGGTACTGGTCGATGTACGGCTGGATCCGGTCGAACAACACATCCGACTGCGCCTGCCAGGTGTCCGGCGCCTGGAGGTCGAACAGGCGCGGGTCGAAGTACCACACGTTGAACTGCCGCAG
This sequence comes from Flindersiella endophytica, assembly GCF_054779015.1. Lineage (NCBI taxonomy): Bacteria > Bacillati > Actinomycetota > Actinomycetes > Propionibacteriales > Nocardioidaceae > Flindersiella > Flindersiella endophytica. Next base: position 54,302 of record NZ_BAAGYY010000004.1, read on the forward strand.
CCCGCCCTGCTCCTCGTCGACCTTCCGCAGGCTCTCGACCGACGGTGGGTTCGGCTCGTAGATGCTGCGGTAGATGTTGTCGCCCTGCAGGCCGTACTCGCTCAGGAACGCGTACTCCTGCTCGACGAGCTTCGCCTTCTCGGCCGGATCCGTTACGCCGTAGGGCTCGGCGTACGCCGCCGGATCATGGCCGATGGCGGTGCGCAGGCCGGGCCGGTCGGCGATCGTCGCGTTGTGGACGTGCAGTTCCAGCTGTGTCCGTTGGGATTTCACACCGTCGGTACGCAGCTCGAGGTCGATCTGGTAGTCGCCGGGCTTGGTGTTCCGGCTGGTCTCGACGCTGATCCAGAACGCCTGCAGGTCGCCGGAGGCGACGTTCACGCTGTCGCGGGCGGTCTGGATCGGGTCCGGTGTCCAGCCTTCGTACACAGCCGGGCGGTACTTCGTCGGCGCCGCCGGCTTCTGCTCGACGGGCGGTACGAGGTTCAGGGAGTAGACCGGGTGGGCGTCGACGCTGACTCCCTGGCCCTGGACGGTCGCGTGGACCTCGGCGTTGCCGAGCGAAGCCGCGTATGGAATCGCTACCAGCTGCACGCTCTCGTGCTCGCCGCGCACCGTGTCAAGGGTGGCTTGCCCGAACGTGCAGGCACAGGGCAGGTCGCGTGGGTAGACGCGCGACATCGAGTCCGCGAAGCCCAGCCCGATCGGCTGTTTCGGCTGCGCGGCGCGGGCGGTTACGAGCGTGCCGAGGCGCTTGATCTTCCAGTCGATGCCGGTGAGCGCCGTCCAGATCGCGCGGGCTTCCGGCACGTCGCCGCCCAGCGCGTCGATTCTTGCCTGGAGGTCGGCGAGTTGCTGTTCGAGCGCGTCGGCCTGGGCGGTCAGCGCCTGGTCCGGCGCGGCCTGGCCGTGCGGGATTCGCTTACGAAGCGCCTCGAGGGAACGGTCCGCGCCGGTCTGCAGGACGGACAGCCGCATCAGCCCGATCAGGTCGCCTGCGACGCGGGCCTGCTCGGCCGGTACGTCGGCGGGCGTGTCGGTGAGGCGCACATCGTCGGCGTAGAACAGCTTCGGGCTCGCGGAACGCTCGGTGCTGAGCTGGATCTTGTCCAGGTTGCCGAGGTCGACGCCCGCCGCGGTGATGTCGGCGGTTCTGATCTGGAACACGCGGTAGTCGTACGGGTCGGCCCAGATCGAGCGGAGGAGGTACTTGCCGGCCTTGTCCCAGACCACGACGTACATGCGTGCGCGCTCGGCGGAGGCGTTCGCCATGCCGACGTGGAGGTACTGCCGCTGCGTCCAGTCGACGTCCGGCAGCGTCGAGCCGACGTTCAGCCAGACGCGCGGGAAGACCTTGCCGGCCGCGCTGTCGAACGCACCGATGTCGAAGCGCAGCGAGGCCTTGCCCGTGGTGGCGAAGTTCTGGGCGACCTCGATGTGGTCGACGTCGCCGGCAGGCAGGGTCGCGCCCCGCAGGGAGTCGGCGGTCTCGAAGTCGGACAGGACGACGTCCTCAGCCGCCGCGGCGGGGTGGATCGGTGCGATCAGGGCGGCGGACGAAGCGGCGAACAAGGCGGCGACGACCGCGGCGAGTGAGAGACGTGACACGAGACCCTCCCAAGTACCTCGAGGGGAATTTTGACCAGGACCGAAATTAGGGCCGGGTGGAGAACGCTGTCAACGCATCCGGCAGGGCTTGGTCAAAGGTGGTCGCGGTTTTCAGTTTCCCAGCGAGCACACGAGCGCGCCCGCCGCTCAACCAGGAGCGACGGGCGCGTGAGCGGAGGGCCGGCTAGATCGGCATCGCCGCGAAGGGTGAGGTGTAGTCCTCGGCCCGGTCCAGCGTTGCCGCGATGTCGGCACTCGTGAGCGCCGCGCGATCGCGTTCGGCCTGGATCAGCTGGCGCAACAGCTTCACCTCACCGGGCGTCGCGATGCCCGTGACCTCGGGCCGCGAGAGAACGAAGCCCACCGCCGCCGTGATGAGCTCCTGCTGGTCGAACGGTTCGTACCAGGTGGAGTAGCGGTGCTCCTCCGTCGGCCAGTTGCGCCGGGCAGCGGACTTGATGATCATCAGGCCGGTGTCGGTGCGCTGGGTCTCGGCCGCGAGCTCGTTGAAGTCGGCGAGGTACTTCTCGTTGCGGGCCAGGGTGTAGTTGAACGGCGTCAGGACCGTCGCGAACGGGAAGCGGCGCAGCGCCTCACGGTGCGTCGCCGGGGCGTCGTGGCCGTGGCCGGTGATGCCGACCTCGCCGACCAGGCCCTCGTCGCGGGCGCGGACGGCGGCTTCGAGTGCGCCGTCCTTGCCGGTGACCTTGTCGAGCTCACCGAGGTCGCCGACCGCGTGCAGCTGCAGCAGGTCGACGCGATCGGTCTGCAGCCGTTCGAGCGAATGGTTGATCTGCGCCCAGGCCTGCTCGCGGCCGCGTTCGCCGGTCTTGGTGGCCAGGAAGATCTGCTCGCGAATCCGCGGCATCCATGGCCCGAGGCGCAGTTCCGCCTCGCCGTAGCTCGCCGCCGTGTCGAAGTGGTTGATGCCCGCGTCGAGCGCCTCCTGGATCGAGGCGTCGGCGACATCCTGGGTCACGTCCGAAAGCGAGGCGGCACCGAAAATCAGGACTGTGCTCTCGTGACCGAGCCGGCCGAGTCGACGTTTCTCCATGGGTTTCATCTTGCCCCTTACCGGCCGGTTACTCCCCTGCGTGCGGATGGCCAAGAAGGGCAGCGCGGTGCAGTGTCTCCAGCCGGATGTCCGAGGGCTCCTGGTGAGCGCGTACGAGGTCGACCGCGTCGAACGTGATGGTGCTCAGGCCCAGGTCGCGGCGCTGGTCGCACCACGCGACGAAGCGTTCCGGATCCGTCAGCCTGGACGCGAAGTGGACCAGGCCGATGTTCCACAGGTCGCGGCGGTGTTCGCCGTCGAACCGGCAGGCTTCGCGGGCGTGCAGGGCGTCGTCGTAGCGCTCCTGCAGCGTGACGAGGGTCTTGTCGCTCGGGCTGAGCAGCAAGAGGAGGCCACCCTGGTGTGGGCTGACGCCGCTGATGTCGAACTCGACCGGCGGGATGCCGGCCGCGGCTTCGTCGAGCGCGTCGGCGTAGGCCTGGATGCCGGGGTCGCCTGGTGAGATGTCGGCACGGTACAGCTCGAGCGCGCGCAACGTGGAGTGCAGGCAGCCGGGGCCGTGGATCCAGTGGCCGTCGCCGATCACGTCGTGGAGCTCCGCGTTCAGCTCGGCGAGCTGGTCGAGGACGTCGCGGCTCGGACGGAAGACCGCGCTGACACCCCAGCGGCCGGTCTCGCCGAGTGGCCGGTCGTAGGTGTTGTCGCCGGCCAGCAGCGTGGCGCGACCGTTCGCGCGGAACGCTTCGTAGCGCGCCGCCTCGGTCGGGTCAACGGCCGGCACGCTCGAGCTCCTCCCACTCGTGACGGAGGACGGCCATGCCGACACTGTCGTGCCAGGCTCCCGACCGCCAGACCGACTCGCGGCGGCGGCCTTCCTCCCGGAAGCCGGCCTTGGCGTAGGCGGCCATCGCGCGGGAGTTGAAGCTGTAGACGTTCAGCTCGATGCGGTGCAGGCCGAGCTCGGCGAAGCCGTAGCGGAGCAGCAGGCGGGTGGCCTCGGTGCCGTAGCCGCGGTTCTGGTGGTTGGTGCCGACGACGATCGCGAACAGCGCGCAACGGTCCTTCGTGGTGGCACCGAACAGCGAGGCCTGGCCGACCAGCTCGCCGCCCTTGCGCTTGACGATCGAGAACCCGCAGTCGGCCGCGTCGTTGCGGCTCCAGCCGCGGATCATCTCGGCGATGCCGTCGTGGGTCTTCGGCTGGGTGAAGGGGCGCTGGTACGCGGCGATACCGGGGTCGTTCCACCATTCGATGAGCAGGGGAAGATCCTCTTCGCGCAGCTCACGCAGGCGGACGAGGCTGCCGGTCAGCGGGTCCAGGTCGATCTGCTGGTCTGCGGGGGTGTCGGCCATGCGGGGACCCTACTTCGTTCACCCCCAGGTGTTGGCCGTGGCCGCGAACTGCTCGAGGTCACTTTCGACGGGGAGTACGCAGAGGACGTGGCCGCCGGGAGCACGCAGGGTGCGGCACTCCTGCCACTGGGACTCGAGCCTGGCGCCGAGGGCTTGGAGGCGGGCGACCTCGGCCTCGATGTCGTCGGTCTCGATGTCGATGTGGACGCGCGGTGCCTCGTCGGCGGTCTCGGTCGCCTGGATGGCGGTGTTGACGCCCGGAATGGCATTGAGCAGCGAGATGAACTGCGGCGCTTCCGGGAGCGGATGTGGGGTGGCGCCGAGGGCCTTGGCCCAGAACTGGGTTACGTCGTCGGCGTTCTCCTTCGGAGTGTCGATCAGGATGGCGTAGACGCGGCTTCGATGCATGGCTTCGGAACGTACCGGAAATCGGTTGTGTGGCGGCCTGGCGGATTGTTTGCTGGTGGCTCGATGAGACCTTCTTCTCCTGAACCGGCGTCGCTTGATCCCGCCGTGCTGCGGCGGATCCATGCCGTACGCCGGGCTGTGCGGCTGGCCGACGCGCGGCCGAACGACGGGCGGTGCGGGAACGTCGTGTCGGCGCTCTCGGCGGAGTTCGGGTGGGCCGGCGAGAACGGGTATCTGCAGCTGCTCGACGGCACGGTGAGCTGGGTGCACTGCTGGAACCGCCTGCCGGACGGGACGATCGTGGACGCGACGGCCGACCAGTATCAGGAGCTGTGGCTGGGCAATGTCGTTGCGTTGCCGCCGGATGATCCGTTGGCTGGTCACTACCTGAACGCGCCCGGCACGTGGTCGCTGGTCTTCGAGCGCTCGGCTGAGGGGTTGGGGGTCGTGTGCACCTCCGGGGATCGGGTACGGACGGTTCGTTCTTCGCTGCCGCGGCCGTGGGTTTCGCTGGCGCGTGACGTGCTTCTGGTCGTGACCGGCTGGGAGCTGCCGGACGAACTGGTCGAGGTGGCGGCGCGGGCGCTGCGGGCGAAGGCTTCCACGGGGTCGGAGTGGTCGAGCGAGGAGCTCGTACACGTGTTGTTGATCTGGGGCATCCAGCAGTCGGGCAGCCGTGGCGGCGGGCGGCTGCCGTGGATCGCGACGGAGTTTCTCGAGCCGCTGTAGCGGCCCGGCGACTCGGCGGCTCAGTCGGCGCGGACGGATCCGGCGATCGAGACATGGGTGAGGCACCATTCGTTCAACGGGAGCAGCTGGTCGAGACCGTCCTTGACGTGGTCGAGCGCGGCTGGGGTGTGCAGCCAGGGATCGGCACCGAGCTCGCGGCGGAAGACCAGGCCCCTTCGCCTGAGCAGGTCGGCTCTCGGATGGTCGGGCGGGTAGCCGCGTGGGATGCGCTTCATCGGGGTGTCGATGGGTTCGTAGCCGGCCTTGGCGACGTCGTCGAGGATGGCGGCCAGCTCCTCACCGGTGTCGGCGGCGGCCACGGCGTCGCGATAACGGGCGATCTGGCCGGGCTCGCCGCCGCCGGACCAGCCACCCTCGATCGTGATGCCATCGAGGTCGAAGCGCAGGAACAACCGCACACGGCGGCCCATCCAGAGGTCGGCGCACTGGTGTTGCCAGAGCCAGGGGTTCTTGTGGAGGTTCCAGACGTGCGGCTCGCCGTATCTCTCCAACCCGTCGAGCGCGGCGCACAACTGATCCATCGGATCCCGGACCAGGCGAACGCGTTGCTCGCGATGCCGTTGGAGGTAGGCGAGTGAGGGCTCGCCTTCGAGTCTGAGGAGCAGGTCGTAGGCCTCCTCGGGCCATCCCTTGAACGCAACCACCATGGAGACAGGCTCGCATCGACCACCGACATATCCTTGTGGATCTTGACGAGACGTGATCTGTCGTAGTGCCGCGGATCAGCGGCTTGCGCAGGAGGGGGTTCGCCGTGGAGCCGAGTCGTGAGTTGCGGGCGTTGTACCTGGATCCAGCCGAGACAGGAGCGTCCTGGCTGCTCGATCCGGACAACGCAGATGTCGTCGAGAAGCTACGCGAGGCGCGTGACCGGACACCCGCGACGAACTGTGATGCACAAGCGCTTGCCGCCGATCTGGCGGATCTGCTGATCCTGCTACGCGAACGCCACTTCGGCGTCGCCACCGGGATCACCGATGGGACTGGGCTCGACGAGTGGGCGGCCGGCTGGGAGGCGCGGCTCGCCACGGAGCAGCCGGGGACGTGGGGCGAGGCACTCGGCACCGACGTCCACCGGCTGCGCTGGCTGCTTCGCGACCGGCATGTCGGCGCGGTCGGTGAGGACAAGGAACTGCTCGCCGAGGTGGACGCTCGCCTGCGGGAGCCGGCCTACGAGGAGGAGCCCGGACAGCCCGTGATCGAGACGCACGTCGAGCACGGCGTGCTCTACGTACGCATCCGGCAGTGTGGCGGTGGCGCGGCCAGCACGGAACTGCTGAACGAATGGGTGGAGCGGCACGACGAGCACTTCGCGCACGAGCGGATCGTGGTCGACGTTCGGTACAACCCGGGCGGCAGCGAGGAGTTCGTGCAGCGGTGGATGGCCGAGCACGTGCCGACGGCGTTCCCGCAGACGGCCGGCCAGGAGTGGAAGCTGGACGGCAAGCCGCTCGGCGCGTGGAACCCGATCGTGCAGGACGAGATCCAGCACGGCCCCGACTGGGTGCCCGAGCTGGTGAGAGCGAACCAACCCACGCCGGCACCGGACGCGGAGTTCCAGCTGGAGAAGGATGACCAGCCGATCTTCAAGGCCGGCTCCAAGCCCTGGCGCGGCCGGATGATCGTGCTGACCGACCGACGGTCGGCATCGGCGGCCGAGGGCGCGGCGTGGATACTCCGAGCCGCGTTCGGCGCGAAGCTGATGGGCGGCCGGTCGATGGGCTGCATAACGTTCGGCAACGTCGTGCCGTACCTCCTGCCACGCTCCGGCCTGGTGCTAAGCCTGCCGACGATGTGGTTCGGCTATCGCGACGTCGAGATGGTCGGGCTGCCGGTCGATCGCGAGATCGATCCGAGGACGCCGGCAGCCACGATCACCAACGACTTCGACCGGCTCTGGAGCAACGCAGCGCCCTAGATGTCGCGGAACGTCTCGATCTGCGCGCCGAGCTGGTTGAGGCGTTCGGCCAGGTCCTCGTAGCCGCGGTTGATGACGTAGACGTTGCGGAGCACCGACGTGCCCTTCGCCGCCAGCATGGCGAGCAGGACGCAGACCGCCGGACGCAGCGCGGGTGGGCAGATCACCTCAGCGCCCGACCAGTGCGTCGAGCCTTCGACCAGCACCCGGTGCGGATCCAGCAACGTCACGCGCGCGCCGAGCTTCGTCAGCTCGGTCAGATACAGCGCCCGGTTCTCGTACACCCAGTCGTGGATCAACGTCGATCCCTGCGCCGCCGCCGCGATGATGGCGAAGAATGGCAGGTTGTCGATGTTGAGGCCGGGGAATGGCATCGGGTGGATCTTGTCGATCGGCGCGTGCAGCGTCGACGGACGCACGGTCAGGTCGACCAGGCGGGTACGACCGTTCGCCGCGGGATACTCCGCGGACCGGTCGTAGTCGAGGCCCATCTCCTCGAGGATCGCGAGCTCGATTTCCAGGAACTCGATCGGCGCCCGCCGTACGGTGATTTCCGAGCCCGTGACGATCGCCGCCGCCAGCAGGCTCATCGCCTCGATCGGGTCCTCGGACGGCGAGTAGTCGACGTCGCGCTCGATCGACGGTACGCCGTGCACCGTCAGCGACGTCGTCCCGATCCCCTCGATCTGAACGCCCAGCGAGACCAGGAAGAAGCAGAGGTCCTGCACCATGTAGTTGGGGCTGGCGTTCCGGATCACCGTCACGCCGTCGTGGCGGGCGGCCGCCATCAGGATGTTCTCGGTCGCGGTGTCGCCGCGCTCGGTCAGCACGATCGCGCGCGTCGGCGACACCGAACGGTCCACCGACGCTTGGTAGTGGCCGCCGGTCGCCTTCACCTCGAGGCCGAAGTGGCGCAGCCCCTGCATGTGCGGCTCGACGGTACGCGTGCCGAGATCGCACCCGCCGGCGTAGGGAATCTGGAACGAGTCTTCCCTGTGCATCAGCGGCCCGAGGAAGTTGACGATCGTCCGGGTGCGTCGCGCGGCGGCGGCGTCCATCCCGTCGAGGTCGAGCTTCTCCGGGCAGACGATCTCCAGATCGTTGGAGGCGTTCAGCCAGCGGGTGCGCACGCCGATCGAGTTGAGCACCTCGAGGATCCGGTTGACCTCCTCGATCCGCGCGACCTTGCGCAGCACCGTGCGCCCACGGTTGAGCAACGACGCGCACAGCAGCACGATCCCGGCGTTCTTCGACGTCTTCACGTCGATGCTGCCGGACAGCTGGGCGCCACCGGCGACCCGCAGGTGCATCGGCCCCGCCTGTCCGAGCGAGACGATCTCGGAGTCGAGCGCCTCGCCGATGCGGGCGAGCATCTCGAGGCTGACGTTCTGATGTCCGCGCTCGATCCGGTTGACCGCGCTCTGGCTGGTGCCCAGCGCCTCAGCGAGCTGGGTCTGCGTCCACCCGCGGTGCTTGCGGGAGTCGCGGATGAGATAGCCGATCCGGCGTAGGTAGTCCTCGGTCACACACCGGAGGCTATCTCATATCCGACGTCTTCGCATCGCGGGCTCACCCACCCAGGCAGAAATCCCCCGGACAACAGGTCAGATGGCATGCGGACCATGACGTTGGACCTCAGCCCGTCAGGCCGCCATCAGCTCCGAGTCGACCGGCGCGTCGAAGTCGATCCGGTGCCCGATGAGCCACTCGGTCGCCTTCGGGTCCGCCAGCTTCTTAATGAAGAACGGCATCATCGCATCGCGCAGGATCCGCGCGATCGGCCCTGCCGCCTTGCTGCTGTTGGTCCGCTTCGCGTTCTCGAGCACCTTGTGCACGCGACCTGCACGCAAGCGCTGGTACGTCGAGAACGCGTCCGCGGGCGTCGGCTTGTCGCGCAGGCACCGCGCCAGCATCACAGCGTCCTCGACCGCGAGTGACGCACCCTGCCCGGAGCTCGGCGACGTCACGTGCGCCGCGTCCCCGATCAGGACGAACCGCCCGCGGTACCACCGCGCCGGCGCCTCCATGTGGTGCATCGCCAGCGGCGTGATCAGGTCGTGCTCGGTGCCGTCGACCAGCGCCACACCAGGCGTCGAGTCGCCGGCGTACAGCTCGCGAAGCTCGCGCTTCCACTCGTCCGACGAGACGGCCGCGAGCTCGGCCGGCGACGGCTCCGGCTGGCGGATGATGTTGCCGAACCACCAGGTCGTGCCGTCGCCTGGATTGCCGTAGCCCACGAACGCCCGCTTGCCGAACACGAACGCCTGCGTGCCCGCCGGCAGGTCGACGTCGACCGACGTCGTGTAGCCGCCGGTGCCGATCATGCCGACGTAGTGCGGCTCCGGCGCGTTCGGGTCGACCAGCTGACGCGTACGCGAGCGCATCCCGTCGGCACCGATCAGCAGGTCGCCTGTGGCGGTCGTACCGTCGGCGAACGTCGCGACGACACCGCTCGCGGTCTGCGACGCGTCGACCAGCCGCTTGCCGTGCACGATCTCGATGCCGCGAGCCAGCGCCTCCTGGCGCAATCGCAGATAGAGGTCTGACCGCCGGACGATCCAGCCACCGTTGCCCATCTCGCCGAGCCACTTGCCGGTGTAGCTGCCCATCCGCATCCGCGGCGTCTCGTAGCCGACCTCGGTCACGGCGTGGTCCGCACCGATCGCCTCCAGCGCCGCGACGCCGTTCTGCGCGAACCCGAGAAACGCGCCGATGCCGTCAGCAGTCGAGTCGTACGCCTCGTAGACGGTCGCCTCGATGCCGGCCTTCTGCAGCGCCATCGCAGCCACCGGGCCGGCGATCCCGCCGCCGATGATCAGGGTCTTCATGGTTGTCACTACCTCTCTAGTGGATGTTCGACTCAGCATACTCGTAAGCGAGTATCCATTGTCAAGCGCTCGTCGGCGAGCAAGCGCCGGACTATGACATATCCGGCACCACTCGGCTGCCTTCGGTGACCGCTTAGGCTCGAAGCCATGAACGACCAGGGGTGGCAGGACCTCGGATACGCCCGACTCGACACCGACCGGCTGGGGCGTACCGGCGACCCCGAAGTGGTCTACGGCGCCGGCAAGACGGCCGACCAGACGCTCGGCCTGCTGGAAGCCCTCCGCGAGGCACACCCGGACCGCCCCGCGCTGGCCACCAAGCTCCCGCCCGAGGCGCTGGCCAAGGCGCGTACGACGTTCCCGGACGCGCTGATCGACGAGCAGGCCCAGGCGATCGCCGTCGGCCCGCTGCCCGAGCCGCAGGGGCTGGTGACGGTCGTCGCCGCGGGCACGTCCGACCTCGCCGTCGCGGCGGAGGCGACGTTCATCGCGCGGGCGTTCGGCGCCGGAGTCGAGCAGATCGTCGACGTCGGCGTCGCCGGCCTGCACCGCCTGCTGGCCGTACGAGACCGGCTGGAGGCCGCCGACTGCCTGATCGTGATCGCCGGAATGGAGGGCGCGCTGCCGTCGGTTGTCGGCGGGCTGACCGGCGTTCCGATGGTCGCGGTTCCGACGAGCGTCGGGTACGGCGCCTCGTTCGGCGGGCTGGCGGCACTGCTGGCGATGCTCAACTCCTGCGCGCCCGGCGTCGTGGTGTGCAACATCGACAACGGCTTCGGCGCCGGCGTGTTCGCGTCCCGGGTCGCCCGCCGCGCCGCCCCTCGGTCCCGGAAGGACGATGCTTGAGCAAGCGAATCGGCTGGCTGGACTGCGCGTCCGGCGCCTCCGGCGACATGCTGCTCGGCGCCCTGGTGGCAGCCGGCGTTCCACTCGAGGTGATCTCCGCCGCGGTCGACGCCGTAGCGCCCGAGCGGCTGACGCTGCGAGCCGAGCCGGTCAAGCGCAGCGGCCTGGCCGCCCAGCACGTCCAGATCGACGGCACCGACTCCACGCATCACCGCACCTGGGCCGACGTACGCGCGTTGCTCGACGCCGCCGACCTGGCCCCGGCCGTACGCGAGCGCGCCCACGACACGTTCCGCCGCCTGGCCGAAGCCGAGGCGAAGGTCCACGACACGACGCCCGACAGCATCCACTTCCACGAGGTCGGCGCGCTCGACGCGATCGCCGACGTGGTTGGCGTCTGTGCCGGTCTCGCGCACCTCGAGCTGGACGCCTTGCACGCATCGCCGATCGCGGTCGGCTCCGGATTCGTTCGCGCCGCGCACGGCAAGCTGCCCGTCCCTGTGCCCGCGGTCGTCGAGCTGCTGGCGCGGGAAGGCGTTCCGTCGTACGCCGGCGAGATCGAGCCCGGCACGCCGGTCGGCGAGCTCTGCACGCCGACCGGCGCGGCACTCCTGCTCGCACATGTCGACAAATGGGGCGCCCAGCCGCCGATGCGCGTTGCCACACAGGGATTCGGCGCCGGCACACGCGTCACCAAAGGCCGTGCCAACGTCGTGCGCCTGCTGGTCGGCGACCTACCCGACGCGCGCGACCAGGCTTCGACGCAGCTGGTGATCGAGACCAACGTCGACGACCTCGATCCGCGGCTCTGGCCCGCGGTCCTGCAACGCCTGCTGGACGCCGGTGCCGCCGACGCGTGGCTGACACCGATCCTGATGAAGAAGGGTCGTCCGGCGCACCAGCTGTCGATCCTCGTCGAACCGGCCAACGCCGGCGCCGTCCGCCAGGTCGTGTTCACCGAGACCTCGGCGATCGGCCTGCGCAGCCACGAAGTCGCCAAACACCCGCTGGTACGCGAGTTTCGAACCATCGAACTGCCTGGCGGCGTTTCGATTCGGGTGAAGATCGCGTCGTACGAAGGCGATGTGGTGAACGTGCAGCCGGAATACGACGACGTCGTAGCAGCGGCGGAGAAGACCGGCCGGCCGGTGAAGGTTGTCCTGGTGGAAGCGCATTCCGCGGCCCTTGCGTTCGATTCGTTCGACTCCTAGCGTGCGAGGAAACCCCGCACGATAAGGAAACCTATGCGCAGGATCCTTCGCATTCTCACACCCGCGTTCCTCCTCGCCCTGATCGTCGGGCTGACCCAAACCCCTGCCACAGCGGCGGTCTGGTCCTCGTCCGATCAGTGGGGCACCTGGCAGAACGGCGGCTACACGCTCTACAACAACATCTGGGGCAGCGGCGCCGGACCGCAGACGATCTGGGCCAACTCCTTCAGCAACTGGGGAGTCTGGGCCAACCATCCCAACACCGGCGGCGTGAAGTCGTACCCCAACGCGACCCGCAACGTCAATCGCCAGCTCGGCTCGCTGAACTCGCTGACCAGTCAGTTCAACGTGTCGGTCCCGAGCGGAGGGTCGTACACCTCGGCGTACGACATCTGGGCCAACAACCACGCGTACGAGATCATGCTGTGGATGAACAAGTTCGGGCCGGTCGGGCCGCTCGGCTCCTACCAGACCACGGTGTCCGTCGGCGGGCACAGCTGGCAGGTCTACCGCGGCAGCAACGGCTCGAACGAGGTGTTCTCGTTCGTCCGAACCAGCAACACGAGCTCCGGCACCGTGGACGTTCGCGCGGTGCTGAACTGGATCCGAGCTCGCGGCTGGTTCGGCGACGTGACAGTCGGGGACGTGCAGTTCGGCTACGAGATCACGTCGTCGAGCGGCGGCATGGACTTCCGCACGAACAACTTCTCCGTTTCCTACAACTGAGTTCGCATCGCCTACCGGTGGTCGGGCGTCAGGTTCCGACCAGCTGCTCGACCACCGGCGCGAACTCGTTGATGAACTGGCCGTTGACCATGACGTACGAGATGCCCGTGCGTTCTCTGCGCCGCAGCAACGTGTCGGCCATCTCCTTCGGGGTGCCGGTGAGGAACGCGGCCGCTTCGGAGACAGGAATTCCGAGGCTCGGCTTGCGCATCATGCGGAGCATCCAGTCAGGCACATCCTCACCGAGCCAGGAGATGTTCAGCGCCAGCTCGATCTGGTCGAGGCGGCTGCCCGCGATCGTTCGGAACTGATCTGCCTTCTCCACAAGGGCTTCCTCGGTCGTGTCGGCCGGGATCGCGAACGTCACGATGTCGGCGTGCTCGGCGGCCAGCGTCAGGGCACGCTTGCCTCCGGCCGCGACGAGGATCGGCGGGTGCGGCTGCTGCACGGGTCGCAGAGGTCCCTGGGCCTTCGCGAACCCCTGCTTCAGGGCGGCAATCGTGTCGCCCAGCCGGGCCAGCCGCTCCCCCGGAGAGCCGAACGGCAGACCGAGCCGCTCGGCGTCGTCAGGAGCCCGGCCGGTGCCGAGCCCGACCTCGTACCGCCCGCCGGACACCACGTCGAGCGAGAGTGCTTCCCAGGCGGTCATCTGAGGCGTGCGCAAGCTCACGTTGAGCACGTGGTTGCCGACCCGGAGCTTGCTCGTCACGGCGGCCGCGGCGCCGAGCGCCGAAAGTGCGAACGTGCCAGGCGTGTCGGGCATCATCAACGTGGAGTAGCCGAGCTCCTCGGCGCGCTGCGCGAGCTTCGTCCACGCCTGCGCGTCGGGCGCCATCGCCGCCACCACACCGAACCGGAACTTCCTGTCTGCTGTCGTCATACGCTCATCATCGCCGCGATCCGGGCGCTCCACGTCAGCTCTGGGAAGCGTTTCGCATTACTCCACTGGGAGTAGGCGGCAACAGCACGCCGGGGTTGAGGATGTCGTACGGATCCAACGTCTGCTTGGCGGCCGCCAGCAGGGCGACGCCGAGCTTGCCGATCTCCGTCGGGAGGTACGGCACATGGTCGCGGCCGATTCCGTGGTGGTGGGTGATCGTGCCGCCCTGCGCGAGGATCGCCTCGCACGCGGCGGCCTTCGCGACCGCCCACTGCGCCAGTGTGGCCTCCGGTCCGCCGGCCTGCCGGCGGGCCAGCACCGTGAAGTAGAGCGACGCACCGGTCGGGTAAAGATGCGACGCGTGCGTCATCACGATCGGCGGCGTGCCCTGCTGATCGAGCGCCTGGCTCAGTGCCGCCCGGACCGCGGCGTACAGCTCGCCGAGCTGCGACCACGCCGTCGCGGTCTCGAGCGTCTCGACCATGACACCGGCGTCGAGCAACTGGTCGCGCTGCCGTGGCCCGGCGAAGCGGTGCCGGCGCCAGGTCTCGCCGGCCTGCTCACCGATCCGGACCGCGTTCGCCCGGCGCAGCACCTCGACCGTGCGTTCCCGGCGGCGCTTGATCGAGCCCTTGGTGCCGTCCCAGCCGACCACGCAGAACGCCGGCGAGCGCGCGCCCCTGGCCCGCGCGAACAGCCCGGCGGCCTTGCCCTTGATGCCCGCGAGCTGCTGGGTGACCTCGGTCTCCGACTCGTCGGACAGCCGTACGACGTCGGCGGCGGCGTCCTCCTGGATCATCGAACGGAGCGCGCCGAGCCCCGCCTCGAACGACGGCAGCGCCCACATCTCGAAACGCTGCTCCGGCGGCTTGGGCCGGACGCGCACGGTCACCTCGGTCAGCACTCCGAGCGTGCCCTCCGAGCCGGAGAACAGGCCGCGCAGGTCGGGCCCGGCGGCATTGGGCGTGCCGGTGCCGAGCGCGAGCTCGCCGACGGGAGTCGCGACGCGCAGCGCGACCAGCAGATCATCGAACCGGCCGTAGCCAGTTGACGCCTGACCGGCCGAACGCGTCGCGGCGTACCCGCCCAGCGTTGCCCGTTCGTAGCTCTGCGGCAGGTGACCGAGCGTCAGCCCATGCGGAGCCAGCAGCTCCTCGGCTCGCGGCCCGGTCACGCCGGCACCGAAAACGGCCACCTGGGACACGGCGTCGACCGCGAGCATCCGGTCCATCCGCCGCAGGTCGAGCGTGACCACGGCGTAGTGCCGGTTGCGTTGCGGTTCGACGCCGCCGACCACGCTGGTGCCGCCTCCGTACGGAACGACAGCGACGCGGTGCTCGGAGCACAGCGCCAGCACGGCCAGTACTTCGTCATGGGTCGCGGGCCGGACAACGGCGTCCGGCGCGGCGACTGCGGCGCCACTGCGCCGGCGGATCAGATCGGAGTACGACTGACCGCCGGCGCAGCTGAGCCGGCCAGTTGGCGTGTCGTCGACATGCTGGTCACCCACGATCCGGCGCAGGCCGTCCCTGGTGGGGACGGGCAACGCCGTCGCGGGCAACTCGATCTCGTCGGGCGGTACCTCAGGACTGGGCGTGAGGTCACCCAGCCGGTGTGCCAGCCATGAGAACGCGTGAGCGGGTGGGGGTTCGGCCTCCGCCGACCAGCGCGCGAACGGTCGTCCGCCCGGCTCGGCAGCACCACCCTGTAACTCACGAGATGCGCTCATAACTCTGAGCGTGGCACGTCACCCTGCGCTTACACCAACCGCTCGGCGTCAAGCGGTGACCGGCTGGAGCGAAGCGATCCAGTCTTCCGGAATGTCGGAGTGCTTCTCCGCGACATAGGCGAGGTAGTAAAGCGGCTCGCCGGAGACCGCCAGACGGTGGCGGTACCGCTCCTCAGCGAGCTCCTCGATGAGACCGTTGTCCAGCATCTGCTTGATCAGGCGTGAGAAGCCGGACTGGTCCTGGTCACCGACGAACGTCTCCTTGATGGTGAACGCGACCAAGCCCTCAGGCCGGACGTAGTTGTAGGCCTGGGCGAACGCGTTCGGAGGGATGTCGGCGAACCCTAGGGCCGCGACAGTGGTCATTCCAGTGAAGCCGACGGACTCGAAGTACTGGTTGTCCTCCGCGGGTACGTCGGTCAGGTCGACGACGCGGTAGTCGTCGTAGATGCCGGGACGGTCGCGCTCTGCGGCGGCGGCCGCCTCGGGGATGATGTCGACGCCCACCACGGAGCCGACACCGAGATCGACCAGTTCCTCGGCCACCATGCCGTTGCCGGCGCCGACGTCGAGGACGGTCAACTGCTCGGCTCCCAGGTTGCGGTCGGTGAGCACCTCACCTACCAGGTTGCGCACTACACGAGGCGAGACGCATTCGAGCTTGTCGTAGAACAGGTGCTCGTAGAATCCCGGAACGTTGTAAATCTCGTTGTAGTCGTGGAAACGAACGCGGCGGCGTTCTTCCGGCGTCTCCAGGATGCACCATTCGGCGTCCTGGTCGACCCCAGCCTGGTCGGCGGTGGGCAGATGGACGGTGAACTTCAGTGGGGTTTTCGCGCGTGCGGATTCGCTGTGTTCAGCATTTCGCGGCGGCAACGGGTCCTCCTTCTGGGTCGGACGTTCCGTGCGGAAGCGCGCTTTGGCGCCCCCGTCCATAATTCCATCCCATCGAAGTGCCCACCTATACGCAAATCTGCGTCCGGTTTTTGCCGAAATAATGCAAAAGTCTTGACTGTAGGCGGCGGCGAGAGAAAATCTGGTTGACTCTCCACACCGCTGCGGACGGGTGTGTCCGACCGTGGCGGCGACGCAACGTGACCCGAACGCGACAGGAGGGACAGCGTGACGACCAACCAGGAGACCCTCCTCGCGGAGTACGACGAGGAACGCCCGGGCCGGCGGCTGTCGGGTGGCGTAGATATCGGGTTCGCGGTCGTATGCGCGCTTTTGAGCCTGTTCGTGCTGTACAACGTGTTCCGGCCGGTGCCGCAGGGCGGGCAGTACTACGCCACGATCTTCCTGGCCGTCGTGCTGCCGCTGGTGTTCTGCGGCTACCGCTCAGGGCTCAGCCGGCCGGCGCGGAAGCGTGCCGCCGAGACGGGTGACGACGCCGCCGGTCCGGAACCCGAAGCCCGCATGGTGGAAACCGCTGTCCAGAGCCAGCGCAGCGACAACCCCGGCGTCGTCGACTACGTGCTGGCGGCGCTGTCGTTCGTGGTCGCGGCGTACCCTCTGGCCGGTTTCGACGACTTCCTCGAGCGGCGGCAGGTGCCGTCGACGCTCGACATCGTGATGGGCCTCGTCCTGCTCGTGCTGATCCTGGAGGCGGCTCGCCGTACGACCGGCTGGTGGCTGCCACTGATCTGCGTCGGATTCCTGGCGTACGCCTACTACGGCGGCTACCTGCCGGTGACCTGGGCGATCGCCCATACCGGCTTCAACGTCGACGAGATCGTCGCGCATCTGTACATGGGCACGAGCGGGTTCTACGGCGTCCCGCTGAACGTCGCTGCGACCTACATCGTGCTGTTCACGATCTACGGCGCGGTGCTCGACCGGTCCGGCGCGTCGAAGTTCTTCATCGACCTGTCGTTCGCGGCGTTCGGGCGCTCGCGGTCGGCGCCGGGGCGTACGGTCACGCTCGCGGGCTTCCTGCTCGGCACCGTTTCGGGGTCCGGAACCGCCACCGCGGTGAGCCTCGGCACGGTCTCCTGGCCGATTCTGCGGCGGGCCGGCTACCCCAAGGAGCAGGCCGGAGGAATTCTCGCGGCGACCGGAATCGGCGCGATTTTGTCCCCGCCAACGCTTGGGGCGGCGGCGTTTATCATCGCCGAGTTGTTGCGCACGAGCTATCTTCTGGTGCTGGTTTACGCGTTGATTCCGACGATTCTCTACTACGTCGGCATCATTGTGGCAATCGAAATCGACGCTCGAAAGAATCAGGCGCACTCCGTCGAAATCCCAGATCGTGGATCGCCCCTACGGTTGTTGCTCCGCTTCGGATATCATTTCCTTTCGCTTTTTCTTATTGTCGCGTTCATGGCATTGGGTATCCCGCCGTTTCGCGCGGTCGTCTACGCCACGATCCTGCAGTTCGTTTTCTCCTTCCTCGATCCCGCCCATCGGATGGGGCCGGCGCGGCTCTTCCGGGCCCTGGCCGACGGGATCCGGGGCGTACTGCCGGTAGCCGCCGTCTGCGCGGCCGCAGGCGTCATCGTCGCGGTCGTCACCCAGACCGGCCTCGGACTCAACCTCGCCGCGATCATCGTCGACTCCGCTCGTGCGGTCGGCGACCATCCCACGCTCGTCCTGCTGCTGACGGCGGTCTTCTCGGCGGTGGCGGTCGCGATCCTCGGCCTGGCGGTGCCGGTCACCGCGTCGTTCATCATCGCCTCGGTGATCATCGCCCCGGCGCTGGTCGCGGCCGGTGTCGAGCGGCCCGAGGCGTACATGTTCATCTTCTACTACGCCGTGTTGTCCGAGGTCAGCCCGCCGACGGCACTGGCCGCCGTCGCAGCCGCCGCGATCACCGGCGGCGATCCGATGCGCACGATGTGGGCGACCTGGCGCTACACCCTGCCGGCGTTCCTCGTGCCGTTCGCGTTCGTTCTGACGCCGGCGGGGTCGCACCTGCTGGCCCAGGGCTCGTTCGCCGGCATCCTGTGGACCGCGGCGGTCTCGATCGTGGCGGTGGTGGCGCTGGGCGCGGCCACGGGCGGCTGGCTGCTCGGGCCGGCGAACGCAGTCGAACGAGTGCTGGCGCTCGGAGCCGCCCTGCTGTTGCTCTACCTCGCTCCGCTCACCATCGCCCTCGGCGGCGCTTTGCTGGTGGCAGCCGTGGCTGTGCACGTGGTCCGCCGCAAGCTCGCCCCGGACGAGGAGCCGTCCACCGCTCACCCGCCGAGCGGGACCGACCATGGCTGAGGACAGCGACGAGCGGAGCTACGGGCAGCTGATCAACATCGCGGCCGGCACCGTCACGATCGCGGCGAGTGTCCTCGGAATCTTCGGCGTCAGCGCCGGTATCGCCACCGCACTGCTCCGCAACGCGCCGGCTCCTTCGCTGACGGTCTCCGGCCTGGGCGGTGTGGGCGTCATGGTCGGGCTCGGCTCGGCGTTCGTCGGCAACCAGCGGCTCGGTGAGTCCAGGTGGACCAAGCTCGCCCTGGCGCTCGGCGCGCTGTGCGTCGCCGACGCGCTGGTGATGGTTGGGTGGTTCTTCACCGGCCGCGGCGCGAACTCCCTCGGCGAGATGGTCGCCTGGTGGCTCTTCCTCACCTTCCTGGCCGGCGTCACGGCGGGCATCGCGGCCGTCGCCTGGCGCAAGCCCGGCTGGAGGGCCGGTCCCGTGCTCTCCATGGCCGGCGTCTACCTCTTCGGCATGGCCGTGCTGTGCGTGGTGATCCTGATCGCGGCGACGCTGCGTACGACCGGGCGCCCGACGATCGAGCTCACCGCCAAGCCGTCCGGTGAAAGCGTGACGCTTACGGGGAAGGTGGCGGCGACCGGCCTGTCCAACGACGACCGCTACGAGATCCGGGTCGAACTCCTTGATCAGGACGTGCGCGTGCCCGACCCTCCGGCCGAGGTGTACCGGACCTTCGCCGGCCCGAACGCTGCGGGCGACCTCGACTACAGCTTCACGATCACCGTTCCGGCCAAGGCCGAACTTCCCTGGGCGGGCGTGACGGCCCAACTGGGCGACGAACGTGCCGGGGTCCAGCCGGTCGCGGCCGGCAACTGCGGGCTCCGCGAAGCCGGCAAGCCCGCTCCTCCCGCCGGCGCCACCTGCGCCACCGTCCGGATCGTGCCGTAGCCGACCTGGCCGTACCAGCCGGCCTGGCGGTTACCGGAAGGTCGCTTGCACTCTACGTGCTGGTTTGGTTCGCTACTTGGATCAGTTGGACGACCGGAGGGATCTGGGATGCGCATGCGTGGCAAGGTCGCACTCGTCGCCGTCATGGTCGGCGCGCTCGCCGTCACCGCCGGCTGTGGTGGCCGCCGGGAGAACACCGGCGATAGCGGTACTCCGTCGCGGCTCACGATCGCCACCGGCAACACGACCGGCGTCTACTACCAGCTCGGTGGCGGTCTGGCCAAGCTGATCGGCCGGAACATCAAGGGGACCCAGGCCACCGCCAGCGAGACCGGCGCCTCCGTCCAGAACGTCCAGGGCATCGTCGGCGGCAAGTACGACATCGCGTTCTGCCTGATGGACACCGCGAGCGACGCCGTCACCGGCAAGGGTTCGTTCAAGGAGAAGCAGGACGTCGAGGCGCTGATGCGCATCTACTCCAACTACACGCAGGTCGTCGTCCGTAAGGGCTCCGGCATCACCTCGATCGCCGACATGAAGGGCAAGCGGATCTCCACCGGCTCCCCCAACTCCGGCACCGAGGTGATCGCCAACCGGCTGCTGGAGGGCGCCGGCGTCGACCCGAAGAGCGGCATCCAGGCGCAGCGGCTCGGCCTCCCGGAGTCCGTCGACGGCATGAAGGACGGCACGATCGACGCGCTGTTCTGGTCGGGCGGGCTGCCGACCGGCGGCATCACCGACCTCACGACCGAGATGAAGGGCAAGGTCGACTTCATCGACCTGTCGAAGGAGCTGCCGAAGCTGCAGCAGGAGTACGGCGACATCTACGAGGCCGGCTCGATCCCCGGCAAGACCTACAACACCCCCGCCGACACCGCCACGATCGTCGTACCCAACGTGCTGCTGGTGAAGAAGGGCTTCAACGACGAGCTGGCCGGCAAGCTGGTCAAGCTGATCTTCGACAAGAAGTCGGACCTGGTGGCGGTCAACCCGGCGGCCGAGGGCATCTCGCTCGACACCGCGAAGCAGACCACACCGATCAAGCTCAACCCCGGTGCGGAGAAGGCGCTCACCGAGCTCGGCGCGAAGTAGCTTTCTCCGTCTGCGGGCCGCCGGGCCGCCGGGCCGCTAGGCCGAAAGGCGGGTCTTCACCTTCGCCATGATCTCGGCCAGCGCGCCCAGGTCGTCGCTGGTCAGCTGGTCGAGGAGGTACTCCCGGACCACCTCGACGTGAGCGGGCGCGATCCGTTCCAGCGTCCGCATGCCCTCGTCGGTGAGCACGGCGAGCACGCCGCGCTCGTCGGTCGCGCAGCTGGCCCGCTCCACCAGCCCGGCCTTCTCCAGCTGGCCGACCTGGTAGGTCAGCGCGCTCTTGGAGATCACGGTCTGCCGGGCCAGCTCGGTCATCCGGATGCTGCGCTCGGGCGCGTCGGCGAGCCGGACCAGGATCTCGTACTGGCCGTGGGTCAGGCCCGCGTCGGCCTTCAGCTGCTCCTCGATCCGACGCTCCAGCAGGTGCGTCGTCATGAGGTACGTACGCCACGCGTCGAGCTCGGCCGCGCTGAGCCACCGGGGTCTGGTCACGCCTCCTGATTATTCACCCTGCCGGTCACTTGTTCAAATTTAAACTACCAGTTAGGGTTGGGGGATGCTCCGGTGCTCGGCACGCTGCTCGCCGTCGACAAACTGTGGCTCGGCCGTCGTGCGACGGCCGTAGTAACCAACCAGAGGTGCGACATGGCCGTTTTCCGGCTCAACCACGCGGTTCTCTACGTCCGTGACGTCGAGCGCAGCGTCGCGTTCTACTCCGAAACGCTGGGCTTCCGGCCGATCGCGGGGATGGACGCGCTGAAGGGCGCCGCGTTCCTGCAGGCGCCCGGCTCCAGGAACGACCACGACCTCGGGCTGTTCGAAGTCGGCGCGGACGCGGCCTCCTCGGCCGCAGGCCGCGGCTCGGTCGGGCTCTACCACCTGGCCTGGGAGGTCGAGACGCTAGCCGACCTGGAACGCATCGCGGCCAAGCTGAGCGAGCTCGGCGCGCTGGTGGGCAGCGCCGACCACTCGACCACGAAGGCCTTGTACGCAAAGGATCCGGACGGTATCGAGTTCGAGGTGTCCTGGCTCGTACCCGCTGACCTTCTCACCGCCGAGACCGTGGCCGGGCGTACGCAGATCCGCGCGCTCGACCTGGCCAAGGAGATCACCCGCTACGGCGCCGACACGCGCGGCGGCGTCGGCGTCTCCTTCTGATGCTGGTCCTGATCCTGGGCGAAGCTCTCCGCTACCTGGCCGACGTCACGGCCGGGTAGCGGATTCCCTGCTTTCGAGTGGTTCTCAGCCTTCGAGCCGGCAGAAAGTCGAACCCGCGTTCGGCGGCCTATGTGGCCGCGCGCGAGGCGACGTAGATCCGGTGCCCGTCCGGATCCTCCACCTTCGCCACGCGTTCGCCCCACGGCTGGTCTACCGGCTCGTCCACGACGGTGACGCCGGCCGACCGCAGGCGTTCCAGCGCGGCGTCGCAGTCGTCGGCGTAGATCCACAGCTCGATCCAGCGCTTGCCGTCGGCCGCCTGCGCCGGCCGTTGGTCGGCATCCAGTCCGATGCCAAAGTGGGTCGATGCCAACCGCATGCCGACATAGACTGGCTCGCCGTCCGGCGGGAACTGATAGTCGACCTTCGCCTCCAGTAGGTCACGATAGAACGCCAGCGCACGCTGCATGTCACGGGTTGTCAAGATGGGGAACATTTCGGTGAACATCATCGCCTCCACAGGCATGACGAACGAGCGGCTTCGGGATCGACACGTGGTCGCGACGTCCTGCCAGAATCCTCTCTGACGCGGATGGACGACAGGACGCCTCTAGATTGCGAGCCGGGCCTCACATGACCGAAAGCACCCATGTGTACGTCAAGCTCCAGCAAGACGCCGACGGCTACCCGCCTTTCGAGGCAGAGGAAATCGCGGCGACGTCGCTGGGCAACGGGCGTTACCGCATCGACGGCATCCCCGTTTTCGTCGAAGGGCTCGCCTGCGGTGATGTCGTCGAGGTCGTCCACGTCCAGGGCGACACGCGGGTCTGGGCCACGCAGGTGCTCGACTCCGGCGGGCACTGGACAGTGCGCGTACTCCCCTGGAAACCCGAGGCCCTGCACAGCGTCGCGCATCACTTCATCCGCCTGGGGGCGAACGCCAAGGCCACGCAGTTCGGGCTGGTCGCCGTCGACGTACCGCCGAACGTTCCGGCGCGGCGCATCATGAGCGCGCTCGAGCACGGCAAGGTTGCCGGTGAGTGGGACTTCGACCTGGGCATCTCGCCGGACTGAGCGACCGGCTTGCCGGGCGTTTGCCGGGTGCTTGTCGGGTTCTGGACGATGCCGCTAGGTGAAGCGTTAGGGATCTCACATGCACAGTGCGAAGCGTTCCCATAACATTTCGCGTTATGACCAGGCAGAGCGAACTTCGTCCGACCGAGTCCGGAACGCCCGCCGAACCCATCACCGGCTGGTGGCGCCACCTACGGCTACGAGCCCGGGAGGACGTCTTCGCTCGATTTCGCGCTGTCTTCAAGTCCTTCAAGCTGATCGGCTGGAAGAACAGCCTGCGCGCGGTCATCTACACCATCCGGCGCGGGCAGATCGACCGTAAGGCGTTTGCTCGGGAGCATCCGTCGACGCAGCCGAAGGCGCCTGGCACGCTCGAGTCGGCCGCGGCGATCGCCGGCGGGGCACGCTTCCAGTTCGCGACGATGGCGCTCGAAGTACGTTTCCTCAACGCTGGTGGGGTTTTCGTCAGCTGGGACGGTGCGCAGGCGGTTCCTTCGTACGCGCTGGGAAGCTACGGCGGTGTCGATGTCACGCCGGAGTGGAGCGCCGACAGCCGGCTGGACGAGATCGACGGTGGGTGGCGAGTCCGTGCCAACGGCCTGGTCGTCGAGGTCGACGCCGTGGGCGCCTTGACGTTCCGGGAAGACAGCGGAGCCGAGCCTGCCAAGGCGTTTCGCTACGATCCGGCGCCGAGCTGGACGGGTCCGGCCTGGGCGCATCGCAGCGTTCTCGACAGCGACGCGGCCGTGTTCGGGCTCGGCGGGCGCAGCGCGCGGATGGACCGGCAGGGGCGCACGTACCGGCTGTGGAACACCGACCCCGGCGGCACGTACACCACCGGCGACGACCCGCTCTGCCTGTCGATTCCCGTCTACCTCGTCGTCGCCGACGCGGGGACGCACCTCGCGTTCTACGACAACACGTTCGACGGCAAGGTGGAGGTCGGGCCCGAAGTCGTGTCGCGTCTGACCAACGGGCCCTTGCGTTACTACGTCTTCGCCGACGGCGGCGTGAGCGGGCCGTCGGCCGCGCTGGAGCAGTACACCCGCCTGACCGGACGGCCGGCGCTGCCGCCGCGGTGGGCGCTCGGGTTTCACCAGTGCCGCTGGGGCTACGGCAGCGAGGCTGTCGTACGCGGAATCGTCGAGCAGTTCAAGGAGCACGACCTGCCACTGTCGGCGATCTGGCTCGACATCGACCACCTGGTTGACAATCGTCCGTTCGCGATCGCCAAGGACCGCTATCCCGACCTGGGCGCGTTCACCGCCTCGCTCGCCGAGACCGACACCCATGTCGTCGTGATCGCCGACCCGGGCGTGGGGAAGCAGCGCGGAGACGCCTTGTACCAAAGCGGTCTGGCCGCCGACGCGTTCCTGAAAGACGCCGACGGCCACGTCGTGACCGGCGTGGTGTGGCCCGGGTGGTCGGTGTTCGCCGACTTCACCGCCGAACGCGCGCGGCAGTGGTGGGGCGAGCAGTACAAGGAATATCTCGAGCTCGGCGTAGGTGGCTTCTGGCATGACATGAACGAGCCGTCTTCGTTCGTGGCTTGGGGAGATGGCACGCTGCCGCTGTCCACCCGGCACGACTTCGACGGCCGCGGCGGCGACCATCGCGAGGCGCACAACGTCTATGCCCTGTCGTTGAACCACGCGGGCTTCGCGGCGGTCAGCGAGCTGCGGCCGGGCAAACGGCCTTTCCTGCTTTCCCGTTCGGGCTTCGCGGGGTTGCAGCGGTATTCCGGCACCTGGTCGGGTGACATCGAGACCTCGTGGGAAGGCCTGCGGATCAGCCTGACGTTCACGATCGGGCTGGGCTGCTCCGGCGTTCCGTACTCCGGGCCCGACATCGGCGGCTTCGACGACCACCCGTCGAACGAGCTCTACGTGCGCTGGTTCCAGCTCGGCGCGTACCTCCCGTTCTTCCGCGTCCACTGCGCGGCGGCGCTTCCGCCCCGGGAACCGTGGGCCTTGGGGGCGGATGTGCTGGCCCAGGTGCGGCCGGCGCTGCTGGAGCGGTACGAACTGCTGCCGTACTGGTATGCGCTTGCTTGGGAGGCGCACCGCACAGGCGCGCCGTACGTCCGCCCGATGGTCTGGGCCGACCCCTCCGACTCCGCCCTGAGATGGGAGGACGACCAGTTCATGCTGGGCGACGCGCTGCTGGTGGCACCGGTGCTGGAGGAGGGTGTGCGGGAGCGGACCATCCGGCTGCCGAAGGGCCGCTGGTACGACCGCTGGACGGGGGTCGCGCACGAGGGCCCGGGCCACGTCACCGTCCAGGCCGGCTTGCAGGTGACGCCGGTGATGGTGCGCGCGGGCTCCGTCATCCCGGTCGTGAAGGACGGCCGGACCGTGCTGCAGGCCTACCCCCTGGGCCCCGACGGCGATCCGGGCCCAGGCGGCCGGCTCCTCACCGACCCCGGCGATGGCTACGACCTGCCGGTGGAGGAACGCTTCGCCGTCGCCCCCGACCGGACGATCGCGTACGAGGGCCCGGCCAACGCCCTGCCGTACGAGGTGGTGTGGCCGCCCGAGTCCTGAGCCCTGTATCCCCAGGTCGGCGCGGGTGCGGCCGCTCCCCGGCCGCACCGCCTGACGGGGGTGCGCGAGGGCTGGCTGCCGTACCGTATGCTGGCGCAGGCACTTTTTGATTGGCCGTGACCAGGGCGAACCCCTATCATGGTCGAACGTGCTCGAAGCGGCACACAACTGAAGACCTGCGCTCGTAGCTCAACGGATAGAGCATCTGACTACGGATCAGAAGGTTGGGGGTTCGAATCCCTCCGAGCGCGCACCGTTCCTGCAGGTCAGCCCCATGTTGCTGACGTGGTGAGAGGCTAGCTCATCGCTCTGCCTCTCACAATCTCTCACAGATGGTTCAGGCGATCTTGCGGATCTTCGCGAGCGACTTCGTCCCCTGCTTGAGGTCGTCGTCGTTCGCGTGGACGTACGTCTTCATCGTGAAGGCCGCGTCGTAGTGCCCGGCCCACTTGCTGATGATCGAGATCGGGACCCCGGCCTTCTCCATCAGGCTCAGCGCCGTGTGGCGGGAGTCGTGGAGCCGGATCTTCTTGAGGTTCGCGGCCGTGCGTAGCCGGTCGAACTGATCGGAGTACCACTCCGGGTGGACCGGAATGCCCAGCTCGTCGACGACCACATACTGATCCTTGTATTCATACCAGTCGATGTCGTTGAGTGCCGCCTGGTAGCTCTCCCCCGCCTCCTCGCTCTCCTGGGCCTGCCGCTTGCGAAGAGCCTTGAGCGCCGTCACCAGCTCGTCGTCGAGCGGAAGCGTCCGCTTGCCGTTCTCGCTCTTCGGCTCCTCGATCCGGACCTTGTAGTCGACCAGCACTCTGGCTTGGTCGACCCGGAGCGTCTTGGCCTTGAGGTCGATGTCCGACCAGCGCAGCCAGAGCACCTCGCCACGGCGGAGCCCGCAGAGCGTGAGCCGCCACGCCGCGTAGAGGCGGTCGTGCTCGGTCTTGCGGAGGTACGCGCGTACCTCGGCCGTACTCCACGTATCCGCCTTGCGCCTCTTGTACTCGGGCGGCGTGACCAGCTTGACCGGGTTGCGTACCAGCTTGCCCTCTCGGATCGCCATCTCGAACGCCGCAGAGAGTCGCCCGAGGGTCAGGCGGACGCTTCGCGCACCCTGCCCTGTACCCGGTGTACCTCCACGCCTGCGACCGCTGGTGAGCATGTACTCGACGAGGTTCTCGATGTCGGCCTTGCTGATCGACTGGAGCGGTCGGTGTCCGAGCTTCTCGCGCGGGCATCGGAACGCGTCCCGGTACGAGACCTTGGTGGACTCGCGCCTACCTCGGGTCGCACCTTTGTAGTACTCGTCAAGGTACGCACCAAGCGTCTCCTCGGACGGCTTGACGTACACGCCCTTGTTGTACTCGTGGCGTATCCGGGACAGCTCCGCTCGCGCTTCCTTCAAGGTGTCGAACGTCTTGGTGAACTGCTGCCGCTTGCCGTTCTCGTCAACAACCGTACTTCGACTGAGACGAAACGGCCGATGACACACAATTGCAACCAGAAGCTTCGGAGATTCTGGGAGGCCAACTAGAAGTCAGGCGTGGCAGCGTTGCGCTCGATAACACGTCGTGGCACAAAGCTCCGTATCTGGTAAGTGACGTTCGCGAATTGCTTGACGTGGCAGCATCAGGGTGGGACGCCCTGCGCGTGAGCTCACGGGGGTCGTGGAAGTGCTACCAGTCCCTCCGGCTGTTGCCGAGACCACTACCTCGGGTGGCGGTGACAGCGATTCAATCTCGAAGCCGCCTCCGACTGCCGAGGAGACAGCGCGGGGTGACGCCAAGCTGAGGGCAGCCAGGGCTTGGGGAGCAGCTCAGCGAGGCGAGGGATCGGTCGCGGACTATGACGCCGCCAGGGAGGAGTATGAGGCGCAGTTCCCGGGCGAGGCGAGACTTCCCGCTTTCGAGCGCAAAGACGTAACACCGACCGCGACGTTCTATCACCTGGATCTGTGGCAGATCGGGCAACATCAGAGCAACTGGTGCGGGCCAGCGTCGGCGGCGATGATTATCCGGCAGATGTACCGCGCTGGCGTAATCCCGACCGAACGCTCGCGCGACGGCCAGAATCTCGCCTGGACCGAGGCGAACCTCGCCCTACCGGAGTTTCTCGATGCTGTATTCGACGGAACTTACCGCACCGACATGGAGCGGGGCCTGAACCGATGGGCAAACCCGCCGTACTCCTATGCCCTCATAGGTGGCCCAAGCTTCGGCGAGTTCTATGACGCCCTGGCGTTCGACGTGAACGTGAAAGAAGCCCAGGAAGTGGCCACGAACGAGTACGCGAACGGCGCTCACTACAACGGTCATCCGAACCAGCGGATCGGGCACTGGGTGCCAGCCTACGGGTACTACTACAGCAACGGCACCATGACCGATGCTCGGTTCGCGGACTCCTCAACCTCGGTCTGGAGCGGTCCGGCGGCCTACTTCAACTACTCCGGGAGGACTTTCGCGGGTACCTTCGTCGGTGACGGAGCGATTGTCTGGTGAGGCGATCGCTTGTGGTGTTGGCGGTTGCGGCTGCTGTCGTGACCGCTTGCACTGCCAACGAAGAGGATCCGGCTAGCACGACAGGTCCGAAAGCGATCCCGGTACGGCACACATCCAATCCGGCGTCGACGCGAGTTCAGTGTGATCCGATGAAACAGCGCACTGCCGCCGCACTAACCAATCCAGCTGGCTGGCCCGTCACTGGTGAATTGGCGCTGCCCGCATACGAGGGATCCGAGTACATCGGCAACCGGGCGATCGCCGAGACCGGGGAGGTTCTGCAGGAAATCGGTGAACACAGCGAGGGTACGGCTGGGGCGGGCTCCATGCATCCGGGGCGATTGTACGTCACCGATCCAGCGACGGGGAAACGCCAACTTGTCCTCGGAAGAGATGACGTACACGATGGAACCCAGACCACGTTCGCTGCTCTGGACGAAGACTACGCGGTCTGGAACGAGACGCCGGACGCTTCCCTTGACGTCGATCGCTGGACGATGTACGCGTTCGACCGTAAGACCAGGAAGATCAGCCAGGTCGCGAAGGCGCCCATCGTCAAGGAGATCGGCACCTCCCCGGCGGTCCCCGGTTGGACAATTCCACGCCTGCTGAACGGCTGGGTGTACTGGGCCGAGGCCCGCTCCAGCCCGGCCAACGGCAACCAGCCCGAAGTCAACATCTACGGCCGCAAGCTCGGCTCCCCCAAGCCGAAGAGGCTCATCGTGGCCCACGCAGCGCAACCCGTGGTCACAGGACACTGGCTCTACTACGCCCGCTTCGACCCCGGCCGCTACGACCGCACACGCACCTATGCGATCTACCGCAAGGACCTGACCACCGGCGAAACCAGCCTGATCCATCAAGACGACAAACACGCCGGTGGCGCGTATCTGGCCGCCTACGAGAATGTCTCAGCCTGGGTTAATCGCGACGGCGCCGTGGTCTACAGAGACACCGAGAAGATCTCCCATGTCAGCGGCGAAGGCATCTTCTGGCTGACCGCCGGCCGCGACGTGGTGGGGTTCTACGCGGGCAAGGAGATCACCAGCGACTACCTGCTCGACCTACGCACCAACTGCCTGCACAAGCTCGCCGAGACCCATGGGCTCGCCGACGTCCACGTGAACGACACGGCCGTCGCCTGGTCGGTGGACAACCCCAACGACAAGACTGGTCGCCGCGCGTGGCACGTTGGCACCATCCGATAGCCGAACACTGCCGCGTATCCTGACGATCTGTAGCTCGTATCGCTACGGGCTAAGGCGTTGCGTAATGCATCGAGTGGCTGCCAACAACGATGGCTCCGAGCGGCGTGTCGCGCGCGTTACCGGATCCTCCTCGTCGTATCGTGCGTAGATGTCTGCTATCCGTTCCTCAACGGGCACTGGTTTGCCGGTGGGGCTCGCTGTCATGTCGCAGTAGATCAGAGCCTTCTCCAGGTCAAGGGGCGGGCGTCTGAACTCCGCAAGTAGGTCCTTGCCCAAGCCGTGTCGTTGGCTTCGTTGATGGCGCAGGAGTGGCGCGCGACGAGCCGGCACACTAGCTCGTCAGCCTGCTCGCTGTCTCGCAGGTACCGTGGCGGGTGGAAGTCGACCGTCACGAGCCGTGGCGCGTACCCGATGTCGTGCAGCCACGCGGCGGCTTCGATCAGGTCGGCGTTCTCGCCGAGGATCGGGGCGAGCGTTCGTGCCTGCGCTGCCACGCCTTGGGAGTGTGCCCGGCGCTGGGGAAGCGAATCGGCGAGGAGGGTTCGGGCCGTCCGCTCGGCCCATTCAGCTCGGGTCACGTCTCATGACCATAGGCCACATCGGCGGGACTTCGAGGGACGTAGCCGACCGTCTCAAGACGTCCTAGTGCCGCGTCAAGCAACGTTGGGTAGGTAATCGGGTCGTCGGATCTTGGAGCCGATGGCGAAGTGGCTTTTCGGCTGGGCGTGTCGGTTGTGCCAGCGGATGTAGCCGGCGATGGCGTGTTCTTGGGTGGCGTGGTTGGGGTAGTCGCTGCTGTCGAGGGTGAAGTAGCGCAGGGCGGTGAAGTGGCATTCGATCCAGTTCAGCCAGGATCCGTTGGACGGGGTGAACACCAACTCCATGTCGTTGCCCTTGCACCAGGCCCTGACCTCGGCCTTGCCGTGGGAGCCGTAGTTGTCGCAGATCAGGTAGAGCTTCCCGGCGAATCGGTGGCGCAGTTGTTTGAGGAAGTCCAGGAACTGGGGCCAGCGTTTGTGGTCGCGGAACCGGTAGAACATCTTGCCGGTGGCCAGGTCGAGGGCGGCGAACATGTGCCGCACGCCGTCCAGGCGGTGGTAGGTCGCCCGCAGCCGGGCTGGATCGCTGATGGGGAACCAGCCGCGGCCGGGTCTGGGCTGCAGGTTCAGCGGCCCGAACTCATCCACACAGATCACCCTGCCGTCGGCAGGCGGCGAGTCATACAGAGCGAGGATCTTGTCCTTCTTGGCCACGAAGTCGGGATCCCTGGAGGCCTTCCAAGTCTTAGTCGCCTGCCACCTGACACCGGCGTTGCGCAGGACCTGCCGCACCGTCTCGGTGCTGACCTTGATGGTGTGCTGCCTGGCCAGATACTCCACCAGTTTGGTCAGGCTCCACGTCGTAAACGGCAGCCCCAACTTCTGCGGCGGGCTCTTGGCCACCCGGCAGATCTGTTCACGCGCCGCGGGGCCGATCCGCACTGGCCGGCCCCCGCTCCATTTTGGGTCCAGTGCCGCAAACCCCTGCTGGTTGAACGCGTGGATCACCTCCCGCGCATACTGCGCCGTGGCGGCGAACATCGCCGCCGCCTCTGTCGCCGAACGGCCCTGAAACGACGCGAACACGATCCCGGCCCGGCGAAGCCGCACCCGATCCCTGGTCCGACGCGTGATCCGTACCAGCCGCTCGGCCTCCTCCGGCTCCAGCGGCCGCACGAACACCTCAGCCTGACGTGCCATCAGCCCACCTCCGACAACAACCCTGCCAAGGCAACCCTCAACGCGTCAGACCGACACGATTACAACGCCAACGTTTCTTGCCGCGGCACTAGCGTGGCGAAGCGCGAATGACCACGTTAACCACGCAAAGCCGTGGTCAACGTGGTCATTCGCGCCTCAGTGGCGGGACGCCGAGAAATCGTCGAACGTCTGGTCCGCGACGATCTCCCCATCGTGGACGGTGACGATCCGGTCCACCCAGCGCAGGGTCTGCGGCCGGTGAGCGATCACGATCGTGGTCCGCCCGTCCGCCACCTTGCGCATGGCCCGCTCGACCCGGCGCTCGCTCTTCAGATCCAGGTGCGAGGTCGCCTCGTCCAGCACCAGCACCCGCGGATCCAGCACCAGCGCCCGCGCCAGGCACAGCAGCTGCCGCTGCCCCGCCGACAACGAACGCCCGCGCTCGGTCACCTCGTGCAGGTAGCCGCCGTCGAGCTCCGAGATGAAGCCGTGCGCGCCAACCGCCCGCGCCGCCGCCTCCACCAGCTCGTCGGAGGCATCCGGCGCACCGTAGGCGATGTTGTCGCGGATCGTCCGCGAGAACAGGAACGGCTCCTGCGGCACGTACCCGATCGACTGCCGGAACACCGACGGGTCGAACTCACGCACCGACGTGCCGTCAACCTGGACTTCCCCGCCGGTCGTGTCGTAGAACCGCGTGATCACCTTGGCGATCGTGGACTTGCCGGCGCCGGTCTGGCCGACGAACGCGACCCGCTCGCCCGCGTCGATCCGCAGGTCCGCCTCGCGCAGGGCCGGCTTGTGGGTTCCGTTGTACTGCAGCGAAACCGCCTGCAGCTCGATGTCGCCCTTCAGTTCGCCGACCTCCGACGGCGCCGAAGGCGTCGGAACGCTGACCTCCTCGGCCAGCAGCGCCGAGATCCGGCTGACCCCGGTCTTCGCCCGCTGGTAGACGTCGAACACTGTCGCCATCTGCTGGACGGGCGCGAACGCCAGAGCCAGGTAGAGCAGGAACGGAACCAGCTCCGCGACCTGCAGCTGCCCGGCCGCGATCAGCCGCCAGCCGACCAGCAGCGTCGCGGCGATCGTCAATGTGGCAAGCAGTTCGATGAACGCCACGTAGATCGCGGTCGCCCGCGTGCTGGTGAACCGGACGTCCAGCTGCTCCTTCGCCATGCCGCGGAAGTGCGCGAGGTTGGCGTCCTCACGACGGAACGCCTGCGTCACCGGCAGCACCGCGAGGGTCTCGTGGAGGTAGGTGTTCAACGCGGAGTTGAGCTCCCGCGCCCGCTCGTAGGCCGGCCCGACCACGCGCCGGTACCAGATCGTCGCGATCGCCGCCGGCGGGATCACCGCCAGCACCACCAATGCCAGCGTGGGGTTGAGTACGAGCAGCACGGCTGTCATGCCCGTGAACGTCACGATCGCGACCAGGAAGTTCGTCAGACCCGCCTGGATGAGCTCCGCCACCGCGTTGACGTCGGCCGTCAGCCGGGTCATGATGCGGCCCGCGTGAGTGCGGTCGTAGTAGTCCATGCCGAGCCGCTGCAGGTGCGCGAACAGCCTTACCCGCAAGGCGTACAGGATGCGTTCGGTCGTACGGGACGTCGTGAGGTGCGTGCCCCACACGTTGAAGTAGTTCAGCACCGCGATCAGGCCGAACGCCGCACACGTCACGCCCAGCATCGCCATCGACTTGTTGTCGAGGGCGTGCTCGAGCCCGTTCTGCACCAGCAGCGGTCCGGACAGGCCGGCCAACGCGTCGGCGAGCAGCAGCGTGAGACCCAGCAGGATCGCCCAGCGCTGCGGCCGGACGATCTGGCCGAGCCGGAACTTCTCCGCGCGCGTCGACTCGTGGCCGACGTCGACCCGGGTGTCGTCGCGGGCCGGCGGCAGCTCGGCGAGCGCGGCGAGCAGCTCCGGTGTGGCCGGGTCGCCGACCCTCGCGCGGATCTCCCCGGTCGCGTGCGAAGCGGGCTGCCAGGCCTCCGGGGTCACGTCCTCTTCGGCGGACTCGTCCTCGGTGTGGTCGGGCAGCTCCGACATCAGCGCGCGGTAGAGCTCCGAACGCTCGATCAGCTCGGCGTGTGTGCCCTGGTCGACCACGCTGCCTTCGTCGATCAGCACCACGCGGTCGGCGAGCTGCACGGTCGACTCGCGGTACGCGACCACGATGACCGTACGTCCGGTGACGACCTCACGCATCGCGTCGAGGATCCGGCGCTCCACGTGGACGTCGACCGCGGAGGTCGCGTCGTCGAGGACGAGCACATCGGCGTCGGCCAGCAGCGCCCGCGCCAGCGCGATCCGCTGCCGCTGGCCGCCGGACAGGCTGAGGCCTTCCTGGCCGACCTCGGTGTCGTACCCCTCGGGCAGGCCGGCGATGAAGTCGTGGATCGCCGCGATCCTCGCCATCCGCTCGACGTCCTCGGGCGTGGCGTCGCTGCGTCCGTACGCGATGTTGTCGCGGATCGTTCCCGACAGCAGCATCGCTTCGTCGAAGACGACGCTGACCCGGCGCCGCAGGTCCGGAAGCGGCAGGTCGCGGACGTCGATGCCGTCGACCAGCACCCGGCCGGACGACGCGTCGCGGAGCCGCGACACCAGCTGCAGCGCCGTCGACTTGCCCGAGCCCGTCGGCCCGACGACCGCGACCGTCTCACCGGGGAGTACGTCGAGGTCGAAGCCGCGCAGCGCCTCCGGGCCCTGGGGGTAGGTGAAGCGCACGTTGTCGAACCGGACGAACGCGCCCGGGCTGCGCCCGATGGTGTGCCCGGCAGCCGGCGCCGCGTCCAGCTCGGGGCGGGTGCCGTCGTCCGTACGGTCCTGGATCTCCGGCTCGACCGCGAAGACCTCCGCGATCCGCTCCGCGCCGGAACGTGCCCGGGGCAGCAGCGTCAGCACGCCGGCCAGCAGCCTCGCCGAGCCGTTGAGGTCGGCGAGGTAGGCCAGGAACGCGAAGAACGTACCGACGGTGAGGTGGCCGTTCAGTGCCAGCCAGCCGCCGATCAGCAGCACGAGCACTTGGCCGGCCAGCGGCGAGGCCTGCAGCGTCGCGAGCAGCGGGCCGCGCTGGCGGACCGCGCGTACCCGCGAGCGGAACATGTACGACAGCGACTCGACGAACCGGGAGAGCTCCGGCTTCTCCTGGCCGAAGCCCTTGACCACCCGCACGCCGGTGATCGCTTCCTCGGCGACGGTCGTCATGTCGGCTTCACGCTGCTGGGCGTCCCACGAGGCTGCGTACACCCGCATGTGCAGCCTGCGGGCGACGATCACGATCGTGGCCAGGACGACCAGCAGCACCAGGGCCAGCAGCGGCGAGAGGAACGCCATGATGGTCAGCGCGAGCAGGACCTGCAGCACGGTGCCGAGCACCGGTGGCAGCTGGCCGACCGCCTGCTGGACCAGCACCAGGTCGGAGTTGACCCGGGCGACCAGCTGGCCCGACTGCATACGCTCGTGTGCGGCCTGGTCGAGCCGCTGCAGGTGGGCGTACAGGTCGTCGCGGATGTCGTTCAGCACATGGAGGCTGAGCCGGCCGCCGGCGTCCCGCCAGCGAGCGCTGGTGAGTGCGCGCAGCACGCCGACACCGATGAGTGCGAGCACCCAGGGCAAGACCGGCTTGCTGTGCTCGACGATGGCGTCGTCGACGACGACCTTCTGGATCAGCGGAGCCGCGATCATCGCGGCCGTCCACAATGTGGCCGCCGCGAGCGACCAGATCAGTACTCCCTTGTGGCGGCCGAGGTACGGCGAGAGCCACTGGAGCCAACCCTTGTTTGCTTGACTTTTGGGCGCGTCGCCATCGGGACGGCGCGGCGAGGGAAGGACAGGTTTGACGTGGGTCCGGGCATGGGACCCCGAGGTAGGCACGATGATTTCTTCCGTGTGGTCCGAAGAGTGTGGATGGATCGGCTGAGCTCAGCCCGCTACGAACGGCAGCGGGCGGCTCTGTCTCTCACAGCAGCGACGGGTAAGCGATGTCCCTGCGTGGACGAATCCTTCGACGGAAGCGGAAGGGAGGAAGAGGAGAGAGCGAGCGTGGCGTCCGATGTGACGCTGGCATGGCGCTGAAACACCCCAAGTTCAGCTTGATAAGCCGGGCAAGACGGTATTGCGTGACTGGACAGCCTCGTCCAGCAATCCACCACTGTAGCCCGTTGCCGTCAATTGCGCATGGCTCAATCCGGACGTGCCCAGATCGTGGACGCCCTGGCGTCGGCCGCGGCCCGTCCCAAGTCATCGCGAAGTCAGGCTCTGGTCAGCTCTTCCGCTTAATCTCCTCCGCACAAGACACCTTCAAGTCTTGGAGGAATGGTGAAACTCGTACGCCGGGGGGCTTTGGTCGCGATATCAATTATCGCGACACTCCTGTCCTCCGCAATTCCGGCTGCGGCCGCAGCGCCCGATCTGGCGTGGACCGGCGGCGGCACGATCGGCATCCAGCAGGCAGTCGTTTCCCCTGATGGTCAGGTGTTGGCGACGGCGAGCCAGGACAACATGGTCAAGCTCTGGCGGACCTCCGACGGCAGCCTGATCCGGACCCTTGCAAGTCACGACGGATCGGTCTATTCCGTGGCGTTCTCACCGGACGGACGATTTCTGGCGTCGGCCGGAGAATTCGTCTTCGGCGACCCCTCCGGAAACGTCAAGCTATGGCGAGTGAGTGACGGGGCGTTTCTCGGCGACTTCGCCTCCCCGACGCCCAACCTCGTCTTCTCGATCGCGGTCTCACCCGACGGCACCTTGCTCGCCGCCGGCTACCAGAACGGTGCCGACGGTGGCGTGATCAACCTGTTCCGGATGAGCGACCGCTCGTTCGTGGCCAGTCTGGTCGGCCACACGGACTCGGTGTTCTCGGTGGCGTTCTCGCCGGACGGGCAGCGACTCGCCTCAGGGAGTGCCGACCAGACCGTGAAGGTCTGGAACGTACCGAGGCGGCTGCTGGAGCGCACGCTGACCGGACACACGTTCTTCGTCGGCTCGGTCGACTTCTCACCCGACGGCACGCTGCTCGCTTCGGGCAGCTGGGACCAGAGCGTACGTATCTGGCGGACGAGCGACTTCCGCCTGGTCCGTACGATCCCCAAGGCGAGCGAGGACCTGATCAGCTCGATCGACTTCTCCGGCGACAGCCAGACGCTCGCCGTCGGCGGCTTCGACAACGCGATCCGGCTGTTCCAGGTCAGCACCGGCAGATTGCTGATCACACTGGACGACAAGACCCAGGCGGGCGTCAGCAGCGTGGCGTTCGTCAGCAACCCCGCGGGCACCGCGCCAGGTGCGCTGGTGTCGGGCTCGTTCGACAGCCACGCCCGGATCTGGGACGTCGCGACCGGTGCCGTGAAGCTGACGTTCGGGAAACACACGGGAAGCGTTCGCTACGTGGAGTTCAGCCCGGACGGCTCGCTGCTCGCCTCCGCAAGCGACGACACGACGGCCCGGCTCTGGCGCGCCGGCGACGGCAAGGAGGTGGCGACGCTCGCCGAGCATCCGTACGGACTCAGCCAGGTCGCGTTCTCGCCGGACGGGGGTCTGCTTGCCACGGTCGACGGCAACCCCACACCTGGGGCCAGCCTGATCAAGATCTGGCGGACCGGCAGCACGGCATCGTCGCTCACGCTGCCCGGCCACAACCTCGGCACGACCGGCGTCGGTTTCGGCCCAGGCGGCCGGACGCTGATCACCACCGGCAACGATCGCGTGCTGCGGGTGTGGCGCGTCTCGGACGGCACGCTGCTCGCGACCAACTCGACCGGGCGCCCACAGGGGCTGGTGGAGATGTCGCCGGACAACACGGTGGCGGCGGTGCCGGGGCAGGGTGGCGTGCAGTTGTACGACGCGCTGACCGGTGCGCGGCTGCGGATCCTCGGCGGCGCCGCGACCTCGGAGAGCCCGCTGTCGTTCTCGCCGAACGGCAAGTTCCTGGCGATCGGCGTGCAGCAGTTCGGCGCCAACATCCAGGTCGTGAACGTCTCCGACGGCACGATCCAGACGCTGAAGGGCGATTCCGAGGGCTTCATGCAGGGGGTCGCGTTCACGGCCGACAGCGCGAAGGTGATCGCCGGCTCGGGGTTCTCGCGCCGGATCCAGATCTGGGATGTCGCGAGCGGCGACCCGCTGGTGACCTACGACCAGGAGACCGGCTGGGGACCGTTCGTCCGGCTGCCGATCAACACCTCGGCGGTGGGCTCGCTGTACGCCTATGGCCGGGGCGATGGGCCGGTGTCGGTCGCCAAGAACCCGTTCTGAGGTTCTGACCGCAAGGTGGTGGAGGTATCTCGGTCTCTCTCATATCGGGGCCGAGATACCTCCACCAGGTCGCGGGGTCAGCGGCCCTGGTTCTTGACCGCTTCGATCGAGGCCGCGGCGGCGTCGGGGTCGAGGTACTCCCCGCCGGCCTTCGCCGGACGCATCGACTCGTCCAGCTCGTACAGCAGCGGGATGCCGGTCGGGATGTTCAGCTTGACCACGGCCTCGTCGGACATGCCGTCGAGGTGCTTGACCAGCGCGCGCAGCGAGTTGCCGTGTGCGGCGACCACGACCGTCTTGCCGCCCCGCAGGTCGGGCACGATCGCGTCGTACCAGTACGGCAGCGCGCGGCCCAGCACGTCCTTCAGGCACTCGGTACGCGGCAGCAGCTCCGGCGGCAGGTCGGCGTAACGCCGGTCGCCGGCCTGGGAGAACTCCGAGCTGTCGTCCAGCGGCGGCGGAGGCGTGTCGTACGAACGACGCCAGATCATGAACTGCTCTTCGCCGAACTCCTGCAGCGTCTGCTTCTTGTCCTTGCCCTGCAACGCGCCGTAGTGCCGCTCGTTCAGCCGCCAGTTGCGCCGCACCGGCAGCCAGCCGAGATCGGCGGCGTCCAGCGCGATGTTCGCGGTCTGGATCGCGCGGCGGAGCACGGAGGTGTGCAGGACGTCGGGAGCCAGCCCGCGCTCGCGGATCAGCTCACCACCACGCCTGGCCTCGGCCTCGCCCTTGGCGGACAGGCTGACGTCGACCCAGCCGGTGAAGAGGTTCTTGGCGTTCCACTCACTCTCGCCGTGGCGGAGCAGGATCAGTCGGTACGGCGCACCAGTCATGGTCATGAAGCCTAAATAGACTTCCTGAGGTGTCCGACTCCGGCCTGCCTTCCGATCCTGCCGCGCTGCTCGCACTCGGGCGCGAGTTGCTCACCGCCCAGCCGTTCTCCGTGCTTGTGGGCGCGTCGCTCGACGTCTTCCAGCCAGGGCGTGCCGAGCTGTCGCTGCCGATCCGGCCGGAGCTCCTGCAGCAGCACGGCGGCGTCCACGGTGGAGTGCTCAGCTATCTCGCGGACAACGCGATGACGTTCGCCGGCGGATCGGTGCTGGGCGTCAACGTGGTCACCGCGGAATACAAGATCAACTACCTCCGGCAGGCGCGCTCCGGACTGCTCCGGGCGATCGCCCACGTCGAGTCGTCCGGCTCCCGGCTGGCCGTCACCCGCTGCGAGATCACCACGCCGGACGGCGACTCCGAACGTACGGTCGCCGTCGCGCAAGGCACGATCGCGACGGTCAGCCAGGCCTAGGCAACAATCGGCGGGCGGCCCAGTGCGGCCTGGGCGTCGGCGTAGACGTCGATCGTGCCGCGGGCGGTCGCCGCCCAGCCGAAGCCGCGCGCGTGCGCGATCGCCGCCCGGCCGTATGCCCGCAACCGTTCCGGTGCCGCCAGCAGGTCGCCCAGCACGCGGCCCCAGTGCTTCGGCTCGTGGCCGTCGACCAGTACGCCCGACACGCCGTCGCGTACCGCCGTCCGCAGCCCACCCGTCGCCGCCGCCACGACCGGAGTGCCGCAGGCCTGCGCCTCCAGCGCGACCAGCCCGAACGACTCGGAATAGGACGGCACGACCACGGCATCGGCCGCGCGGTACCACTGCGCAAGCTCCCCTTGACGTACGGGAGGCGACCAGACCACCAGGTCACCGACACCGAGCCTGCGGGCCAGCGTCGCCAGCGCGTGCGGCTCGGCGAGCCCCGATCCACTGAGCCCGCCCACGATCGCCAGCACGAGCCGGCGGCCGGACGCCCGAGCCGCCATCAGGTGCGGCAGCGCCCGGATCAGGACGTCCGGCGCCTTCAGCGGCTGGATCCGGCCGGCGAACACCAGCAGGTCCACCTCGCGCGGTACGCCGAGCCGGCGGCGCGCCTCGACCTGCTCACCGGGCGAGAAGACGTCGAGATCGACACCGGGGTTGACGGTCGCGACCCGGGTGGAGTCGGCGGAGTACGCCGTGATCAGCTCTCCGGCTTCCTCACCGGTGTTGGCGATCAGCCGGTCCGACCACGCGACGACCTCCTCCTCGGCACGGATCCGCGCTTCCGGCTCGGGCCGATCGCCCTTGGCCAGAAAGGCGTTCTTCACCTTCGCCATCGTGTGCATGGTGTGGACGAGCGGGATTCCCCAACGCCGCTTGGCGAGTACGCCCACCTGCCCGGACAGCCAGTAGTGCGAGTGGATGACGTCGTACCACCCGTGCTCGTGCGCGGCCTCGACCCGCAGCACCTCACCCGCGATGTTGCAGAGCTGGCCCTGCAGGTCGTACTTCGAGAGCCCTTCGAACGGGCCCGCCAGCACGTGCCGCACGCGTACGCCGTCGGACAGGTCGACGACCGGGGGCAACGTGCTCGATGTCGCCCGGGTGAAGATCTCCACCTGGACACCGAGGCCGGCCAACTGACGGGCCAGCTCGACGATGTAGACGTTCATGCCGCCGGCATCGCCGGTTCCAGGCTGATCGAGTGGTGACGTGTGCACGCTCAGCATCGCGACCCGGCGAGGCGTGAGCGAATTCCGTGCCCGATCCGGCCGCACTCGCATCCCTCCTGCGCGCTATGGGGTCCGCAACGTTCAACCACCTGAGCGCGCCCGGGCATTCCCGCGGAGGTCTATCCGACCTGCTCGGCGAACGCGGCGTAGACATCCGGCGTGAACAGTACGAACCGGGCTTCTGCCAGGTGGTAAGGCGTCTCTCGGACGGTCGACACAGCGATCCGGGCGGCGTCCACAACCGGCCAGCCGTAGACGCCGGCCGAGATCGCTGGGAACGCGACGGTCTCCGCCCCGAGGTCGTCGGCCACGCGCAGCGACTCGCGGTAACACGAAGCCAGCAACGCCGACCGGTCCTCCAATGTGCTGTAGACCGGGCCGACGGTGTGGATCACCCAGCGCGCCGGCAGCTTCCCCGCCGTGGTGGCGACGGCCTGGCCGGCCGGGGGCCCGCTGCCGTAGCGCGAGGCGCGCAGTTCGCGGCACTCCGCCAGGATCTCCGGCCCGCCCTTCCGGTGAATCGCTCCGTCGACGCCGCCACCGCCGAGCAGCGAGGAGTTGGCGGCGTTCACGATCGCGTCGACGGCCTGTTCGGTGATGTCGCCTTGGACGAGTGCGATCCGCATGCGTCCCAGGCTACGAAGCCGCGCGATCCGGGGCCTTCCGAGCCTTCCGATCGTTCCGAGGCAGCCAGAGCAGCAGGAGCGCGGCCGCGGCGAGCACGATGCCGATCGGGTTCAGCGGCGTCTGCTCGGACATCGCGGCCAGCGTCACGATCCCGCCGATCACGTTGTACGCCAGCAGAACCGTCGCGACGACGCGCACCCAGCGGCGCCCGGCCGGGAGCTTGACCGCGAGCAGGACGTAGAGCGCCGCCAGCAGGATGTGCACGCCGAGCGCGCCGGCGGCCGACCCCTCAGCCGCGTCCCTGGTCGGAGCGAACGCCTTGCCCGTGAAGCCGGCGACGGTCTCGTCCCAGTTGAGATAGAGCAGCACGGCGATCAGGACCTGGAACGCGGCCAGGGCGTAGAGGCACAGCGCCGCCCAGCGGATCCGGCTCATGTCGCACCTCGGAACCGCCATCGCGGAACGCTCCCCGGCTTCGGCTGCCGGCGCGCGGTGGCTCCGCGTTCGGACCAGTCCGTGGCCAGGCGCCACAGCAGCCGGGTGAGCTCCCGGAGGTCTGCCTCGTCCCAGTCCTGAACGACCTGCTCGAACGCCTCCAGCCCCGCGCGTTCCAGCTTGTCGAGCTCCTCCACGCCGGCCGCGGTGGCCAGGACCAGGCAGGTCCGCGCGTCGTCCGGATGGGGTTCGACGCTGACGTGACCCGCGTCCTCCAGCGCCTGGACGTGCCTGGTCACCGATGAGGGAGCCATGTCGAGCCGTTCGCCGATCTCGCTCGGCCGCAGCTTCTCGTTCGCGACCGACCGCAACACCCCGACCCGCGGCACGTCGAACGACCGCGCCATGCCGCGCTGGGCGTCGGACCCGAGCTCGAACGTCGCTCGGTTCAGGCCGCGTACGACATCCTTTCTTTCCATGAAAGAAAGGTATCAGTCGCCTAGTCGCCGTCGGTACGCGGGCTGAGGTCGCGCAGGGCGTCCTCGATCGCGCGGTGGAACGTCGGGTACGCGTAGATCATCTGCCGCAGCCGCTCGACCGGCACCTCGGCGTGCACTGCCACCACCAGCGCGCTCAGCACCTCGCCGCCCATCGGCCCGGCCGAGGTCGCGCCGACGAGCACTCCGCGTTCGGCGTCCGCGACGAGCTTGATCACACCGTCGTTGCCCGCCTTGTGGATCCAGCCGCGCGCGGACGACGGGATCTCCGCCACCCCGACCTCGATCTCGAGCCCTTCGTCGAGCGCCTGCGCCTCGGTGAGACCCACCGAGCCGACCTCCGGATCGGTGAACGTCACCCTCGGCACGGCGTGGTACTCCGCGGGCGGCCCCTCTTCGCCGAGAATCGAGCGCGCGGCGATCCCGGCCTGGTACATCGCGACGTGCGTGAACGCGCCGTGCCCGGTCACGTCGCCGACGGCCCAGAGCTTGTCGCCGGCCTGCAGCCGCTCGTCGACGGCCAGCGCGCGCACCTTCGGATCGAGGTCGACGGTCTCCAGCCCGAGCAGCTCGAGGTTGGGCTTACGGCCGGTCGCGACCAGCAACTGCTCTGCAGCCACGTCCATGCCGCCGCCGAGCGTCACGACGAAGCCCTTGAGGTTGTGACCGATCCGCTGCACGGGCACACCCGTGTGCACCGAGATGCCGTCGGCCTCCAGCGCCTTGTGGACCACCGCGGACGCCTCCGGCTCCTCCATCGGAAGCAGCCGCCGGTCGGCCTCGATGACCGTCACCGGCACCTCGTACCGCGCGAAGACCTGCGCGAGCTCGAGTCCGACCGCGCCGCCACCGAGCACGGTCAGCGACGCCGGCAGCGACTTGGCCTCGATCGCGTCGCGGTTGGTCCAGTACGGCGTGTCGGACAAGCCGTCGATCGAGGGGATCGCGGGCTCGGTGCCGACACCGATCACCACGCCACGCGAGGCTTCGTACGTGTCGTCGCCGACCTGGACGCGGACGTTGCCGTTCGACGCGCGGCCGGCCAGCCGGCCCCAGCCGCGGACGAACCGGCCGCCCTTGCCGGTGAATCGTTCGACGGCGACCTTGTCGTTCCAGTCGTCGGTCGCCTCGCTGCGGATCCGTGCCGCCACCTGCCGCCAGTCGGGTACGACCACCGGATGCCCGGCCACGCCCTCGACGCGGCGGCCCTCGGCGAGCAGGTTGCTCGCGCGGATCATCATCTTGCTGGGTACGCATCCCCAGTACGGACACTCGCCGCCAACCAACCGGCCCTCGACGCCGACCACTCGCAGGCCCGCGTCGGCCAG
This sequence comes from Flindersiella endophytica, assembly GCF_054779015.1. Lineage (NCBI taxonomy): Bacteria > Bacillati > Actinomycetota > Actinomycetes > Propionibacteriales > Nocardioidaceae > Flindersiella > Flindersiella endophytica. The sequence continues at coordinate 96,658 of NZ_BAAGYY010000004.1, forward strand.
TTGACCGGCGACCGCCTCGCCGCCGACCCCCATCCCGACGACGACCACATCGACTTGTTCGACCATGGCCGCCCTTCCCGGTTAGGAACTATCCGATCAAGGTGCCCTGAACTGGGGCTTCCCAACCTCAACCGGTGATCACGTCCCCGTCTGCGACCAGCGACTTCAGCAGGTCGAGCTCGGCCGCGGTGGGTTCTGTCTCGTCGGACGGCTCCTCGTCCGTGTAGTAGATGACCGAGAACGCCAGGTCACCGTCGCGTACGAAGAAGATCGGGCCGTTCAGCTCGTCGTAGTAGACGTACGCCTCGTCACCGACACCGGCGACGCGCTTGCCCTCACCACGGAAGAACGCGCGCTCCCCGTCCACGGAGCCCTCCACGAACACCGTCACCTCGAGCATCGCTCCGTAGTAACCGGTGAACGTGCACGTGGTGTCGCTGCCAGGCGTCAGGAGCTGGCGGCCGCCGACCAGATCGACGCCGAGGAAGTCCTCGCCGCCGTCCAGCGGGATGGCCGCGCAGGTGTCGCCCAGTCGCATCGGCGTGATCCGCGGCTTGGCAGGCAACCGCCCGACCAGTTCCCGGGCGAGCGTGGTCAGGCGACGCTCCTCGGTGTCTGCCGGCGTGTCCTCCAGGTACTCCGTCAGCGACAGGAACGCCGACGCTGTTCGCACCTCGAGGATCAATGTCGACTCAGACTCGTCCTTGGTCACCCACGCTTCCTCGCCGAGTCCCGGAACGGCTCGCGGATCCTCGTCCTTGGTCGGCTCGAGCGCGCTGAGCCGCGGGCCGGTGAAGACGAGCACCTCGAGACCCTCCGTCCGCTGGGGGTAGTCCTCGTACAGGCACGACGTCCACCATCCCTCCTCGCCGCTCAGGATCCCGACGTTGCCGCCGGGGCCGGCGGACGCCCTGGTCGGCTGGAAGCGCGTGCCGAGCGTCATGTTGATGTCCTGGGTCCGCATCAGCTCGCACGGGTCGAGCTCGACCGGCTTGGCGTTCGCCGGCTGCTTGCCGGTGTCCGGCGGCTTCGCGCTGTCGGACGGCGTGGGCGCGGGCGTCAGGGCCCGGTTCAGCCATGCCCTCGACTCGAACGTCGGATGGCCGGCGACCGAGGCGTAGATCCCGACGGCGCCCAGCACCGCGATCTCGATCACGACAACGAACAGCACCGCGGTCCAGCCACGACTGCGTACAGGTTTCTCCCCACCCACGACGACCCCTCCCCAGAAACACGTCGTTGGAGGAAAGCGTAACTTCACGGCTGTCTGATGGTCATCTGTGTTACGTATGCTGCGAGATCAGCTTGGAGGCTGAGCGATGATCGACACGCTGGAGGCCGCCGACCGGCTCGCGGAGCGACTACACCAAGGCCAGGTCGACAAGGCCGGTGAGCCCTACATCGAGCATCCGCGTGGCGTCGCACGGTTGACGGCGCTGTTCGGCGGGACGCTCCACCAGCAGCTGGCCGCGCTGCTGCACGACGTCGTGGAAGACACCGGCTGCACGCTCGACGACCTGCGCGAGCTCGGCACACCCGAGCCGGTCGTTGAGCTCGTCGACGCACTGAGCAAACGGCCGGGCGAATCGCGCGACGACTACCTCGCCCGCGTCGTCGCCCATCCCGGCGCGATCCTGGTCAAGCGCGCCGACCTCGCCAGCAACTCCGACCCCGTACGCCTGGCCAAGCTGCCGGAAGACCTACGACTCGAGCTGGAACGGAAGTACGCCCACACGCTCGACGTACTCAACGCAGGATCCGCGCCTCCGTCACCACAGCCGTCACCAGATCGCTCGGAGTGACGTCGAACGCCGGGTTGTAGACAGCCGAGCCCTCCGGCGCCACGGGCGCACCGCCGAACGCCGTCACCTCGGCGGCCTCGCGTTGCTCGATCGGGATCGCGTCGCCTGTCGGCGTCTCTGGATCGAGCGTCGACTCCGGCGCGACCACGATGAACGGGACGCCGTGCCGGGCGGCCGCCAACGCGAGTGGGTACGTGCCGACCTTGTTGGCGACGTCACCGTTGGCGGCCACGCGGTCGGCACCGACCACCACGCAGTCGACAAGACCCTGCGCCAGCGCGGAGGCGGTCGCGCCGTCGGGACAGATGCGGTACGGCACACCGGCCTCGCGCAGCTCGTACGCCGTGATCCGGGACCCCTGCAGCAGCGGGCGGGTCTCGTCGACGAAGACCTCGCCGATCTCGCCGGACTCCTGGAGGTGCCAGACCACGCCGAGCGCCGTGCCCCAGCCGACCGTCGCCAGGTGGCCGGCGTTGCAGTGCGTCGAGAGGCGCAGCGGACGGTGTGGGCAGAGCTCGCGGATCAGGTCGGCCGCCCGGCGGGACGCCTGCTGGTTGACCCGCTCGTCCTCCGCCAGCAGCTCGCGCGCGAAGTCCAGGACGGCCTGCGGGCCGCGGTCGAGCCGCTCCAGCGCTCGTCGTACGCCCCAGGCGAGGTTGACGGCGGTGGGCCGCGCGGCGGCCAGGCGTTCGGCCTGCTCGCGGACGCTCTCGGGATCGGTGAGCGCGGCCAGCGCGACGCCGAGCGCTCCCGCCGCACCGAGAGCCGGCGCACCCCTGACCGCGAGCCGCCGGATCGCCGCGATCAGCTCGTCGACGCTGGTCAGGCGCAACGTCTGATACGTCGCCGGCAAGGCGCACTGGTCGATGATCACGATCGCGCCGTCGGCCCAGTCGATCGTCCGGTGCTTCACTTCTCCAGGATGCCAGTGTGAACGCTGCGGACGCTGAGGCTGAACAGGTCGTCGCGGCGGCCCAGCCAGTCCGGTCCGGTCTCGTCGAGCAGCCGTTCCCAGGCGGCCACGTCGTCCGCCGACAGCAGGCCGGTCTCGCGGATCCGGCCGGCGAACATGCCGAGCCGGGAGACGACCGCCTTCCGGTCCGCGTCGCCGAGCGGAGCGGGCTTCTCGAGCATGATGCTGACCGTCGTCACCTGCGTGAGCCCGGCCCTGCTCAGCGCGGTCGTCCAGCCGTACGGCATCCGTACGCTGCCGGGAAGCTCGGCGCGCATCCGGGCGAACCACGCGTCCTGTGCGGCGATCAGCCGCAGCTCCAGCCCGGGCTCGCCGACACCGGCGTCCCACGGCAGGTACTGCGAACGCAGGCCGCCCTCGGCCAGCGCCAGCCGGCCGCCGGGAGCCAGCAGCCCGGCCAGACCGTCAACCACCGCTTGCTGGTCACCGACGTGGTGCACGACGCCGGACGCCCACACGACGTCGGCCGGCTCGCCGAGCTCCTTGCCCAGCGCGACCGGGCCGGCCTCCAGGTCGAACTGCCGCAGCTCCACGCGGTCGTCGCCGAGGCCGGCGTTCGTGACGTTCTGCCGTGCGCTGGCCAGGATCTCGGCGTTGCCGTCGATCCCGATGACCCTCGCTCCCGGCGGCAGCGCGTCACCCAGCGCGATCGACATGCCCGCGCCGCCGCAGCCGATGTCGAGCGCGAGGCGGTCGCCCGGGCGCGCCAGGCCCGCCGCGACCTGGCGGTACCAGTCGGCGTCCTCTCGTGCGGCCGCCGCGAGCCGGTCGCGGAACTCGTCCCAGGCGATGACGTACGGATCGGAGTCGCTCATGTCTCAAAGATTAGGGACAGCCCTACTGGGGTTTCAGGGGTCGGCCCGATTGGGTTGTGTGGCGAGACCGCGTAGGTTCCTCAGCATGACCACCCCACCGCCATCGACGGCCAGGATCCGCACGCTGGCCCGCCGGCCGTGGATCATGAAGACGCTGCACCGGTCGTGGTACGCCGTGTCGGAGCTCCCGCTGGCCATCGTGCGGTTCGTGGTGCTGATCGTGCTGTTCTTCATCGGCATCGGGCTCTTCCTGATCGCACTGGGGTGGCCGGTGCTGGCTGCGTGCATGTACACCGCTCGGGGGTTCGCCGACGTCGACCGCGGGCGACTGTCGACCGTGCAGGGTTGGAGGGCGACCCGGCCGGCCTACCGCAGCGCCAAGGAGCGTCGTGGCATTCGAAAGCTGTTCGTCCCGATCGGGCAGGGGCAGAGCTGGGCCGACTGGGGGCACGGCGTGCTCGGGATCTTCCCGGCGATCTTCGCGTTCGCGATCACGATCGCGTGGTGGGCGGTCACAGTGGCCGGACTGACGGCGTTCGCGTACCAATGGGCGATCCACAAGTACGACAAGGACGCGACAGGGCTGGCCGAGCTGCTGGGCTACGGCAACACCGCGTTCGCCGAGGCCCTGCTGAACACGATCATCGGGCTGATCTTCCTGGTGACGCTGCCGGCCGTCGTACGCGGCACGGCCGCGCTGAACGCCAGCCTGGCCCGCTCGCTGCTCACCTCTGACCGGGTGGCGGAGCTGGAGTTCCGGGTGTCGGAGCTGACCGAGAGCCGCGACGCGGCGGTGTCCGCGGAGGCCGACGCGCTGCGCCGGATCGAGCGCGACATCCACGACGGGCCGCAGCAACGGCTGGTGCGGCTCGCGATGGACCTGTCGGCCGCGCAGCGCAAGATCGAGCGCGACCCGGAGGCCGTGAAGAGGCTGCTCGGCGACGCCGTACGCCAGACCCGGGAGACGCTCGACGAGCTGCGGGCGCTGTCTCGTGGCATCGCGCCACCGATTCTCGCCGATCGCGGGCTGCGTGCCGCGCTGGCTGCGGTGGCCGGCCGGTGTACGGTCCCGACCGAACTGTCGATCGACCTGACCGACGGCGAGCGACTACCGGCGGCGGTGGAGAACGCCGCCTACTTCGTGGTCGCGGAAGCGCTCACCAACGTCGCGAAGCACAGCGGCGCCAGCAACTGCCGGGTCGAGGTCTACCGTGCGGAGAGCTCTGAGCCGAGCATGGCGACGTTGCGCGTGATCGTCGCCGACAACGGCCTCGGCGGGGCCCACAACTCCAAAGGACACGGCCTGGCCGGACTCACCGACCGGGTACGCGGCATTGGTGGACACCTCGACGTCGAAAGCCCGCACGGCGGGCCGACCCTTCTCACAGCGGAGCTGCCATGCGCATCGTGATCGCCGAAGACAGTGTGTTGTTGCGGGAAGGCCTGGTCAGGCTCCTGGAAGAGTCCGACCACGAGGTGGTGGCGGCCGTCGACAACGGGCCGGCGCTGGTCGAGGCGATCGCTTCGCACCGGCCGGACGTGTCGGTCGTCGACGTCCGGATGCCGCCGACCCACACCGACGAAGGGCTGCGAGCCGCCATCGAGGCCCGGCGGCGGGTGCCTGCGGCGCCGATCCTCGTACTGTCGCAGTACGTCGAGGAGTCGTATGCCACTGACCTGCTGGCCGACAAGGCCGGCGCAGTGGGCTACCTGCTGAAGGACCGCGTGGTCGAGGTCGAGGAATTCCTCGACGGGCTGCGGCGGGTGGCCGGCGGCGGGACCGTGCTCGACCCCGAAGTGGTGTCGCAGCTGCTGGTCGCGCGCAGCGATCCGCTGTCGAAGCTGACACCGCGGGAGCGCGAGGTGCTGGGGCTGATGGCGGAGGGGCGGACGAACATCGCGATCGCGCAGAAGATGGTCGTCAGCGACGGTGCTGTGGAGAAGCACATCAGCAACATCTTCGCCAAGCTGGGGCTGGCACCGTCCGACTCCGACCACCGGCGGGTGATGGCTGTGCTGGCGTACCTGCGGCCCTGAGGTTCGCAAATACGTTCGAACTCCCTCTGGCATTTGCCCCAGATCTGGGCTAGGGTCGATCTCGGCTCCCCAGGAAGCCCCCGGTCCGCGGGAAGGGCACAGCCCACCTGATTCACCTGAAGCGAAATGGTTTGGCTCACGCCTCCTTTCGCCCGACGACGCGGACATCGGGCTCCTGGAAAGGAGGTCGGCATGCCGACCAACAAGCCCCTCCCAAATCGCCCTCGGCTCGATCAGCTGCGCCACCAGGCGAAGGCACTGCAGCGCGGTGTCCGTTCGGGCGAGTCCGAGGCTCTCGCGAGGATCGATGCGCGCTATCCCGGCTGCCTGTCCGGCGGCGTCGACACGTTCAGCCTGACCACGGCTCAGCTGGTCGTGGCGCGCGAATACGGCTTCGCGTCGTGGCCGAAGCTCAAGCACTACGTCGATGCCGTCACGACCTACCGCTGGGACGTCCTGCCGACCGAGCGGGAGCTGGCCGGCGAGTTCTGCTGGCTGGCCTGCCTCACCTACACCGGGCAGGACGCCCCGGAACGCTGGGCGCGGGCTCGTGCCGTGCTGGCGGAGCAGCCGACGCTCGCCGAACACGACATCTACGCCGCGGCGGCCGCAGGCGCGGCGTCGACGGTCGAGCGGCTGCTCGAGGCCGAGCCGACGCTGGCCCGACAGCGCGGCGGGCCGCATCGGTGGAGTCCGCTGTTCTATCTCGCCTACTCCCGGCTCGATCCGGACGCGCCCGCCGAGCCCGTGCTCCGATCGGCGCGGCTGCTGCTCGAGGCCGGGGCGGATCCCAACGAGGGCTACCTGTGGAACGGCCAGCCCTATGTCTTCACGCTGCTCACAGGCGCGTTCGGCGAAGGCGAGCAGGGACCCGTACGCCAGCCGCGACACCCGCACTCGCTCGCGCTGGCCCGGCTGTTGCTCGAGGCCGGCGCCAACCCGAACGACGACCAGTCGCTCTACAACCGCATGTTCCAGCCGGCCAACGACCACCTGGAGCTGCTGTTCGAGTTCGGCCTCGGCTCGGGCGACGGCGGCCCCTGGCACGAGCGCCTCGGCGATCTGCACGACACCCCGGGCGGCAAGCTCCGCTTCCAGCTGCGCTGGGCCATCGAGCACGGCTTCCTCGATCGCGTTCGCCTGCTGGCCGCCCACGACGTCTCCCTCAACGCCCGCTTCGACGACGGCTACCTCCCGAGCGAGCTGGCCGAGCTCAACGGCGAGGAGGCGATCGCCCAGTTCCTCAGCGAACAGGGCGCCACCCCACCCGAGGTCGACCCGGTCGACCAACTCCTGGCCGCCGCCCTCCGCGCCGACGCGGCGGCAGTGGAGGCCCTGCGCGCCGCCCACCCCGGCGTCCTCGAGTCGGCGATCTCCCGCCGTCCGGGCCTGATGTCCTGGGCCGCCAGCGCCCCTGGCCGCGAGCCTGTCGTCGAACTGCTGATGTCCCTGGGCTTCGACATCAACGCCTACGGCCGCGGCGACGCCCCGCGCCCAGGCGGCCGCGAAACCGCCCTCCACAACGCAGCCTCCCGCGGCGACGTCTCCCTCACCCGCAAGCTCCTAGCCCTCGGCGCCGACCCCAACATCCGCGACCTCGAGTTCAACGCCACCCCGCTCGGCTGGGCCCGCCACGAAAACCAACCCGAAACCACCACCCTCCTCACCCCCCTCACCACCGACGACACCTAATCCCGACCCGCCCCCTGCCGGGCCACCAGGCCGGCAGGGAGGAGCGGGCCGGCAGGGCGGATGGCGGCCTGCGGGTACGAGCCGTCGGGTACATGCCGTCAGCCACGATCGCCATCCGCCCACCCATCAGGTGGCGGCAACGCCATCGCATCCCCACCCAGCCACCACCCCAGCTGCCGCGCCGCCTACACCGAGAGACGGTGGCTCCGCCAGTCCAGCCGCCCCGGCCGCCTCATCCCCGCAGCTCCACCGCGCCGCCGTCTCGCTCCGCCATCCCCGCCACCCGACCCGGCTGCTGCGCCCACCACCCGGTCGCCGCCCGCCCGCCATCTCCACCCGCTCCACTCGCTCCGCCGCCCCCGTCACGCAGCCGCTCCACCAGCCCCGCCCGCACACCGCTATGCCATTCCCGCCACCCCGACCCACCTCTGCGCCCGGCGACCCGGGTCGCCGCTCCGCCGCCCTCGTCACGCAGCCGCTCCACCAGCCCCATCTCCGCCGCCACGCCATCTCCGCCCGCCTCGCTGGCTTGGCTCGCCAAGCCATCGAGCCAGCGGCCCACTCGACCGACTCCGAGCCCGCTCACCGACCCACTGCCTGTCCCCGTTGCCATCTCCCTCGCCGTCCCAAGCCCCGTCGCCTCCGCCATCCCACAAACGCCCGCCGCTGGCCTCGCCGGCGTCGCTCGACCAAGCCACCGACCCGAACGCCTCCACTCCCAACCCACCGGGAAGGAGCCCCGATGACCGCCCGACGTCTTCTTCCCATCGCCGACAGCTCCGTTCCTCTCCATGTCCGCCATCACGACCCGAGCCAGCCCCAACCGTCAGCCCTCGCGACGCCGTCCCGGACCCAGCACACCGACCGCCGCCGCGGGACGACCACCCACTACTCCTCCCACGCCATGTTCGCCCCCGCCCCCGCCACCGCGGCGCCAGCCCATCCCCGCAGTCGCCGCGTACCTGCCACCCGCCGCACTGCCCACCCGGCCGCATCACACCCACTCGCTTAGCCACCAATCCCGAAGGAACTGCGATGACCGACCGCCGACTCGCCATTCACCCCGCTGGCAGCGCCATCACCACCAGCGGCGCCGCCATCCGTCCGCCGTGCGGCTGCGTCGCACCCGCTCGGTTGGGCACCATCCCCGGAGAGGAGCTGCGGTGACGGATTGGCGGATCCTCGCGGGCGCGGCCAACCACTGCTCGTTCTTCGCCGCCTCCGCCTCCGCCACCGCGGCCGGCGGGAGCGCCGACTTCCGGCACGGCGGCGTCGTGGCCAAGGAGCCGGGCGGCAGTTTGATGGTCGGGTTCCCGGACGTTCCGGCCGGCGAGCTCGCCGCGTTCGCCGACGAGGTGGTCGGCCTTGCCCGACGGGAGCCTCGGCCGCACCAAGTCGGCTGGTGGACGCTCGACGAAGCAGCCGCCAAGACGATCGGTGCTCCACTGCTGGCCCGCGGCTTCCACTGGGGCTGGCGGCCCAACTGGATGGCACTCGATCCCGCCCACCTCACTGACCATCCCGTCCCATCCGGGTTGGAGGTCAAGCCGGCCGAATCCGGATTCGAGGCCTGGCTCGCCGGCAGCCGGGTCGGCCACGTGTCGTTCCACCAGTCCGACCACGACGGCCGGCCGATCGGCGGCATCTACGACATGGGCGTCGAGCCGGAGGCGCGCCGCCAAGGTGTCGGCACCGCGCTGACGGTCGCCGCCGGCCGGCACCTGGCCCGCGAGCTCGGCTGCCGGCTCGTGATGCTCAACGCGACCGGTCTCGGCCAGCCGGTCTACGCCCGCGCCGGTTTCGAGCACCTCGGCGAAGCCGGCCAGACCTGGTGGCTGCCGAAGCACAACCTCGACGCAGATCCACCAAGCCCAGCCGCCGTACGTTTCCTCGAAGCCCTGGGCACCGGCGACCTCGACGCAGCCGAATCCGCCCACCACGAAGAGGAGCGCGACCTCGACGCCATTCAACCCTGCGACCTCACCCCGCTCGGCATCGCGACCAGACTCGGACAGCCGCTCTCCGCGCGCTGGCTGGTCGATCACGGCGCCACCCTCGACGTCGCAGCCGCGTGGTTGCTCGGCTGGCGGGACGAGGCGGCCAAGCTGCTCGCCGAGAACCCCACCCTGGCCAGGCAACGCACCGGCAGCTGGCAGTTGTCACCGCTCCACGTTGCCGCGTATCGCGGGGACATCGAGTTCGCGCGAATGATTCTTGCCGCCGATCCCGATGCCTCGGCAACGGATTCCGTTCTGCATAAGGACCCTGTCGAATGGGCTCATCTGCATGGACACCCTGATGTCGGAAACCTGATCGCGGATTGGAGGTCCAGCAACGAAGGCTGGGCCCCGAATCGCCCTCCTGTTTCACGTTCGCAACACGAAAAGTTGGCGGCGGAAACACAACTACGGCAAGCTAGCGATTGTTCGTAGGGGAGGTTACGACATGGGTTTTCGGCAGGTACGCGACAAAGTACGCAAGCTGCACCTGACAGCGAAGGCAGAGCCAACGGAAAACTCCGTTCTCAAGGGCAGCGAGGCCGCACAGGTCTGGGCCCGCAGCCGACGCCGGCAGCTGATCCGTCCAGACTTCGGATCATCGTCACCGCGTCGTTGACATCGCTGGCTACGCTCGTCCTGCGTGACCTCTTACCTGCCGCGACATCTGGACTGGCCTGATTGTCTGAACGCCCGCGACCTTGGCGGCATGCCCGCTGGCGACGGCAAACGGATACGTGACGGAGCGCTGATCCGGTCCGACCGGCACAGCCGGTTGACCGATGTCGGTGTCGCAGCGGTGCAATCGCTCGGCATCTCCGCCATCGTCGACCTGCGTGCGGCCGACGAGTGTGCGGCGGAGCCGAGCCCGTTCGCGCGGGCGGAGCACTACCTCAACGTCGACTGGACCGACACCATCGCCGGCCTGTCGGCCACCGGGTCGCTCGCCGAGCTCTACTCCGCCCGGCTCGACCAGCACAGCGACAAGATCGCCCGGGCGATCGGCTTCATCGCCGACGCCCCGGCCGGCGGTGGCGCCGCCGTGCACTGCGCCGTCGGCAAGGACCGGACGGGCATCGTCATCGCGTTGCTGCTGGATCTCGTGGGTGTCGACCGGCACGTGATCGCGGCCGACTACGCCCACAGCTACGGCCGGATGGCCACCGCGTTCGACGCCGAGCTCGTCGCGATCTCCGACGAAGCCCGCCGCCGGCGGTCGCGGGAGCTGCAGGGGTCGGAGCCGGAGTCCATGCTGGGCATGCTCGACCATCTGGAACGCCGCTACGAGAACGCGGAGAAATACCTCCTCGCCAACGGCCTCACCCAGCAACAGCTCGCCGCCCTCACCCGGCGCCTGGTGGCCGACTGACCCACAAACCACTGCATAACAGGGCGCAGCCGCCTGCCGGAGCAAAGCCAACTCATATTCGCCTGGTTTCCTACTAGCAACACCGCGTGCTTTCGTACGAAACTCTGAGGGGCGACCGTTGGTGTGCAGGAGGTACCCAATGGCTTTGTGGCAAATCCGTACCAAGGTCCGCGACGAACCCGGCACACTCGCCAAACTGGCAACGGCTCTCGGCCGGCTCCGAGGCAACATCGTGTCGGTCGACATCCACCGCTGCGACGCCGAGCACGTCCACGACGACCTCTACATCGAGGTACCCGACCGGCTGGACGCCGAGGCCCTGCGCCAGTCGCTGCCCGGCGGGGACGAGACGCCGCGGCCGGACGAGATGCACGCTCGCGCCGCCCGCGTACAGGAGCTGGTCGACGGTCCCAGCCGGGCGCTCGACCTCACGACTCGCCTGATCAGCGACCCGACCGGCCTGCCCGGCCTGCTTTGCCAGCTGCTCAACGCCGACACCGCCGAGCTGTCGGGTCACCGACTGCCGGAGGACGGCCACCAGCTGGTAGTCGCCGTGCCCTGGCACCGCGGCTACGTCACGGTTCGCCGGGCGTGGGCACCGTTCACCCTCACCGAACGCGCCCGGGCCGAGCGTTTCGCCGCCGCGGCCGCTGCCGTCGAGAGCGAACGCGTCCGTGCCGGCACGCGAGCCGCCCTGGTCGACGGCACGGAGCTCCGGATCCGCCTCGGCACGCCGCACGACAGGGCCCAGGTCACCGAACTACTGGACCGCTGCAGCGCCGAGTCCCGCCGCATGCGGTTCATGGCGCCTGCCGACCGGTTGCCCGCCGGCTGGTTGGACGCCCTGGCCGCGCCGTCGGAAGGCTTCGCCGTCCTGGCGTTCACCGAGTCCGGCAAGCTGGTCGGCATGGCCCAGTGCGTGCCGTACGAGAAGCCTGCCTGCGGCGAGATCGCCCTGCTGGTCGAGGACGCCTGGCAACGGCACGGCATCGGAACCCTGCTGCTGCGCCAGGTGATCCGCCAAGCCCTCGCCACCGGCGTCGAGGAGCTGCTGGCCCTCAGCCTGCCCGAGAACAACGGGCCGGAACGCCTCTTCGCCCGCGTCGGCCTCCCCGGAATCACCCGCCAGGTCGACGGCATCCGCGAGCTTCGCGCCAAGCTCCGTACTCCCGCCCGGGCCACCTAGCGAAGGGGAGGCCGCGCGCCGCCAGTTCATCCCGCAGGATCCGGATCGCCTTGGGCCCGTGCGACCTTCCCGATCCCGGGCGGAAGCGCCGTCTCGGCGACCAGGCGCTTGTAGTAGCAGTGCGTGCCGGGCTGGTCGACGTACTTTCCGTACGGCTCGGTCTGCTCGTACCCACTGCTCTCGTACAGCCCGATCGCCTCCGGCTGCTTGTGCCCGGTCGCCAGGCGCAACGCCACGAACCCAGCCGCCAGCGCGAGGTCTTCCAGCTCCGCGAGCAACTTGCGTGCGAGGCCGCGGCCGCGGAAGTCCGGTGCGACGTACATCCGCTTGAGCTCGCCGATCCCCGCGTCGAAAGGCTGGATCGCGCCGCAGCCGACCGCCCGCCCCTCGACCGACAGGACGAGATAGCGGGCGCCTTCACGTACGTGCGATCGTCCCCCCGCGCCGTACTTCGCCACCAACTCCGCGAACGCGGCGTCCAGCAGCCCGGCCAGCTCCGGATCGGACTCGGCGCGCTCCTCGAACTTCACTGCGGGGCTCCTAGTAGTAGAAGGGGTACGCGGACCAGTCCGGCTCGCGCTTCTGCAGGAACGCGTCCCGGCCCTCGGCCGCCTCGTCGGTCATGTAGGCCAGCCGGGTCGCCTCGCCGGCGAACAGTTGCTGGCCGACCAGCCCGTCGTCGACGAGGTTGAAGGCGTACTTCAGCATGCGGATAGCCGTCGGGCTCTTGCCGTTGATCTCGCGCGCCCACTCCAGTGCAGTCTGCTCCAGTTCGGCGTGTGGGACGACGGCGTTGACCATGCCCATCCGGTGTGCGTCCTCCGCCGAGTACGTGGCTCCGCGGAAGAAGATCTCGCGCGCGAACTTCTGCCCCGTCTGGCGGGCGAGATACGCCGAGCCGAACCCGCCGTCGAAGCTCGCGACGTCGGCATCGGTCTGCTTGAACCGCGCGTGCTCGCGGCTGGCCAGCGTAAGGTCGCAGACCACATGCAGGCTGTGCCCGCCGCCGGCCGCCCAACCGGGTACGACGCAGATCACGACCTTCGGCATGAAGCGGATCAGCCGCTGGCACTCCAGGACGTGCAGCCGCGCCAGCTTGGCCTGGTCAACGGTGTCGGCGGTGACGCCCTCGGCGTACTGGTAACCCGCCTTGCCCCGGATCCGCTGGTCGCCGCCCGAGCAGAACGCCCATCCTCCGTCCTTCGGCGACGGCCCGTTGCCGGTGAGCAGCACACACCCGACATCGGCGGAGGTCCGGGCGTGTTCGAGCGCCCGATACAACTCGTCGACCGTGTGCGGCCGGAACGCGTTACGCACCTCCGGCCGATCGAACGCGATGCGTACGGTCCCGTGGCCGGACACCCGCTCGACCGACCGGTGGTAGGTGATCTCGCTGAACGCGAAACCCTCGACCGGCTCCCAGGCATGCTCGTCGAACAGTTCCGAAACCATGGGCCTTCCCTCCGTGACAAGATCGTGGCTTGTGGACGACGCCGAATTCTTTCACTGGTACGGACCGTGGGCGTCGCTGTCTCCACCCGACGCCGCTGCACTGATGTTCGGCCTCCCCGTCCCCTGGTGGATCGTCGGCGGCTGGGCCATCGAAGCGTTCACCGGGGTAGCGCGGGAGCACGAGGACGTGGATATCGCTTTCCGCACGGGTGACCTGCCGGCAGTGCTCGATCATCTGCTGGCCGGCTACTGCGTCTGGTCCAACCACGGGGGCACCCTGCGTCCTCTGCGCGAGCCGGGTGAACTGCTGGAGGGGTGCGAGCAGCTGTGGCTGCGTAGGGATAGCCAGTCGCCTTGGCTGGCCGACCTGCTGCTGACACCGCACGAGGATGACCTGTGGATCTCCAAGCGCGACCCCCGGATCCGACGACCGCTGTCAGAGGCTGTCTTCACCGCTGCGGACGGGATCCCCTACCTCCGGCCGGAGATCGTGCTGCACATGAAGGCCAAGCAAGCGCGGGAGAAGGACACCGCCGACTTCGAGGCGGCGCTGCCTCTCCTCGACGAACCGGCCCGCCACTGGCTGCGAGAAGCATTGGAGCTCGCGAACCCGCAAGTCGAGTGGCTGAAGCGCCTGTCCTGATACCGAGTCCCATTTGGTACTTAGTCCCATTTGGTACCCAGTCCCAACCTGCCACGGTGTCTCAACTGGTACCGGGTCCCAAAAGGTACTGAGATCCATTTGGGACCGAGTACCACTTGGTATCGAGTACCAACTGGTACCGCGTACCGATTGGGACCCAGTACCAATTGGGACTGAGTACCAGCCCACGCTGCGCGTCGGAGGTGGCGGGGGTTGCGAGTGGCGCGGTGGGGTCTCAGGCACGGAGTGGCGGGTGCGGCAGTGGCGGGTGCGGCAGTGGCGGGTGCGGCAGTGGCGGGTGCGGCAGTGGCGGGAGGCGCATCGGGCGTAGCGGCGAGCCGGATGGCGGGCCGGATACCGCAACCCACGCTTCTCCTCGTCGCAGGTGATGGTGGTGCCTTGAGTCTTTGCCCTCTCACGGCGCGGGGGCGTCGTTGTTGGCCGCAGGCCCGCTGGCTCGTTGGTTGATCAGGAGTTCCAGCCCGTCCAGGATGCGCGCGAGCCCGAACTCGAACCCGTTGTGTTCCGGTTCGCGGACGCTGGCGGCGAGTTCGGTCAGTGCCGGAAACTGCTCCTCGTACTTGCTGCGGAGACCATCAAGAGTCCCCCGCTGAGGCAAGCCCAGCGTCCACGGCAGCACCCCATACGCCGTCATCGCCTGGGTGGCGCGCAGGTGGGCGCTGACCAGAAACACAGAGTCGAGTTGTTCGTGCGGGGACAGGCCGAGGCCCACGAGCGTCGCCGTGCCGGCCTCGACCCAGGCGACCTCGTTCGGGCCCATGACGCGGTCGTCGGTCACTGGCCGGGCTGCTCCCGGGCTGACCTGCCACTCGCTCACGTGCGGGAGCCACGGGTGACGTTTCCACGCCTCCCGGATCAACCGCGCCCACCGCCCCAGCCGGACGCGCCAGCCGTCGGCCAACGGGCCGAGGTCCGGTGGGTCGCCGATGGCGAGGTCGGTCATCACCGCCAGCAGTTCGGCCTTGCTGCGGACGTAGCGGTACAGGGAGTTCTTGGTGTAGTTGAGCTCCCCCGAGACCCGCTGCATCGAGATCGCGGCGAGGCCCTCGCGGTCAGCGATCGCCACCCCGACTTCGGCGATCTGGCGTACCGACATCGCGCGCTTCGGCCCGCGGGTGGGTAGTTCCCGCAGGCCCCACAGCAGGTCCAGCATGCCAAGGTCCTCCGACGCCGCCATGCGCCAACTCCACCACCTGTCGCATTTCTCCTCTTGCACCCCTCAGCTTACTGTGCCTATCGTACACTGTGCCTCGCGCACACAGTTACCGAGCGGACAACTATCCAGGAGAGACGCGAGATGACCACCACAGACAGCGGCATAGTGACCTGCGAGCTCACGATCACCGCCGACGGATACGCCGCCGGACTCAACCAGACCGAGGAACGCCCTTTCGGTGAGGACGGCGGCGACGGCTGGGGCGACAAGCTGCACGCCTGGTACAGCGAGGGTCCCGAGAAGCACCCGGATGAGTTCGCCAAGATGATGACGGCCAAGGCGTTCATCATGGGGCGCAACATGTTCGGCCCGGTGCGCGGTGAGTGGGACCGGCAGTGGAAGGGCTGGTGGGGCGACAATCCGCCCTACCACGGCCCGGTCTTCGTGCTCACCCACTACGCGCGCGACCCCCAGCCGATGGAGGGCGGCACCACTTTCTACTTCGTCACCGACGGAATCGATGCCGCGATGAAACGCGCACGCGAAGCGGTCGGTGACGGGGGCATCTCCATCCACGGCGGCGCGGCCACCGTCAACCAGTACCTCGCGGCCGGCCTGATCGACGAGCTCCGCCTGCACATCGTGCCGATGACGCTCGGCGGCGGCTCCCGGCTGTTCGAGGGCGTCCCGCCGCTGCAGCTGGAGCAGGTGTCGGCGCGCGCCGCGAGCACGGTCACCCACGTGACCTACCGCGTCCTGCGCTGAAACGAGAAGACGACGACTACCGCGGAACGCGGCGCCGCGGTAGTCGTACCTGCCACGGAAAGGAACGCGGACGGCCGCCCGTTCGTACCCCCGTCATGGCCGTTGTCCTCACCATCGCCGGCATCGTGGCGTGTGCGCTGGTCGCACTGCCGCTGCTCGGGCGCTGGCTGGAGAAGTCCCGCCCGGACTCGACCGCGGCCCAGGCGATGGGCGCGGGTTTCCAGCCGCTCGAGTCGGTGTTCAATCCGGGCCGCCAGCACCAGCAGGACTACCTCGAGCACGAGGCGCAGGCGCCGGCCCGCCAGACCAACGGAGCGCCGCCGAGAGTGCGGTACGACCCGAACGCCGGGATCGTGATCGCGAACGAGGCCAAGGACAGGCCCGCCGAGCTGCCGTACACTGGCCCGACCACCGAACGTACCGGCCCGGAAACGCGATAGCGCCAGCTCCGGGCCGCAACCACAGCTAGGCAGCCGACCGCCCGGAGGACCACGATGCGCGCGAGCAAGGCCGCGCTGCTGTGGGTCCTCAGCGTCGCTGCGGTTCTGCTCACGCCGCTGGCCGGCGCTCCCGCACCGGCGGCGGCCGCCACGTTCGCCCACCGTACGGGCGCGAGCTCGACCATCTCCCTCGCCGGGCAGCACGCGACCCGGCACGGGCCGGCCTCGAGCCCGAGTTCGGGCGTACCCGACTCGCAGCCCGCGAACATCACGGCCAAGCTGGTCGTCTCCGGTGGTCCGTCCTCCTCCACGCCGCACGGCGACAGCCCGCCGCACTCGGTTGCCGGGCCGGCCGCACTACGCAACGGCCAGGCGAGCGCACACCTCACCGGCCCGCGCGCCGGCGTCGATCCGGGCGCGCGCCCAGGGCGTTCCCCGCCCGCGACGCACCGCGCCTGACGGCCCGCCGGACGAGCGCGAGCCCAGCCCCGAGCCTGGAGCCTGACCTCGGCCCGAGCCCGAGTCCGAGCCCAAGCTGCCGGCTCGGGGCTGGGCTCACCTCGCCCACGCCGGCCGGCCACCTGAGCCACCGCCGCTGATCCATCACACCGGCACACGGCCCGGCAGAAACGGCAAGCAGCCCAGCCCACGCAGGCGCACACGGTTCCGCATCCGATCCGCACCCCGGCAAAGTCCTGCCTACGGAGGCACCGTTGTCGTCGCGTTCCCGATCGTTCGACCGCTCGCCGGCTCCGTCGTCCGGCAAGTCGCGCGCACCGCTCTACCGCGCGCTGTTCACCTTCGCCGTCCTCGCCGGCGCCCTCGCCCTCGCTCTCCTCATCCCCGCCAGGCTCGGCCTCGACCTACGCGGCGGTACGCAGATCGTGCTGGAGACCAAGGACAGCTCGACCACCAAGGCCAACGCGGAGTCGACCGACCGCGCGATCCAGGTACTCCAGCGCCGCGTCGACGCGCTCGGCGTCGCGGAGGCGTCGATGACGCGCTCCGGCGAGAACCGGATCATCGTCGAGCTGCCCGACGTCCAGGATCCGCGTGAAGCGGTCGAGGTCATCGGCAAGACCGCCCAGCTCACGTTCCATCCCGTTCTCGGCGTCCCGACGCAGCCGAACGAGAAGCCCCAGAACAAGGACGAGAAGATCCTCCCGGACGAGGGCGGCCAGCCGGTCAGAATCGGCGCCCCGGCCATGACTGGCGAGCAGGTCTCCGACGCGTCCGGCGTCACTGATCCCAGCCAGGGCACCGGCTGGTTCGTCACGATCGACTTCCGCGGCAGTGGCGGCAACACCTGGCAGTCGCTCACCGGCAAGGCCGCCTGCGCTCAGCCCGGCGATCCCACCCGCCGCGTCGCGATCGTGCTGGACAACAAGGTGATTTCGTCGCCGCAGGTCGACCAGAGCGTCGCGTGCAACACCGGCATCTCCGGCGGCAGCACCCAGATCACGGGCAACTTCACCCAGGCTTCCGCGCAGGAGCTCGCCGTCCTGATCAAGGGCGGCGCGCTGCCCGTGCCGGTCGAGGTCATCTCGCAGAGCACGGTCGGTCCGACGCTCGGCGAGAACGCCATCGAGGCCAGCGCCAAGGCGGCCATCATCGGCCTCGCGCTGACCGCGCTGTTCATCACGTTCATCTACCGCGTCGTCGGCCTGCTCGCGACGATCGCGCTCGGCTGCTACGCACTGCTGTCGTACGCGATGCTGGTCGGCCTGTCGGCGACGCTGACGCTGCCCGGCCTCGCCGGCTTCGTCCTCGCGATCGGTATGGCGATCGACGCCAACGTGCTGGTGTTCGAACGAGCACGGGAGGAGTACGCCGCCAGGCCCCAAGCAGGCTTGAGATCCGCGCTCGACCGCGGCGCCAAGGGGGCGTGGTCGGCGATCCTCGACACCAACGTCACAACGCTGCTCGCCGCCGGGCTGATGTTCTTCCTGGCTTCGGGTCCCGTCCGCGGCTTCGGTGTCACGGTGACGGTCGGTGTACTGGCGTCGATGATCTCCGCGCTGGTCATCGCCCGGGTGTTCGCCGAATGGGCCGTACGCCGCAACTTCATCCAGAAGCGGCCGAAGCTCTCCGGCCTCGGCCAACTCGGCCGGGTGCGTGAGTGGCTGACCAAGCGCAACATCAACCTGATGGGCAGGCGCAAGCTCTGGTTGGCGATCTCGGCGGCGATGCTCGTCGTGGCAATCGCGGGCATCGCCGTACGCGGGATGAACTTCGGCCTGGAGTTCACCGGCGGCCGGCTCGTGGAGTACTCCACGGCGAAGACCGTGGACGTCAACGAGGCAAGGGAAGTCGTCGCCGACGCGGGCTTCCCGCAGGCGATCGTGCAGACCGCCGAGGACGACAAGCTGTCGATCCGTACCAGCAAGATGACCAACGCTCAGGAAGCCGAACTCCGCGGCGACCTGGCGGAGATCGGCGGCAAGGTCACCAAGGAACGCGACGAGCTGATCGGACCGAGCCTGGGCAACGAGCTGCGACTCAAGGCCGGGATCGCGCTCGCCATCGCGCTCGCGGCCCAGATGCTCTATCTGGCGATCCGGTTCCGCTGGACGTTCGGCCTGGCGGCGATGCTGACGATGTTCCACGACATCGTGATCGTGACAGGCCTGTTCGCCTGGCTCGGCAAGCCGATCGACGGTGTGTT
This sequence comes from Flindersiella endophytica, assembly GCF_054779015.1. NCBI lineage: Bacteria > Bacillati > Actinomycetota > Actinomycetes > Propionibacteriales > Nocardioidaceae > Flindersiella > Flindersiella endophytica. The sequence goes on from NZ_BAAGYY010000004.1 coordinate 115,671, forward strand.
CCTGGCGGCCGCACTGACGATCATCGGCCGTTCTGTGAATGACATCGTGGTCATCTTCGACCGGGTACGCGAGCTCTGGTCGGCGAACCCGAAGGCGCCGTTCGCCTCGAACGCCAACCTCGCCGTCCTGCAGACCGTGCCGCGTACGGTCAACACAGGCATGGGCGCGATGTTCATCCTGGCGGCGCTCACGGTGCTCGGCGGCGACTCGCTGACCGACTTCGCGCTGGCACTGCTGGTGGGCCTGCTGGTCGGTACGTTCTCGTCCGGCCTGGTCGCGCCGCCGATCGCGGGGCTGCTGCAGGAACGCTGGCCGTCCAACCCGCCGAAGGTGAAGTCCAAGCTGCCCGGCGGAACGCCGGCGTCACAGGCCCAGGCCCGCCGCCGCGAAAAGGTCCGGCGCCGCGCCGGCCGCGAAGACTCCGGAGCGGTCGTCTAGCGCCACCCGAGACCGCACGAGCGTGCGCGGACCTGTCGACGCGCGCCGCGGTCGCCAGCGGCGGTGAGCCGGAGAAGGTCTCGCTGCGCTGCATCATCGTCCACATGATCGAGGAGACGGCACGGCACGCCGGGCAGGCCGACATCATCCGCGAGCAGATCGACGGCGCGACCGACCTCTGACGGCCAGTCGGCCAGACCGTCAGGCCGCATCCGGTCAGGGGACCAGCACGACCCGGCCGCGGGTGCCGTTTTCCACCATGCGGTGCGCCTCGACCGCTTCCGAAAACGGCAGAACCTTCGCGATCCGGGTTTCCAGTGCGTCATCGGACAGCAGCCCGTTGATCGTCTGGGCGGCTGCGGCGAGCTCCGCGACCGTCGCGGTGCTCATGACGAATCCCAGTAGGCGTAGCGTTTTGAGGTAGAACGGCCACAAGGTCAACTCCGCCGGTGCGCCCCGTCCGGCAACCACTACGATGGCCCCACGATCGGCCGCGAGCTCAACGGCGAGTTCGAGGTCGATCCTTCCCGAGGTGTCGAACCACACGTTCACACCCGATGGCGCTTCGGCCGACAATGCCTTACGCAGATCCGCGTCGCGGTAGTCCACGACAGCCGAGGCTCCGTGCGACTCGCACCACGCCGAGTCCTCCGAACGCGCGAGCGCTATCACCCGCGCTCCGTGCGCCGAGGCCAGCCGCGAGACGCAGCCGCCGATGTTTCCGGACGCCCCGCCGACCACCACCGAGTCGCCGGGTCCGACGCCGCCGGCATGCCGGATCAGCCCCAGATACGCAGTGGCCGCCGGGTGGAAGACCGCGACCGTACGCACCGGGTCAAGCCCGTCCGGCAGGCGGTAGAGCCGGTCCGAAGGAACCACCACGAGCTCCGACGTCGCGCCCTGCCGGCCGGCGTAGCCGAGGGAGTTGCACCACACTCGCGTGCCCACGGCGAACGATGAACGCGCCGCCTCGCCTCGGGCGACCACCACGCCGACCAGATCCCGCCCGATCACGAACGGGAAGCCGGGCAGCGGCGTGCGCCACTGCCCGGAACGGACGTAGGTGTCGACCGAGTTCACGGCAACCGCCTCGACCCGCACCAGCACCTCGTCGGCGGCCGGCAGTGGGTCGGGCAGTTCGCCGACCCGGATCTCGTCGGGTGTGCCGAGCCGGGAGATGTAGGCCGCCCGCATTACGGAAGCCCACCGCCCGCCGCGATGTTCTGCCCGGTCACCCATCCGCCGTCCGGGCCGACCAGGAACGCGACCACCGCGGCCACGTCGGCCGGCTGCCCCAGACGTCCGAGAGGTACGAACGCAGGCACCTGCTCCAGCGCCTCCGGCGGGTTGGACGAACGCAGCAGGTCGGTGTCGGTCGCGCCCGGCGATACGGTGTTTACAGTGATCCCGCGCGGACCCAGCTCGCGCGACGCCACCCGGGTGAACTGCTCGACGGCGCCCTTGCTGCCTTGGTACAAGGAGTTGTTCGGCGCCGGCAAGACAGTGTTGACGCTGGACAGGTTGACGATCCGGCCGCCGTCCAGCAGCCGGCGAGCTGCTTCCTGCAGCGCGAAGAACGTGCCCTTGGCGTTGGCGCTCATCACGCGGTCGTATTCTTCCTCCGTCACGTCGACGATGCTCATGGGCGTGCCCATCGCCGCGTTGTTGACCACGATGTCGAGGCTGCCGACCAGGCTCTCGGCCGTCGCGAACAGCGCGCGCACCTCGTCGAGGTTGCCGAGATCCGCCTTCACCGCATGGGCTTCGCCGCCGGCCGCACGGACCGCCTCGACGACCTCGTCGGCGGCTTCCTTGTTGCTGACGTAGCTGAACACCACGCGTGCACCATCGGCGGCCAGACGTTCGACGATCGCCCGGCCGATGCCGCGCGATCCCCCGGTCACTACCGCCGTCTTGCTGGCCAACTCAGGCAATCTGACCTCCACTGGACCGACTCTTTACCGTGTCGCGATTCGGATCTATTTGGAACCTACCCCCGCACGGGGCAAGATTCATACCGCCAACCGAGCACCAACGACGAGGAGGCACCCGTGCAGCCAAGCGGGCAGCAGTACCCGATCGGGGGCGACGGCTATCGCGCCGTCATCACCGAGGTCGGCGCGACCCTGCGGACGCTGACCCACGGTGAACGCGACCTCGTCGTGGGGTTCGCGGCCGACGAGATCCGGCCGGCCTACCGCGGCGCGGTGCTCGCACCGTGGCCCAACCGGATCGCCGACGGCTCGTACGACTTCGACGGGCAGCGCCTGCAGGTTCCGGTCAACGAGATCGCACGCAACAACGCGCTGCACGGGCTCGTCGTCTGGTCCAGCTGGACGTGCGCCCGCCACGAGCCGGCGGCCGTCGAGCTGACCTACCGGCTGCATCCGCAGGACGGCTATCCGTTCCTGCTCGATCTCTCGGCGACCTACTCCGTCGGCGCCGACGGGCTGCGGTGCGAGTTCACCGCGGTCAACTCCGGCGACGCCAACGCGCCCTACGGTTTCGCGCCGCATCCGTACGTCGTCGCGGGCGCCGGCCGGGTCGACGACTGGACGCTCGACCTGCCGGCCGAACGCTACCTCGACGTGACCCCGGATCGCCTGCTGCCCAAGGGATTGGAAGACGTCGCGGGCACGCCGTTCGACTTCCGCGAGCCGCGCGCGATCGGCGACACGTTCATCGACCACGCGTTCACCGGCTTCGCATCCGACGCCAACGGCGGGACGCGGGCGCGGCTCACCACGGCCGACGGCAGCGGTGTCGAGGTGCGGTGGAGCGCCGCGTGCCCGTGGGCGCAGATCCACACCGCCGACCGCGCCGAGCCGGAGCTCAGCCGGATCGGCCTCGCGGTCGAGCCGATGACGTGCCCGCCCGACGCGTTCAACTCAGGTGTCGACCTGGTCGTCCTCGCGCCGGGCGAGCAGCACACCGCTGCGTGGACTATCGCAGCCGTCTGACCAGCTCCTTCCGTACGGCCGGGTTCGCCTTGCTGGACAGGGCGTTTCGCTCTGCTCCGCAGAACCGGTCGTGCGTCGGCATGATCCCGTCGACCAGGTACGCCGTCGTGAGGTCGTTGGCGCAGGCGTTGGGCGTGACGATGTAGACGCCGTGCCCGGCTTGGTTGACCGACACCAGTTTCGAGCGCTTCGCGAAGTCCTTACGCAACAGGACAGCGCCGGGGTACACCGTCGCCGGGTCGCGGAAGTTCTGCAGGATAAGGACGTTTCGCGGCCCACGGTCGTTGACGCTGACCGTCGGCTCCAGCTGACCGAACGGCCACGCCTGGCATCCCCACATGTTCGCCATCATCGCGCCGAACAACGGGTAACGGCGACGATCCACCGCGACGTCCCTCTGATACGTCGCGACGGACGTCGGCCAGGCGGCGTCGCCGCACAACACCGACATGGCGAGCGTGGGGCTGCTGTCGGCCGGTGGTTCGGCCAGGCCCGTACGTTCGAACGCCCGCTTGGCGGCAGCGGGATTCTGGGCGTCGAGATCCCGCAGTCCTTCGGCGAGGACCGGATAGGCGGCCGCCTCGTAGATGGCCGAGAACACCTGCCAGCGTACGAAAGTGCCGAACAACGGATCCGGGCTGTCGTCTGCCTCGGCGAACAGCTCGAGCGTCTTGTCGTAGACCTGCTGACGAGTCGCACCGAGGTGATACGTGCTGTCGCGCTCGGCGGCCCACTTCGCGAAGTCGATGTAGGCCAGCTCACCGCCGAGCCCGAAGTTGCGGAACTCCGTGTGCCAGACCCAGTCCGGCCCGACCGTGCTGTCGAGAACGATGCGATCGCTGCGCTCGGGGAACAACGAGGTGTAGACCGTTCCGAGGTAGGTTCCGTAGGAGTAGCCGAGGTAGGAGATCTTCCTTTCTCCCAACGCGATCCGGATCCGATCCAGGTCGCGCGCGGTGTTCTCCGTGTTGAAGTACCTCAGCCGGCCGTCGGGGTAGGCGTCCGCGCACTTCTGCATCAGCCCATGCACGACGGGAGCGCGAGCGGCGACGTCGGCGGAGTTCTTCGGGTACGTCGGCTGGAGCAGGTTGACCTGATCCGGCGTGAATCCACAGCTCACCGGCGAGCTGTACCGGACGCCGCGCGGGTCGAAACCGATCACGTCGTAGCTGTCGAGGACGCTTTGCGGCATACCTGCCTCGGCCAGCAGTACCGGCAGCTCGAGACCAGGGCCGCCCGGGCCGCCGGGGTTGAGCAGGAGTACGCCGCGACGCTTGGCCGGGTTCGTACTCGCCAGCCGCGAGACCGCGACCTCGATGCGCTCGCCGGCCGGCCGGCGATAGTCCAGCGGAACGCTGACCGTCCCGCACTCGAGCCGGGCGGCCGACGGAAGGTCTGACGTTGGGGATCCGAAGTCCGGACACTGCCCCCACTCGACGGCCGTCGCTCTGGCGTTCGCCGTGGCCGGCGAGGCGGCCAGCCCGGTTGCCAGGACCGACAACGCGGCCGCCGCTGCGACGGCCGTGAGGCGTATTCGTCGATGCATTGGTTTCCCTCCCAGGACGGGCGGCTCCAGTGCCGCCCGCTATCGAACCTAGGCGCGGTGGGGAGGTGGTGGCCTCCTACGACGGAACGATTCGAGGCTGTCGGTGGACGCGTCTAAGCTCGGGTTTCCCCGTAGGGGGACGGAGCCTGCAGGGACCCAGTGGGAGGAGTCGGGGCGATGAGGTTTACGACGGAGAGTGAGCCGCTCGGTAAGGCCGCGGCATTCGCGGCACGGCATGCGAGCGGCTCGACGCCTCTGCCCGCGCTGGCCGGCCTGCGGATCAGCGCATCCGGCGACGGAGTGCGGCTGGCCGGCTACGACTACGAAGCGGGGTCGACGGTCGACCTGACGGTGCCGATCGACGAGCCGGGCGAGATCCTGGTGCCGGGTCGCGTGTTCGCCGAGGTGTTGCAGTCGCTGCCAGGTGGGGCGGTCGAGCTGTCTGCTTCGGGCTCGGTGGTGGAGATCCGGGCGGGCGGGATCGAGTTCGGCCTGCCGACGCTGCCGCTGGAGGACTACCCGACCCTGCCGTCCGCGCCGGCCGCGCTCGGCCAGGTGAGGGCCGAACCGTTCGCGACGGCTGCCGCCCAGCTGGCCAAGGCCGCGATGCGCGACGACACCCTGCCGGTGCTGGCGGGTGCCCTGTTCGAGTTCGAGGCGTCGCGGCTCAACCTCTCGGCGTCCGACCGCTATCGGATCGCGCTGGTGGAGCTGCCCTGGAGCAGGTCCGCCGGCTTGGGCGGTGACCTGCCGGAGCGCGCGATCGTGCCGGCGAAGCTGCTGGCCGACACGGCGAAAGGGCTCGACCACAAGGGCGAGCTGTCGATCGGCGTACGCACGGGGACGGAGTCCCTGCTCAGCTTGTCCGACTCCCAGCGCACCACGACGATGCGCCTGGTCGACGGCAAATACCCCGACCTGCGCGCGATGGTGCCGACCACCTTCATCGGCGCGGTGACAGTGGCGGTGGACGACCTGCGGGCGGCGTTGCGGCGCGTCTGCATCGTCGCCGACCGCTACTCCGCGGTAGTCCTGACCATCACCGACGGCGAACTGGTCGTCGGCGCCGCGGGCGACGTCGACACCCGCGGCCGCGAACGCCTGTCCTGTACCCTCGAAGGCGACGGCACGACGACCGCCTTCAACGCCGGCTACCTCCTCGACGGCCTCGACGCGGTGGGAACCACCTGGGCACGGCTTCGCTTCCACGAGGGCATCCGCGCCGCGCTACTGACCGGCCGCAAGTCGGTGGAGGAAGACGCAGAGGACGAGCCCGGCTTCCGCTACGTCGTGCTGCCGCGCCGCCTGCCTGGCTGAGCTGCCGGGCTGGCCACGCCTGGCACGCCCACGTGATCGCCATCATCGCGCCGAACAACGGACAGCGGCGGTCCACCTCGACGTCCCTCCGGTACCTCGTCACGGAGGTCGGCCAGGCGGCGTCGCCGCACAGGATCGCCACGGCAAGCGTGGGCCCGCCGTCGGCCGGCGGATCGCCCAGGTCGGACTGCCCGGCTGAGCTGTCCCGCTGAGCCACCCCGGCCGGACAGCCCGGCTGGACAGCCCCCGCTGGACAGCCCGCAGCCGGCGGATGGCTCACGGTGCCGGGCCAGCCACGCCCGCTAGGGTTCCCACGTGGCGAACAGCACCGGGCCCGGGCGGCATCTCGACCCGCCGCCGCACGGCCGCGCGAGCGGATCGCAGGGTGGCCATGCCCACGTTGGGCACTCGCATGGTGGGCCGGTCGACGACTCGCCGCAGGCGCGGGCCACCCGCCGGCGGGCGATGGGGTTGTTGCTCGCCGTCGTGGTGCCGTTGGCGCTCGCCACGGTCGTCGGTGTGGTCGCGCTGTGGCCGCGCGGGGACAGTCCGGCGGACAAGCGGCTCGACACGTCGTACTTCGCACCCGGCGGTACGTTGCTCCGGGCCAAGGCCGAGAAACTCACGACGTTCCCGTGTTCGAGCGCGGAGGACCCCGGACAGGGCGCGGTCCAGTGCGTCCGCGCCACCATCCAGCCTCCGGGCGGCGGCAAGCCGGTGCAGGTCGACCTTCCGCCGAACATCAACCGCGCGGGTGTGCAGGTCGGCGACGAGCTGGTGCTGCTGCACCTCAAGGTCGGCGACGAGCAGGCCGACTACTACGCGTTCGTCGACTTCGTCCGGGGAGCGCCGATGGGGCTGCTCGCCGTCGTGTACGCGGTCGTCGTCATCGCGGTCGCCCGCCTCAGAGGCCTGCGAGCCCTGATCGGGCTCGGGTTCGCCTACGTCATCCTCGCCACGTTCATGCTCCCCGGCCTGCTCGAAGGCGAATCGCCCTTGTTCGTCGGGCTTTGCGGATCGTCCGCCATCATGTTCGTCGTCCTCTACCTCGCGCACGGGTTCTCCGCGCGCACCACGACCGCCTTGCTGGGCACGCTTTTCGGCCTGATCGTCACCGCGGTGGTCGGGATCTGGGCGACCGGTGCCACCCAGCTCACCGGCCTCAGCAGTGAGGACGGCATGACGTTGCTGTCGAGCACCGAAGGCCTCAACATGTCGCACATCGTGCTGTGCGGCATCATCATCGCCGGTCTCGGTGTGCTCAACGACGTCACGATCACGCAGGCCTCGGCCGTCTGGGAGCTGCACGAGCTCTCCCCCACGCTGCCCGCTCGCCGCCTGTTCGCGGGCGCGATGCGGATCGGGCGGGATCACATCGCGTCGACGGTCTACACGATCGCGTTCGCCTATGCCGGCGCCGCGTTGCCGATCCTGCTGCTGATCTCGCTGTACGAGCGGCCGATCCTGACCGCGCTCACGAGCGGCGAGCTCGCCGAAGAAGTCGTACGTACGCTCGTCGGCTCGATCGGCCTGGTGCTCGCCATCCCGATCACCACCGCGGTGGCTGTCGCCGTGGTCAAGGCCGTCGCACCGACCGGACCGGCCGGGCAACCCGCGCCATCCGCACCGACCGCGGCGCCCGGCACGCGGCGAAACCTCGGCGACCGGATCCAGCAGCACCTACGGCAGCCGCCGCGATAGGGAGCTACAGCCCGACCGCTCCAGCCTCGCCACGCCGCTGGTCCAGCCCGACCGGCACGACCTCGATCCGCTTGGCGCCGGACGGGATTCCCGAAGCCCAGAAGGCGGTTCCGGTCGTCGTACCCAGCCAGGTACGAACGCCGTCCGGCGACACCGCCTCCACGTCGTACCGGAGTACGCGAGACCGCGACGCCGCCCAGGTCACCCGCGCCCCACTGCCGTCGGACGACCAGACGGCCCGGACCCGCGACGGTGCAGACGGCGCCGGTCCGGCCGAGGAAGAGTCCAGCAGCGCGAGCCGCCCGAGCCGTACGTCGAGCGCCGGGTTCGCGCCGGTGAAGCGGACGCCGATGCTCGTCAGCGTGCGCCCCGCATGCCGGTCCAGCGCGGCCGTTCGCGTCGTCCACTCGCCGCCGCCACTGCCCAGCGGCACCACGACATCCTGCGCGGGCGAGTCGGCGAAGCGCAGCACGAGCTGCGCCGGCGCCTGCCCGCGCACCGTCAGCTCGACGCGGCTCGAACGCGTGAGCTTCACCCGCGTCGCGTACAGCGGGATCGTCGTCGCCTGGTCGAGGTTGCCGCTGATCCGCAGCGACGAGCCGCCGCGGAACGCGGACGCGTAGTCGTACCCAACCGACAGGGCCGCGCCCCGCACGATCCAGCGCCAGGTCGGCAGGACGTCCTGTGCCGACAGGTTGTTCCACTCGCCCTGCTGCCAGGTCGAGCCGTTGTACGCCCATGACGTGCCGCGGCCGGTGTTGAAGTTCGTGACGAACGGCATCCGGGTCACCGCCGTACTCTCGGCCACCTTCGCCGAGACGCCCCGCCAGCCGTCGCCGTCTGCGGTCGACGCGCTCGGGTCGTTGTCGGATCCGACCCAGAACCGGCTCTCCCTGGCGGCGAACTGGCTCTTGTCGTCGGTGCCGGTGAGCGTGAAGTCCGGCCGGTACAACGCGAGCGAGATCCCTGACTCCGAACCGGAGCCCGGGAACAACGTGTCCAGATAGGGCTGTACGGCGAACTGACGCCATCCCACGTCGACGCCCGCGTGCAGGTCGGCCGGCGAGCGTCCGAGCGACTGCGCGAGCGCCGCCGAACTGGCCAGCCTCGACGTGTTCCAGCCGTAGTTGAGGAACATCAGGTCGGAGACGTTGAAGAAGTCGTCGTTCAGCGAGTTGAGCTGGTTCTGCCAGGCGATCTCGCCGGACTCGATCATCGAGTCGTACCACAGCACCTGCTGGCCCCTGGCCTTCAACTCGGCCAGGAACGCCTTCATGTCGGCGGCGAGCGCGGCGTCGGCGCCTTCGGTCTCCTGGTTGATGAACCAGCCCTCGAAGCCGTAGTAGCGCGCGATCTGCGCGAGCTTCTCGGCGGCGGGGAAGTGTCCCCTGGCGTCCTTGACCAGCAGCTCGCGCACCCACTGCAGTTGCCCGCCGTACACCTCGGGCGGAAGGAACACCGTGCCCAGCACCGGCACGCCGTTACGGTGCGCGGCGTCGGTGACCGTTGGGTTCGGCGCGAGGATCAGGCCCTCGCCGGCCGAGCCGCCCCAGAACACGAGCGTGTCGAGGTACGGCCAGAACTCGGACGTGTAGTAGTCGAACTCCGCCGACCCCTGTGACGGGTTGCCGTCGGTGTTGGCGAAGACGGACAGCGCCATCACGCGGCGGTGCCTGGCGTCGGAGTTGGCGGTGGTCAGCTGATCGACCAAGCGCGGTGCCAGCGGCGTCGTCGAGCGGTTGAACGCGGCGTCGGGGTCGGTGCCGGGGCTCCAGGTGAGCAGGTCGGCAGGGAACCAGTTCGGCACGTACGGCTGACCCGGGCCGGTCTGCCGGGAGGCGGTCTGGTCGCCGGTCTGTTCGGTGGCAGACCACGCGCCGGGGGCGGCGCCCAGCGCCAGCAAACCGACGACGAGCAGGGCGGCACCAACGATCCGAACTCGCAAGGAACGTACGCGCGCGATCATGTCCACAGCCTCGCACCGGCGCGCCGCACCTGCGCGGAAACGCAGGTGCCCGGCCGATCGCGGACACCCTCCGCTCTACGCGGGCGCGAGTGCCAGCCGCCCTCGCGACATCGCCCACCACGCCTGCAGGCAGACCATCGCTTCGAAGCCCTGGTGGAGTAACGCACGGTGGAAGTCGGGATCGAGCCCACGCCGCGGCCACGTGCGTACGAGGCCGAAGAACGCGGTCACCGCTTCGAGCCCGGCGGTGTCGAGCACCGGATCGAGCGCCTCGAGATCGCTGGCCCAGACCCGGAACGGGGTGCCAGTCAGCAGAACGCCCGCGGAGTAGGCCGACTTGCGCAGCACCGCGCCGATTCCGCGTACGACCAGATCGAGCCGGTCGTCCGTACGGTCGATGATGACGGCGGTCCAGCGCCGCAGCTCGGCCTCGACGTCGGACAGGGCGCAGGACGCGGACTTCAGCAGCTCCTGCTCGGTGATCTCGCCGAGGAACGCGGGCGGTTCGCCGTAGAGCAGGCGATAACTGCCCGGCGGCAGATCGCGGCCGCTGGCCGGGTCGCCGAACGGGCGGAAGTTCACCTGGAATTCACTGAACCCGTGCGCCGACGGCTTCAGATCGCCGATCCGCTCCCGAAACGCCAGCGCGAGGTCCAGCCGCGGCGGACCGTCCGGCCCCTGAAGTGCCTCGATCGCGAGGAAAACGCGAACATCGAGGTCGGAGTAGCCCGGCACGAAGTCGTCCTTCAGCACCGAACCAGTAACCAGCACACACGACAACCACGGCGCGAACACCTCGCGCGCGGCCAACTCGATGCGCCGAAGCGGCTCAGTCGCCTCCGGCCTCACTCCGTGCACGTTGTTCCTGCCTCCGGTCGCCGATGACCATCTACATACCCATTTCGAGGGCAACGGCAGGGGAGGTTACCCGAGGCGCCCGATCGCCTACGCCAACCCCACCCGGCGTGTCCGTGACTACCAGGTGACATCTGCGGGCAGTGTCCGTCAGCCTCCACCCGAAGTGGCTCAGTTGCCGTCGATCAGGTGGATGGCGAGGGCGGGGTCGAACTGGCCGGCGGGAACGTCGGGGGCGATGCCGCACGGGCCGTCGGAGTCGCCGGGGACTTTGAGCCAGAGCAGCAGTTCGGCACCGCCGCCTACCTGGCTGGGCGTGCCGAGCTTGCGGCCCGGCGGGTTGCACCACTCGCCGTTGGAGCCGTTGCCGTTGCGGCTGGTGTCGACGACGTACGGCACGGTGTAGCCGTAGCGCGCGGACAGCCGTGCGTTCACCCGGTCGGAGTAGGCCGCCGAGTCCGCCGTCGTGTGGTAGTTGGAGACGTTGATCGAGAAGCCGTGGACGTTACGCAGCCCCGCCGCCTCCAGACGCTGGGCCATCGTGTCGTCGGCGATCCAGGTGGCGTTGCCGGCGTCGAGGTAGGCCCAGGTGTTCGGGGCACGGTCGCGGAACTGCTCACTGGCGTACACGATCATGTCGGTCCGGATCTGGCGTTCGGTGTCGTTCGGGAGGCAGTCGAGCTGGGGCAGGGCGTCCGGCTCGATGACCACGACGGCCGGGCGGTCGCCGATCGCGGAGGCGAAGGCCGAGATCCAGGTGCGGTACGCCTCCGGGCTGCCCGCACCGCCACCGGAGTGGCCGTTGCAGTCGCGGCCCGGGATGTTGTACGCAACGAGGAGCGGCAGCTTGTCGGCCTGGTCCGCCGCGCCCACGAAGCCGGACACCGCGGCCGAAATGTCGCCGCTCCAGTTGCCGAACCACCGGGCCATCGGTTTGCTCGCGATCGCACTCTGGATCCGCGCGGCCCGGGCGTCGCCGCCGTTGGAGCGGACCCAGTTGGCGGGGTTGGAGTCCGGGTCGACGTAGAAGCCGCTGGTCAGCTCGATCGGGTTGCCGGCGGCCGGTGCGCTGTCGGCGACCAGCGAGACGTTGTCGAGGAAGAACGTGTACCCCGGACCGCCGCCCAGCTGGAAGGTCAGCTCGCCGTTGGAGGTCGCCAGCCCGGAGGTGAACGTGAAGCTGAAGTGCCGGCTCGCCGTGCCGAGCGCGAGCGACTGGCTGGTCGCGTGCGTGTACGGCGAAGCGCCGAGCTGCACGGTCGTCACCGCGGTCGCGGCCGCGCTCGCCGAAGCGTCGAACGAGAGGGTGTACTCACGGCCTGACTGCAACGTGAACGGCTTCTGCGACAGCATCGCGTCCCATGGGTTCGCCGTGCCTGCCGGCACCGAGACCCGGAGCCGCCCGGCGTCGACGCTCAGCGCCTGGCCGGTCGGGCTGGTCCACGACTGCGTGCCGTTGTCGAAGCCGCCGTTGGCCAGCAACTCCACCGCGGCAGCCGGCGCGGCCGGCACACCGGCCGACTGCTCGGCAGGCTGCGCCGCGAAGGCCGAGGTCGTCAGCGTCGGAACGAGCACGGCCACCGCGAAGGCACCGACCAGGCGTTTCCGCATGAGCACTCCATCCAGTTCCGGGCGCGGACAGAATCTGGGAGCGATCCCAAACGCGGACCATACGATGTGGAACACCCCGTGTCCAGAGGGTGGCAGCTTGGAGCCCTCAGGCGTAGGAGCGTGCCTGCAGCGTGTAGAGCTCGGCGTAGAGCCCGCCCCGGCTCATCAGCTCCTCGTGCGAGCCCAGCTCCGTCACGCCGCCGTCGCCCACCACGACGATCAGGTCGGCCGTACGCACGGTCGAGAAGCGGTGCGACACCAGCACCGTGATCGCCCCGGCCGTGGAGCCGGCCCGGGCCACCGAGGCATAGCGCTCGAACAGCGCGTGCTCGGTCGGCGCGTCCAGGCTCGCGGTCGGCTCGTCGAAGAACACCACCAGCGGATCCGAGCGCAGCAACGCCCGCCCGAGCGCGAGCTTCTGCCACTGTCCGGTCGAAAGGTCGACGCCATCGGGCCAGCTCGAGCCGAGCTGCGACGACAGCCCGGCCGGCAGCGCGGGCACCACCTCCGAGGCCCCGGCCCGCTGCAACGCCCCGGTGACGGCCGAAGCGTCGTCCAGCCGCGGCAGGTCTCCGACGCCGACGGCATGTTGCGCGACCAGCTCGAGCTTCGCGAAGTCCTGGAACGCCGCCGACAGCCGCGAACGCCACTCCACGACGGAGATCTCCGCCAGATCCACGCCGTCGACCAGGATGCGCCCGCCTGCCGGCTCGTACATCCGCGTCAGCAGCTTCACCAACGTCGTCTTGCCGGCGCCGTTCTCACCCACCAGCGCCACGACCGAGCCGGCGGGAATCGTCAGCGAAACATCCTGCAGGACAAGGCGATCCGTCCCCGGATAGGCGAACGACACGCTCTCGAACGTGATGCCCTCGCGCAGCGCGGCAGGCGGCTCCAGCGAGCCCGTCCGCTTGGCCGCTTCCGTATCGGCGTAGTCGCGCAGCCACAGCATCCGGCCGGCCGCCCGTAGCAAGGGTCCCAACCTGGCAAGGGAGAACACCGGCCACACGACCATCGTCGCCACCTGCTGGCAGATGAAGATCGTCGCCACGACGTCGCCGGCGGTCGCTTGCCCCTGGACGGCCCGCCAGAGTACGAGAACGACCGCGGCGACGTATCCGATCGCGAAGACCGCCTGGCGCGCGATGTTGGTCCAGGCCGTCCGGCGCTCGGCACGCAGCACCGGCTCGCGAGCGGCGCGCCACGCCAACCGGAACCGCCGCCGGATCTCGTCCTGCAGGCCGAACACGCGAAACTCCATGCCCGCATCGCGATCCACGGTCAGACCACGCAGGTGGCGAGCCAGCCGGCTCGGCGTCGCCGACTCCTCCTCGCCGGCCCTCTGCCACTTCTGCTGCAGGCGCGCGATCGGGATCGCCGGAACAGCGAACAGCACGACGAACAGCAGCCACGGGCTGAGGTAGAGGAGTACGACCAGGGCGCCGGCCGCGCCGACCACGGCGTTCAGAGCGTTCAGCAAGCTGTTCAGCGAGTTCGCCAGCGCGGCTTGGTTCCGCCGCAGCAGCTCGAGCCGGTCCTGGTAGTCGGGCCGTTCGTGATGTTCCATGCCAGGCAGGGCAGCCGCGATCGTAGCCACCTCGCGGTCGATCGCGAACCCGATCCGCTCCGACAGGATGATCCGCAGGTCGTTGCCGAAGATGCCCGCGATGCCCAGCGTGGACTGGACGACCGCCAAACCCACGACGCCTGCGACGACAAGCGAAACGTCGCGCTGCACGATGCCGTCGGTCAGGAACTTCAGCCAGACCGCGACCAGCGGGAACGACAGGCGCGACAGGGGTTCCAGCAACGAGCCGAGCGCTCGCCAGGGTTCCTCGCGTACGGTCGTCGCGACCAGGAACCGCAGCGCTCGCCAGCTCTCACGCATCGGGGGCTCCTTCGGCGAATCGGCTTGCCTGCAAGGAGTACATCCGTGCGTACCGGCCGCCGGCGGCCATCAGCTGCTCGTGGGTACCATCCTCCGCCAGCCGGCCATCGGCGATCACCACGATCCGGTCGGCGTGCCGAACGCTGGACAACCGGTGCGACACCAGAATCGTCGTCACGCCCTTGGTCAGCTCGAGGAACCGCTCGAACAGTTCGGTCTCGGCGCGAACGTCGAGGTTGGCGGTCGGCTCGTCGAGGATCAGCAGTCCGGCGCCACCGCGGATCGCCGTCAGCGCCCGGGCCAGCGCGACCTTCTGCCACTGGCCGCCGGACAGGTCGCTGCCGTTGTCGTACGCGCGGGACAGGACGGTGTCCCAGCCGGCGGGCAACGTCGTCAGCAGATCGCTCGCGCCGGCGTCGGTCAGCGCGGTTTCGAGCTTCTCCTGATCGTGTGCGAGCGGCAGGCTGCCGAAGCCGACGTTGTCGCGAAGGGAGAGCTCGTAGCGTACGAAGTCCTGGAAAATCACGCCGATCCGCGCTTCGCTGTCGAGGCGGATGCTGCCGGTGCCGGGTTCGTAGAGGCCGCAGAGCAGCTTGATCAGCGTGGTCTTGCCGGCACCGTTCTCGCCGACGACCGCGAGCGACTGGCCGGCTGGGATCGTCAGGCTGAGGCCGTTCAGGGTCGGCTCGGCGCGGCCGCGGTAGGTGAACCGCACGTCGTTCAGCCGGACCGTGACCGCGCCGCCGCCGGGCCGGTCACGGTCGTGGGACGTTCTGGGTGTTGGGGCGAGCCTGCCTTCGAGATCCACGATTTGCTGGGCGCTGCTGAGGATGCGGCCCAGCGCCCACTGCGCGTCGCCGATCGGGCCCATCGACTCGGAGGCGATCACCGCCTGCACGAACACCGTGACGGCGGCCAGCGAGATCGCCCCGCTCAGCCCGGACCAGCCGATCGCCGCGAGCACAATGCCCTGCGACACCAGGAGCGCGGCACCGCCGAGCACGAAGCCCCAGCGCTTGCCGGCCCTGCCCTGCCAGATCGTGGTCATGCCCGCGAGCCACACCCTGGCGTACTCGCCGACCACCCAGCCGCCCAGGCCGAAGACCCGGATTTCCTTGCCGGTCGGTGCGTCCAGCGCGAGCCGGCGGAGATAGTGGCCGCGGCGTAGCTTCCCGGCCTGCAGCAGGTTGCCGAGCGCCGCACCCTCCTCGACGTACCGCAAGAACGTCCAGTTGACGATCCGGGCGCCGGCCAGCAGGACGAACGGCGCCCACCACGCGAAGCCGAACGCCAGCACGAACGCCGCGGCGCCCTGGACGCGCTGGCCGCCCCAGTGCAGGAGGTTCTGGACGGCGGTGTGGTGGACGCCGGTGCGGTCGTGTTCCTCGAGGGCGGCGAGCTCGCCGACGACCTCGGGGTCCTCGAGCTCGGCCACCGTCTTCGTGCCGAGGG
This sequence comes from Flindersiella endophytica, assembly GCF_054779015.1. Lineage (NCBI taxonomy): Bacteria > Bacillati > Actinomycetota > Actinomycetes > Propionibacteriales > Nocardioidaceae > Flindersiella > Flindersiella endophytica. The sequence goes on from NZ_BAAGYY010000004.1 coordinate 131,406, forward strand.
TCGCGCGGGCGACGGTGTCGTGGACGGTCTCGATGTAGCGGGTGCCGAGCACAGGGTTGGCGTAGTCGGCGAGCGCGTCGAGCGCGGCGGCCAGCAGGAACGCGGCGGCCAGGGCGGCGAGTGCCCACACCGCCCGCGCGCCTTCCGGCGAGCCGATCCCGTTGTCGACAGCGCCTGGGACGGCGCCGATCAGGGCGCCGGTCGCGAGGATGATGCCCGACGGGAGCAGTCCGCGGACGAGCGTGAGGACGGCCAGCGCGTACGTGCGCCAGCCGCCGGCACGGCGGAGAAGGGTGAGGAGCGCGCGCCAGCGGATGGCTCGTTGCTGAAGCCAGTGCCGGATTCGCCTCACGCTGCTCCCTCCGCCGCCGACGTCACCTCGACGTCATCATGACATTAGACCGGCTCGGTCGTGAGCGGTCAAGAGGCTGGCGCCGCGCTGGTAGCTTGAGATGCGTGCAGTGGTTGGACTGGCCGGACTGTGCGAACGTCCGCGATCTCGCAGGCACCCCCACGTCCGATGGCCGGGTGGTTCCGGACCGGACTCTCGTCCGTTCCGGCGAGCACAGCACGCTCACCGCGGCCGGCCAGTCGGCGTTCCGGTCCTACGGCATCAGCCGGGTCATCGACCTGCGCGGCCTCGACGAGTGTTCGGCCCGGCCGAGTCCGTTCGCGGGCGAACCGTGGTACTCCAGCCATCCCGTGCAGGCCGCGATCGGCGACGCCGACTCACTGCTCGACCTCTACTTCCTGCTGCTCAAGCGCTCGGCCACGACGTTCGCGGGCGCGGTCGCGGCGATCGCGTCGGCGCCTCCGGGCGCCGTCGTCGTGCACTGCCATGCCGGCAAGGACCGCTCTGGACTGGTGGTGGCGCTCGCGCTGAGCGCTGCCGGTGTGCCCAACGACCAGATCGTCGCCGACTACGCCCTGACCGAGACCGACGTCCGGTCGATCGCGCTGAACGAAGTGCTGCTCGCCAAACTCACCGACCGGACGAGACGCGCGGACATCGAGGACTGGCTCGGTTCCCGCCCCGAGACGATGGTGCGCACGCTCGAGCACCTCGACTCGACCTACGGCGGAGTCGAGGCCTACCTCCGCGGCCCCGGCGGCCTGAACGACGACCACCTGACGCGGCTACGCGATCGCCTCGCCCCCGCCGTCGTCAGCGAATGACCACGTTAACCACGCAATTAGCTGGTTAACCACGCGCCGGGGCGTGGCGAAGCACCCACTGGCGTGGCGATGTACCGCGTGAGCCAGACACGTGGCGAAGCGCGAATGACCACGTTAACCAGCCAAACCCGTGGTTAACGTGGTCATTCGCGGCGAGCGAAGCGGTCAGGGCACCTGAGTCAGGACGCCTGCACGGGATACGAAGCCGGCGTCACCTCGAGCGAGTCCTTGTCGTCGTTGACGTCGACCAGCACTGTGTCGCCGTCGCGGACGTTGCCGGACAGCACTTCTTCGGCCAGCTTGTCGCCGATCGCGGACTGGACCAGCCGGCGCAACGGGCGGGCGCCGAACACCGGGTCGTAGCCCGTCATCGCCAGCCACTCCCGTGCCCCGCCTGTGACGTCCAGCGAGATCCGCCGCGCCGCCAGCCGCCGTTGCAGCAACGACACCTGGATGTCGACGATCTGCGCGAGGTTGGAGGAGTCGAGCGGGTTGAACAGCACGATCTCGTCGAGGCGGTTCAGGAACTCCGGCTTGAACGACGTGCGCACGACGTTCATCACCATGTCGCGTTTGGTCGCCTCGTCGAGCTTCGGATCCGCGAGGTACTGCGACCCGAGGTTGCTAGTCATGATCAGGATGACGTTACGGAAGTCGACAGTGCGACCCTGGCCGTCGGTCAGCCGGCCGTCGTCGAGCACCTGCAGCAGGATGTCGAAGATCTCCGGGTGTGCCTTCTCCACCTCGTCGAGCAGGATGACGGAGTACGGACGCCGGCGCACGGCCTCGGTCAGCTGACCGCCTTCTTCGTAGCCGACGTAGCCAGGCGGTGCACCGACCAGCCGGGCCACCGAGTGCTTCTCGGAGTATTCGCTCATGTCGATCCGCACCATCGCGCGATCGTCGTCGAACAGGAAGCCCGCCAAGGCCTTCGACAGCTCGGTCTTGCCGGTGCCGGTCGGGCCGAGGAACAGGAACGAGCCCGTGGGCTGGTCCGGGTCGGACACGCCGGCCCGCGCCCGGCGGACGGCGTTGGACACCGCCCGGACGGCTTTCTCCTGTCCCACAACGCGTTTGGTGAGCTCGTCCTCCATGTGCAGCAGCTTCTCGGACTCGCCCTGCAGCAGCCGTCCGGTCGGAATCCCTGTCCAGGAGGAGACAACCTCGGCGATCTCGTCGGCGCCGACCTCGTCGTGGACCATCGGCTCCTCGTCGGCGATCTTCTCCTCCGAAGCGGCCGCGACTTCGAGTTGCTTCTCCAGTTGGGGAATCTCGCCGTAGAGCAGCCGGGACGCGACCTCCAGGTCGCCGGTACGCTGGGCCCGCTCGGCCTCGCCGCGCAGCTCGTCGATGCGTTCCTTCAGCTCACCGACCTTGTTGAGGCCCGACTTCTCGCGTTCCCAGCGAGCTTCCAAGCCACGCAGAGACTCCTGCCGGTCGGCCAGCTCCTTACGGAGGTTCGACAGCCGCTGCCGGCTGGCGTCGTCGTGCTCCTTGTCGAGTGCGAGCTCCTCCATCTTCATCCGGTCGACCTCGCGCCGGAGCTGGTCGATCTCGACCGGAGAGGAGTCGATCTCCATCCGCAGCCGGGACGCGGACTCGTCGATCAGGTCGATCGCCTTGTCCGGCAGCTTCCGGCCGGTGATGTAACGGTCGGACATCACCGCGGCCGCGACGAGCGCGGTGTCGGCGATCTGCACCTTGTGGTGGGCTTCGTAGCGTTCCTTCAGCCCACGCAGGATCGCGATGGTGTCCTCGACCGACGGCTCGCCGACGTAGACCTGCTGGAACCGCCGCTCGAACGCGGGGTCCTTCTCGATGTGCTCGCGGTATTCGTCGAGCGTCGTCGCGCCGATCATGCGCAGCTCACCGCGTGCGAGTAGCGGCTTCAGCATGTTGCCGGCGTCCATCGAGGAGTCGCCGGTGGCGCCGGCGCCGACGACCGTGTGCAGCTCGTCGATGAACGTGATGACCTGGCCGTGGCTGGCCTTGATCTCGTCGAGCACGGCCTTCAGCCGTTCCTCGAACTCACCGCGGTATTTCGCGCCCGCGACCATCGAGCCGAGGTCGAGCGACACCAGCCGGCGCCCCTTCAACGACTCGGGCACGTCGCCAGCGACGATCCGCTGCGCCAGCCCTTCGACGACCGCGGTCTTGCCGACGCCCGGATCGCCGATCAGCACGGGGTTGTTCTTGGTACGCCGGGACAGCACCTGCACCAGGCGCCGGATCTCGGAGTCGCGGCCGATCACCGGATCGACCTGGTTCTCGCGAGCCCGCGCGGTGAGGTCGACGCTGTATTTCTCCAGCGCCTTGTAGGTGTCTTCGGGGTCGGGCGTGGTCACGCGGCCTTCACCCCGGACCGACGGGAACGCGCCCAGCAACGCGTCGGGCGTCGCGCCCTGCGCCGCCAGCGCTTCCTGCGCGGGGCTCTTCACGGTGGCCAGGCCGACCAACAGGTGCTCGGTGGAGATGTACTCGTCGCCGAGCTCACCTGCCTGGTCCTGAGCCTTCTGCAGCACTTGGTAGAGCGTGCGCGAGAAGTTCGGCGCCTGCACCGAGCTGCCGCTGGCCGACGGGATCCGCTCGGCCGCCTGGCTCGCGGCCTGCTCCACCGTCGACCGGCTCGCGCCGACGGCGTCGAGCAGCGCGCTCGCTGTACCGTTGGGGTCGGCGAGCAGCATGAGCAGGAGGTGCACCGGCTCCACCGAGGGGTTGCCGGCGTTGGACGCGTTGCGTACGGCTGCCGAGACCGCGTCCTGGCTCTTCGTCGTCAACTTCAGAGCGTCCATGTGTTTCCCTTGTCCCCCAAGCGTGCTGTCGTTTCTGCTATTTCCGTTTCTTTCCCCACAACACCACGGCCGTGCTGTGCTGGGGCATCCGCTCGACGGGGTACGGCGAGTCGGGTGACGGCGCGGGCATCCGCGTCATGCTCATCGCGGCGATCTGCTCGCGCAGCTCCTCGACCTCGGCCTCGAGCTCGAGGATGCGCTTGACACCTTCGAGCCCGATGCCGGACGCCGACAGCTCCGTCACATGGCGCAGCGTCTCGATGTCGCGCATGGAGTACATCCGGCCGCCGCCACCCGACCGGCCGGGCGAGACGAGCCCGAGCCGGTCGTAGGTGCGCAGCGTCTGCGGATGGAGTCCGGTGAGCTCGGCTGCCACGCTGATGATGTAGACGGGTGCGTCGACGTCGACTCCACCGAGCGGCATCGACCTGCCCTTACGCGGAGCCATCAGCTCTCACCTCCCGAGAAGAACCGGCCGCGGGGATCCTCCGTCCCCGACGCCTTCTTGAACGCGTCGAGCGCTTCCTTGGCCTCTGCGTCGAGGTGGTCGGGCACGATCACCTCGACTGTGACCAGCAGGTCGCCCCTGGTGCCGTCGCGGCGGCCGGCGCCCTTGCCGCGCACGCGGAACGTACGACCGTTGGGCGTGCCCGGCGGGACCTTCAACGTCACCGAAGGACCGTCGAGCGTCGGCACCTTGATGTCGGCACCGAGCGCGGCCTCCGGGAACGTCACCGGCACCGTGATCGTGAGGTTTTCGCCCTTGCGGCCGAACACCTCGTCGCCCCGGACGTGGACCGTGACGTAAAGGTCGCCGGCCGGACCACCGAACTCGCCCTTGGCGCCCTTGGCCTTCAACCGGATCCGCTGCCCGTCACGCACCCCGGCAGGGATGCGGACCTGCATCGTCCGGGTCGAGACGCCGCGGCCGGAGCCGTGGCAGACCGGGCAGGGGTCCTCGACGACCAGCCCGCGCCCCTTGCAGGTCGGGCACGGTTCGGTCATCGCGAACACGCCACCCTGGCTGGTGGCGCGCATGCCAGTGCCTTCGCAGTCGGCACAGACCTTGGGCAGAGTGCCGGCCTTGGCGCCCGTACCGGAGCAGGCCTGGCACGGAGTGTCGCTGCTCATTCGCAACGGCACCGTCACGCCGTCGATCGACTCGCGGAAGTCGATCGTCGCCTCGGTTTCGAGGTCGGCCCCACGCCGCGCCCGCGAAGTGGTGCGGGTGGTGGTGCGGCCGCCGCCACCTCCGAACAGGCCACCGAACAGGTCGCCGACCCGCCCGCTGCCCTGCTGGAAGATGTCACCGAGGTCGAACGGGAAGCCCTGGTTGCCACCGCCGGGCTGGCCTCCGGGGAAGCGGAGACCGCCGGCGCCGAACAGCGACCGCGCCTCGTCGTATTCCTTGCGTTTGGCTGGATCGGACAGCACGGAGTAAGCCTCCGAGACCGCCTTGAACCGCTCCTCGGCCTTGGGGTCACCCTTGTTGGCGTCCGGGTGGTTAGCCCTGGCCAGCTTGCGGTAGGCCTTCTTGATCTCGTCGGCCGGCGCATCCTTGGATACGCCGAGGACCTTGTAGAAGTCCTTTTCAACCCAGTCTTTCGAGACCATCGTGCGCCCTCCCTCGGGTCCTAGCCCTGCTCGCCCGTGTCGGGCTGAGCGTCAGACTCGCCGGGCTGGGCTGACTGTTGTGCGGCGTCCTGCGGTTCGTCGGTGTCGGCCGCGGGCTGGGGCGGCAGGCCCTCGGTGGGCTCCGCGACCGCGACCCGGGCCGGACGCAGCACGCGCTCTCCGAGCCGGTAGCCCGGCTGCAGGAGATGCGACACGCTGGCGACCTGAACCTCGTCGGAATAGGAGTGCATCAACGCCTCGTGTACGTGCGGGTCGAACGCCTCGCCGACCTCGCCGAAGCGTTCCAGGCCAAGCTTGTTGAGCGAGGCCTCGAACGACTCGGCGACGGCTTTGAAGCCGCCTTCGAGCTCGCCGTGCTCGCGGGCCCGGCCGATGTCGTCGATGACCGGCAGCAGGTCGGTCAGCACGCTGGCGACGGCCAGGTCGCGTACGGCCTGCCGATCTCGGTCGACACGACGCTTGTAGTTGATGTATTCAGCCTGCAGTCGTTGCAGATCGAGCGTTCGATCGGCCAACTGCTGCTTCAGGTCGTCGATTTCCGCCTGCCCCACGTTCGTTGCTGCTTCTTCTGCCTGTGGTTCGGAGGGCGCTCCGGCAGCAGCGTCGTCGTCCGGCGAGGGCGCAGACTCCTGCGCCCTCTGCCGGACTTCGCCGGTCTCCGGGTCGATCTTTCGGTTGTCCCGGATGACCGGTCCGGTCTGCTGCTGTTGCTCAGAGTCGGATCCGAACGGTGGCGTGCCGCCGTTCGTCACTTCTGACCACCCTGCTCACCGTTGCCGGGCTTGTCCTCATCGACGATCTCGGCCTCGACAACATCGTCATCGTCGTTGGCGGTGTCGCTGGTGCCGTCCTGGGCCGCGCCTTCGCCGGCGGTGCCTTCGGCGCCACCAGCCTCCTGCTGGGCCTGGGCGTACATGGCCGCGCCCATCTTGGTCTGGGCCTCGTTGAGCTTGTCGACGGCGGACTTGAGCGCGTCGCTGTCGTCGCCTTCGAGGGCCTTCTTGACCTCGGCGATCTGGGCCTCGACGTCGGCCTTGCCGTCGGCGGGCACCTTGTCGCCGTTGTCGGCGATGAACTTCTCGGCCTGGTAGACCATCGAGTCGGCGGTGTTGCGCAGCTCGGCGGCCTCCCGGCGCTGCCGGTCCTCTTCGGCGTACTGCTCGGCGTCGCGGATCATCTTGTCGATGTCGTCCTTGGGCAGCGCGGAGCCACCGGAGACGACCATCTTCTGCTCACGGCCGGTCGCGAGGTCCTTGGCGGACACGTGGACGATGCCGTTGGCGTCGATGTCGAACGTGACCTCGATCTGCGGCACGTTACGCGGCGCCGGGGGCAGGCCGGTGAGGTCGAAGTTGCCGAGCGACTTGTTGTCGCGGGCCATCTCACGCTCGCCCTGGAAGACCTCGATCATCACGCTCGGCTGGTTGTCCTCAGCCGTGGTGAACACCTCCGACCGCTTGGTCGGGATCGTGGTGTTGCGCTCGATGATCTTGGTGAACACGCCACCCTTGGTCGCGATACCCAGCGAGAGCGGGGTGACGTCGAGCAGGAGGACGTCCTTGACCTCGCCCTTGAGGACGCCGGCCTGCAGAGACGCGCCCACGGCGACGACCTCGTCGGGGTTGACGCCCTTGTGGGGGTCCTTGCCGCCGGTGAGCTCCTTGACCATGTCGGCCACGGCGGGCATCCGGGTGGAACCGCCGACCAGGATCACATGGTCGATCTTGGCGACGTCGATGCCGCCGTCCTTGAGCACCTGCTGGAACGGCCGGCGGACGCGCTCGAGGAGGTCACCGGTCAGGCGCTGGAACTCGCTGCGGGTGAGCTTCTCGTCCAGGTGGAGCGGGCCCGACTCGCCCAGCGTGATGTAGGGCAGGTTGATGTTGGACTCGCTGGCGCTGGAGAGCTCGATCTTGGCCTTCTCCGCCGCCTCGGTCAGCCGCTGCAGGGCGATCTTGTCCTTGGACAGGTCGACACCCTGCTTGTTCTTGAACTGGGTGACCAGCCACTCGACGATCTTGGCGTCCCAGTCGTCGCCACCCAGGTGGTTGTCACCACTGGTGGCCTTGACCTCGAACACCCCCTCACCGATCTCCAGGAGGCTGACGTCGAACGTGCCGCCGCCCAGGTCGAAGACCAGGATCGTCTGGTCGGACTCCTTGTCGAGGCCGTAGGCCAGCGCGGCCGCGGTCGGCTCGTTGATGATCCGCTGGACGTTCAGGCCGGCGATCTCACCGGCCTCCTTGGTCGCCTGCCGCTGCGAGTCGTTGAAGTAGGCCGGGACCGTGATCACCGCGTCGGTGACCTTCTCTCCGAGATACGCCTCGGCGTCCCGCTTCAGCTTCTGCAGGACGAACGCCGAAATCTGCTGCGGCGTGAAGTCCTTGCCATCGATCTGGGTCTTCCAGTCGGTGCCCATGTGCCGCTTCACGCTGCGAATCGTGCGATCCACGTTGGTCACGGCCTGCCGCTTGGCAACCTCACCAACCAGCACCTCACCCGACTTCGCGAACGCCACCACCGACGGCGTGGTGCGCGCACCCTCCGCGTTCGTCACTACCGTCGGCTCGCCGCCCTCCAACACGGCCACCACCGAGTTCGTGGTCCCCAAGTCAATCCCAACCGCACGGGCCATGTTGTTGTTGCCTCCATTTGGTCGATGTCTTCAGTCTGTCGGACGTTGAGCCTACCCGACTCAAGGTTCCTAACGCATCAGGACGAACCCTTGTTCCCGCTCGGGGTCGCCTGGACTTGCGCCTTCCCGGCGCAGGTCCGGACTCAAACGTGGCGGCCCGGCCCGAGGTAGGCCTCGATCCCGTCGAGTACGCGCTGGAGCCCGAACTCGAAGGACCGTGCGGGGTCATGGGCGGAGTTGTAGGCCGCGCCGGCCGCCACTCCCACCCTGGTCGCGGTCGGGTAGCGATCCGGGTCGAAGACCTTCTCGAGCAACGGCGCCGCGGCTCGCCACCATTCCTCGTCGGTCAGGCCGCTGCGCCGCTCGGCCCGGGCGGCTTCGATCGCACCTCTGACGGCGCCGTGCACGTAGTCGGTGACCAGGCTGACCACGAGGTCCATGTCGACGTCACCGAGGCCGATGCCGTCGACGGCGCGCAGCTCGTAGTCGTATTTGACAGCCTCGTTCGGCCCGAGAACCGGGCGGCTGGTGGCGACCTGGAGCAACCAGGGGTGGCGTAGGTAGAGCTGCCAGTTCTGCCGCGCGACCAGCTCCAGCCTGGCCCGCCAGCCGGTCTCGGCACCGCCGGCGTCGACGTCAAGCTCGCCGTAGACCGCATCGAGCATGACGTCGAGGAGCTCGGACTTGCTCGGCACGTACGCGTAGAGCGACATCGCCGTCACGCCGAGCCGCTCGGCCATCCGGCGCATCGACACCGCCGGAAGACCCTCACCGTCGGCGATCGCGATGGCCGCTTCGGCGATCTGGTCGACGCTGAAGCGAGGCCTGGGCCCACGCCGCGGGGGCTGCTGGGTTCGCCACAGCAGCTCGATGCTGCGCGCGAGGTCGCCGGCGCCTGTCTGCTCGGTCACCGGTCCATTCTCCACACCATCAAAACTCTCTACACCGTAAGCTATACTCTCCAAAATCTTATACGGCGTAGAGAGTTTCGGAGGGGCAGATGAGCACAGCAGTGCTGGCCGAGGGCCTGGTCAAGCGCTACGGCAAGACCACCGCACTCGACGGGTTCGACCTGACGGTCCGGGCCGGCGCCGTCCACGGCGTACTCGGACCGAACGGTGCCGGCAAGACGACGGCGGTGCAGATCCTGACCACGTTGCTGCGCTTCGACGGCGGACGAGCCGAGGTCGCGGGATGCGACGTGCGGCGGGAATCGGCACAGGTGCGGTCTCGGATCGGGCTGATCGGGCAGCACGCGGCCGTCGACGAGATCCTCAGCGGCCGGCAGAACCTGGAGCTGTTCGGGCGGCTCTATCACCTGGGCAAACGGGCAGCCGCCAAGCGAGCGGAGGAGTTGCTGGAACAGTTCGGGCTCGCCGACACCGGGCGCAAGCCGGTCAAGCAGTACTCCGGTGGCATGCGGCGCCGGCTGGACCTGGCCGCCGGGCTGATCCTGGCGCCCTCCGTACTCTTCCTCGACGAGCCGACCACCGGGCTCGATCCACACGGCAGGAACGAGGTCTGGCGGGCCGTCCGCGCGCTCGCCGCCGGCGGCACGACCGTACTGCTGACCACGCAGTATCTCGACGAGGCCGACCAGCTCGCCGACCAGATCTCCGTACTCGCCCTCGGCGGCAAGGTGATCGCGGAGGGCACGCCCGACCGGCTCAAGTCGATGATCGGCGGCGACCGGATCGACGTCGTGGTGAACGATCCCGCCGCGCTGCCGATCGCCGTCGAGGTCCTCACCCGGATCTGCGGCTCTCCGCCCGACGTCGATCCGGACACCAGGCGGATCAGCGGGCGCGTAACCGATCGGGCGACGGCGTTGACCGGGCTGGTGCAGACCCTGGCCGAGCAGAACGTGGTCGCGGACGACATCGCGCTGCGCCGGCCCACGCTCGACGAAGCGTTCCTCCACCTCACAGCCGGCTCGGCTGAAAGAGAGGTCGCCGCATGACCGGTTTCGCCTGGGCGCTCGCCGACGGCTGGACCATGACGCGCCGGGACCTGGCGCACTGGGCCAGGCAGCCCGCGGCGGTCATCGCCAACAGCGTGCTGTTCCCGATCATGATCGCGCTGATGTTCGGGTACCTCTTCGGCGGCGCGATGACGGTCCCTGGCGGCGGGAACTACCTCGACTTCCTCCTACCCGGCATGTACGCGATGACGATGGTCTTCGGTATCGGCGCCACCATGACGTCGATCAGTACCGATGCCGCCAGAGGCGTCACCGACCGGTTCCGTTCGATGCCGATGGCACGGTCGGCCGTGGTCGTCGGACGCGCCTGCGCCGACCTGCTCAACTCGGTGCTCGCACTGGCCGTACTCCTCGGGTGCGGACTGCTGATGGGCTGGCGCGCACACAACGGACTGACGGAGGCCCTGGTGGCGATCGGGCTCCTGCTCTGGCTGCGGTTCGCGTTCGTGTGGCTCGGCATCTACCTCGGGCTCAGGTTCTACCGCAATCCCGAGAGCGTGACAGCCGTACGCACGCTGGAGTTCCCGATCGGCTTCCTCGCCAACATCTTCGTCTCCCCCGCGACGATGCCCGGCTGGCTGGGCGCCATCGCCGAGTGGAACCCCCTGTCGGCGACCGTTTCGGCCGCCCGCGAGCTGTTCGGCAACCCCGGCTGGGGCGGCGAGACCTGGGTGGCGCAGCACGCGGTAGTCCTGGCGCTCCTCTGGCCGCTGCTGATCGTGGCGGTCTGCCTGCCGTTGTCCGTGCGTCGCTACCGCCGGCTCAGTGGCTGAACCTCCGCTACGAACGCGGACCAATCTGCGAGACCGAAGGACAGGACGGGCCCTGTCTTGTCCTTCGAGTCGCGCACAACCATCCGACCCGTCGCACCTGCAACCTCGACGCAGTTTCCGCTCTGGCCGTTGCTATAGCTCGGCTTCCGCCAGTTCATTGTTCGAACTCCCTTGCCGCTTGCAGGATGAAGCTCTGTGACGCCCTGGCGTCGAGAGCGGAGTCTACGAGCGTTGCGAACGCGTCGCCAAACCTCTGAACCTCGGATGGCTTCTCCAGATAGAGGCACCCCGTGAACCCCTCCTGGAAAACCAGTGGCGGCTCAGTCTCCTTCGCCGCGATATCCAACGGGAATCGCACGAGCACGAACGCTCCGGTATCGAGGCCGATATGTCCACCGACCCGGAAGGGGATCACCTGGAGGGTGACGTTCGGAAGGTCGCTGACCTCGATCAGCCGCCTCAGCTGGGCTGCCATCACCGCCCGGCCGCCAATTGGCCGGCGAAGGGCGGCTTCGTCGATCACCGCATGAAGCTCTGGTCGTCCAGCGACGCGTGTCAGCAACCCTTGCCGAGTCATCCGGAACCGCACTCGGCGTTCGATCTCGCCCTCGGGCATGCCAGGATTGCTCGTCCGGAACAGCGCGGCCGAGTAGTCCGAGATCTGAAACAGCCCTGGCACGAACTGCGGCTCATAGCCGAGCAACTGCGAGGCCGCCTCTTCCATGCCGAGGTAGGCATCGAAGTACTCCGGCAGTACGTCGTCGTATGTCTGCCACCAACCCGTCGCCTTGGCCGCCTTCGCGAGCTTCATCAGCCCGCGCATCACTTCCGCCGTCGCACCGTAGATCCGGCACATAGCCTCAACGTCGAGACCGCGCATCGCGGTCTGCCCGGTCTCGATCCGCCACATCTTGGTTTCAGACCACTCCAGCGCCTCGGCTGCCGCGCGTACCGTGAGCCGTGCGCAAAGGCGTAGGTCTCGCAGTCTCCGCCCGAGCTGCCGTCGCTGCAGCGTCGAGCCCGTCGTCTCTTCGGTCATCGTCGACCCTTTCACCCGTTCTGAAAGACTTCTTCCTCCGATCTGAAAGACGCGGCGGTCCTCTTCGCGCCGAAGGACAGAAATCCTTGTTTCGTTGGCGATTCCGTTCGCCGAAGTGTTGCACAGGCCCGTCAGGCCGGGCTTTACTGCTGTCACCCCCAGCGATGACAGCAACACTCACGGGAGCCCGTATGACAGTCCTCTTCGACGAAGACAGAGGTCCCAGTGCCGACGACAAGCCCGACTTCTTCATCGACCGCCTCGGCCACCTGGCGAAGGTGCTCACCGAGGCCGGCGACGACCGCGACCTCATCATGTTTCGCGCGCACCAGCACGGCGCCACCTGTGAGGAGATCGCCAACTGGGCGGAGACCAACGTGGAGACCGTGCAACGCGCCATCGACCTGCTGAGCGGCGTCGGCTGCAGCACGGAGGACTGGTGTGTGGGTCCGAAGTGGCTCAAGTGGTATCCCTTCTCCTGAAACACAAAGAGCCCCAGAAAGTCCGCCGACGCGGATCTGGGGCTCTCGTGTTCGTTTGTGTTGGTTGTGCCAATCAAGGTAACAGGGCCCACCGACAGACCACCGAAAGCAGGAGCCCCGGACCCGCCGAGGCGGGATCCGGGGCTCCTGTCAAAGGTTGACGAGCAACCTTCAGGTCAGCCGGAAGCTGAGGCCGAAGCCATCAGCCACAGGTGTAGACCTTGAAGTTGTCGACGTTGGCAATCGCCCACGGGTTGTAGGTCGCGTCGCCGGTCGTGCCGCTCACGGTGAAGCGGAACTGAACCGACTTGCCGGCCAGCGAGGACAGGTCGTAGCGAGCCGAGGACCAGCCCTTCGAGTGACCAGTCCAAGCGTCACCGTTGACGTTGTCCAGACCGCTCGCGGCCTTCCAGCCGGAGCCGTCGTTGTACTGGAGCGTCAGCGTGGTGCTGTCGACCGGCGTGCCGTAACCGAACAGCGTGGAGTAGTCGATACGCAGCTTGCTGCCCGCGGGCACCGAGACTGCCTTCGACGTGGCCGAACCGCTGGTGACTTCACCTTCGTAGGTGTAGAGGACCAGCGAGTCGTCGCCCGACTCAACGTTGTCGAAGCCGAACGCGTTCGTCTGGTCCGCGCCACCGGCGTAGGTCCAGTCGGACGGCTTGGCGTCGAAGCCCTGGACGTACGACGTCTTCACCGAACCGCTCTCGCAGTACGGGGTGGCCGTCGGGGCGTCCGAGGCGGCGTCCTTCCACATTTCAGTGGCGCGAATCGCCTTCTCGACCTGCGCGCAGTCGTCAGCAGTCATGTAGGTGCCCTGACGGCCAACGTTCTTCTTGCAGGCGATCGGAAGAACCTGGAAGAGGTTCTTGTAGTCGGCACCCGAGCTCAGCAGGTTCTCGACGGACCACCAGAGCTTGAAGGACTTGGCCAGGCCAATTCCCCGAACCTGGTAGCCGTTGAAGTCGCCACCGGCTGCGATCAGGTATGCGGCCTTGTTGCCAACACCGCTGTTGTAGTGAACGCCACCCTGGTCCTGGAAGTCGGGGTCCGACGTCCAGTTGTCAGAGGTCATCTTGTCGGGCTGGTCGAACTGGCCCGGGTCGGACATCGAGCGGATCGCGCCGCCGGGGATGTCCTCACCGATCAGCCACGACTGGTCACCCGTGCGCTTGGCCGGGTTCGAAGCCTGGTCGATCAGCTCGCCGAAGATGTCGGAGAGCGACTCGTTGATCGCACCCGACTGGTAGGCGTAGAGCAGGTTGGACGTCGCAGCGGTGACACCGTGCGAGACCTCGTGCCCGGTCACGTCGAGAGCGGTGAAGCCCTCGCCGTAGTACATCTGCTGCGTCGAGGAGTCCCAGTGAGCGTTCTGCTCGGGGCACTGAGCCAGCAGCTCCTCAGCGCAGACGCGAGTGGTCGCGCGCAGAGCGGCGCCACCGTTCTCGTCCGGGTTGGAGACCAGCTTGGTCAGGTCGACGTTGGCGTACGAGGCGTACCACTGCGCCGACTTGCCGAGGTTGTCGTAAACCTCGTCGGCGTCCTCGATGCCGCTCGCGGCCTGGCCTTCGGTACGAACGTAGTCGTTGGCCTGACCGTCACAGACCTGAGCTTCGGGAGCCAGGTGCTGGTTGTTGGTGTCGCAGACCTTGCGGCTGAGGGCCTCCATGTGGTTGTTAACCGCCAGGGTGACCGTGCCGAAGCCCTTGTCGACGAACACCTTGTACGAAACCTCACCGTTGGACGCCGCGATGTTGACGACGTAGACCTCACGGTTGGAGTTCGCGCCAGGCGCTCCGATGATCTCCGGGTTGTACACGGCGCGCTCGGCGACGGAACCCGAGAGCTTGCTCAGGTCGACCTTCGCCTTGTCGGCGACGTACTGACGGGCCAGCAGCAATGCCTTGGCCTTGCTGATCGACTGCTTCGACTTCGTGAGGCCGCCCTTGGCGACCTCACCGACAATCGCCTCGAGGGCGTTGTCGCCGTCCATCGCGACGACCAGGTCGCCACCGATGACGGGCAGTCCGCCGACCTTCTGCTGGAGCTTGACCGCGGAACCAACACCGACCTTGGTGGTCGAGATAGTCGACAGCGAACCAGCGTCAACCCCGAACGAGGATGCGTACTTCTTCATGTGCGCCCGAGCAGCAACCTCAGGCGAACCCTTGACCGGCGATGCGATCGGCTTGTCCTTGGCCTCGACACCACTGACGGCGCCATTGCTGCCACGAAGCAGCTTGACCGCGTCGCTCGATCCTCCCTGGCCACTGCTGCCAAAGCTGGGCCCGGTACCCACGCCGGCCACCGATGGAGTGGCTAGCGCGACGAGCGCGCTTCCACTAACCACCGTCGCCAGCGCGGCGAAACCGCCGACTGTGCGTCGGTACTTCACAACTTACCCCCGGATCTCTCGAGGAATAGGGATATAGAGATGCCTGGCAGAGCCTAGCGGGGTAAATGTCGCTTGCATAGCAAGGGCCCCATGTCTGTGGATAACCAGACATGGGGCCCTTTAACTCCGTTTACTTACCCACAGAGTTACCCACAGGTGTAGAACTTAACGTTGTCAACCCACCACGCCGAGTTGTTAGTAACGGCGGTGGCGCGGAACCGGATCTTCACGTTCTGTCCAGCCAGCGACGACAGGTCGTAACGAGCGGCGGAGTAACCGTTCGACACACCGGTAAAGGTGGCCGGACCGCCGACGTTCGGAAGTGTCGAAGCCGACTGCCATGTACCGCCGTTGTTCACCGAGTATTCGACCCGTCCGGCGTCGCCGGTGTCGAGCAGATACGAGTGGTCGAACCGGAGGAACATGCCGTTGGTCGCCGCGATGGCGGTGTTCTGCGTCAGCGACTTGTTGTCACCGGCGAAGACCCACGCGACCGCGGAGTCCTTGCCGACCGCCGCGTAGCGGAAGTCGACAGAGCTGCCGAGCACCCAGTTCTCGTCCCAGGTCCAGTCAGCGACCTTGGACTCGAAGCCCTGGGTGTACTTGCTCGTCACCGCGCCGCTCGGGCAGTAGTCGACGTTGGTCGGCGCACCCTGCAGCGGGTCCTTGTACATCTCGGTCGCGCGCACAGCCTTGTCGACCTGCTGGCAGTCAGCCTCGGTGATGTAGCTACCGGTGCGGCCGATGTTCTTACGGCAGGCCAGCGGCATCGTGTAGAAGATGTCCTTGTAGTCGGCGCCGCTGGTGATGAGGTTCTGCAGCGACCAGGTGATCTTCCCGAGCTTGGCGAGACCGATCTTGTCGACGGTGTAGCCGTTGAACGTGCCACCCTGGCCGAGCAGGTAGGCGGCCTTGTTGAGCACACCGCTGTTGGCGTGGACGCCACCGTTGTCGACCAGCGGGTCGCTCGGGTCGTAGAACCAGATCGGCGACGTCATCTTGTCGGGCTGGTCGAACGCCGGCGGGTTCGCCATGTCGCGAATCACGCCGAGCGAGCTGCCCTCACCGATCTTCCACCGGTTGGCCGCCGTGTCGTCGGCACTGCCGTTCGTCTGGTCGACGATCTCGCCCCAGATGTCGGACAGGCCCTCGTTGATGGCGCCCGCCTGGAAGAGGTAGACCAGGTTCGAGGTGTTCTGCGTCACGCCGTGCGTGAACTCGTGAGCCACCACGTCGTCCTCGACCAGACCCGCACCGAAGGCGATCTGCCGGCCGTCCCAGAACGCGTTGGCGTAGGGGCAGTCAGCGCCGGCCACACAGAAGCGGACCGTGGAGCGGATGTTCTTGCCCTCGCCGTCGGCGTAGTCGGAACCAATGAGGTTCGTCAGGTCGACGTTGACGTACGAGGCGTAGCGGACCGAGGTGTCGTGCGCGTACTGGTACGCGTTGTCGACGTCGGCGATACCCGACGGGCCGTCGCCTTCCCGGCGCTCGATCGTGACCTCGGGGTTGCCGTTGGCGCAGTCGTAGAACTCGACTTCGGTGTTGTTCGCGTCGCACACCAGGCGGTCGATCTCCTGGTGCATGTCGTAAGCCACCTCGACCTGCTTGGTGGCTGCGTTGACCATCACTTGGTACTTCTCGCTGCCGTCCTTGGCCGTGACCTCGTAGGAGATGACGGGCCTGGCACCCGGCTTCGCACCGGGAGCACCGACGAGCGTCGGGTCGTACCAGTTACGGCCGACCGTGCGTACCTTCATGCCCTCGGTGGACCGCTGGCCCATCCGCAGGGCTGCGGCGCGCTTCGCGATCTCTGCGAGCTGGCCCTTGTTGTAGGTGGTCGCGCCCGGGAAGCTGCCCACTGTCGGGGCGGCCTCACCGGCGATCCACTCCAGCGCGCCGTTCTTGTCGAGCGAAACCGCCAGCTGGCCACCGATGACCTTGGCGCCGTCGATCACCTGGTCGGCCTTGACGATGTTGCCGGTGCCGACCTTGCTGACGGACCCGATCTTCAGGTCGGAGGCCTTCGCTCCGAACTTCCCTGCCTGCGTGGCCAGATGCGCCGTGGCGGCAGCCTTCGGGTCAGCGGAGACACCCGAGGGACGCGCGATCGCACCGCCCTTGGGGATGACGATGTGGGTACGTCCGTCCGACCCCTTCTTGGTCATGACGGTGTTGGAGCCACCAGCGCTCCAGTTTCCTGTAGAACCCGCGTTGGCCGTTGGAGCCAGGAACGCCGCACCGCTCAACGCGGTGGCGGCGGCTAGCAGCCCACCGACCAGCCGATACTGCTTCACTGTTGGCGACCCCCCGGGTCTTGTCGTGAAATTGGGTAGAGAAGAGCAGCAGGGAGCCTAGGGCAAGATCGCGTGGGCGCTCTAGAAAATGCGGAAACTTTTCTTTGTAGGGAAAGGCAAAATCGCTTTCCGGTTATGCGCCCTTACGGTTAGCGAGAGTGTGCCTCTGACCCGGGGCGACCGGCCTTCCAGGTGTCGGCGACGAGCTGCACACCCGGGCGATAGGCGAGGTGAATGTAGTCGGGAGCATCCAAAATCGCCAGATCCGCACGTGAATCGGGACAAAGAGCGCCAATGCGGTCATTTCGGAGCGCTTTCGCACCGCCTTTGGTGGCCGCATAAAGGGCCTCTGCGGGCGTAAGGTGCATTTCGCGAACGGCGAGCGCGATACAAAATGGCATCGCGGATGTATAGGACGTACCCGGATTGCAGTCGGTTGCGAGTGCGATCGTGACGCCGGCTTTCAGGAATTCGCGGGCGTCGGGATAGGGCGACCTGGTCGAAAACTCCGCGCCTGGCAGGAAGGTGCCGACAACTCCGGCGTCGGCGAGGGCGGCGATGTCCTGTTTGGTGGCGTAGGTGCAGTGATCGGCGGAACTGGCCCCGAACTCGCAGGCCAGTTGAATTCCCTGGCCGTGGGCGAGCTGGTTCGCGTGGACTCTTAGTCCGAGGCCGGCTCGCTTTCCGCTGGCGAGGATGCCACGGGCCTGATCCTCGTCGAAGGCGCCCTTCTCGACGAAGACGTCGATCCACCTGGCGTACGGCCGGACGGCCTGGAGCATTTCGCCGCTGACGAGCGCCACGTAGTCGTCGGGCGCGTGGGCGTACTCCGGCGGGACGACGTGGGCACCGAGGAACGTGGTCTCGTCGGTGAACTGGTGGGCGATGGCCAGCGCCCGCTTCTCGTCGGCGACGGTGAGTCCGTAGCCGGACTTCGCCTCGAACGTGGTGGTGCCGTGGCGGCGGAGCTCGTTCGCGAGCCGGGCGAGGTTGGCCTGGAGTACGTCGTCGGGAGCGGCGCGGGTGGCGGCGACGGTCTGGGCGATGCCCTTGGCGGCGTACTGCTCACCGGCCATCCGGGCGGCGAACTCCCTGGCCCGGTCGCCCGCGAAGACCGGGTGGGTGTGGCTGTCGACGAAGCCGGGGACCACGCAGCGGCCGGCGGCGTCGACGGCGAGGTCGGCGACGGGAGCCTTGGTCCTCGGGCCGACCCAGACGACATCGCCATGGTCGACGACGAGGGCGGCGTCCCGGATCTCGCCGAGCGGGCCGTGGCCGTACTCGGGACTGTTGGTGACCAGCAACCCGATCCCCGTCAGCGCGATCGACGTCATACCGCTCATCTTCCCCGGCGCCATCCTTCCGGCGCGCCCTGACCTGACCGACCCGCGCCCGCGATACTGATAACGGGTCGCTGATCCGGAAGCGCATCGTCCGGTAACCGTTCTACGGTAAGCCCATGAGTACCGAGACGAGCAGCGACGCGACGTTGGAGGTCAGCCCTCTGACTGCCGCGACCTGGCCGGCGTTCGACGCCCTCGTGCAGCGACACAACGGGATCTTCGGCGGCTGCTGGTGCATCTGGTTCCATCCCGACGGCCCCGAGCGCGGGCAGGGAGCCGAGGCCAACCGGGAGCTGAAGAAGCAGTACGTCGAGGCCGGCGCAGCCCACGCGGCGCTGGTGATGGACGGCGACATGGCCATCGCGTGGGCGGAGTACGGCACGCCGACCGAGCTGCCCACGCTCCACCATCGCAAGCAGTACGACGCCGAGAAGGACCGCGACCCCGACTACCGGATCACCTGTGTCTTCGTTGACCGGAGGTACCGCCGCCGGGGTATCACCGAGATCGCGATCCGGGGCGCCCTCGACCTCATCGCGCAGTCCGGTGGCGGCGTGGTCGAGGCCTATCCGCACGACCTGACGCACCAGACGAAGAAGATGTCATCGTCGTTCCTCTACAACGGCACCCGCCGGCTCTACGAACGACTCGGCTTCAGGTACGTCCGGCCCAAGGGGTTGAAGAACTGCGTGATGTCGATCGAGGTGCCCGCGCAACCGTGACACTGTCGCCCTTCCGAGGCGATCGTCAGATCACGCCGCCGAGGGCGATGACTCCACGCCGGCCGCGTGTGCCTTTGTGGCATGAGCGAGCCCACGGTTCGCCGTGCAGCCACGCCACGGGAGCCTGCTTCGAGCAGGCGTGCAACGTGGTCATTCGCGGAGGGCGAGGGCGGTGATGGCGGTGGTGAGGGCGGTCGCCACTGGGCCGAGGGTGTGGTGGTTGCCGTCGCCCGTGGTGAGGACGCGGCCGGAGGCGACGACGTGGTGGACGTCGGCGGCGGTCGCGGCGTAGAGGACGGCGGTCTCGGCGTGGTCGCGGTCCGAGCCCGCAGTACGAACGCTGTCCAGCCGCACCGACACCAGGTCGGCCCACGCGCCCGGCGTGATCACGCCCGCTCCCGCGAAGCCGAGCGCCGCGTGGCCCGCTTCGCACGCCGCGCGCAACAACTCGGCGGCAGGCCACTGGCCGCGGGTGCGCGAACGCAGCCGTTCGTCGAGTTCCAGCGCGCGGGTTTCCTCCAGCGGATCGATCACCGCGTGGCTGTCGCTGCCCAGCGTCAGCTCGCAGCCGGCGTCCGCCAGCGCGCGGGCCGGGCCGATGCCGTCGCCCAGGTCGCGTTCGGTCGTCGGGCAGAGGCCGATCGTCGTACCGGTCTGGCCGAGCAGCGCGATGTCGGCGTCGTCCAGGTGGGTGGCGTGGACGGCTGTCGTTCGCGGGCCGAGCGCGCCGGACTTGTGCAGGAGCCGCGTCGGTGACAGCCCGTAGGCCGCCTCGCAGTCGGCGTTCTCCTGCGGCTGCTCCGACAGGTGGACGTGCAGTGGCGCGTGGTGCCGGTTCGGCCAGGCCGCTACGGTCGCCAGCTCACCGTCGGGCACGGCCCGGACAGAATGGATCGCCGCGCCGATCACCACGCCCGGCTCCGCGAGGTACCGCTCGGACAGCGGCTCGACCCGCGCGGCCCAGCCGTCGGCCGAGCCGTCGTCGAAGCGGCGCTGCACCCCGTGCGTCGGCTCACCGATTCCGCCGGCGAGGTAGCAGGTGTCGAGCAGCGCGATCCGTACGCCCGCCTCCCGCGCGGCGGCGATCAGCGCCTCGCCCATCGCGTTCGGATCGGGAGAGTAGGGCTGCCCGGAGACGTCGTGATGCAGGTAGTGGAACTCGCCGACGCACGTGATGCCCGCCAGCGCCATCTCGGCATACGTCGCGCGAGCCAGCTCGAAGTACGAGTCCGGCCGCAGCCGCCCGGCCAGCTCGTACATCTGGTCGCGCCAGGTCCAGAAGCTGCCCTCCGCCTGCACCCGCCCACGCAGCGCGCGGTGGAACGCGTGCGAGTGCACGTTCGCGAAGCCCGGCAGCGTGAGCCCGTCGAGCCGCACGGCTCCGGCCGGAGGCGTCGCGATCCCCGGTCGTACGGCGTCGATGTGAGCGCCGTGCACCGTGACGGCAACTCCCTTGTGCACCGCACCCGGCGGCAGCCAGGCCAGCTCACACCAATACGTCGTCATCGCGTCAGCAGCTCCGCCAGCACCCTCGTCAATGCGTCCACACCGGCCAGGCAGTCGTCGCGGTCGGCGTGCTCGTGCGGCGAATGCGAAACTCCGGTGCGATTGCGTACGAACAGCATGGCGGAGGCGACACCGGCCTGGGCCAGGATGCCGGCGTCGTGTCCGGCAGCGGTCGGCAGCAGTGGGACACCACCGAGCAGGGCAGCCACCTGGTCCCGCAGCGCCGGATCGAACTCCACCGCGCCCGTGAACGACTCGCGTTCCACGGTCAGCTCCGTACCGTCGCGGCCGGCCCGGTCGGTCGCCTGCGCGCCCACCTCGTCGACGACCTTCCGCAGGGTGTCCTCGTCGGGTGCCCGCGCGTCGAGCCAGGCGTGTACGGCCGACGGGATCGCGTTGGTGCCGTTCGGCTCGACCTCCAGCCGGCCGAACGTCGCCCGCGCACCGCTGAGCCGCGCCCGCTTGTTCGCCGCCAGCGCCGTCATGGCGTAGGTGAGCATCGGGTCGGCCCGATCCTCCATCCGCGTGGTGCCCGCGTGGTCGGCCCGGCCGGTGAACGTGAACCGCCAGCGGCCATGCGGCCAGATGCCGGTCGCCACGCCGATCGGTGCATCGAGGTCGGCCAGCGCCCGGCCCTGCTCGATGTGCAGCTCGACGAACACACCGATCCCGTGGTGGAGACCCGCTCCTACCAGCTGCCGCGAGCCCACGCAGGAAACGCCGGACCGGGCACCTTCCTCCTCGTTGAACGCGACGATTCCCAGTGGAAGCTCTGACTCCAGGCCCCGCGCCCGCAGCTGGTCCAGCGCCGCGAACGCCGAGACGACGCCGAGCGGACCGTCGTACGCCCCGCCGTCCGGCACCGAGTCGAGATGCGATCCGGTCACCACGGCGGATCGGGCCGTACGATCACCCCACCACGCCCAGAGGTTGCGGTGCTCATCCTCCACGGCGTCCAGTCCGCGCCCCAGCGCCTGCTCGAAGAACCACTCGCGGCACTCCCGATCAGCAGACGTTCCGGCGAACCGGCGGTACCCACCCGTGGCCGGCTCGCGGCCGATCGGCAGCAGCGATTCCCAAATGTCGTCGTAGCTCACGGCTCCCGCCTGAGCGCCAGCTCGTCGCGATGCGGCGACTCGTAGCCGGCGTCGACGTGCCGGAGCACGCCCATCGCCGGGTCGTTGGTCAGCACCCGTTCGAGCTTCTGCGCGGCCAGCGGCGTGCCGTCGGCGACACACACCTGACCCGCGTGGATCGACCGGCCGATGCCGACACCACCACCGTGATGGAGCGAGACCCAGGACGCACCGCTCGCGACGTTGACCATCGCGTTCAGCAGCGGCCAGTCGGCGATCGCGTCGGAACCGTCGAGCATGGATTCGGTCTCGCGGTACGGCGAGGCGACCGAGCCGCAGTCGAGATGATCCCGCCCGATCACGATCGGTGCCTTCAGCTCGCCGGACGCCACCAGCTGGTTGAACTCCAGGCCCGCGCGGTCGCGCTCGCCGTAACCCAGCCAGCAGATCCGCGCCGGAAGCCCCTGGAACCGCACCCGCTCGCCGGCCAGCCGGATCCACCGCGCCAGCGGCTCGTTGTCGCCGAACAGGTCGAGCACCGCCCGGTCGGTGCGCGCGATGTCGGCCGGATCGCCGGACAGCGCGACCCAGCGGAACGGGCCCTTTCCCTCGCAGAACAACGGCCGGATGTACGCCGGCACGAAGCCGGGGAAGTCGAACGCCCGCCCGAAGCCGCCCTTGCGCGCCTCGTCGCGGATCGAGTTGCCGTAGTCGAACACCTCGGCACCGGCGTCGGCGAACCCCACCATCGCCTCGACGTGTTTCGCCATGGAGGCTTGAGCCTTGTCGACGAAGCCCTTCGGATCCTTCTGGCGTTCGGTGGCCCAGTCGTCGAACGCGACGCCGACCGGGAGGTACGCGAGCGGGTCGTGCGCGGAGGTCTGGTCGGTCACGATGTCGATCGGCGCGCCACGGCGCAGCAGCTCGGGTACGACCTCGGCGGCGTTGCCCAGAACGCCAACCGACAAGGGCTTTCGGTCGGCCTTGGCCTGCTCGGCGAGCGCCAGCGCGTGATCGAGTGAGTCGGCCCGCTGGTCGAGGTAGCGTGTCTCGAGGCGGCGCTGGATCCGGCTCTCGTCGCACTCGACGCAGATCACGACACCACCGTTCATCGTGACCGCGAGCGGCTGCGCGCCGCCCATGCCGCCGAGGCCGGCCGTCAACGTGATCGTGCCCGCGAGGTCGCGGTCGCTGTGCCCATGAGAAGCGAGCTTGGCGGCGACCGCGGCGAACGTCTCGTACGTGCCCTGCAGGATCCCCTGTGTGCCGATGTAGATCCAGGAGCCCGCGGTCATCTGGCCGTACATCGTCAGGCCCAGCGCCTCGAGCCGCCGGAACTCCTCCCAGGAAGCCCAGTCGGGTACGAGGTTGGAGTTCGCGATCAGCACGCGCGGCGCCCACTCGTGCGTACGCAGCACACCGACCGGCTTGCCGGACTGTACGAGCAACGTCTCGTCGGCCCGCAGCCACTCCAGCTCGCGGATGATGGCCTCGAAGCTCGGCCAGTCGCGGGCGGCCTTACCCGAGCCGCCGTAGACGACGAGCTCCTCTGGATGCTCGGCCACCTCGGGGTCGAGGTTGTTCTGCAGCATGCGCAGAGCGGCCTCCTGCGGCCACCCCTGGGCGTGCAGTGTGGTGCCGCGTGGCGCGGTGACGGTGCGGGGTACGCCTTCGTGGGTCATGGCAGTGCTCCTTCCCGTACGAGTTCGACTGCCTGCTCGATTTCCTTGCTCAGCTGACGATCCGGGCCCGGGCCCTGGACTCTCTCCCGGAGCGCGCGGACGGCCGCCGCTGTCTTCGGCGCGGGCTGGAGCGGCGCCCGCAGGTCGAGCGCGCGGGCGGCGGTGAGCAGCTCGATCGCGAGCACCCTGGTCAGGCCGTCGAGTGCTCGCCTCAGCTTGCGGGCGGCGCCCCAGCCCATCGACACGTGGTCCTCCTGCATCGCCGACGACGGGATCGAGTCGACGCTGGCCGGGGTGGCGAGGCGCTTCAGCTCGTTGACGATGCCGGCCTGGGTGTACTGCGCGATCATGTGGCCGGAGTCGACGCCCGGGTCGTCGGCCAGGAACGCCGGCAAGCCGTGGTTTCTCGCCACGTCGAGGAAGCGGTCGGTGCGACGTTCGGACATGTTCGCGACGTCGGCGGCGACGATCGCCAGGAAGTCGAGCATGTACGCGACCGGAGCGCCGTGGAAGTTGCCGTTGGACTCCACGCGGCCGTCGGTGAGCACGACGGGGTTGTCGATGGCGGACGCGAGCTCGCGGGCGGAGACCGTTCGCGCATGCGCGAGCGTGTCGCGGGCAGCGCCGGTGACCTGGGGCGCGCAGCGCAGGGAGTACGCGTCCTGAACGCGATTGCAGTCCGGGCCGCGGTGGCTGGCGACGATCTCGGAGTCCTGGAGCAGCTCACGCATCCGGCGAGCCGACTCGGCCTGGCCGGGGTGCGGGCGGAGCTCCTGGAGGTCGGCGGCGAACACGCGGTCGGTGCCGAGCAACGCCTCCACGCTCATCGCGGCCGTGAGATCGGCGTTGTCGAGCAGGCGGGCGAGGTCGTGGCAGGCCAGCGCCAGCATGCCGAGCATCCCGTCGGTGCCGTTGATCAGGGCCAGTCCCTCCTTCTCGGCCAGCTGGACTGCGGCGATGCCGGCGTCGCGCATCGCGTCGGCCGCCGGCAGGAGGTTGCCGGCGGCGTCCCGGACGTCACCCTCACCCGTCAACGCGAGCGCGACGTGCGAGAGCGGCGCCAGGTCGCCGGAGCAACCGAGGCTGCCGTACTCATGGACGATCGGAGTGATGCCGTGGTTGAGCAACGCTTCGAGGGTCCGGGCGGTCTCGAGCCTGATACCCGTATGGCCGCTCGCGAACGTGGCGAGTCGGAGCGCCATCATCGCGCGGACCACCTCGCGTTCGACCTCCGGACCGGAGCCGGCGGCGTGCGAGCGGACGATGTTGCGCTGCAGCTGGGCGCGCCGCTCCACCGGGATGTGCCGGGTGGCGAGCGCGCCGAAGCCGGTGGAGATGCCGTAAGCCGGCTGGTCAGAGGCTGCCAGCTTCTCCACGATCTGACGACCTGCGGTGATCGCGCTGGTCGCCTCGTCGGTGAGGTGTACGCGGGCGCCGTCGCGCGCCACGGCGACGACGGCGGCCTCGTCGAGCCCGCGCGGCCCGACTGGAATGGATGGGTGTCCCATCCGCCCATTCCACGATATGGACGGGCGGACGGGAACTTCGGGGGTAGGGCTTCTTTACTGGAGGGCGGCCTGGATGGCTTGCTGCCAGCCGCCCTCGGTGGCCGTCACCTGCTTGCCGTCGACGAAGACCGTCGGCGTGCCGGTCACCTGGCGCGCGGACGCGGCATCGCCCACCGAGCCGACCCAGGCGGAGTAGTCCTGGTTCTGGACGCAGGACATGAACTGGTCCGGGTCAGGCGTCTGCTTGCTCAGCTCCTCCATCGCGGGATCCTCCACCGCGTCCGCCTGCTTGGCCTGCACCGAGTCGAACAGCTGCTTGGCGACCTTCGATGCCAGCTCGCCCTTGCCAGAGGTGTCCTGGTCGGCCGCGCAGGCGTAGGCGAGCGCGGCCCGCTTGCTCTGCTCCCCCACCACGAACGTCAACGGGTAACGCACGATCCGGATCCGGCCGCTGTTGGCCTGGGCGCGCAGGAAGTCTCCGGCCTCGGTCTCGAGCGCCTGGCAGTGCGGGCAGAAGAAGTCCTCGTACAGCTCGACCACGGTCGTCGCCTGGGGGTTGCTGCCCTCGCCGATGCCGTTGCCCATGCCGGGCTTGCCGCCGCCGTCGGGACCGAGCGCGAGGCCGTTCGGCACGGTCCGGACGGTTCCGGACGGACCCTCGGTCGGCGCTGCGGACGAGGAGCCTTCACTACCCGAGAAGCGCTTCCAGAGCACGTAGCCGCCACCCGCGACGCCTGCGATCACGACCACCGCGACGATCAGGATGATCGCGACCAGGCCGCCGTTGGACTTCTTGGGCGGTCCTCCCGATCCACCCGGTCCGGGGCCCCAGCCGGGTTGACCGTACGGCGGTGGTCCACCGGGCGGGCCCTGCGGCGGACCTCCGTACGGCGGGCCCTGTGGCGGCGGTCCTTGCGGCGGTCCCTGAGGCGGTCCGCCAGGCGGACCTTGCGGCGGCGGTCCTCCGTACGGCGGTCCTTGCGGCGGACCGGCGGGTGGCTGGCCAGGCGGACCTTGCGGCGGAGGCATCGACATACGGGCAGGCTATCCAAGTCGCGTGACCCGACCGTGCATGCCGGTGAGTCACGGAGGGCTCAGCACACCGAGTCGCGAGGTTTGGGGTTCGGCAGGCGGAACAGCGTGCGCGCCCGCAGGCCGACCCAGGTACCGGCCAGCGCCGCCACTGCCCAGATCCAGCCGCTCAGGCTGCCGGACGCGATTCCCGCGAGGTAGGCGCCGATGTTGCAGCCGCTGGCCAGCCGCGCGCCGATGCCCATGAGGATGCCGCCGAGCACGGCGGCCACGGCCGTACGCCAAGGGATCCGGCGGTGCAGCGTCCACGCGCCACCCGCCGCGGCTGCCACGGCCGCACCCAGCATGATGCCGATGTCCGTCAAGCTGGTCTTGTCGGCGAGGATCGGGCCGACCAGCATCTGGGCGTTCTTCGGCTGCTGCCAGAACGCCCACGCCTCCGGGTGGAATCCCAGCACCTGCAGGAACTTCGCGCCCCACAGGCCGAACGCGCTCGTCACGCCCCAGGCACCACCCGACACCAGCAGCACGCCGGCCCCGAGTGCGGCCAGCACCACGCCTCCGACCCAGAGCGGCCAGGAGCCGCGGATCACCCGTGCGACACCGCGGGACGTCGGCACGGCACCGACGGGTGGGGGTACCCGGCGGGCCTGCACGATCCGCGACACCACGACGATCGCCAGCAGCGCGACGATCGTGACCGCCCACGAGCCGAACCAGCCGACGTGCTCGGAGAGCACGAACGCGGGCAGCGCGGGCAGGTCGTCGACCAGCTCGAACTGCCAGGCGTACAACACCGATCCGACGATGAATCCGCCCAGCGTCAGCACGATCGCCGACTGGCCCGAGCCGACCGCGAACAGCGTGCCGGACGCGCAGGCCCCACCGAGCTGCATGCCAGCGCCGAACAGGAAGGCGCCGAGCACCAGTGCCACACCGAGCGGGCCGGCGCTCGGTGCCGGCGTGCTGCCGAACAGGCCGGTGCCCGTACCGATGATCAACGCGAACAGGGTCGCCGTCGTGCCGAGCAGGACCGCGTGGGCGCGGAGACCTGTGCCGTTGCCGACCGCGACCAGCTGCCGCCAGGCCGAGGTGAAGCCGAATCGCGAGTGGAACAAGGTGATCCCGAGGCCGGCGCCGAGCGCGAGCAGCACGCCGGGCTTGGCGCCGTGCGCCGACCAGACGTATGCCACCAGCGCGAGCGTGCCGAGTAGGGAGATGCCGAGCGGCACCCACTTCACCGGCGAAAGCCCGGGTTGCGCGGGTGCGGGCGACGCTGTGACGGACGGACTGAGCGTGAACGGGCCACGTCGAGTGGCGGCAGGGCTGACGGCAGGAGCGGTCAAGGCGAGTCTCCGGTTGACGAGCGAGGATGACGAGAGCTACGAGCAGCGAGATCGGCAACACAGTTCGTCGTCGGCCAGGACAAGCGTGACCGCGAACAAGGTCAGGCAAAGCTGGTCGGCCGGAGCATTCACGCTTACGGACCATACCGAAGGCAGACCACAAATGACCACGGGTGCTCGGTCATTTGCGGTCACCCGTGGCAGCTTCGCCTGGCAACGCTAAATGACCGAGCACCCGTGGTCATTGTGGGTGCAGCGGATGGGCTACTTCAGGCCGGACTCCGACAACCAGGAGTCGGCGACGGCGGCCGGCTCCTTCTTGTCGACCTCGACCTCCTTCACCAAGTTGGCGAGCGTCGCGGTGTCGAGCTTGGCGGAGACGCCGTTCAACGCGGTCTTGACGTTGTCGGTCGCCTTCGCCTTGTTGATCAGCGGCACGACGTTCTGCGGCAGGAAGAGGTTGTTCGGGTCCTCGAGTACGACGAAGTTGTTGGCAGCGATCGCCGACTGCGTGGTGAACAGGTTGGCCGCCTGCACCTGCCCGTTCTTCAACGCCTGCACGGTCAGCGGACCGGCCACGTCGAGCGGACGGAACGACTTGAACGTCAACCCGTAGACGCTCTTCAGGCCCGGCAGGCCGTTGGCGCGGGTACGCCACTCGGGCGGACCGCCCAGAACGAGGTCGCCCATCACCGGCTTCAGGTCGGCGATCGACTTCAGGTTGTA
Organism: Flindersiella endophytica; assembly: GCF_054779015.1. NCBI lineage: Bacteria > Bacillati > Actinomycetota > Actinomycetes > Propionibacteriales > Nocardioidaceae > Flindersiella > Flindersiella endophytica. The sequence continues at coordinate 159,552 of NZ_BAAGYY010000004.1, forward strand.
CTTGTCGGCGGTCTCCTTGGTGACCGCCACCGCGTCCTTGTCCTCGGCCGCGGCCTTGTCGAGCACGATCAGCTTGTCGGGAAGAGCGGCCGGCAACGCGGCGAAGACCTCGTCTGCCGTCTTGGCCGTGGCCTTCTTGTCGTAGTACTGCAGGAGGTTGCCGGTGTATTCGGGCACCAGGTCGATCGAGCCGTCCTGGAGACCACCGAGGTAGGCCTCGCGGCTGCCGATGTTGAGCTTGGTGGTCACCTCGACGCCCTTGGCCTTCAGCGCACCGGCGTAGATCTCGGCGAGCAGTGCGCTCTCCGGGAAGTTGGCCGAGCCGACCGCGATCGTGTCCTTGGGCGCGGGCTTGTCGGGCGCCTTGCTCGTTTCCTTGGTGAGCGGGTCGCCGCCTGCCCCGCAGCCTGCGATCGCGAGCACCCCCACAACGAGCGCGGCCGCGGACTTGTAGATGAGTTTCATCTGGGAGAGCACTCCTTCAGGTTTCCTGTTTAACAGGGCTCAACGAACCCCGGCGAGCTCCTCTTCCGGCCGTTCGAATTCGGCCGGCTCGTCCTCCGTAACGTTGGCAGGACCTCGCTTGCGGTAACGGCCGGCCAGCCCACGCGGGACGACCAGCCGTTGGATACCCGCGAGCACGGCTTCCACGACCACTGCCAGCGCGGCGACCAGGATCGCACCACCGAGCATCTGGGAGTAGTCCTGAGACGCCAGGCCGTCGATGACGAACCGCCCGAGCCCTCCGAGCGAGACGTACGCGGCGATGGTCGCCGTGGAGACGATCTGCAGCATGGCGCTGCGAATACCCGAGAGCACCAGCGGCAAAGCGCACGGTGTCTCGACCTTGAACAGCACCTGGTTGCCGGTCATGCCCATGCCGTAGGCGGCGTCGCGGGCTGCCGGATCGACGCCCTGCACGCCGGCATAGGTGCTGGTGAGGATCGGTGGCACAGCCAGCACGACCAGGACCACGATGCTCGGCAGGATGAACGCGAAGTCGCCTGTGAGCAGCGGGCCGACCAGCAGCACCACGACGATCACCAGGCCGAGGGTCGGCAGCGCGCGTAGCGCGTTGGCCAGGCCGGCGACCAGGAACGTGCCCTTGCCGGTGTGGCCGATCGCGAGCCCGAGCGGGATGCCGATCAGCGCCGCGATCACCAGGGCGGCCAGGGAGTAGCCCAGATGCTCCAGCAGGCGCTGGGGAATGCCGTCTGGACCCGACCAGTGAACTGGATCGAGAAGCCACTGCGTCATGCGCCGGCCACCGCCCTTCGCCACGGCGTCAGAACCCTGGTGAGTACGAGGATGAACCCGTCGAGCAGCAGCGCCAGCACGACACACAGCACGATGCCGGTGAGCAGTGGCGCCAGGAAGTCGCGCTGGAAGCCGTCGGTGAAGAGCTGCCCGAGCTGCGGCACGCCGATCAGCGCGGCGACGCTCACCATGCTGACGTTGGACACCGCCGCGACCCGCATGCCGGCGGCGATCACCGGGACGGCGACCGGCAGCTCGACCTGGAGGAAGCGCCAGACCGGGCGGTAGCCCATCGCGGTGGCGGCCTGCATGACGTCATCCGGCACGGCGGCCAGGCCGTCGGCGACCGTGCGTACGAGCAGCGCGATGGTGTAGACGGTCAGCGCGACGACGACGTTGAGCGGGTCGAGGATGCCGGTGCCGATGATCACCGGAAGCGCGACGAACAGAGCCAGCGAGGGAATGGTGTAGAGCAGACCGGTCACGCCGATCATGGGGGGATACAGCCTGGGATAGCGGCGAGCCAGCCAGCCGAGCGGTATCGAGATCAGGAGTCCCAATACGAGCGGGATCGTGGCCAGCAGGAAGTGCCAGCCGAACAGGCCGACGACCTTGCCGACGTTGGCGGAGAGCCACTCGATCATCGCGCGGCGCCGTCCTTGTCGCCGTCGCCGGTGGACTCGATCACGGTGTCGGCGGGTGCGAAGGTGGCCGGAGCCGGGTCGTTGGATGAGGTGACGCCGTGCAGCTCCTCGAGCCGGTCGAGCACCGTGCCGGTGCGGACCGTGCCGAGCAGGCGGCCCTGTGGATCGGCCACCACACCGCGTCCGGTCGGCGACGACAGTGCCGCGTCGAGCACGCCGCGCAGCGAGCCGTCGACCGCGGCGACCGTGCCACCGCGGTTGAGGAGGTCGGCTGACACGATGCCGTTGACGTTGGTGAGATCGAGCCAGCCCTGCGGCCGGCGGTCGGCGTCGACGACGAGCACCCAGCCGTCGCGGGCGGCGGCCCGGGCCTGGTCGGTGGGTGCGTCGAGCTCGATCGTGGGCTCGTCGGCGACCTCGATGCCCTCGGCCGGCGTGAACGACAGCGCCCGATAGCCGCGGTCCTTGCCGATGAACCCGGCGACGAACTCGTCGGCCGGCCGCTCGAGCAGCTCCTTGGGCTGGGCGAACTGCGCGAGCTTGCCGCCCACCCGCATCACCGCGACCTTGTCGCCGAGCTTGACCGCCTCGTCGATGTCGTGGGTGACGAACACGATCGTCTTGTCGAGCTCGGACTGCAGCCGCAGGAACTCGTCCTGCAGGCCCTCGCGTACGACCGGGTCGACCGCACTGAACGGCTCGTCCATCAGCATCACCGGCGGATCGGCGGCGAGCGCGCGGGCCACGCCGACCCGCTGCTGCTGGCCGCCGGACAGCTGGGCGGGATAACGCCGGGCCAGCTTGCGGTCGAGGCCCACGCGTTCCATCAGCTCGTGTGCCCGGGTGCGGGCCTGGCGGCGATCCCAGCCGAGGAGGTAGGGAACCGTCGCGATGTTGTCGACGACCGTGCGGTGGGGAAACAGACCGGCATGCTGAATGACGTAGCCGATGCCGCGGCGGAGGATTGCCGGGTCGCTGTCGTTGGTGTCCTGACCATCGATCAGGATCCGTCCGCCGGATGGTTCGACCATGCGGTTGATCATCCGTAGCGATGTGGTCTTGCCACATCCGGACGGACCCACCAACACGGTGATCTCACCAGACGGAGCCTGGAGGTCGAGCGCATCAACGGCGACGGTGCCGTCAGCGTATTCCTTGCTGACGGATTCGAATTCGATCACGGCGGCTCTCCTCGGTCGCGTGAGCCGAAGCGCCCTCGTCGCGAGCGCTTACTGGGCTTAGGGTCCGTCAGCTCGCCTGGGACGAGCAAACGGACCCTAAACACCCTAACCAGATCCACGGACACGATCAGCCTCCTGCATGATCGACTCATCGGCGCGTGCTTTACTACTCGTGAGTAACATCTGGCTTACGGAGGTTCGCCATGCATGTCGCAGCCGTCGTCGTGTCGGCCGTCACGACCCTGATCGCGGTCGCGCTGGTCGGGCGAGCCGCCGCGGCCATGGTCGCCGTCATCCGGCAGGGTCAGCCGGCTTCCGGCCGTACTGACCAGCCAGGGCAGCGTTGGCTCACGTTGCTGCGCGAGACGATCGGGCACAGCCGGCTCGCGCAGTGGAAGTTCATCGGCGTCGCGCACTGGTTCGTGTTCGTCGGGTTCGGGCTGCTCTTCTTCACGCTCGTCACCGCGTACGGACAGCTCTTCTCCGGTGACCCGCTCTGGGCACTGCCGCTGATCGGGCACTTCTGGCCGTACGAATTCGTGGCCGAATCGTTCTCTGTTCTCACCGGTATCGCGATCCTCGCGCTGATCGTGGTCCGCTTGGCCAATCTTCCGGGCCGGCTCGGACGCCGCAGCCGGTTCGCGAACTCGCGGATGTGGCAGGCCTACTACGTCGAGTGGACGATCGTCGGCGTGACGGTGTGCATCCTGTTGCTGCGCGGGCTCGAAGCCGCACTGGCCGACGCGCAGACCGATCTCTCGCATCCGGTGAGCGGGGCACTGGGCGCCTGGTTCGGCGGGATGAGCGCCGCCGCGCTGACGAATGCGATCTGGGTCACGGCGACGGTGAAGATCCTGATCTCGATGGCGTGGTTCGCCGTGATCGCGGCGAACCTCACCATGGGCGTCGCGTGGCACCGGTTCACGGCGTTCCCGAATATCTGGTTCCGGCGCAACGCCGACGGCCGGCCGGCTCTCGGGCCGCTACCGGAGATGCAGTCGCGCGGCAAGCCGATCGACTTCGAGGACCCGAACGAGGACGACATCTTCGGTGTCGGCGCCGTCGAGGAGTTCACCTGGAAGGCGCTGCTCGACTTCACCACGTGCACCGAGTGCGGGCGCTGCCAGTCGCAGTGCCCGGCGTGGATGACCGACAAGCCGCTGTCGCCGAAGAAGGTCGTGATGGACCTGCGCGAGCACGCGTACGCCCGGGCGGCCGGCGGCGAGGCCGACCGCGACCTGGTCGGCGCGGTCGACGAGGGCGGCGTGATCGACCCGGACGTGCTGTGGGCCTGCACGTCGTGTGGCGCGTGCGTACAAGAGTGCCCGGTCGACATCGAGCACGTCGACCACATCATGGACATGCGGCGCAACCAGGTGCTGGTGGAGTCGGAGTTCCCGAGCGAGCTGAACCAGATGTTCCGCGGCCTGGAGAGCAAGGGCAACCCGTGGAACGCGCCGCCCGGTGGGCGGATGGAGTGGGCCAAGAGCCTGCCGTTCGAGGTGAAGGTCGTCGGCGAGGCCGTGGAGTCGCTGGGCGAGGTCGAATACCTCTTCTGGGTCGGGTGCGCCGGCGCCTACGACGACCGGGCCAAGCAGACAACGCGGGCCGTCGCCGAGCTGCTGCACACGGCGGGTGTGGGCTTCGCGGTGCTGGGGTCGGGCGAGACGTGCACGGGCGATCCCGCGCGGCGGGCGGGGAACGAGTTCGTCTACCAGATGCTGGCCGCGCAGAACGTCGAGACGCTTCGCGAGGCCGGGGCGTCGAAGGTGGTCGTGACGTGCGCACACTGCTTCAACACCATTCGCAACGAGTACAAGCAACTCGGGCTGGAGCTGGAGGTCGTACACCACACGCAGCTGCTGAACCGCCTGGTGCGGGAGGGCAAGCTGCAGCCGGTGGCGCCTTCCGGCGACTCGGCCGATGGCGCGCTGCCCGTGACGTACCACGACCCCTGCTACCTCGGCCGGCACAACCAGGTCTACGAGCCGCCGCGGGAACTGCTCGGCGCGGTGCCGGGGCTCGAGGTGCGCGAGATGGCGCGGAGTGGGCAACAGTCGCTGTGCTGCGGCGCCGGCGGTGGGCGGATGTGGATGGAAGAGCGGATCGGCACCCGGATCAACCTGGAGCGGACCACCGAGGCGGTCGGCACGGGCGCCGAGCGGATCGCCACCGGCTGCCCGTTCTGCCGCGTGATGCTGTCAGATGGCGTCACGGCGCAGCAATCTGACGGCAAGGCGCCCGAGTCGATGGAGGTCGTCGACGTTGCGCAGCTGCTGCTGGATTCCGTTCGCCGAGGTCAGAGCGCTCCTGAGCAGGACTGAGAAGTTTTTCGGCGAGATGACTTGCGCCTGACGCCACATGATGTCATGATGACGTCATGGAACTTACGCCGTATGTCGAAAGCATCCAGCGGGATCTCTCGGCGGCCGCAGAGGTGGCCGGTGACCAGGCCCGCACTGCCGCCGAACGCCTGACCGCGGCTCTCGATGCCGCCGTACGGCTGGCGCTGCTGGACGCGCTGTCCACTGCTTCCGAGGAAATTACCCGTGACCTCGCGCCGGGATCCGTCGAGGTACGGATGCGCGGACGAGAGCCAAGCTTCGTCGTGACACCGCCGCCCGCTCCCGAGCCGCCGTCTCCGCCCGCACCTCCGGGCTTCCAGCTGACCACGCCGGGCGGGTCGCTCACCATCTCAGGTGGTGGCGGCGGGGGTGGCGACATCGACCAGGGCACCTCGCGAATCACGCTGCGACTGCCCGAGACGCTGAAGTCCCAGGTCGAGGAGGCGTCGGCCGCGGAGGGCATCTCCGTGAACGCCTGGCTCGTCCGCACCATCGCCACGGCGCTCTCCGGTGGGCCGCAGCGAGGACCCGAACAGACCTACGGATACCGGGGGTCGCGCGGACCGAAGTCCGGTAAGCGCCTCTCCGGCTGGGCGCGCTGACGGCGCACCGCTTCTCCTCCGTACCAGCTTCTCTCTTCTACACACACCTAAGGAGCCACCATGCCTACTTTCGCGACCCCTGAGCCCATCGACCTGCGGATCAACATCGCCTCCGGCGGCATCACGGTCGAAGCCGGCGCGGTGACCGAGACCGAGGTCGAGGTCGAGCCGTACAAGCCCGGGCGTTCGGAGGACGTGGAGACCGCCGAGCACACGACTGTCGACTTCAGCGACGGCCGGCTCGTGATCGACGGGCCAGAGAAGGGCCGCAAGTGGTTCGGCCGCAGCGGGTCCGTCCGCGTTCGGGTGCGACTGCCCGAAGGGTCGAACGTACGGGTCAAGACCGCCTCGGCCGACCTGCACGGCAGCGGGCGGTTCGGCAACACCGAGCTGAACACCGCGTCCGGCGACCTGCACGTCGAGAACGTAGCCTCGCTGCGCGCCGAGTGCGCCAGCGGCGACATCAACTGCCGCACCGTCGACGGCGACGCCCGGGTGACCACCGCGTCGGGCTCGGTGTCGGTCGAGCGGGTGGGCGGCAACGCCGAAGCCTCCTCCGCATCCGGCGATGCCCGGATCGGCGAGGTCAACGGCGACCTGCGAATCAACACCGCTTCCGGCGACGCGGCCGTCGAGGTCGCGCACGGCTCGGTCACCGGCAAGTTCGCCTCCGGCGACCTGCGGGTCGGTCGGGTGGAGCGCGGTCAGGTCCACGTCGACGGCGCGTCGGGCGATGTTTACCTCGGCGTGGCTACCGGCACGGCCGCCTGGCTCGACGTCACCTCGCTGTCCGGAGACGTGTCGTCGCAGCTCGACCAGTCGGACCAGCCGTCCGATGGCGAGCAGACCGTCGAGATCCAGATCCGCACCCTGTCCGGCGACGTGGTGATCGCGCGGGCCTGACGGCCTCGCTCCGGTCCCTCCCCTCGTTCGTTCCTTCCCTTCCTTTCCTACAACGACTTTCAAGGAGAACTTCTCATGAGCATGCTGCCTCCCGTCGAGTACCAACAGCAGATCGCGAAGCTGCGGATGGCCGAGCTGGCGCGGTCAAGCCAGCAGGCACTGCGGTCGAAACAACGAGTGCGCCACACGCTGGCCGGCGGTTTGAGAAAACTGGCCGACTGGATCGAACCCGCACTGTCGATGCGGATCCCGGCCCAGCGGCACCCCGCGTGAGGCGGGCCCCGCCATAGCGCGACCGGCCACGCGATCCACGTCTCGTACGTGGCGCGTGGTCGGTCGCATGCCCGGGTTGCGGCCCGGAGATTCGGGAAGCGGTTGTCGGATCGGGGCGGCGGCGTTCGTGGAAAGGGTGAGCGGCCGCCCGGAAGGGGCGCCCAACCTGCAAGGAGAACTCCCATGCTTCCCGCCGGCTACGAAGTGCACGTCGCGAAACTGAAGACGGCCGAGTTGGCGCGGCGAAGCCACCAGGCCCAGCGGTCGAAACAAGTCAACCGCCGCAAACTGGCGAACGCCCTGAGACGACTGGCCGACCGGATCGAGCCCAACCGCGACAAGGCCCAGCGCTGGTTCCGCGATCATCGCTGGGGCCTTGCCCGCTCATAGCAGGGTGTGGCTCCAACTCGTTCGCCTAGATGATCTATTCCAAGGGGTCGCCGGTCAAGCGCGCGGCGGATGGCGCCGCGCTGGCAAGGCGGAGGAGGAGCCAGGAGGGGCCTCCGGCGATCGACGACAACGCAGCCAGCG